>JAZOBS010000033.1:0-9964 GCA_045596085.1 Acutalibacteraceae bacterium | reverse complement strand
TTCGTCGGTTTCTTCTTCCATTGCCTGAGCAGAACCTTCTTTGCCTTCGATCATAGCGTTTGCCATGGTTTCAGCAATCAGTTTTACGGCACGGATTGCATCGTCGTTACCGGGGATTACGTAATCCACTTCATCGGGGTCACAGTTGGTATCAACAATTGCAACAACGGGAATGTGCAGTTTTTTTGCTTCTAAGATTGCGTTTCTTTCTTTTCTGGGGTCAACAACAAACAGAACGCTGGGGAGCTTTTTCATGTTTTTGATACCGCCCAGGTATTTTTCTAATTTTTCTCTTTCTAAGTTTAATTTGATAACTTCTTTTTTGGGAAGTAAATCAAAGGTACCGTCTTCTTCCATTTTGTTTAACTGGAAGAGTCTGTCAATTCTTCTGCGGATAGTTTTGAAGTTGGTCAGCATTCCGCCTAACCATCTTGCGTTTACATAGTACATACCGATTCTTTCTGCTTCTGCTTTTACAGCGTCTGCAGCCTGTTTTTTGGTACCGACAAACAGGATTTCGCCACCTTCTGCTGCGATATCTCTAACAAAGTAGTAAGCTTCTTCTACTTTTTTCAGAGTTTTCTGCAGGTCGATGATGTAGATTCCGTTTCTTTCGGTGAAGATGTACGGAGCCATTTTGGGGTTCCAGCGTCTGGTCTGGTGTCCGAAATGAACACCTGCTTCGAGAAGCTGTTTCATAGAGATAACTGCCATTTTATTTTCCTCCTGAGGTTTTTCCTCCATCTTACCCTCGCGCTGCTGCGTAAAACACCTTTGTGCCACCTGCACGCAACAGGGTAAAATGTGTGTTTTTATTACTGCCCATAAGACAGCTGATAGATTATACCACATAAGTCCCGATTTTGCAAGTGTTTTTTTAACAAATCATTATTCTTTGGTTTTATGCTTTTTTGTGCAATTTTTTTAGTTGACTTAACGGCTTTTTTAATGTAAAATTCTTAGTAATATATTTAAAATCGGAGGAAATAATTATGGCTTATTATTTTAAGGATGTATCCCATACCTTTAACGAATATCTGCTTGTTCCGGGATATTCTTCTTCAGAGTGCGTTCCCGCTAACGTTTCTCTTAAAACTCCTCTTGTTAAGTTCAAAAAGGGTGAAGAACCCGCTATTTCCCTTAACATTCCCCTTGTTTCGGCAATTATGCAGTCGGTTTCGGGTGAGCGTCTTGCAGTAGCTCTCGCAAAAGAGGGCGGTTGCTCGTTTATATATGGCTCTCAGTCAATAGAGGATGAGGCAGCAATGGTTTCCCGCGCTAAAAACTACAAGGCAGGCTTTGTTGTAAGTGATTCTAACGTAAAAGAAGACGACACTATGGCTGATGTAGTCCGTTTAAAGGAGCAGACAGGTCACGACACTATGGCTGTCACCGACGACGGCACTGCAAACGGCAAACTCTTAGGCGTGGTTACAGGGAGAGACTACCGCGTTTCCAGAATGGACCCTGCTACTAAGGTTAAAGAATTTATGACCCCCTTCAGCAAGCTTGTTTATGCAAAAGAGGGTACTTCTCTTAAGGAATGTAACGACATCATCTGGGATCACAAGCTCAATTCTCTTCCCATTGTTGACGATAAGGGCAATCTTAAGTATTTTGTATTCCGTAAGGACTACTCCTCCCACAAGGACAATCCGCTTGAGCTTCTTGACAAGGATAAGAGATATGTTGTAGGCGCAGGTATCAACACCCGCGACTATGCTCAGCGCGTTCCCGCTCTTGTTGAGGCTGGTGCAGACGTTCTTTGTATCGACTCCTCCGAAGGCTTCTCAGAGTGGCAGAAGCTTACAATAGATTGGATTCGTGAGCATTACGGCGACACCGTTAAGGTAGGCGCAGGTAACGTTGTCGACAAGGAAGGCTTCCGTTTCCTTGCTGAAGCAGGTGCAGACTTTATTAAGGTTGGTATCGGCGGGGGCTCTATCTGTATCACCCGAGAGACCAAGGGTATCGGCCGCGGACAGGCTACCGCTCTTATTGATGTTTGCGAGGCACGTGATGAATATTATAAGGAAACAGGAATTTATGTTCCCGTTTGCTCCGACGGTGGTATCGTTCACGACCATCATATGACCCTTGCTCTTGCAATGGGCGCTGACTTTATAATGCTGGGCCGTTATTTTGCCCGATTTGACGAAAGCCCCACAAACAGAATCTCCATCGGCGGCACTTATTATAAGGAATATTGGGGTGAAGGCTCCAACAGAGCAAGAAACTGGCAGAGATACGACCTCGGCGGAGACAAGAAGCTCTCCTTTGAGGAGGGTGTCGACTCCTATGTTCCCTATGCAGGAACCCTTAAGGACAATGTTGGAATTTCTCTTGCTAAGGTTAAGTCTACTATGTGCAACTGCGGAGCGCTGACTATCCCCGAGCTTCAGGAAAAGGCAAAGCTTACCCTTGTTTCTGCAACAAGCATTGTCGAGGGTGGCGCCCACGATGTTATCCAGAAGGATGCTTCAAGCAATAAAATTAAATAAGTTTTTGTAAAATTTTATGCGAGGATGTGATCGAACAAAATCACACCCTCGCTTTTTTATGACTTTTTTGTTTCGGATACACTTGTATAATGCAAAAAGTTGTCAGGCTAACCGTCCCCGTGACATTCTTAACTTTATTGCCGAGGTTAAGGCTAAAGATGCAAGTCTTGGAAAGAAAATTCTCAATGCTATCAAAAACCTACTCAAAAAGTGGGGTCTCATTATAGAGGACTATAAGGACAGAAGCCTTGACACAGCCGAAGCGCAGGCACTCTCTCAGCTTGAGGATACCTTCAAGAAGCTGCAGGAGATGTATCAGGAAGCCTTTATGGATGCAAATGAGACTTACTCTGCCATTGGCAACATCCAGACACAAAAGAACACCAATGATGAGGGTGATGTAAAGTTTGCTTATAGAGAACATTATTGGAGGTCGGGTTTTTCGCACATTGAGATGTCTTATGTGGAACGAATTGCAAAAAATGAAGTGGAAACAACCGATAATTATATAGACGCAGAGAACAAATGGTTGTATAATAATAGAAAAAACAAACCTTACTTTGCACTATATAGCACAGCACATATAGACAATCCTACAGTTATGTATGCAAGTAAAGGCAGTCAAGCAACCAAAGACTACAAATGGTTTATGGATTTCATTGATGAAGTGGAGATGACGAAAAATGAGCGCGATGACTTACGAAGAAAAACTATTGACGAGGTGCTTACTTCTTTCGGATATGCATTGGACAAAGGCGGCCTACATAGTGGGAAGCCTACCACCACAAGGAATAATCGAAATGTTAGAGTACATCGCAGTGCATCAGGAGTTAGACCAAGTGAAGCTCTACTCAACTGCATTAGAAATATTGGAGACAAGCAAGAGCGAGAAAATGGAGTAAAACAATACTCCGACCGCGATTATGAAGGTAGAGCAAACAAGCAAGGTGATTTCATTAACGAATTCTACCCTGCTTTAAGCAAAGCAGAATGGAAAGCATTTTATAATGGAATAGCTGATAATGGGTATCTTGAAAAAACAGAAATTGGAACAATAGCACCTATCGTAGCAGCAGACAAACTTGTTATTGCAAAGAGATTATATACAGGCAAGAAGGCACACGATTATGTTGTTAGAGATGTTTTTCAACTACAAGAAACCTATAATGGTGATTCACTTGATGCCATAAAGAATGCAATTAAAGAAGGAGACTTAATCTATGACAGACAAACAATGTATCAAAATTTATCTCGATTTCTTGCGAGAAATCAGTCGGCAGGGATACTCGCAAGATTTGATGCAGATAGCCAGCAATATGTTGTTGGTGATACCCCAAGAGTCGATGGAAAAAGTAACGAAAGAATTCACGGAGATAGCCAAGAGGGGGCTTTCGGAGAGAAAGTATCATCTCAAGATAAGCCAAGTGTTCGAGGAACTGATGGGTTACTAAAATCCTACTCCGACCGTGACTCTGACGATAGTTCAAACCATTCTTCAGATGGCGGTACGGATACTGTGGTTTATGACGAATCGCAGTATAATAACTTTGGTTGGGTGAGAGCTAATGATGTTCTTACTACGGCAGAATATAATACTTTGCTTTCGAGATATGCGGACTATAAGCACAATAAGGATAGGTACCCTACAACGAGGTTTGGCGAGGCGGTAATTCATTCTTCCGAATGTCCTGATGTTATTATGTATGTCAAGGGCAATATTCGTAGTCCCCAAATATCAAAAATTGTTGTTATCAATAAAAAAGATTCAACAGACATATCTGTAATTAGAGAGGAGATCATTTTAAATGAGTATGAGCGACAGCTACTACCGTTCAGTTTTGTTGAAGAATATTATGGAAAGGACGTTCTCGTCATCCATAAGGCACGAGATTATGCTTCTTATAGGCAGTTTAGAGCCGAGCAAGAAGGAAAAGGTAGCCAAGGCGGCAATACCTCTGGTAGAACAGAGCAAAACCGAGAAGGAAGCTCTCGAAAAGGTGAAAGAATATATTCACAGCATGAGGAAATAAAGCTTCAGGAGAGAGAGCCTTATTCTGTTTCCAACCGCAGTCTGCTTGTTAATGCGTTATCAAGCACCGCACAAAACGCAGACGAAAAGCAAAGACTTTTGGAGTATAAAAGCAATATTCGTATGCTTGATGCAGAGCAGGACAAGCTTCAAAATCTGAATAAGCAAATAAAAGAGCTATCATTTTCCACGGGCGTTCGCGACACTAAAAAACTTGATGAGCTTAAAAAACAAGCTAAAGCTACTGCAAACCGTATAAACTATTATGACAAAAAACTTCTTGAGCTTGAATCTGTTAAAGCAATTAAGGACGTTCTCAGCCGTGAAAAGAAAAAAGCTGTTGCCCGCCAGAAGCAGAAAAATGCAGAGCATCTAAAGGAATATAAAGAAAAGGCTCTTGCAAAGCAGGCAGAAATTACCGCACGTTATCAGGAGTCTCGAAAAAAGGCAATAGAGAGCAGAGAAAAAACGGCTATGAGACATAAAATTAAGAAGGTGGTAGCCGAGCTTAATGAGCTCCTGCTTCGCGGCACTAAGGAAAAGCACGTTATGATTGAGTTGCAAAAGGCTGTAGCCGAGGCTCTTGATGCGGTCAATATGGATACCGTTGGTGCTGATGAGAGAGTAGCAAACCGCGGGGATAGTTCTCTTGACAACCTTTATCTTTCTTCTACACTACCCTGCGGGAAAATATAATCCTTGTCGTAATTTCCTTCAATTGCTTCATCGGTGTAATAGTAGTACAAATTATCGTCTAAATTTGTTAAATCGTGTATAGGCTCATATGTTATTTGATATATAAGGTTTTTAACATCTTCTTCGGAGAACCCTTTTGGAACATAAATTACTCCTTGATAAGCTAACGGTGTGTTAAAGCATATCTCAATATAATCAAATTTTTGTTGCGTATCATAATAGTCATTATAATAAATGTTACTTATATTGAGGGTAATACACTTGTCTAATATCTTCTTGCCATTATTATCAAGCTTTTCATATTCTTCTGTAGTAATTTCCCCTGAAATTATAGGTTGCTTTAGTTGATTATCTATACATAGACTGACAATTTCTTTAAAAAACTCAGTATTATTTAAAGCCATCTTTTTGCCTTTGGAATACCCATACCCAAACTGACTACAACCGCATAAACTGAAAACTATTATTAACAAAATAATGAAAACTCTTTTTTTCATAAGGGAACTCCTCTGTGTTATGTTTTCTCATAATTTCTTTATATCATATTCCTATTACTGCGTCAAGGATGTGGGCTTTTGGTCCTTTTAATGAAAACTACTGCGACAACTTTTGTTTTTTTGACAAAAAATTGACAAAAAATGAAGAATACTATTGACAAAATGGGGGTCTCCGTGTGATAATATATAAGAATAAGGTGATATATTATGCGTATTATTAGCGGAACCGCCCGTGGCAGGAGACTGAAATCCCTCCCAGGCGAGGATGTGCGTCCTACAACCGACAAGGTCAAGGAAGCCGTCTTCAGCGCAATACAGTTTGATATAGAGGGCAGACGGTTTCTTGACCTTTTTGCAGGAAGCGGTCAGATGGGTCTTGAGGCACTGAGCCGCGGCGCTCAAAGTGCAACCTTTGTAGACTCGTCGGCAGAATCTATAAAGATTTGCAAGGACAACGTGGTTTCCACAGGCTTTAGCGACAGCTCTAAAATAGTCAGAAACGATGCGCTCACCTTCTTGTCCCTTACAAACGAAATATTCGACATTGCTTTTCTCGACCCACCCTACGGAGGCGGTCTTTTAGAGAATGCACTTACCAGGCTTACCGACAAGATGTCCGACTACGGCATTATCATCTGTGAGCATCCCCCTGAGGTGGTTTTGCCTGAGCAGGTTGGAGATTTTGGTGTGTACAAGCGTTACCGTTACGGAAAAATAAACGTAACTACTTATAAAAAGGAAATATAAATGAAAGATAACATTGCAATTTGTCCCGGAAGCTTCGACCCTATCACAATAGGCCATATCGACATAATCACGCGGAGTGCAAAGATGTTCAGCAAGGTGATAGTAGTTGTAATGTCGAATGTTTACAAAACAGGCGGCAGCTTTACGGTCGATGAACGGGTAGAAATGATAAAAAAATCGGTCGAGCATCTTCCTAATGTAGAGGTCGACCACTACGAGGGCTTGCTGGCAGATTATGCCGCCGAAAAAAAAGCCAGTGCTATAGTCAAGGGTCTTCGCGCTGTTACAGACTTTGAATATGAGTTTCAGATGGCGCTTACCAATAAAAAACTTAATCCGTTTGTTGAAACCCTGTTTTTAACGACCAGTGCAGAAAATATGTATTTAAGCTCCAGCATGGTCAAGCAGATTGCAAGTATGGGTGGAGATATTACGGAATTTGTTCCCCCCGCAATCCATAATGATATTGTAAAAAGATTAAAGAAAGGATGAATAATATGTCTATCGAAGATTTACTTGAACAATTTGACGAGGTGCTTGAGGGAGGTATAAAGATCCCCGGTAAAAAGACCGTCGTTGACATTGAAAAGCTCCGTGCTCTTATTGACGACATCCGTCTTAACATCCCCGGAGAAATCAAACAGGCACGCGGTATAGTAGCAGACCGCACCGATATTATTACTAACGCAAAGCGTGAAGCTGACGGAATTATCCGTTCTGCTGAAGAGAGAGCCAAGGCTATGGTTGCTCAGGAAGAAATCACCAAGCTTGCTCAGGAAAAGGCAAGTGAAATTATAGCCAATGCTCAGGCAAAAAGCCGTCAGATGAGAAAGGCCGCTCAGGACTTTGTTGACGACATTATGCGCAGAGCCGACGAAGGTCTTACCGCTAATCTCGGTGAGGTTAGAAAGACCCGCGCCGCACTTAAGCAGGCAATTCCTACAACCTCTGCTCCTGCTAAGGAAGAGGAATAATCCAGCACTTTGAGGTGTCTCTTAGAGGCACCTTTTTCCTTTCGACAAAAAATCCTTGATAGAATATTTTTGTTGTGTTATACTAATTTGGCTGACTCCGAGGAGGTGAACGGATGGAGAATACAAAGACGATTGCAACAAATAAAAGTGCTTATCACGAATATTTTGTGGTTGAAAGCTTCGAAACTGGAATTGAGCTTACAGGAACAGAGATAAAGTCCATCCGTCAGGGCGGGGTCAATCTTAAGGATGCTTGGTGCAGTGTTGACGACGGGCAGATGTTTATAAAGCAAATGCACATTTCCCCTTACGAGCACGGCAACATTTTTAATAAGGATCCTATGAGAGTGCGCAGACTTCTCCTTCATAAAAGAGAAATTATGCGGCTTTTCGGTCTTGTTAAACAGCAGGGTCTGGCACTTGTGCCACTTTCCCTTTATTTTAAAGGTTCTCTTGTAAAGGTACAGTTAGGCTTGTGCAAGGGTAAGAAGCTTTACGACAAACGGGCTGTTGCGGCAGAGAAATCTGCAAACCGCGATATGCAACGTGCCATTAAAGAGCAGAACAGGTGATTTTATGAAATATGAAATAATAAACATTGATATTGATTATAAGAAAATAAGCACCGACAATGGTGGCTATCAGCCCACAATGACCCTTTATCTGCCCACCAACACCGACCAAATAGATCTTGGACGCAAACGTCCTACCGTTGTTATCTGTCCAGGTGGTGGATACAGTATAACCTCAGATCGCGAGGCTGAGCCTTTGGCATTAAAGTTTATTTCGGAAGACTGCAATGCAATAATTCTCCGATACGATGTCTCTCCTGTGCGTTTCCCTGCTCAGATAATAGAGGTTGCACAGACAATTGCTATCATTCGCGAAAAAGCCGAAGAATGGAATGTGGACACCGATAAAATTGCCGTTATGGGCTTTTCGGCAGGCGGACACCTTGCCGCAAGCTACGGAACTCTTTGGAATAAAGATTTTGTGAAAGAGTATTTTGGCTTTAAAGGTGGGGAAAATAAACCTGACGGTATGATTCTTTGCTACCCCGTTATCACAAGCGGAGAAAAGGCTCACAGAGGTTCTTTTAACAATCTGTTGGGTGACAAAAAGGATGACCCCGAGCTGCTTGAACTTTTATCTCCTGAAAAGCAGGTCAGCGAGGATACCCCACCTGCATTTATCTGGCACACCTTTGAGGATGGTTCCGTTCCTGTTGAAAATTCACTTATGATGGCGTCGGCTCTGGCAGAAAAAAAGATAAATACCGAGCTTCATATCTTCCCCCACGGTTGGCACGGGCTATCTCTGTGTAATGCAACGGTGTTCCATCCCGACAAATATCAAGGGGAATTTGACGAATGTCAGATTTGGATAGATATGGCTATCCGTTGGCTTAAAAATCTTTAATTTATTGTAGACAATTTGTCGCAGACTTCGTTTTTTGATACGACGGCGTATGCAGATACTCCAAGCCTCAAAAAAGGAAATCTACGGCAAATGATAAACCTTCATATATGGGGGTGTAAAGGTTTCGAAGGGGGCTTTGAACAATTGGAAGCGAGCAGAGGTGCGGTACCTCTTTAAAAGCCGCAATTTTTAAAATTAAACGACAACTCTAAAGTTGCTCTTGCAGCTTAAATAAGCTGCCGTCCGAGTCGGTAGTACCGCGGACCGATAAGGGCGTCGATTAGCGGTGAACGTGAATTGGATAATGCCGATAGTCCAATCATGAGTTTTCGGCTACCAAGCACAAAAGCGTGACGGTCTGCTTTTGTGTAAGGGAATGTAGATGACCGTCTGCGCTCGGAGATGCCGGTTGGGATCAGCTTTCGGACAGGGGTTCGACTCCCCTCACCTCCACCAAAACGCACACAGACGAACTCCAAGAGTTCGTACACGGTGGGTTGTGCTCCACCAGAAAAAGCGACTTGCCTTCGACAAGTCGCTTTTTCAATGAAATTCGCCTTTCGGCGAGTGAAATAGCTTCGCTACGAAATACGCTGACGCGTATGAAATATTTGCTTCGCAAATGTTAAGAGGCGAATTTTATTTCACTTGTCTGACAAAGCAGAAAATTTCATAATCCGTTAGGATTATTTCATATTTTCCGCAAGGAAAATATCAGACTGTAGACAAAGTCCCGAAAGGGGCTTTGTTTTTTTGCAAAAGATAGTGAAAAGGGAGTTGAAATATGGTATAATTAAAGTATGAAAGAGGTGCTGGATATGCTGAATAAAAGCGAAGAAAAACGAAATCAAATACAAATGTTTTGTATAGAGGATTTAGTGCCGAAAGACCATCTGTTAAGGAAGATAGAGCGAGCAATAGATTGGAATTTTATCTATGAATTAGTAGAGGACAAATATTGCTTAGATAACGGCAGACCAAGCATAAATCCTGTCACCCTCATAAAAATACCAATTATACAATATCTGTATGGAATAAAAAGCATGAGACAAACCATAAAGGAAATAGAGGTAAATGTAGCATACCGTTGGTTTTTGGGTT
>JAZOBS010000032.1:0-31345 GCA_045596085.1 Acutalibacteraceae bacterium | reverse complement strand
CAACCAGGAATACGTGGGAGATACCGTAAACTTCAAGACCTATTCCAAGTCCAACAAGCTGAAGAAAAGGTTGAAGAACGATCCCGAAAACATTCTCATATTCAAGGACACCCACGAAGCGATCATCGATCGCAAGACCTTCGAGATGGTGCAACGGCACTTCGCCGGACGTAAACGCCCCGACAAGCAAGGTGCTATGGACAAGTATGCAGGAATCCTCTTCTGCGGTGAATGTGGAAAGCGGTTATACCTTCACCGAGGAAAAACCGTTAAGCCGGAAAACAACAACTTCCAATGCGGAGGATTCCAAAGCCGAACGACAGAATGCACTGCACACTATATCCGAGAGAGCGTTCTCGATACCATCGTGCTGCACAACCTCAAAACCGTAACCGCCTTCGCAAGAGATAACCCCGACGAGTTCTATGCGATGGCAACACAGAACGGCGAGGAAGAAGCAGAAAAGTTCTACCGCAATGCCAAGCTACAAAAGGAGCAGCTTGAAAAGCGAATCCAAGACCTGGACAACATCATTCGGTGCTTGTACGAGGACAGAGTATCGGGAAGGATCACACCCGAACGCTACGACTCAATGGCAAACGGATACGAGCAGGAGCAGGCGGAAAAGAAACGTGAGCTGCAAGAGTTGGTAGAGCGAATCGGCGAGGTAGATATGCGGGATAAATGCATACAAGAATTTATCCGCAACGCTAAGCAGTATATTGAGATGCCGAAGCTGACACCCGAACTGTTGCGAGTGTTCATCCGCAGAATAGAGGTGTACGAGAAGTTCGAGAAATATTCCCGAACAGCAGGCAACCCGATCCGCATACACTACGCCTTCCGACTGCCCGAACAGGAAGGCATCCCTGCCATCGAAGTCCTCACACAACCTACTGCAAAAACCGCATAAAAAGTAATAACCGGAAGGTTTTTACACCTTCCGGTTACATACCACCCACTAATTCTCCGTTAAGAACATCACGGAAAAGGTTGGGGTTTGTTTTATGGTGACCTTTATATGGGATGAGAACCCGTAGGGTTCGTCGAAGCAGACGACAAAGCGCGATAGCTTTGGCGGTCTGCCCGAGCCTCGAGTAAGGCAGTTTTTTCGGGCACCGCTCGGAGCGGTCGAAAAAACGCCGACGGAAAGTACCCCGTCCGATCTAAAAACCGACAAGGCAAATTTTTGATTTTTTCATTTATTCTCATTATAGCTCTTTAAAAGCTGTAATTTTGCCTGCTCCAAAATCTTTTCATCTATATCAGGAAATATACATTCGTTGCACATTCCCCACCTGTCTATACTAACCAAACCATTCAAACTCGAATCAGGTTTTGGAAGACAACTTTTTCGCTATACTTCGTCAAAATACTCGTAAATCCGACAGGATTTACTGCGTTTTTTCCTCGCATATCAAAAAAATACATTGCTTACAAAACTCTTCGACCTTAAAGGAGCGGTTTTTTAGTAGATTTTGGTGAAGAGGAGTTCATAAGGCTTTCGCCTATGGACGACGATGAGCCGAAAAATACCTAAAAACCGCCATTTAAGGCTGGTTCGGGTTTAAAGGGTTTGGTTAACCTCTTCAATAATACATTTGCCTTCAGACTCATATATACAAAAGCTATTTTCGCACTTCAATTTTCAACACTTCATAAACTTAATATTATACTCTAACTATAACATATTTTCGAAACTTACGCAAGTGCGTATACGCGGAGACGCAAATCAACATACACTATCCTTGAGGTGATTTTTGATGAGCGTTAAAGATGCTGTTGCAGATAGATTTAAAAATCTCTGCGACCAAAGAAATATTAAAGTCAACGAATTAGCAAACATTTCGGGAGTAACTCCATCAACGGCATACAGTATGCTGGACAAAAACCGAAGAGATGTTTCCATTGTTACAATTAAAAAGTTCTGCGACGGACTGGATATAACCTTGGGCGAATTTTTCTCCACTCCAGAGTTTGACAGCTTAGAACAGGAAATTAAATAGATTAAGGCAGGATTCGTAAGTTCCTGCCTTGTTTTTTATCTAAAACAAATTCCCCAGTATAAAAACGTGATCGTTTCTCATATGGCGGAGGGCTATTTTTGCCTCGCGGCAGTTGCTTTTAAACTCGGGAATACTCTCCTTATCCGCCAGAGGCGACACCGATGCTACCCGTTCCCCTATCTCGTCGAGTATGCTGTGATTAACAAAGGCGGCAAGAAAAGGCTCCCTTTTTTCGAAGATTTTTTCCGCCTTGGAGCATTGTTCCTTAGCCTTATCGTAACTGCCCTTCTCCATAAGCTCCCCGCCCTGTGTAAGCGCATCATCTATTTGCTCATAGGTGGAGGTGACAAACCGCGTACCGTAAAAGCTCAGCCCCAGCACTACCCCTAAAATCACAAGACTTATTATAAACCGCTTCAACCTGCCGCCTCCTTTTTAACTATAATTTCGGCTCCGCCTGAGTCGAGCGTCATCAGCATTACATCACTCGGGCGCATACCCTTTTTAGACAGTCTTCTTATAATTTCCTGTCGGGTAACTCCAAGTGACTTTACCGATTCGGCAAGTATCTTACCGTCGCTTATAACGGGCAGAGGCAGTTCTGCAGGTGCTTTTTGCACCTTTATATCTCCAACGGTTGCGGGCTGACTTTTAGATTTAAGCAGTACACTCAGGTTCCCTCCCGTTTCAAGCACGGCAAAGGAGACGGTGGATATATCAAACACCTGCTGATTTCTGAGCATCTCCACAAGGTCGAGCACCGTCATTCGCACCTTTTTAAGCTCCCTTTGGTCTATAATTCCGTCCTTTATAAGTATCACACTTTTGCCCGATATGAGTTTTCGTATAAAAAAGCTTTTAAGAGACAAAAGCGAGACCATTATCTCTAAGGTCACAAGGGTGAATATTGCCGAAACTCCGAAAAGTATGGGCTGGTCGGTATCCTGAAGGGGCATAGCCGCTATTTCGGATATAAGGAGGGTAACCACAAGCTCCCCAGGCTGCATATCCCCTATCTGCCGTTTACCCATAAGACGTATGCTTATTATCACTATTATATATAAAATTATCGTTCTGTAGACGGTTATAAACATAAAAAAATCACCATAATTATTATTTACGGTGATTTTTGTTTTATGAGTTTTTAATTTTGTAGGAAAGGCGCATCAGCGTGTCACCAAAATGGACGTTTTCTACCGAAACCTCAGGGTGTTTTATTCCTATATCGTAGTGGGAGAAGTTCCAAAAGCCTGTGACCCCAAGCTCAATAAGTTTTTCTGCCAGTTCGGGTGCGGCGGAAGAGGGTACACACATAAAGGCGGCTTTTGGAGAATGCTCTTTGCAGAAAGCCTCCAGCTCGTTGAGAGAGCTGACGGTTATATCTGCAACCCTTTTTCCGATGACCTGCGGGTCAACATCAAAGGCGCCGATAAGATTAAAGCCCTGTTTTTGAAAGTTCATATTCTCGGCAACCACAATACCAAGCTTACCCACACCCAGCATTATGGCAGGAGTAGCGTCCTTAAGACCGAGTATATCGCCTATTCCGTCGTAGAGCATTTCGATATTATAGCCGTAGCCCTGCTGACCGAAACCGCCGAAGCAGTTGAGATCCTGCCTTATCTGACTTGCAGTAAGATTCATTCTCTTAGCAAGTTCTCCCGAGGAAATTCGGGTGAAGCCCTGTTTTTTAAGCTCTCCTAAAAAACGGTAGTATCTGGGAAGGCGTTTAATGACCGATATAGATATGTTATTGTTGTCTTTCATATTATATATACCTCCCTCGATAACTTATTATATCACTTTTTTAAAAAAAGTAAATATAAAACTTGACAAATAGAAATTTTCTGATATAATGAAATCAGTAAAGATTACTGATTTTGAAAAGGAGGTCGCAATGAGAAACTATTCAAGGCAGCGTGAGGCCATTTTAAATGTGCTTTGCTCTACAAAATCCCACCCCACCGCCGCCTGGATATACGACAATGTTCGTATGATTTTGCCAAACATAAGTCTGGGTACGGTGTACAGAAATCTTGCCCTGCTTGAGCAGGACGGACTTATCAGAAAAATCCCTGTTGGCGACAATCACGAGCATTTCGACGGCGACACTACCCAACACAGCCACTTCTACTGCAAGTGTTGTGAAAAAATCACCGACATCTTTATCGAAACCGAAGCCGCCCGAACTCAGGTTGAAAAAGAAACGGGTGCCAGGGTCGACTCGGGTACATATACCTTTACGGGTGTGTGTAAAAAATGTCTTTACGGCAAACAATAAAAAATAATAAACTTATTGGAGGAAAATTTTTATGAAAAAGTATGTATGTATGATCTGCGGTTATGTTCACGAAGGCGACAGCGCTCCCGACCAGTGCCCCATCTGCAAGGCTAAGGCTGATAAATTTAAGGAGCAGGCAGGCGAGAAATCCTGGGCTGCTGAGCATGTTGTAGGCGTTGCAAAGGGCGTTGACGAGAGAATTATTGAGGGTCTTCGCGAGAACTTCAACGGTGAATGCAGTGAGGTTGGTATGTACCTTGCTATGGCAAGGGTTGCACACCGCGAGGGTTATCCCGAAATTGGACTTTACTGGGAAAAAGCAGCCTACGAAGAGGCTGAGCACGCTGCTAAGTTCGCAGAGCTTTTAGGAGAGGTTTTAACCGATTCTACCAAGAAGAATCTCGAGATGCGCGTAGATGCCGAAAACGGTGCTACTATGGGCAAGTTTGAACTTGCAAAGCTTGCTAAAGAGCTTGGTCTCGACGCTATCCACGATACCGTTCACGAAATGGCACGTGATGAGGCTCGACACGGTAAGGCATTTGTGGGACTTCTTAACAGATACTTCAAATAAGCGAAAAACCGCATAAAATTATGCTGCTTCTATCGAAAACAAGAATATTTCATAACATTCAATATAAACTACTATTAAAACAAAAAGGAGAATTTGCTATGGATAAATATGTTTGCCCTTGCGGCTATGTTTACGACCCTGAGCTTGGAGACCCTGATAACGGAGTAGCTCCGGGCACCCCTTGGGAAAATGTTCCCGAAGACTGGGTTTGCCCCGTTTGCTCACTTGGTAAAGAAATGTTCGAAAAGGAATAAAACAAGGTTATTTGGACATTCACCGTTTTGGTGGGTGTCCTTTCTTTTTTGTGAATTTTCTTTCTTTTTTGTGAATTTTAATGGCTTTACATTTAAGTGCCGATGTGGTAAAATGTTCTTGCGACACTAACTGAATAAAATTACTCACAGGTGGGAAATTACCTTGGTAAAAGGTGTTTTCCTCTATTCCCCTGTGGGTTTCGGTTAGTGTCGCAACTTTCCGAGGGGACACTTTTTCGGCACATCCTTCGGGGTGTGCTTTTTTATTGTGAGGTAAAAAAGATATGAGAAAAAAGCAAATTATCGACATAACCGGCGCACCATTAACACCATCAAGACAAGGCCGCAGATGTCTGGGAAACGGTGAGCATCCTGAATATGAGTGTTGCTGTGATGAGTGTGATTATTATTTGAAATGCTTTCCGCAATACGATTTGCGGTTAACCAAACCATTCAAACCCGAATCAGGTTTTGGAATACAAATTTTTCGCTATACTTCGTCAAAATACTCGTAAATCCGACAGGATTTACTGCGTTTTTTCCTCGCATATCAAAAAATTACATTGCTTACAAAACTCTTCGACCTTAAAGGAGCGGTTTTTTGAGTAGATTTTGGTGAAGAGGAGTTCGTAAGGCTTTCGCCTACGGACGACGATGAGCCAAAAGATACCTAAAAACCACAATTTAAGGCTGGTTCGGGTTTAAAGGGTTTGGTTAAATAAAAACAAGTTAAAAAAGCGGTTTTATATAAAGAATTTTTGCTCCATAAGTTCACGGGCTGGACGGTAGATAGCCAGAAAGATGAGCAGTCCGCCTAAAATGGCGAGGGCTATAAGGGGATAAAAGGACCAGCCTATAAAACGCATATCCTCAAAGGTTATGCACATCAGGAGCTCTACAGTTGGCATAAATGCAGCAAGAGCGAGAATTGCGCCTCCGAAAATATAGAGCTTACCTCTTCTGAGATACCTTGTCAGGGTGACAACCGCCGTAACTATAAGGCAGATACCGCCCACAACGGGAAAGGCAAAGCTTAAAAACCAAGCTCCTTTTGTCGCAAGGTTTATATACAAAAGATAACATCCCAGTGCCGCAAAACCGCAGGGTACAAAAATGACGGGGTTGGGTTTTTTAAACCAGCTTGGCAAAACGGTGCAAACATAGGTAAATATACTTGCACCCAGCACATATCCCGACCAGGAGATTCCCCCTGTATACTGCAGGTCGCACAGCAGTGTTGTGAGGATGCCTAAAAGCATTACCGCCGTTGCAATTATCTGTGGCAGGAATGCATTTTTTTCGGGAACGGGATATTTTCCCTTAGGGAACATACCCTCCCCCTCGGGTTGTGTGATTTCGGGATGATATACCTTAGTTTGACACAAAGGACATACTTTTTCGCTGTCAGAAAGCTTTACTCCGCATTTTATACAGTACATTATCTGTCACCTCCGTTACTCTGAACCTCTGCAGGAATACTGAGCTCTTCGAGCACCTTGTAGAAATGATACTCTACCTCGGATTCCTTTATATTTCTTATAAAGCTTATATTAAGCTCGTTGCCGTAGGAAATAACACCGCAGTTATACGGTGACTCTGCCTGAACGCCCAGAATGAAATCAAACCGCTTCACATAGGGCTTCATAGCCTCGGGAATATCCACCGCACCGAGATTCGACATAGAAAAACAGGACTTTTTCTCCCCTACTGCATCGAAAATCGCTTTCATAACGATATTTTTTATGAATAACGGCATTATTCTTACTGCCATTATGCGCTCACTTTTAACATTAGTGGCTATTTTCATACTCATTTGCTTAGGGGTTATCTCGGCACCCATTTTATGCTTTATTACAGAAAGAATTTCCTCAAAGCTGTACTCACCTAAGCGGGGTAATATCTCGGGCGTAGTGTACATAGCAAAATTTCTCAGGGTTTTACTGCCGAAAAGCTTACGCAGATTCACAGGAATAAGAATTTTTATGGGTCTGCGCCTTTTTATATTTGGCACCTTTTCCTTCTGCAGATTCTGAAGCGCCTGCATTATCACCGCACACATAAAGGCTGTAATACTGGCGCCGTACTCGTGTGCCTTCTCTCTGACCTTATCCACAGGCAGTGTAAAGCAGGTAACATTTAAAAATCCTGCCGTTTCGGGTGTGCCCGAAATCTGCCAAGCGGTATTTTCTTTTCGGTCGGCACAGACTGCACCTGCGTGTTTCTGAAAGCTGTCCTCGAACTCTGCCTCGTCGGGCTCTTCAAGTCTGCCCAGCACTCCCTTTTCCGAGGGTAGATGCAAACCCGTTTTAAGCTGAAGATACTCGGCAACAAGGCTTTTTAAAAAGACAAGGGCTCCGTTTCCGTCGGTAAGGGAATGAAAAACCTCAATGGCAATTCGGTTTTTGTAGACAAGCACCCTGAAGGCACAGCGTCGGGTCTCTTTTTTGGTCATCCAGCAGAGGGGATAGCTGAAATCGTCCCTGATTTCGGGCGGGGCAGAAAGCTCCTGCAGATAGTACCAGAAAATACCCTTTCGAAGCCTTACCGCGATAGACGGAAACCGTCTTACCGTCACATCGAGAGCGGTCTTAAGCACCTCTTTGTCTATTTCCTCAAAAAGGGTCATAGAAAGGCGAAAAACATTGCTCCAGCCCCTGCGCCTTGCGGCAGGGTATATTTTAGCGGCATTATCGAGGCGAAGCCACCTGAGCTTTCTTTCTGCCGACATAACGCGGTTTAAAAATCGGTCTATCTCGGCAAAATCTCTGCTATCCTCCTTAAGACCGTAAAGAAGATATGCGTGGGGTCGGTCCTTTTTGGTTACAAGCCGAGTGTTTGCCCCTGCCTCGGTAAGCTTTTTATACATCTCGGTGGCATCACTCAAAAGTATTTCGTTTTCTGCCGCAAAAATCAGCGAGGGCGGCATACCAAGAAGGTCAGCAAACAGCGGAGAAGCATAGGGCGACAAGCGGTCGGTAGTATAGTTATCGGCATAAAAATCGAGAAGGGCTTTTGTGAGTGTAGGGTCACTCTCGGCATTGCTTTTATAGGAGCTGCCCGAGCCCGTAAGGTCGGTCCAAGGGGAAATGGCAATTGTTCCGCAGGGCAAGGTTTTTCCCAGTTCTTTAAGCCTTAAACAAAGGGCATAGCAAAGCCCTCCCCCTGCACTCTCACCGCAGAGGGTTATTCTGTCGGGCGTATAGCCCTTCGAGAGCAAATAAAAATATGCCTCCACCGAATCGTCAAGTGCGGCTGGAAAGGGATGCTCGGGAGCAAGACGGTAGGCAGCGCAGAAAACCCTTGTGCCTGTTCGTGCCGCAAGCATTGAACCGAAGCCCTTTGCATAATCTATGCCACCGCAGGTATAACCACCGCCGTGAAGATAGAGTATAACCCCCTGCCTACGCTCGTCATAGGGTATGAGCCAAGCGCCGACAAAGTTTTCGAATTGGTGTTCGTGGGTCACAACATGTTCTTTATAACGCATCTCCATAAGCTCACCTATTTTATCCTGACCCCGACGGATCATTTTAAGTGAGCGCACCGACAGTATAGGTTTTATAAGAGAAAGCTGTTTTAAAACTGTTTTAGCAGATATTGACATTTATCGGTGCCGTCCTTCGTTGCTTTGTTTGTTTTTATTTTATCTGAATACGCTTTCCTTGTCAACAATTACACTCTGTAATTAGCCTTGACAAATAGCTTAAAATATGTTAGCATAATAAAAAATAATTCTACCATAAGGAGTGTTTATAAATGGAAAGAATCAAGACCTTATCTTCACGCGATCTTGAGGCTTCTGCTAAGACCGGTGGCTGCGGCGAATGCCAGACCTCTTGCCAGTCTGCAAGTAAGACTTCCTGCTCTGTTGCTAACCAGCAGTGCGAAAAGTGCAAAGAGAGCAAATAATTAAGGCTTAAAGCTTTGCCGCAGAGTTATCTGCGGCAATTTTTCTGTGAGAAGGAACTTTTAAATGATACACGCATATAAGCTTAACGGATATAATATTATTCTCGATGTGAACTCGGGCTGTGTTCACGTGGTTGACGAGGTTGCTTTTGATATTATTTCCGATTATGAAAAAAAAGAAAAATCCCTTATAAAAGAAGAAATTTTGAAAAAATATGCAGACAGACCCGACGTAACGAGTGAGGATATTGACTGCGTTTTTGAGGATATTGAAGCCTTAAAGGCTCAGGGTAAGCTCTTCACCGAGGACAAATACAGAGCACTGGCTACTCAGTTTAAAAAGCGTCAGTCGGTTATAAAGGCTATCTGTCTGCACGTTGCCCACGACTGCAATCTTGCCTGTAAATACTGCTTTGCCTGTGAGGGTGAGTACCATGGTCCCCGCGGTCTTATGTCCTTTGAGGTGGGAAAACAAGCCCTTGATTTTCTTATAGAAAATTCGGGCAGTCGCAAAAACCTAGAGGTAGACTTTTTCGGCGGTGAGCCCTCCCTCAACTTTGATGTTGTTAAAAGGCTTGTTGAATACGGCAGAAGCATCGAAAAGGAAAAGGGTAAGAATTTCCGCTTTACATACACCACCAACGGTGTTATCTTAACCGACGAAATAATGGAGTTCTGCAACAGGGAGATGAGCAATGTGGTGCTCTCCTTAGACGGTAGAAAAGAGATAAACGACAAAATGAGGGTAAACCGCGGTGGTGCGGGGTCCTATGACACTATTGTTCCAAAATTTCAAAAATTTGTTGAGACCCGCGGCGGTAAGGACTATTATATCCGCGGCACCTACACCCGTTTTAACAAGGATTTTGCTGCAGACATTCTGCATATGGCAGATTTAGGCTTTAAGGAAATTTCTATTGAGCCTGTGGTTGCCGACCCTTCGGCTCCATACGCCCTGAGAGAAGAGGACCTGCCCGAGCTTTTAGAGCAATATGAAATTCTGGCAAAAGAAATGATTAAAAGAAACAAAAAGGGCGAGGGCTTTACCTTCTATCACTATATGATTGACCTGGACGGCGGACCCTGTGTTGTAAAACGCGTTTCGGGCTGCGGTGTCGGTACGGAATATATGGCGGTGACCCCCGAGGGAGACCTTTATCCCTGCCACCAGTTTGTAGGAAACGAAGACTTTAAGCTGGGAAATGTTTTTGAGGGAGTTAAAAATGCAGAGGTCTGTGAGCAGTTCAAGCAGTGCAATATTTATTCCCATACCGAGTGTGACGACTGCTTTGCCCGTATGTACTGCTCAGGCGGATGCGCCGCTAACGCCTACAACTCCACAGGCAGTGTAAACGGGGTATATAAGCTTGGCTGTGAGCTTCACAAAAAGCGCATTGAATGTGCTATTATGATAAAGGCTGCCGAAGCCTTTGGGGAGGAATAGTATGCTCAAATACATATTCCCCCTGTCCTACCCTAAAAAAAGCGTATGGCTGAGTGCTGTAGGATATTTTATTCTCTATTTTGCCTCTTCCCTTTTTAAGGGCACGATGATATACTTTTTCGGCGAAGGGACTACCCTTGGCAATTTCGGTGGAATAGTCGCACTTGCCTCTACCGTATACATTTTTATCGGACTTCTTCTTTTGTGCTTTGACCATCTGCAAATTGGACGAAAATAAACAAATACTCCGCAAACTAACAGTCTGCGGAGTATTTCTTATTTATTTACTAAAAACTGATGAAAAGCTTCATACATTCCCGTGGATGCAAGGCCTGATAGCATACCGCCGAGCAGGATTTCGGGGGTAAAGGCAAAGCCGCTCACCCAGAGGTTGAGTACCGTTCCCAGCACCGCCATAATAAGGGGGATGTACCTATTTACCTTGTCGGTTGTTACAACATTCTTAAGCACATAACCCACGCAAAGGCAGATAGCAACCACCACCAGCACGATATAGTTGTTTAAAAACTCCATTTTTATACCTCCTATACGATTATCGCATCATATCCCTTCGACTTAAGCTCTTCTGCAAATTTTTCGGCATTTTCTTTAACACGGAATGCTCCTACCTGCACACGGTACAGTCCGTCTGCGGGTGCTGTAGCTTTTTTAGTCAGTCCGCCTCGTCTTACAATGACCTCGGTGATAGCCTTGGCGCATTTGTCGGCATAGTCCTCCGAAAGGATTACAGGCACATCGGTAGCACTGTCCATAAAGCCAAGCTCTAAAAGCACCGCAGGCATTTTTGTCAGCCGACATTCGGCAAGATTAGCTGTTGCCAGAGGCTGTGCGCGATTGCCCTTAAGACCCGTTTTTGCAATAAGTGCCTCATAAAGCTCCTTCTGCCACTGCTTTGTAGCTTCGCTTATATTTGTATAGGTGTAAGCAACGATACCACCGCCACTGCCTCCGCCGATACCTGCGTTATGGTGAATCGAGATATACACATCTGCGCCGAAGCTGTTAGCGGCAGCCGCTCTTTCTTCCACCGAGATGTTCTTTTCACCCTGAGTATCGTCGGTGCGAAGCAGAGAATATCCCTCGTATGCCGAAAGCTGTTTTTCTATCTTGTCGGCAATGCGGTCGTTAAGTGTCCATTCCCTTGTTTCGTTTTTGTCGAGGGCTTTTGATACCCTTTTTCCCGAGGTGTATTTATAATGCCCTGCTGTAAGTGCAATTTTAAACATAGTTTTCCTCCTAACTTGGTTGATGATATTTTTTAAGGTCATCTATCCTATGATTTATAACCTTGAATTTTTCTTCGAACACCTTATTATCTTCCTCGAGCTGATAGGTGCGTTCGACTATGCGATTGTGCTTTTCCACCTTCATTTCAAGCTGTTCTATACGGTACTGCCACACCTTGTTTGAAATAAGTGCCGCTATAAGAGAGCCCAGCCCAGAACCGCAAAGACCTATTACAGCCACTATTACCGCGTCACTCATAAGGCGTTTCTCTCCTCTGCCTTTATCTTTTCCACAAAGGCATTATACTCGGCGAATTCCTCAGGCTTAGTATCGCGTTGGCGAAGAATAGCAAGCTCATCGTCTACCGAATAAACCTCACGAATACGGTTTACAACTCGCTCTTGATATGTGCGAGAATTTTCAGTTTCAACCCAATCTTTTACAATGACATTTTCGCCTAAAATATACACAGGTTTATAGAGTTTATCATCTTTGGGGTGTTCGCTAAGCAACAACTTATAATAACCTTGTGAGTTATAGATTTTTTCGTTGTTTGTAAAGACATCTTTACCGCCTATATTAAGCATTTTTGGTGCTTTTTCAACAGTGTTTTCGTTAATGTATTTATAAAACATTATATATCACCGCCTTTTAAAAATGTTCCTGTGCCTTTGTTAGTGTAAAATACATCATTTGCAATATCATATAAACCAATTTCATTGTCCGCTTTGCGATAACAAGGTATAAAATTTTTTACCAATATTTTGTTTTCGTATATTTTAAAACTATATAATTTGCCTTTTGCTAAATGACCAGCGTCACCTTGCTCATTTCTTCCAAAAACATAGATTGAATAATTAATAACATTAAACAAATTTGGTGAATAATAAAAAGTTTGACCAATATAACTCACTGTTTTTGTTGAAGTGTCTAAAATATATTTGTGTTTGGTATTATCAATAATTGTTTCGTTTCTGACTACCGTATCACCGAAACCCATATTAAATTGTAAAGTATTAGTAGTACCTTCCAATATAAAAAATCTTTTTTGATTGGACGTTACCCTTAAGTCTTGACACCCAAACAAAACCTCAAACGGTTCCTTTATTTGTTTAGTGCTTAAATATTCCATTTCAATTTTAGTTTTATTGGTAGGTAAAAAAGCGGTGTCAATATATTGAGTTCCTGTGCTTTCAATATATCCTACTTGCCGATATGCTGACGGTAACAAACTTTTCTTTACACTCATTAAGGCTCGCCTGTGTTCAAGTAATGTCATTCTACAAGACCTCCCACAACAACACCGTTTTTAATGTTGAGTTCCCAAGTTTCACCGTTAACAAAAGACGGTATGTCCCCTATATATTTGCTTTCGGGCAAAGTAATTGTTATATCGCCCTCGTTTGCTAATGTGAAATTGAAAGAACAAATAAAATCTGTATCGGGGTATGTTATTGTAAGATTTGTTATTTCTTCGGTTGCTGCATATTCGGCGTTATTTGCCGCCTCAACAGTTGAACCATTGGAAAAGGTTTCTTTGTGTAGTTTTACTTTATCTA
Organism: Acutalibacteraceae bacterium; assembly: GCA_045596085.1. Lineage (GTDB taxonomy): Bacteria > Bacillota > Clostridia > Oscillospirales > Acutalibacteraceae > SFWF01. The sequence goes on along the minus strand of JAZOBS010000032.1, from coordinate 18,070 downwards.
ATGCCTCGGCTACGGCTTTACCGCTCTGTGCGTTGGTGCTCTCGGGAGAGTAGACTTGGTCGGTAACAGCATCTTTTCCATCCACACCCTTTTCGCCCTTATCACCCTTATCTCCTTTTGCGCCCTGGGGACCCTTTTCACCCTGAGGGCCGATGTCGCCTTTATCACCCTTTGCTCCCTGTTCGCCTTTAATGCCCCGTTCACCTTTAGGCCCCATTTTCCAAGGCAGTGCACCGAAGGGAGTTACCCCGTCGCCTATTTTAAGCCACCTGCCGTCGGTACCATCACGGACTATGGCAGGTTCACCCCTCTCTAAAACAGGATTTAGGGCTTCCCATTTTTCTAAGGTGTCTTCGCGATAGCCGAAACGGGAATTTAAATATACTTTATCTGACATATTTTACCTCCTTATTTCCATCTGCCTTTCGCTTCAATCATAATGTCTAAAGTTCGATTTGCCGGAGAGGTTGTAAATTCTCCAATGTAATATCCAATGTCGTCTTTAGTAATGCTACTTACGCTTTTTACGAACAATCCACCGGCTGAAAGAATTTCAAGCCATACCTTGGGTGGGTCAATAAACAAATTAGACGGAAATGTTGCATTTGCAACTGTATGATAAATTTCGCCTGTATATTTATCGTCTAAATTTAATGTTTCGTTGACGGTTGCATAACATACAGCCTTACCACTCGACCATTTTTCATAAGTCCAAATTCCGTTGGTGCCTTGTTTTTCGATATAGTCAACAGCTCGGTCAACATACTCCTTAACGGCTTTAACATTTGGATATTGTGTTTCTGTGGCATCGTCATATATTGCCTCAACCTTGTTAGTCTTTTTTTCAACATTAGAAAGCTCGGCGTTTACATTAGACAGCTCAGCATTTACACTAGACAGTTCTGCATTTACATTAGAAAGCTCGACATTTACATTAGAAAACTCGGCATTTACATTAGACTTTATTTTTGTGATGGCTTCTGCAATCGCCTTGCTCTGCACAGGGTTTGTGCTGTCAGGGATAAAGCTGTCCTCTACAGTAAATTCTGCGCTTACACTATGGGCTGCATCTCCGCCCACAAAAACAAACTCGGTATCGGAGGATAGCAGTTCTTTGCTTTCCTCTGCGTATTCCACCAGTTTTTCTGCGCGGGAGATAACATTTGCCGCCTCTGTAAGCCTTTTGGAGAGTGCTGTAGCCTTAATATCGATAAGCTCCTCTGCACGGGAGAGTCTGCCGTCAATAAGCCTTACTGCCTCATCCGTTTGCTCTTTTATGCTGACGGCAGCCTCCCTGTTGCTCTGCAAATTCTCACAGAATAGGGGAGACGGCTCAAAACAGAGGGGAAACTGAGCCTTGTATATCTCGGTTTCGATACCTCCGTCTTTTACCGCAAGGTGGAATACCGCGATTGCATCAAGTCCCGATGAGGTCATCTGCGAGGTAAGCCAGAAGGGCTCTGAAATAAGGGATATATCCCTTTCTTCCCCCTTTATACATTCCCCCGTCAGGGTGTGAATGTCAGTGCGGCAGAAAACCTTTTCCCCTGCCGCCGTTTTGCTTTCTATCTCGGCAAGAAGAGCCACATCAGGCTTCATTACCAATGCCGTTGCTCTGTGTTCGCCCTGCATACCGCAAAACAGCGGTGTGTCGGGAGAAATACTGCCGAGAGAAAGTGTACAATTTAATATCCTTTCCATTTTTTCACTCCTATATTTTAGTCAGCAGACCGTATTTTACCGCCACGCCCTCAAGAGCAAACGCTCCCGAAAAATTCAGAGCCAGTCGGGGAGAGTAGGCTGTGCAGCCGCAAATAAGCTCAGCTCTGCCGCCTTTGGGTCTGAGCCGTTTTTTCGCAAGAGGACGCTCTCTATCAAAAAGTGTTGCCGTAATTTCTTTGGCACTACAGTCCACACGCATACGGTAAAGCCTTTTTGGCAGTGGAGCACTTTCAAAAAGCTCCATAGAGCACTCGGCTTCTATATCCTTTTCGGTATCCTTTGTCCACCAGCCGTTTTCGGTAAGATAAATATCCTTTTCCCCCTCAAGGCAGGCAGGATAAAGCCTATAAAGTCCCTCGCCCTGATAACGGGCAAAGAGCAGTGTGCAGTCAAGATAGTATATTCCCCCCACAAACTCAGTGGGAAAGCTCCAATCTGCAACACAGTAGCCGCTGTCCTGTTTTTGTACCGCACAAATTCTACTGCCCCTTATAAGAAGATATTTTTCTCCCCACCGAAGACCGAAGCCTCCGCCTGTAACGGTACTGTCGCAGTCACACACCTTTTCGGTTTTAAAGGTATAGGCGGTATCACCCTCGGCAGAATATATTTCTCCCGTCAGGGTGGCAAAATAAAGCCTGCTTCCTATAACCGTAATGCTTTGAGGGTTTACGCTTTTATCAGACTCTGCAAGACGAATAAATTCGGGAGAATATAGCTTTCTCACCGTCGCAGAGTCTCCCGATACTATAGCTGTAGAGTTCACCTCATATCGGCTCAGCTGTGCAGAGTATATCTCGTTTTCCTTGAAGGCTAAAAGGTTTTTGCCCTTTGGTATAAGACAGGTTACTGCCGTTTCGCTTTCTCCCAGAGTTATTCTGCCTCCCTCGGGGAAGTAAAGTGGCTCATCGGGGGTGTTCATCAGCAGAAGAGCAGGATACTCGCGGCTTTTATAAAACACCGTAAGGTCGTATTCTCCGTTTGTGACCGCCGCGTCTATCTGTCTGCAGGCAGTCATTGAAGAAACCTTTATCATATCCTCAAAAAAGGTCTTACGGGCGGTTATTCTCACATTATTAAGCTCTCCCGTATAGGTGGGTGCCCAGCCCACATCCTGCGAGTTCTGGAAAAATATCCTGCCTGCTGCTCGGTCACAGCGCATTGTGACTCCTGTACCCTTTACAGCAGTTTCCTGCGATCTGGTCTCATTTGCATATATTCTCCAGCTGTAGGTCTCCCCGTCCAGCATAAAATCGCAACTTATAAGGCCGTTATCAAGCTGATTGTAGGGAAGCCGAAAGCTCCAAGAAGAAGAGTCGGCAGTAAAACAGCAACGAAAGGCAGGATTTATAAGGTTGCGGCTTTCGGGGGTGACGGTCTTTTTAAGCTGAAGAGCCTCTCCTAAAGGTGCCGCTGTATAATAAGCATCTCCCCTGCCGTTGGCAAGAACGGTGGGAACATAAAGATAAGACTCATCAAGATAGATCCATACCTTTTGGTCGGCAGAAAGCTCCCTAACGACAATTCTGTCGCTGTAATTTTCACCGTATACCACACGGGCAACGAAATATATTCCAGAGCCTCTAGTGGGTCTGCCTCTAAAAACCGTAAAGCTGTCGGGCACCCCGAACTGATCGTAGGTCACCCTGCCAAAAGTAATAGAGCTCATATCCTGCACACTGCCGTCTGCACAGACCAGCCTTATATTATAGATTATGTTGCCTGTAAGGTTATCTGCTACACTTACCGCTATACGTCCGTATTTACCTCCCGAATATAGATAGCAGTCGGTGTTTATAAAGGTCATTTCCTCCACAGAAAGGTCACTTTTGGTGAATATCTCTCCCGAAACGGTGCATAGCCCAGGACGGGAGACTATTTTACCGTTTTCGGCAAAACAGTTTTTAAGAAGGGCTGTACCTCCCGATTTTGCTGCCGAAATGTAGCCTTCTTTTGCGGTAGTACCGCCGTTTTTTATCCTCAAAGCACCCCACCTCCGGGAAAGCGGTTTTTAACCGCCGAAATGCGTCCTTTAAGCGCGGCTCTTTTCTGAGAATAAATCTGAGACATACTGTTTCTGCCCGTTTCATCCCCCGTTGCATTTGCTATAAGCATAGCGGTGCCGAAAAGGATCGTCTGCTCCGCCTTTGGAGATAATACCCCGATAGGCTCACTAAGGGAGGATATGGGGGCAAAGCCAAGCTCACAAAGTACAGCGTTGATAATGGGTCGTCCCATAATTTTTACGCTGTCGTCTGCTCTTTCAAGCCCTAAAAGTCTACAGGCATCATCAAGCAACCTATATCCGTTCATCCTTTTCTCCTCCTTCGCTTTCTTCTGTAAGCTCTGCAGAATTTGCAATAATACCTGCGGGAAGCCGCTTAATATACTGAGCGGGGGTTATTGCTCCCTTATCAAGCAGCTGGGTAAGCACTGTAAAGGTCTCCTTTTCACTGCGGGTTATTCCCTCGCAGGCACAAACACTGACCGAAAGCAGTATATCCTTATATCTTGAGGCATCAAAGGGAAAATACCATACTCCGTTTTCGTCGCATATTTTAAGACATCTCTTGCCGTACATCGAAAAGAAGTATTCTGCCCAGATAAGGGATATATCCTCAATAAAGCGCAGATACCTGTTTTTAAGGGGTATGAGATGCTTTGAAGAGGCATCCCTCAGCTCGATTATCGCCGAGGTGTTGTGTGCATCCATATCGCCCAAAGCCGCCTCGTTGGCTCCGCACTGGGTGAGGGTGTTTACAATAAGATTATTTACCGACTCATTATAGCCTGCAGAATAGTCGGGCGGGTTTACAAAGCTTACTGCAGAGGCTATCTCCTCCGCAGTGCCGTATGCCCTTATTATCTGACCGGGGTCGTTGGTTATGTCCTCGGTGACAAGGTCACCGTTTACCACCATCAGGGGCATTCCTGCCGACATAGCCGACCAGACACTTGCAGTTATCATACGGTTTATTGCTATCTGATTGGGGATTATGTAGGTTATCTCACTGTCACCGTAAATACAGCCGTCGCGACGCTCCCACACAAAGATAGACAACGGATAGGATGCTATGCCGATAGAAAAGGGCGGTCTTACTACCTGTGTTTCGGTCACCTTGGTGGCAAATACCCGAGTACAGCCCTTTTCATCTCTTACTTTATAAAGCTTGGTAAAAAGGGTCAGCTTTTCCTCCCCCTTTGCCGCTATCCTTGATACGACCGTCTCACCTGCCCCAAAACGCTGAGCTTCCTCGGCAATGCTTAAAGCAGAACGCTCTTCTTTAAGGATAATATAGGGCTGCTTCTGAAGCTCGGTAGAGGACGGATCTCCAAAATAGATGTCATCAATTTTTATCCTCTCACAGACTATATCACCCATAATAGGAGTGCCGCCCACTCGGTCGGCATAGAGACCTGTTTTTATATCGGGGTCAAAATAGGTATAAACTACGCCCGTACCCCTTATAAAGGCATCCCTGAGTGCTGCATCCAGCACCTCGTTAAGCCTTACTCTGTCGGCGGTTGTCTTTCTGTAGGAATTGAGGGCGGATATCATAAGTCCAACCTCGTTGTCCGACTTTAAGGGTGCGTACAGCGTTTTACCCTGAGCAGAGAGCTTTGACCTTTCCTTCGACACTACTTTGTTGGATGAGAGAGTCTGAGAAAAGCCTTCGGCTATGTAGTTTACCGCTATTTCTGCCCCTGCAAGCTGGGCTATCTTATAGTCACCTATTCGCTTTACTATGTTGTGTCGCACCAAGGGTCGGTCGCCTCCACAGACGGCACCGTACCACTGATCGCCCACATAGAATCTCTCGTTTATGCGTCCCTGCTCATAAAGACCCTTTGTGCCTATGGATGCCTTGAATTTTCTTGATTTTTCATACTCTGTGAATATTTTTTCAGGACTTAAATTCAATAATATCCCTCCTTTAAGACGGGTTTGCCCAAAAGGGCAAACCCTGAAATTTTATTACTGTACAGAAACGGTTACAACATTTGTCTTAACGGTATTGGTGCCGTCGACAGTTACCTTACAGAAATAGTAGTGCTCACCTGCGGTAAGCTCAGCAGGAAGCTGATACTCGGCATCGGTTGCCTCGGCAATTTTAGCCGCACCCTTGCCTGTTTTAGTGTCGCACTTGTACCACTGATAGGTAAGTGTGCTGTACTCTGCAGTCTCTGCGGTTACAGAAACTACTCCCTCAACAGCACCTTCTACAGCCTCTATATTCTGAGGTTGCATAGTGATTGTAACGGGGGCAGAAATCCACGCCCAAACGCTGTCGGTAGAGGATGCCTTTACGAATACATCGTAGTAGATACGGTAGTCGAACTTGTAGGCGTCGGCAGAGGTGTTCTGCTCGGGGGTGAAGATACGCATCTTCTCGGTCTTCTTTACGAGGTGAGCCGCAGATTTGGGGAGCACCAGCATAAAGATTGCATCTGCTCCGTCGGCAGGCTTAAAGCCGCCTGCTTCGGTGGAGCCGAAGGTGTAGGCAGTCTTCATACGCTCGCTTACAACGGGGATAACTGCGATGCCGTTAATAGACTTAACCTTAAGATTTACCTCTCCCTGCTTGAAATCCGAAACGGTAATCATTCGGGAAAGCTCGTCGGAGGACATAAGAGCGGCATAAGCGTTGGAGTCTACAAAGCAGACAAGCTCCTCGTCATAGCCTGCAACCGACTGTACCTGATTTACAAGCTCGGTAAATGCGGCATAGGGAGTGGCAAGGTCGCCCTCAATAAGATTACCCTTAGCCTTAGCAAGTGCGCCGAGCTTTGAAAGCACATAGGCATCGCACTCGGGGATTACCTTGGTGCGTACATATTCACCGAGAATCTTGCCCGCAAGGGATGCGATACCGCTTTCGTCCATATCCTCGCGGTCGATCTGCAAAGAACGGGCGCGGTCCATAGACATTGTGTAGGAGGTGTTCTGTACGGTTACTGCTCCGTTTTTAAAGCCGCCTGCACGATCGTAGTTTGTGAGTCCCTCGAATTCAACATCGGGGATGATTACGGTTTTTGCGCCGACAAAACGGGTGCGAAGAGCATTATCTGCAAAAAATGCGGTGGCACTTTTTGCCTCGAAGACGCGATCAAGCTCTCCCGAATAAAGTTCTGCCGAAGCGATAGAATTGATAGACATATTTTTTCTCCTTTAATTTTAAAATTATTTACCCCAGACACCCTTTAAAAATTCGTTGTCGGTAATACTCCGACTGCTGCCTGAGGAGAGTGAACCGAGGCTTGTCTGAGCTGTCGTTTCTCTTCGCGACAGCTCCTCGGCGGCGGCTACCCTGAGCCTGTGGTCGTACAGCAGATACTCAAATAACAGTCCTGTTCCTTTAAGCTGTGCGGCTGTTTTGACTTCATCGGGTACGGCTTCGGGAGTAAGCTCGGGAAATTCCTTTATAAGGGCTGAAAATTCGTCGGGACGGTCACTGCTTTCAAGCTTTAAAAGCTTGTCTGCAAGTTCAGTGTCTCCTCCGCACTTTTCAAGAAGGGTCTCTCGCCGTCTTGCAGACATCTCGCTGTCAAGACGGTCTATGTAGCCCTTTACGGTCAGCCCCTCGGTCTCTGCAAGGCTTTTTAGTCTTGCAAACTCATCCGAAATCATATCGAACTTCATTCCCTTTTGCGCCAGAGTTGCCGCCTCGTCGAGGGTAAGCTTTTTGGTTTCCTTATTAAACTTAACCTCAACAAAGGCTGAATCGGTGTTGCCCGAATGGGGTGTGGTATCCCTTTCCTCGGGCGGTAAACTTTCCTCCCTAGACTCTGGTTGGTCCAAAGCGGTGTCATTTACTTTTTCTTCCATTTTTACTTCATCCTTTCTTTTTATTTGAACGAGAAATGCAAGGCAAAGCCTTGCCTGCCTCGGTTCACACCTGTTCTGAGCCGTCGTAATCGAGAAAATTTTTAAGCTCCCTGTTTACTGTCAGGGCGGTGTCGCACCTGTTCTCCTTTGACGGCTCCCTCTTTTCTGCCGACTGTCTGCCTAAAATATGGCCCAGCATAAATGCCATTCCCTCCAGCAGTAAAAGTGTTAAGATTATCATTATTGCCAACCTCCTTTAAGCCCTGTAACATAGCTTGTTATTTTGGTTTGTCCTCCCTTTTTTACGTCATAAAAGGCGTAACGCAGGGCATCCATAAGATGATTGTTTTTATCCTCAGGCTGATTTTTGTCTCCTTTATCCCAGCAGTAGGTACTAAGCTCGGCTATGGTGTTTTTGCAGGTGGGATGAACGGTTATAAAGTATTCACTGATGTTCATAATTCCGTTTATCACACTGTCCTTACCCTTTACCGATGGCTGTATTCGGCTGATGCCCAGCCTTCTTAAATCGTCGTTGGATTTAGGCTCTGCAGAATCCGCTCTTATGCGTTCTTTAGAATAACCCTTTTCGCTTATTGCCCTTGCAATATCGCAGTTGAGCATATGTCGGCGGTAGATTTCGTCAAAAACATATATCTGTTTTGTAGCCCTGTTTACCTTTATGGCTATAAAGGCGGTTGGGTCGGAGGTGTAGCCGTAGTCGAGGCCGAAAAATGCCTCCCAGTCCTCTCCCCTTGTATCAAGCACACCCTCCTGCCAGTTTTCAAAGATAAGCCCCTCTGCTATTCCCCATTCCCCCAGACCCGAAACTGCATATCTTCTTGGATGCTCGGTTTTAAGACGCTCAAAAACCGCTTTATCGGTATCATCTAAAAACTCGTTTATAAGATAGTTTGTCGAAAAGGTTTCAGTGTCGGGGGACGGGGTGTCGAAAAACCGTTTTTTAAGCCAATGCTTTTCGTTCCAAGGGTTAAAGGTTATGGTGGTCTGCTTAAAAAGATTTTGGGGCACTGCACCTCGGGGGACAGACAGGTCGAGCTTTTCAAAATCCTCTAAGCAGTCTATTTCGTATGCCTCCTCCACCCAGACGAAATTAAGATAACCCTTTTCAACAGTTGTGGAGGCAAGCTTTAAAACATCGTCAAACCCGCGAAATATTATCTTCTGTCCCGTAGGGATATAGGTCATCTCCAGAGGAGAAACGGTGTTCCTGAAAAGATTTGAAACCCCGAGTTTTTCCTGTGCCCATTTAAGCTGGGCAAAGGTAGAGTCCCTATGGGTGTTCATAACCGCCCTTACCACCAGAATATTGCTCTCAGGGTGCTTTATAAGTCGGTATATAAGGTTTAGTGCCGTTGTGGCACTCTTTTTACTGCCCTTGCCCCCTTTAAGCACCCGATAACGCTTGGTGCAGCTCCAGAAACGGTCATACCCGCCCCCTACCGCATCACTTATCTTTATTTCCGATATCATCTATCAGTATCACACCTCCAATGTCCCTTGCCTCGGGGTCTATGCGGCTGAGTATCTCCTTTATTGCCGAAAGGTCTCCCTTTTGCGCCTTTTCGTAAAGGGCGGCGGCAATAAGTGTCATTTTAGTAGGTTTTTTCACACTCAGTCCCATAAGGCGCAGTTTTTCGACATCCTCTGCCGTTGCTTTAAGGGATAAAAGCTGTTTGAGTTCCTCCTCAAAGCCCTTTGGGTTTGCCACTCATTTTTGCCTCCTTTCGTTTATCGCAGACTTATTTTAGCAACAAAAAATCCGGTTTACCACGACATAAATCGGGGTAAACCGGACACAAATCGCCCTGTCAAGGACATCTTTTAAGTTTTTATGACAATTTTAATCATCAAGCTCGGGGTTGGTTGCAGTTTCGAAAATTGCTTCAACCACGCCGTCGGGCTTTTTAGTAGCAATGGTAACTACTACGGCACAAATGAGACCTGCAACAAATCCGGGAACAAGCTCATAAATTCCTGTGGAAGCAGAAAGTCCCGAAGCCAACCAAATGACATCTACAAGGGCTCCGCCTATAACACCTGCAACAGCACCCGAATAGTTAAAGCGTTTCCAGAAGAGGGAGAGGATAACAACGGGTCCGAATGCAGAGCCGAAGCCTGCCCAAGCATTCTCAACGAGGTTCATAATAGCCTGTGCGCCCTCAGCCTTACTGCTTGCAATAAAGTATGCAATAACGGCTACAACCAGCACTACTGCACGACCCATCCACATAACCTCTTTCTCACTAGCCTTTTTGCGCATAAAAGGCTTATAAATGTCGGAGGTGAAGGAAGAAGAAGCCACAAGGAGCTGACTGTCTGCAGTAGACATAGAGGCGGCAATAATAGCCGACATAAGCAGACCTGCAAGGAAGGAGGGGAAATATTTACGGGCAAATGCAATAAATACGGTATCGGATGCGCCTGCCTTTATAAGCTCCTCACCCATTATCATTCTGCCGAGAATTGCCATAACCACAACTGCGCCGAGGGCGATAACCACCCAGATAATAGCAATAGTGGCAGCCTTGTTTATCTCTCTTGACTTGCGGATAGACATAAAGCGGACAAGAATATGGGGCATACCGAAATAGCCGAGACCCCATGCAAGACCCGATACAATGTCTCTCCAATCAGAACCGAAGAGGCTTGTACCAAAGCCGTGGGCAACACCCTCGCTGTCGGTAACCACCTGAGTGAGTGCGGCAGGGTCAGCCTCGCCCGACACTGCTGCAATAATCGGGATTGCAAGCAGGGCAACAAGCATTAAAAGACCCTGAAAAAAGTCGGTCCAGCAAACTGCCTTAAAGCCGCCGAGGAAGGTATAAACAAGAATAATTGCGGCAAAGATAAGCATTGCAATGCCCTTATCAAGGCTGGGGAATACGGTTACGAAAACCTTTGTACCTGCAACAAAGGCAGATGCAACATAGACGGTAAAGCAGACAAGGAAGATGATTGCAGAAATCATCTGAAGTGCCTTTTTATCACTTCCGAAACGGTTGGAAAGATACTGCGGCAGGGTTATTGAATCGTTAGCAGCGCGGGAAAATCTGCGCAGACGCTTTGCGACAAAAATCCAGTTAGCGGCAGTACCAAGGGCAAGACCTATTCCTATCCATATCTCACCAAAACCAAATGCAAGTATGCTACCGGGCAGACCCATAAGCAGCCACGCCGACATATCTGATGCCTGAGCCGAAAGGGCAGTTACCCAAGGACCCATACTGCGGCCACCTAAAAAGAATTCCTTCTCGCCTGTGCCTTTAGAGCGCAGGAAGAAAACTACACCTATAGCGATTATGAGCGCAAAGTAAACAATAAACGCTAAAACTTCTCCGTTAAACATTTTTAACACCTCTTAAAATCAGTGGATTGCAGTTCCTGTAGGAACACTGTCATCCACAAAAATCACTTTACAGCCGCACTCCTCAGCGGTAGCAGCAATGAGCATACCGCTTGACTGAACGCCTGAGAACTTAGCGGGCTTAAGGTTTGCGATAACGATTATCTTCTTGCCGACAAGCTGTTCGGGAGTGTACTCATTCTTAATAGAAGAAACGATAACTCTGCCCTCAAGTCCGTCGTCAAGGGTAAGCTTTAAGCAGGAGTGGGATTTCTTAATCTCCTCTGCCTTTAAAATCTTGCAAACGCGCATATCCACCTTGTCGAACTCGTCAATGGATATCTGCTCCTTTATAGACTCTACCTTTTTCTCCTCATCTTCAGCGGCTTTAGCGGCAGCCTCGGCATCCATAGCCTTCTCTTCCTCGGTCTGAGGGTAAGAGAAATCAAGCAGTTTTACATAGCGGTCCTTTTCTACTGCGAAAAGGAAGAGATAAAGACGGGGACCCTGCTCTTTATCGATAAGGAGCTTGTACACATTCTTAAAGAATGTTCCCTGAATGGTTTTGAGCGTCTTATTATCCATATCCTCGCCGTAGATACGCTTAGGAATAGCATAAAGCTCGGTATTAAGGTCGTCGAGGGTGTAGCCGTCCTGAGAAAGATAGCCAAAAAGCATCTTAATTGCCTGTTTTTCCTGCTCGTCAAGGGCGTTATACACCTCGAAATTACGGGTTTCGCGAAGCTTGTTCACGCTTTCGGGTGAGCACTGCTCAAGCCAGAACTTAGCGCGGTCAAGACGCTCTTTAAACTCCTCATATTTATAGGGAGTACCGATTTTAGCAAAAACCGTTTCCAGCATAGGAACATTGAAGTCGACGATAGAGCCTAAGGAGACAAGCAGCTGCATAGAAACCGCTTCTGCCTTTCTGCCCTCGATAAGAGCACCCTCCATAATGGAAGAAATATGCTCGTCTGCGCGGCCTTCTACAAAAGCGTTCATCATACGGTCAAACTCGAAATACTGACGGAGTATCTCATCGTCGAAGCAGAAGTTGAATGCCTTTGTAGGCTCGGTCTTAGAATAAAGCCAGAGAATTATCTCGGGGTCGTAAAGCTTAAGAAGGGTGTCGGGGGTAAGGTTAAGTCCCGAAGAGCCCGACATCTTTCCTGTAGTACCCTTGATTCCGATAAACTCATATCCTTGGAAGAGGGGTGCCTCATAGTCGAAAATTTTCTCTGCGATTATACGGCTGGTCTGATAAGAGCCTGTGGGGGATGCGTGGTCCTTTCCGCCCGGCTCAAAATCTACACCCTCAACCATCCAGCGCATAGGCCAGTCGATCTTCCAAGCAAGCTTACAGTTGAAGTCGTGCTCGAAATCAAAATGCCCGTGATGTCCGCATTCGCAGGTGTATTCTGCATTGATGCAATCATCCGAAAGCTTGGTTATTTTGGTAGTATCCTTACCACACTTAGAGCAGTAGATACCAACGGGGTAGTAGTTCTTTCTCTCGTCCTCGGTTGCGTCCTGAGTGCGGAAGGAATCGAGAATATCGAAAATCTCTTCTCTGTGCTTGAGTGCGTGGATAACATATTTTGCATATCTTCCGCTTCTGTACTGCTGAGCCTGATAGCGGTAGTCCATATCAATGCCGAACTTCTTAATAGATGCCTCAAACTCGTTCTGGAAATGCTTTGCGTAGGACTCGCAGCAGCCGAAGGGGTCGGGAGCGTCTACATAAGGGCGTCCGATATACTTGTCGAAGCCCTCGGTAATTGCAGCAACATTAACGGGCACCTTGCGGAGACGGTCGAACTCGTCCCAAGAGAAGAGCAGACGTGCCTTTTTACCCATCTTTCGAAGAGCCTTTACTACAAAGTAGCTGGTGGCAATATCGCGGAAGTTACCGATATGGATAGAGCCCGAAGGGGATATACCTGCCGCGCAGACATATTCTGCCTTATCAGGGTTACGCTCGATAATTTTTTGTGCTATTTCTTCTGACCAATGCATTATTTACACCTCATAAAAGTTTATTTGAACATAATTATCCAGTATAATGCTTTATTATATTATATTTAACGCTTTAAGTCAATAAAAAATTGAAAGCCTGAAATTGCAAAATTGAAAGCATGAAATTGCAAGGATTTTGCAGAATTTTTTGAGTTGACTTTGTGCTGAAAGAATAGTATAATCAAACCGAAACGATACTAAAGAATTTGGAGGAATTTTATGAAAACTCTGCTTGTAGGAGACCTTTCTCCAACCTCGATTACAAACTCTTATTTTGCCGAAAAAAATGTGGACGCTCTTTTTTCAAAGGATGTAAAGGAGCTTTTTATCGGCAACGATATAAACTTTGTAAACTTAGAGGTTGCCCTTACCGATTCTACCGACGGTATTAAAAAATTCGGCCCCTGTCTTAAGGCTTCGGGCGGTACTGCCGATGTTATCAAGGAGCTTGGCGTTACTGTCTGCGGACTTTCAAACAATCATATATTCGATTTTGGCAGCAAGGGCGTTGCTGACACCCTTTATCATCTCGACCGAGTGGGTATTCCCTACACCGGCTACGGCAAAAACTATGAGGACAGCCGCAAAAACTATTTTGTAGAAAAGGACGGTGAAAGGGTATGCCTTATCACCGTTTGCGAACACGAATTTTCCTATGCCTTAGCGGACGCCGAGGGTGCCCGTCCCTTCGACTGCTACGACACTATTGAGGACATCAGAAAGGCTAAAGAAACCGCCGACAGGGTTGTTGTTTTATACCACGGTGGCAAGGAGCATTGCCGTTATCCCTCACCAAGGCTTGTAAAGACCTGTCATGCAATGGTTCGGGCAGGTGCCGATGTAGTGCTTTGTCAGCACACCCACATCATCGGCTGTTATGAGGAGTATGAAGGCGCTCATATTCTCTACGGACAGGGAAATTTCCACTTTCCGAAGTACGATGAAGAGCGCATGCCCGGCTGGAATCAGTTCCTGTGCACCCTTTATGACACAAAAACCCACAAAATAGAATTTATTCCGTTAGTAAACAACGGTCCTCAGATAGCCCTTGCCGAAGGAGAACAAAAGACCGAAATTTTAAAGGGGCTTGAAAAACGCAGCGCGACAATGAAGGACGGAAGCTGGTACGAGCAGTGGAAAAATGCCGTTCTTACCAATTTTGGCTGGTATGTTAAAAGAATAGGCTATGAAAATGCAACCGAGGATGAGTGTCACCTCCTTGCCCACTATATCGACTGTGAGGCGCATCACGACATACTTGTTGAGCTCTTTAAAACCGCTCACGCAAAAAAAGAGAACCACTGAAAATATCTTGACTTTTTTGGCTTTTCGTAATAATATATAGGTGTATAAAGCGTTGACGGGGACAGTAGTCCTTGCGTTTTCTTCAAGAGAGCTCGGGCCGTCGGCTGAAAGCCCGAACAAGAATTGCAAGGTATGAACACCACCCCCGAGCGTCTGCCGAAACAAGGCAGAACGGGCACCCTCCGTTAAAGGGGTTTTAAGCGGCGCATATTTGCGCAATGCGGGTGGAACCGCGGAGTTTTGTTTTTTAAGACTTCGTCCTGTGATGGGACGGAGTCTTTTTATTTTATAAAAAGCGGGTGGCATCTTGCCGCCAAAACAATAAAAGGAGAGAATTAAATGAAAGTATCACTCAGAGGCGACATAAGAGAATTCGACGAGGGAATGAACGCATACGACATTGCGAAATCCTTCGGCGGCGGATTTTTCAAAAATGTTTGCGCCGCAAAAATAAACGGAAAAAACGCAGATCTTCGCACCCCGCTTTGCGACGGTGACGAGCTGGAGCTTTTAACCTTTGATGACGAGTATGGCAAATGGACCTACCGCCACACCGCATCCCACATTTTAGCTCAGGCGGTAAAACGCCTTTATCCCGAGGCTAAGCTTGCTATCGGTCCTGCGGTAGATGATGGCTTTTACTATGATATAGATTCCCCCGTTATGTTCACACCCGAGCATCTCGAAAAGATAGAAGCCGAAATGAAGAAGATAGTAAAGGAAAATCTTCCCCTTGAGCGTTTCACCCTCCCCTTCGACGAGGCTGTAAAATTCTTTGAGGAGCAGGGCGAGGAATATAAGGTCGAGCTTATAAAAGACCTTCCCGCAGGCTTGGTAATAAGCCTCTATAAGCAGGGAGAGTTTACCGACCTTTGTGCAGGCGCACACCTTATGTCGACAGGTCTTGTCAAGGCATTCAAGCTCACAAGTGCTACAGGTGCATATTGGCGAGGAGATTCGTCGAGAAAAATGCTTCAGCGCATCTACGGTACTGCTTTCCCCAAGGCTGCCGAGCTTGAGGAGCATCTTGCCCGTATTGAAGAGGCTAAAAAGCGTGACCACAATAAGCTCGGACGCGAGTTAGAGCTTTTCACCACCAGCGAGTTTATCGGTCAGGGTCTTCCCATTATGCTTCCTAAGGGTGCCCGTGTTGTTCAGCTTTTACAGCGTTTTGTTGAGGACGAAGAGCAAAAACGCGGTTGGCAGCTTACAAAAACTCCCCTTATGGCAAAATCCGACCTTTATAAAATTTCGGGCCACTGGGACCACTACCGCGACGGTATGTTCGTTATGGGCGACCCCGAGGACGAAACCAAGGAATGCTTTGCTCTGCGTCCTATGACCTGCCCCTTCCAGTATCAGGCATACTTAAGCCGTCCCCGTTCCTACCGCGACCTTCCTCTGCGCTATAACGAGACCTCTACCCTTTTCCGCAACGAGGACAGCGGTGAGATGCACGGCCTTATCCGCGTTCGTCAGTTCACAATTTCCGAGGGCCATCTTATGTGTACCCCCGAACAGCTTGAGGACGAGTTTAAAAAGTGTCTTGAGCTTTGCGTATTTATGCTTAAGACCTTAGGACTTTATGAGGATGTTTCCTACCGCTTCTCTCAGTGGGACCCCGATAACAAGGAAAAATATATCGGCACTACCGAGCAGTGGGATGAGGCACAGGGCGTTATGTACAAGATTCTCGACCATTTAGGAATTCCCTACAAGGTAGGTGTGGGTGAAGCCGCATTCTACGGACCCAAGCTTGATATTCAGATTAAGAATGTTCACGGTAAGGAAGACACCCTTATCACCATTCAGATAGACCAGATGCTTGCCGAAAAATTCGGTATGGAATACACCGACAAGGACGGTGCTAAGAAGAACCCCTACATTATTCACAGAACCTCTATCGGCTGTTATGAGCGTACCCTTGCTCTGCTTATCGAAAAATATGCAGGCGCGTTCCCCCTCTGGCTTGCTCCCGAGCAGGTGCGTATTCTCCCCATTGCCGACCGTCACCACGACTATGCATACGAGGTTAAGTCAGCCCTTGAAGAAATGGGTATGCGTGTTGAGGTTGATACCCGAAACGAAAAAATCGGCTACAAGATACGTGAAGCAAGACTTCAGCGTATCCCCTATATGCTCACTGTGGGCGATGCCGAGGTAGAACAGGGCGGTGTGTCGGTTCGTGGCAGAGGTGAAAAGGGTGATTTAGGCTCTATGCCTCTTGCTCATTTCAAGGCGCGTTGCGAAGAAGAGATAAAAACCAAGGCATTAAAGCAATCTCAGGAAGACTAAAACAACCTTTTGAGGTGCAAAATGAAAAAAATACTTTCTTTACTCCTTGTTCTGCTCGGATGTTAAAATGGAGGTGCCCGAAAATCTTATGGAATTTGCAGCCTTTGGAAGAAAAACAACCCTGATAAACCTGCCTAAGATACGAACCGTGCGTGAAAATCTAAACGGCAAGGAGAAAAACGTAAACTACCTTTTCCTTACCGACCTGCACTACGGAAAAGACAGTTCAAGCGGTCAGGGAAAGCTTATTTATGATCAGGTATCGGTTGCCACCGAGATGGCAAACAATATTGACGCTATAGATTTCATCGTCATCGGCGGAGATACTACAACAGGAATGTACGAAACCAAGGCTGATGCTATAAAATACACACAGCAGGCATTAGCGCCGCTTAAAAGCTGCAAAAAGCCCGTTTTTGTGCTTATGGGCAATCACGACGATAACTCCTATCACCGTTTCACCTATGACGTTTATTATCCCGAAAGAATTCTTTCCGACAAGGACTGGAACGATAATATAATAAAAGAATTTTGTCCCAATAATATCGTTAAGGATAAAAACTACAGCAATTCTAAGTATTATTACTACGACCTTGAGGGCAAAAAGACACGTATAATCTGTCTTGATGCACTGGACTACCGCGCAAAATACGACGCTAAGGGTAATATTTCAGAGCTTCCCATAAAGGATGCAGGTGCTACTACCCATGTCAGCAAATACTGGTCAGGCTGCAGCTGGTGGGGCTACAGTAAAGAGCAGATAAACTGGCTTGCCACAGAGGCTATGACCGCAGGCGAGGGCTGGGATTACATTTTCTTCTCACATATGGGTATTGATTCTCAGACAAACTCCTATAACTATGCTACTAAATTTGGTTCGGAGCTCGGTGACATTATTGACGCCTATCAAAACAGAAAAACCTTTACTATGGAGGGCGTAACCACCAATTTCTCCTCAGCAAAGGGTAAAATTCTTTCCTATCAGTTCGGTCATATCCACGCCGAGCTTACTCACTATACGCGGGAGCTTGACCTGTGGCAGATATCC
Organism: Acutalibacteraceae bacterium; assembly: GCA_045596085.1. Taxonomy (GTDB): domain Bacteria; phylum Bacillota; class Clostridia; order Oscillospirales; family Acutalibacteraceae; genus SFWF01. The sequence continues at coordinate 490 of JAZOBS010000032.1, read as the reverse complement.
ACCTCCACAGCAAACAAATCACAAAACACCACAAAGACCCTTAGTGAGACCAGCATTAGCAACAAAAAGCTCGACTGGAACATCTTAAACCGCACCGCCACCGAAGATAGTGCTTATTGCTTTGATATTATGTCGGTAGGCGACAATATAATCAGCAAATACGCCTACGGTGCAGGAACCGACGAGGAAATGAAGCACTGACAGAGAGCAGTTTACAGTTTACAGTGGACAGTAAAAAAAGCGAATGTGCGTTCGCCCGCGCCTCATAGGGCAGTATTTGTTTCTCGAACAAAATTCCCTATATTGTTGCCAAAAGCCTCGAAAGGCGACAGCCTTTCTGCGTTTTACGGCTTAAATACAGGAAATTTTCGGTTTCTACGAAACTGCGAAGCACCTTAAAAAGAAAATTTTTAGTGACAGAAAAGGCAAAAACCTCCGATAACGCTGACGCGTATCGGAGGTTTTTAACAAATTATGGCGCAAAAATTTC
>JAZOBS010000031.1:0-20695 GCA_045596085.1 Acutalibacteraceae bacterium | reverse complement strand
AACCCAAAAACCAACGGTATGCTACATTTACCTCTATTTCCTTTATGGTTTGTCTCATGCTTTTTATTCCATACAGATATTGTATAATTGGTATTTTTATGAGGGTGACAGGATTTATGCTTGGTCTGCCGTTATCTAAGCTATATTTATCTTCCACCAATTCATAGATAAAGCTCCAATCTATTGCTCGCTCTATCTTCCTTAACAGATGGTCTTTCGGCACTAAATCCTCTATACAAAACATTTGTATCTGATTTCGTTTTTCTTCACTTTTATTAAGCATTTTCAACACCCCTCTACTACTCTAATTATACCATATTTCTACCTCTTTTCCATCCTTTTTTTGCAAAAAAACAAAGCCCCTTTCGGGACTTTGTCTACAGTCTGAAACAACGCAACCGAAGTTGCGTTGTTTAAAATTATTTAAGTTCAACAGTAGCGCCAACCTCAGCGAGCTTAGCCTTCATAGCTTCAGCTTCATCCTTAGCTACAGCTTCCTTAAGGGTCTTGGGAGCGCCGTCAACGAGAGCCTTAGCCTCAGCAAGGCCGAGACCGGTTATCTCACGAACTGCCTTAATAACCTTGATCTTCTCTGCGCCTGCGTTAGCAAGAACAACATCGAACTCGGTCTTCTCTTCAGCGGCTGCTGCGCCAGCTCCTGCAACGGGGCCTGCTACTGCTACTGCAGCTGCAGCGGATACGCCGAACTCCTCTTCTACTGCTTTAACGAGCTCAGAAAGCTCAAGAACTGTAAGAACTTTAAGTTCTTCAATGATAGCTGTTACTTTTTCAGATGCCATTTTATTTTCCTCCAATAAAATATTATAGTTTTTTAAAAATTATTCTGCGGCAGTTTCGCCTTCACCGTTTTTGTCAACGATTGCCTGTACGGCACGAGCGAAGGATGCCATAGGTGCCTGAAAAGCACCAAGTACGGTTGCGAGAAGTACTTCTCTTGTGGGGAGCTTAGCAAGACTTTCTACGGTTGCAACATCGATTGCTTTTCCGTCGAGATAACCTGCCTTGATCTTAAAGTTGTCGTGTGCGCCTGCAAATTTGTTAAGAATTCTTGCAGCTGCGGTGTGATCTTCCTTAGAGATTGCGATAGCGGTGGTTCCTTCGAGTACGGAAGACATCTCTTCAAGGTCGGTACCTGCGATGGCACGCTTTAAGAGGGTGTTCTTGATAACGGTATACTCGATTCCAGCTTCGCGAAGCTCTTTACGAAGAACGGTATCGTCTGCAACGGAAGTTCCTGAATAGTCGACTAAGACGCCGGCTACAGAGTCGGAAATTTTTGCAGCGATGGCAGCAACGGCTGCCTGTTTTGCTTCGAGAACCTTTGCGTTGGGCATTGTTTCACCTCCAAGTTGTGAACAAAAAATAAACCTGTCCTCCAAAGACGGTGAGGACAGGCAGAATAATACTTATAAAAAGCTATTCGCATTACCTCGGTAGGCGGTAAACCTTATCGCAAAGCGACCTACTGTCTTTGGATGCCTAATGATGATAACACAGAAAACCTGTGTTGTCAAGAAAAATTTAAAATAGTTTTGCTAACTAAGTCTACAGATTGAATTTTGAAAGAATTTTGTTTGAGACGAGGAATAGCACGCAGGATAGCATACCGATGCATCCAAGTGCTAATGACGAAGTATCAAACGAAATTATCCAAAATTAGTTGCTGTATTTGCTTGTAGCAACCTTAATTCCAGGTCCCATAGTAGTAGCTACGGTGCAGGACTTAATGTACTGACCCTTTGCTGCTGCCGGCTTAGCCTTTGCGATTGCACTCATAAGAGTATCGATGTTCTCTTCGAGCTTCTCGCGGCCGAAGGAAGCCTTTCCTACGGGGCAGTGGATGATGTTGGTCTTGTCGAGACGGTACTCAATCTTACCTGCCTTAGCCTCGGTAACAGCCTTAGCTACGTCAGGAGTAACGGTACCAGCCTTGGGGGTAGGCATAAGACCGCGAGGGCCGAGAACCTTACCAAGACGACCAACCATACCCATCATATCGGGTGTTGCGATTACTACGTCGAAATCGAGCCAACCTTCGTTCTGAATCTTAGCAACGAGCTCTTCTGCTCCTGCAAAATCAGAACCTGCGTCAAGAGCCTCTTTGACCTTGTCGCCCTTTGCAAGAACGAGAGTTCTTACATTTTTACCTGTTCCGTTTGGGAGAACTACTGCACCGCGAACCTGCTGGTCAGCGTGACGGGAGTCTACACCCAGACGAACGTGAATTTCTACTGTTTCGTCGAACTTTGCGGTTGCTGCTTTGCATGCGATCTCACAAGCTTCGCCGAGTTCGTAAAGCTTACCTGTTTCGATAAGCTTTGCGCTTTCGTTATACTTTTTACCGTGTTTCATTGTTTTACCTCCCAATAAGTGGTTAAATCGGAAATTTCCTCCCACGAGAGAGACTACTAATCGACTACTTCGATGCCCATACTGCGAGCGGTACCTGCTATCATAGACATAGCAGCTTCAACGCTTGCGGCGTTAAGGTCGGGCATTTTCTGCTCTGCGATCTTCTTAATCTGCTCACTGGTGATCTTTGCAACTTTTGTCTTGTTCGGAACGCCTGATCCGCTCTCGATGCCACAAGCCTTTTTAATAAGAACTGCTGCAGGGGGAGTTTTGGTGACGAAGCTGAACGAATGGTCTGCATAAACGGTAATAACTACCGGAATGATGAGACCTGCATCATTTTTAGTGCGTTCGTTGAATTCCTTTGTGAACGCCATGATGTTGACGCCGTGCTGTCCCAGTGCAGGACCTACCGGGGGAGCCGGAGTGGCTTTTCCAGCGGGGATCTGCAGTTTGATGTAACCTATAATTTTCTGAGCCATTGTTTGCACCTCCATTATTCGTGGTAACTAGTGATTTTTTCACTTGGCGGAACGGTCGTATACCCGTTCCTCCCACCGTGACGCTTTTGCGTCGGCGGCAAACTGCCGCGGTTTTAATACACCCTTGCGGGCTTAATGCGGACTTTGTCTCCGCGTTAAGCAGAAATTTTCTGCGTATTTGTGAAATTAGTCTGCCAGAGATATCTGGTCGAGTTCGAATTCGGCGGGGGTTTCTCTGCCGAACATCGAAATGTTGACGCTGACGCTCTTGTTTTCCAGATCGACAGCGGTAACGGTTCCCTGAAAATCTTTAAGAGGACCGTCGATAATGTTGACAAGGTCGCCTACCTTGTAGCCGACTTCAACACTGTGCTTCTCAACGCCTAAGGCTTCTACCTCTGCGTCGGTAAGGGGTACCGGCTTTGATCCGGGACCTACAAATCCGGTTACTCCGCGGATGTTGCGCACGACATACCAGGAATCGTCGGTGACAATCATCTTTATAAGTACATAACCGGGGAAGATTTTGCGTTCGTACTCTTTAACTTTATCTTCTTTGATCTCTGTTACGGTTTCGGTAGGAATCTTGATGTCCATGATAAGATCCTGCATTTTGCGGTTTTCTACCATGATTTCAAGGTCACTTGCTACCTTGTTCTCGTAACCCGAATAGGTATGGACTACATACCACCTAGCTTGATTGTTGTCAGACATTTTAGCCCTCCGTCACATTAAAGCTTAGTAATGAAGCTCATAAGAGAACCGAGACCGAAGTCGAGCAGCCAAATGAATGCGCCGATTATCGCACAGATAACAAGAACTACCAGTGTGTTCTTTATTACATCGCGAAGTCCGGGCCAAACGATCTTCTTAAGCTCACTCTTATAATCGCGCAGAGTGTGGATGAGTCTTTGAAGGATGGTCTTCTTGCGAACACCCTCTAAAACCATAATCTTGTCATCTACAAAGAGATGGCACGCACCAAACAGTGTTGCTGCGAAAAGCGCAATAGATACGAGCATTACGAACATCGTATACACAGGGGCTGCTGAAAGCACTAAAGGACGGCTGTCGACAAACATGCCGGGGCGAGTAAGTGCTATTACAAGCATATAAATCGCATCGACAAGAGCTACTGCGGGTGCCCAGTATCTCATCTTCTTGAACTTAAAGGTAAGTCCTGCGAAGAGTACAGAGATAACAGTTAAAATGAAGCAAAATAAGATGTGGCTCGACTTATAGAGCTGACCTACGCCCTCGATATTCTTACCGAAAGCAAGTTCTCCACCGATGAAGGTGTAATCTACACCTGCGGTAGTGGTGAGGTTTACGAAGGGCATAAAGAAAAGGACAACTGCTGCTGCCGAGAAAACAATTGCCAAAACTTGGCTCATTTTGTTAATTGCCTTCATACTTCTCCTCCTTATTTTGTTTCCTTATGAACTGTGTGCTTCTTGCAGAATCTGCAGTACTTGTTCATTTCAAGTCTGTCGGGATCGTTCTTCTTATTTTTCATTGTGTTGTAGTTGCGCTGCTTGCACTCAGTGCAGGCGAGTGTAATTTTTACTCTCATGACGGCACCTCCCGTTTTACGGAATATTTTCGTTTTTCGTTCCTGTCCGAAAAACAACTTAGCCTCCCTCAAACGAAAAACAGTTTTTGCACACCAAAACAATAGTTTTTTCGCTTTAAAAAAGTCCTTCACAAAAAAAAAGACCTACAGAGGTAGAATGATTATATCACAAACTATCTCTGCGGTCAAGTATTTTTTTATTATTTGTTCAACATTATTATTTATGATATTTTGAGCCCTCGGCTATTTTAAAGCTTCGGTATATCTGTTCTAAAAGCATTACCCTGAAAAGCTGGTGTGGAAAGGTCATGGATGAGAAGGAAAGCTTTATACTGCTAAGCGCCTTTATTTCCTTAGAAAGACCGTATGAGCTACCTATTATAAATACAAGGCTTCCCACACCTCGGTCTATATTCTCGGTGAGTACGGCACTGAGCTTTTCGGAGGAGAGCTGTTTGCCCTCTATGCACATTGCGGTAACAAGGGAATTTTCGGGAATTTTTTTCTTTATCCTTTCCGCCTCAGAGGCGAGTGCCCTCTCAATTTCGGCATCCGAGGGGTTTTCACTTAGGCGTACAGGCTCCAGCTCTATAATTTCGGTTTTAGCGTACGCCGAAATACGTTTTATGTACTCATCTACCCCTTCGCGGAGATATTTTTCTTTAAGTTTGCCGAGAGCTATTATTTTTATCTTTATCATATAGATATCACTCTGCTTCCCTCTTTTGGGGCTACATATAATATATAGTCGCTGTTTTCCTTTGCACCCTTATCGATAAGAGCCGCTCTTGCGGACGCGGCTGCCTTTTCGGGCGTGTTATTTATCTCTGAAAGGTGTCCGAGAATAAAGCGCACAGCACCTTTTTCATAGAGTTTTGCCAAGGTGTCGGCACATATGGCATTGGAAAGGTGTCCCTTATCTGAGCCTATCCTAAGTTTAAGCTCGGCAGGATAAGGTCCCAGACGGAGCATTACGGGGTCGTGATTAGACTCAAGCAGGACGGTTTGCGCCCCCGATATGGCAGCAAACACCTCGTCGGTCATTACTCCAAGGTCGGTGCATACGGCGGTTTTGGTTTCACCGTCAAGTTCTACAACATATCCGCTTGAACCCGCGCAGTCGTGACTTGTGGGGAAACGGCTGACTTTTATTCCGTCAAAATCTGCCGAAGGTGTTTCGTCTATGTATATACGAGGGGTATCGTATGAGATAGCACCTGCGTACTCCAGTGCGTAAATAGTGTCGCGGGAGGCTACGACAGGAACAGTGCGGTTTTTAAGGAAAACCTTAAGTCCTTTTATATGGTCATTATGCTCGTGCGTGATGAGTATGGCTTTAACATCCTCAAGGGTAAGACCTGCGCTCACAAGAGAGTTTTTTATGCGTTTAAAGGAAACTCCCACATCCACAAGGACTCCGCCCACTGAATTTCCTATATATGTAGCGTTACCGTCAGACCCCGAAAACATAGGAAAAAATTTTGCCACTTTGCTCACCCACCTTTTAAAAAAGTCAGGGAGGGAAATATTCCCTCCCCAGAATCAGTTTGCTTTTAATTTGAAATCATCCAGAAGGTCGGACACACGTTTTATATCTGCGCCTACCGCTGTAAGCTTTTCGACAACCTTTTCGTAGCCTCGGTCGATATACTCGATGTCGCGAATTTCTGTTTCGCCCTCTGCCACAAGACCCGCAATTATCATAGCGGCACCTGCACGAAGGTCATCAGCCTTTACCTGTGCTCCTTTGAGCTTTTGTACACCCGTTATCATAGCGGATTTTCCGTCGACCCTGATGTCTGCCCCCATAAATGTGAGCTGGTCCACATATCTGAAGCGATTTTCCCAAACGCTTTCGGTAACAACCGAGGTGCCTTCAGCCAAAGCAAGCAGTGTTGCAAACTGAGGCTGCATATCGGTGGGAAAGCCCGGATGAGGCATAGTTTTTACCTTGCAGGGACTGGGGCGTCGATCGGCTCTGACCCTTACAAACTCGTCTCCCTCTTCGACTGTGACGCCCGACTCTCTGAGTTTAGCGGTAATGGATTCGAGATGCTTGGGGATTACGTTACTTATTACAACATCGCCCTTTGTTGCAGCAGCAGCTACCATATAGGTGCCTGCCTCTATCTGATCAGGAATGATGCCATAGGTGGTTCCTCTGAGGGTATCGACACCGCGTATTTTTATTACGCTGGTACCTGCGCCCATTACATCTGCTCCCATAGAATTAAGGAAGTTGGCAAGGTCAACAATATGAGGCTCGCGCGCGGCGTTTTCGATAATGGTCATTCCCTTAGCCTTAGCGGCAGCTATCATTATATTTACCGTTGCGCCTACCGAAACCATATCAAGATACACAGCACAGCCCGAAAGCTTGTCCGCCTTTGCAACAACCATACCGTTTTCAATAGTAACCTTTGCACCCAGAGCATTGAAGCCCTTAATATGCTGATCTATAGGACGAAGGCCGATAGCACATCCGCCTGGAGGTGCAACCTTTGCCCTGTTCATTCTGCCGAGAAGAGCACCCAGAAAATAAGAAGACGCTCTCATACCCTGTGCCATTTCCTTGGTGACCAGAAAGGAGGTTACTCCCGTAGGGTCGATTTCGAAAGAGGTGCGGTTAAGAGGTTTTACTGTTGCGCCAAGTGCAGAGAGTGCACGAAGAATTCCATGGACATCCGAAATGTCGGGAACGTTTTCTATAATACAAGGAGAATCGGCCAGTAATACAGCCGGCAGAATTGCAACTGCAGCATTTTTAGCACCGCTGACGCAAATGCGTCCGCACAGCCTTTTTCCTCCGTTTACGACAAATTTATCCAAATCGGCACTTCCCTAACAAAAAATTTTGTGTTTGCGACATTATTCGCATAGCACAATTAGTATGCCCGAGCTTAAATATTAAACTATATCCACAATATAGTAGATTATACAACTCATATTATATACTCTTAAAGCGATAAAGTCAATTCTAAGTTTTTTAAGCTTGCAGAATACACAATACAACTATAATATTTTACTATACACAGCATTTAAAGTCAAACAAAAAACTTTGCTAAAATTAAAATAAAAATAAAATTGTTGCATTTCGGGGGGCATTGTATATAATGAAGGTGGATGATGAATTCTCTTTGCAGAGGACCGCAAAAATCCTATTTCTCTGCCGATTTCTGAGGTGAAGATTATGCTACAGGAACAAAAATCACAGGAAAAAAATTCACATTTCACTGACGCGGAAATAAACCGCGAGGAAGACGATTTTATAAGGACCTACACCGAACGCAAGGGCGGTGCCTTTAAAATTCTTGCTCTTCTTTTCAAGACACACAAATGGCGTCTGCTGCTTTCGGCAATATTCTATGCCGTTAAGGTCTCCCCAACCTGGGTAATTCCTATTATTACCGCAAATCTTATAAACCTTTCGGTTGAACGTCCCGAAAACACGGTAAAGCTTATTATAGTAAACATTGTTGCGGCTGTAGTCGTTCTTGCACTTAACATACCCTTTCATATGCTGCATGTAAAATATTTCAGCATTGCCAGAAGAAATGTTGAGGCGGGTCTTCGAGGAGCTATGATACGAAAACTCCAACAGCTTTCTATTTCCTTTCACAAGGAAATGCAGTCGGGACGCATACAATCTAAGGTAATGCGTGACGTTGAGGCAGTAGAGGCTCTTTCCTCACAGATATTCAACACCCTGCTGGATGTACTGCTCAGTATGTCGGTTACGATTGCTGTTGTGGTTTCAAAAAACATCATCGTTTTCTTTATTTTCCTTGTCACCATTCCTATTGCGGTGCTTACTATGCTCCCCTTCAGGAAATCGATGCGCAAACAGAACCATCTTTTCCGTCAGGAAATGGAAAACACCTCTTCCAAGGTTATGGATATGGTGGAGCTTGTCCCCATTACCCGTGCCCACGCGCTTGAGGACGACGAGATACACAAGCTGACCGATCAGGTGACACAGGTTGCAAAACGAGGCTACAAGCTTGACCTTATTCAGTCGCTTTTCGGCTCGGTAAGTTGGGTAATATTCAATATTTTCCAGATACTCTGCCTTGTCTGCTCGGTAATTCTTGCAATAAACGGCGATATCGGTGTGGGAGATATTTCCCTTTATCAGACCTATTTCACCTCACTGGTTGCAAAGATTTCGGGTATAGTTGCCCTGCTTCCCATAATCACCAAGGGCACCGAAAGCGTTCACTCTATCGGTGAAATTCTTTCCTCCTACGACGTAGAGGATTATAAGGGCAAGGAAAAGCTTCGTGAGCTTCGAGGCGAGTATGAGTTCAAGGACATAAGCTTCCATTATGCCGATGACGACAGACTGGTGCTTAAAGGGCTCAACCTCAAAATAAACGCAGGTGAGACCATTGCCTTTGTAGGAGAATCAGGTTCGGGCAAATCGACCATTATAAATATGGCTATAGGCTTTTTCAGACCTACCGAAGGTGAGATGTACATCGACGGCAAAAAGGCAAGTTCCCTTGATATGCATTCCTACCGTCAGCATATTGCGGTAGTGCCGCAGAACACTATTCTTTTCAGTGGTACCATCCGCGACAACATCATCTACGGCAGAACAAATGTGAGCGAAGAAGAAATACTGCAGGCGGTGGAGGCAGCAAACCTTAAAAACGTTATTGCCAAGCTCCCCGACGGACTTGACACCAATATAGGTGAACACGGAGACAAGCTTTCGGGCGGACAGCGACAGCGTATTTCCATTGCCCGTGCCATAATCCGCAAACCTGATGTTATTATTTTCGACGAGGCAACAAGTGCTCTTGATACTGTTTCTGAGGCTGAGATACAAAACGCAATAAACAACCTCACCGAAGACAAGACCACCTTTATTGTTGCCCACAGACTTTCTACCATCCGAAAGGCAGATAAAATCGCCGTTATGAGAGACGGAAGGTGCGTTGAGTTTGGCACATATAAAGAGCTTATGGCAAAGAAGGGTGAATTCTACACCTATAAAACAATGCAGTCATAAAAACAAAACATCCGACTTAAAACACATTAAGTCGGATGTTTTTTCTATTTAATCTTTCACAAGCAGTTCTTCTCCATCCTTCTGATAGAGGCGTATGTAGTCGATATAATAATCTACGGGACAGGGATCCTCGGGGGTTATAAGAAATGCATCGGGATGCCAGTGATGACCTGGGGTGAACACGAAGTTATTAAGGATTATATAGTGATAATCCTGATAGCAGTCCATATCCTCAAGACCTTCTTTTTTGGTGAAATTCTCAGTAAGGCTTATGGTGGTATAAGGCACATCATCAATAAGGAAGCTTATATCCTTATCGGTCCATTCCATACCGTAAACGTGGTATTCGTTGTTAAGATTTTCGGGATTAGGGAAGGTATAACGTTTCTTAGATACCATACTTCCGTCCAGCTGACAGCCGACAATAAGCTTGCCGTCGGGTCCGCGGAGACGCTTATGGAGATTGCAGACTACGGTATCGGGACTGGAGAAGATTTCGAAAATATCTATTTCGCTTCTGAGCCTCGATTCCATTAAAGGCGGGTAGGTCACCATCCAGAAGGAAGGCCAAGCTCCGTGACGGAAGGGCACCTTTGCACGCATTTCGAGATATCCTCTGCGGAAAACCATCTTATCACAGGTGGTAAGCGCCTGCGGTATGGAATAATCGATACCGTCCTTGCCGTCGGTGCGGTAGGTGTGCAGACCCAGCAGACTGTCCTTTACCTCAATATGCTTTTCATCGGTGTTGAGAGAAACGTCGGTAGCATTCATCTTTGTGAGGTAGGTCCAGTTTTCCTCCAAGGTGTCGCGGCTTAAAAATTCTTCATTCCACACAAGAGTGCGGTCGCCTTTTTTGGTGGGAACCGAAATTTTTTCGGCCTCGGCTAAAACTTTTTCATAATCCTGTGATTTCATACTATCACACTCCTTTGTTTTATTTTACCACTTTAAATATATTTTTTGTATTGTAATTATAAGCATAAAACATTGTAGTTTTGCGCATCTATAAAAGCGACCTCCGTTTTGGAGGTCGCTTAGTTTATACTTTGCTGCGCACCGAGGCTATCTGCTTTTCTACAGATTCTACTGCTGTGCCGCCCTCGGAATTTCTTCTGAAGGTGCAGTTTTCGAGATTTATTGCATCGAAAATGTCCTCTTCGAATATGTCCGAAAAAGATTTAAACTCCTCTAATGTGAGTTTTTCCAGCACAGTGCCACTATCTATACAATAAGCAACAAGTGTTCCCGAGATTTTATAGGCTGTTCTGAACGGAACGCCTTTTTTTGTTAAATAATCGGCAACATCGGTTGCATTTATAAAGCCTTTAGCGGCGGCTTCAAGCATATTTTTCTCAATAACCGTCATTGTGTCAAGCATAGGGGCAAAAATAGAGAGACACTGCTTAACGGTATCAATAGAATCGAAAATCGCCTCCTTATCCTCCTGCATATCCTTATTATAAGCAAGGGGTAAGCCCTTGAGCATTGTAAGCAGGGTTATAAGGTCGCCGTAGACTCTGCCTGTTTTGCCTCTTACAAGCTCTGCGATATCGGGATTTTTCTTTTGAGGCATAATGGAAGAGCCTGTCGAATAAGCATCGTCAAGCTCGATAAACTTGAACTCCCAGCTCGACCAGAGTATGACCTCCTCGGAAAAACGGGAGAGGTGCATCATAATAATAGCACAAGCGTTAGCAATTTCTACTGCAAAATCACGGTCGGAGACCCCGTCGAGACTGTTTTCGCAGATTCCGCTCATATTAAGAGCATCTGCTACTGCAAAACGGTCGGTAGGATAGGTTGTACCTGCAAGGGCGCAGGAGCCAAGGGGAGAATAATTCATTCGGTCCACAGCATCCTCTATACGGGAAATATCCCGCAGGAACATCTGGGCATACGCCATTAAATGATGACCGAAGGTTATGGGTTGAGCCCTTTGAAGGTGGGTGTAGCCCGGCATTACGGTAGCCTTATGCTGCTCTGCCTTATCGGTTATCACAGCTATAAGATTTTTAAGCAGAGAAATTATCTCCTGAGCCTCATCCCTGAGGTGAAGCCTTACATCCAGCGCAACCTGATCGTTACGGCTGCGTGCGGTATGAAGCTTTTTGCCCGTATCACCGATACGCTTTGTAAGCTCAGCCTCTACAAACATATGTATATCCTCAGCCGTCATATCAAAGGCAAGAGCACCGCTTTCAAGGTCGGCAAGTATTCCTTCAAGTCCGCCTATTATCTTTTCAGCGTCCTCCTCACCGATTATGCCCTGTCTTGCCAACATTGTAGCGTGTGCTATCGAGCCGCCGATGTCACTTTTGTACATACGGCAGTCGACCCTTATTGATGAATTAAAATCGTTTACTTCACTGTCAAGCTGCTTTTTAAAGCGGCCTGCCCACATTTTTTCGCTCATTATAATCTCCTAAATAGTGTCGGGGTTGTTCTGATGGTTTTCTATGGTCTGCTTTACCATCATATCCTTGACCTTCATAAGACGGGCGCGGGAAGAACGGTCGTTTTCCTCCAGCTTCATAGTTATCATACGAATGGTGTCGCGATAACGGGGTATCATAACATGCTCGAGTGCATTTACACGCCGTCTTGTCTTTTCGATTTCCACCGCCATACGGGAGGTGGATTTTTCAATTTCTGCAAGACGGAGCATTTTGGGAAGCAGGTCAGATACGCGGTCTACCGCATCGTCAAGCTCGAAAGAGGTGGATGCAAAACCGTAGGAATATATATCTGAAGAATCTTCTGTACGGGTAGACACCTCAAAAACAGGTATATCTACACTCATTACGTTTTTCTTGTCAACCGACAGATATATCTCCTGCTTGGGGGCTAAAAGGGCGGTGTCAAGACTTGCCTTGGACATAACCGAGCTTGCCCTTACAAAATGACTGTTTGCCGCCTTAACCTCTCGTTCAACCTCTTCACGAAGGGTGCGATTTTCCCTTATAAGCTCAAGATATTGGCGCATAAGCTCATCGCGCTTATCCTTAAGCAGTTTATGACCGCGAACAGCAGTAGTAAGCTGCTTTTTAAGGCGCGTAAGCTCCATTCTTGTAGGGTTTACATTAAGAACAGCCAATATTTTCAGTCCTTTCGTCGTCTAATTAAACTCGCGAAGCTATGCTTCATAGTATTTATCCAATAGTTCGTCGCTGATACGTTTAAGCTCACTTCTCGGCAGTATTCTCAGAAGCTTCCAGCCGAGGTCAAGTGTCTCTTCTATTGTGCGGTTGGTAGTATAGCCCTGAGAGACATACTCTTTTTCGAAGCGGTCGGCAAACTCGGCATAAAGCTTGTCGATAGTGGTGAGTGCCGCCTCACCGAGAATGACCATAAGCTCTTTTGCATCCTTGCCTCGGGCATAGGCGGCAAAAAGCTGATTCATTGTTGCAGCGTGGTCTTTTCTGGTTCTTCCTTCGCCGATACCCTTATCCTTAAGACGGGAAAGAGAGGGCAAAACATCGATAGGCGGTGTGATACCCTTTCGGTAAAGCTCACGCGAGAGGATTATCTGTCCCTCTGTGATATATCCCGTAAGGTCGGGAATGGGGTGGGTCTTATCGTCCTCGGGCATTGTTAAAATGGGAATAAGTGTGATAGAGCCGCCACAACCCTTAAGTCTGCCTGCACGCTCGTAAAGGGTTGCAAGGTCTGTATACATATATCCCGGGTATCCGCGACGTCCCGGCACTTCCTTACGGGCAGCAGAAACCTCACGAAGGGCGTCTGCATAGTTTGTTATGTCGGTCATAATTACGAGCACCTGCATACCAAGCTCAAAAGCAAGGTACTCAGCGCAGGTAAGAGCCATTTTAGGTGTGGCAATACGCTCGATAGCGGGGTCGTTTGCCAGATTTATAAACATAACGGTACGGTCGATAGCACCCGTTTCCTTAAAGGAATTTATAAAGTATTCAGACTCTTCAAAGGTGATGCCCATTGCAGCAAAAACAACGGCGAACTGCTCGTTATCTCCTCTTACGGTTGCCTGACGGGCAATCTGTGCCGCAAGATTTGAATGGGGCAGACCCGAAGCTGAGAAAATAGGTAGCTTCTGTCCGCGAACCAGTGTGTTAAGTCCGTCGATAGCAGAAATACCTGTCTGTATAAACTCCTGAGGGTAGTTTCGTGCGGCAGGATTCATAGGCTTACCGTTTACATCAAGTCTTTTGTCGGGGATTATTTCAGGACCTCCGTCTATAGGACGACCCAGTCCGTCGAATACGCGGGAAAGCATATCGGGGGATACGGGCAGTTCCATAGAACGACCTAAAAAGCGTACCTTTGAGCCCTCAAGATTTATTCCTGAACTGCTTTCGAAAAGCTGCAGAAGAGCATTGCTTCCGTTGACCTCAAGGACCTTACAACGACGGGTTTCACCCGAAGGAAGCTCAATCTCGCCAAGCTCGTCATATTTAACGTTTTCGACGTCACTGACCATCATAAGAGGCCCTGCGACCTCACGTATGGTTCTGTATTCCTTAGCCATAGTCTTCCTCCTTAGTTATCAGCGTTACGGACCGCCTCATCGGTCTCGTTTGCAAGTTGTTTTACTATTTCGTCATACTCTGCGGGAACATTTTCTTCATCTGTATACTTAAGACGGCCTATACGCTCACGCACGGGAAGTGCGACGATGGTTTCAATATCGGCACCGCTGTTAAGAGCCGCAAGTGCCTTATCGTAATATTCCATTATTGATGACATCATATAGAACTGCTTTTGAAGTGAGGTATAGGTATCGGTTTCGTGGAAGGCGTTCTGATGGAGATAATCTTCACGAATGGAGCGTGCCGCTTCAAGCTTTAGGCGGTCGGGTGATGACAGAGCATCCATACCGACAAGCTTTACTATTTCTTCAAGCTCTGCCTCCTCCTGAAGCACCGCCATAAGACGGGTGCGCAGGGTATTCCACTGAGCATTTACGTTATCCTTAAACCAACCCTCTAAGGAATCGGAATAAAGAGAGTAGCTTGTGAGCCAGTTTATTGCAGGGAAATGACGCTTATAAGCAAGGGATGCATCAAGACCCCAGAAAACCTTTACTATACGGAGTGTTGCCTGAGAAACAGGCTCGGAAATATCTCCACCTGGGGGCGATACTGCGCCGATTACCGAAAGGGCTCCCTCAATATCTTCACTGCCCTTTACAATTACGCGTCCTGCACGTTCATAGAACTGAGCGAGACGGGAACCAAGGTAGGCAGGATAGCCTTCCTCGCCGGGCATTTCTTCAAGGCGTCCCGACATTTCGCGCAGTGCCTCTGCCCAACGGGAGGTAGAGTCTGCCATAAGGGCTACGGTATAGCCCATATCGCGGAAGTATTCTGCAATGGTAATGCCTGTATAGATAGATGCCTCACGGGCGGCAACGGGCATATCGGATGTGTTGGCAATAAGCACTGTGCGTTCCATAAGGGATGAGCCTGTACGGGGGTCGCGAAGCTCGGGGAATTCGTTAAGAACGTCGGTCATTTCGTTACCGCGTTCACCGCAACCGATATAAACGATTATATCTGCGGCAGCCCACTTTGCAAGCTGATGCTGAACTACCGTCTTACCCGAACCGAAGGGGCCTGGAACCGAAGCAACACCGCCCTTTGCAAGGGGGAAAAGGGTATCTATTACACGCTGTCCCGTAACAAGAGGGATATCGGGAGAGAGCTTTGTTTTATATGGTCTGCCTACGCGAACAGGCCAAGACTGCATCATAGTAAGCTCTACATTACCCTTTTCGGTAGCAATAACAGCCACAACATCGGTAACGGCAAATTCGCCCTCGTTTATGCTGACAATCTTACCGCTTATTTTATCGGGTACGATTATTTTATGGGCTACAACGGCGGTTTCCTGAACTACACCAAGCGTATCGCCCGAAACAACCTCGTCTCCTACAGCCCTTGAGGGTGCAAAGCTCCACTTTTTCTCGCGGTCGAGAGAAGGTACTTCAACACCGCGCTGCAGATTGGTGCCGCTTATCTTCATTATTTTTGCCAAGGGGCGCTGAATTCCGTCGAAAATTGAGCCGATAAGTCCGGGGCCCAGTTCAACCGAAAGAGGTCTGCCTGTAGAGACAACCTCTTCACCCGGTCCGAGGCCTGAGGTTTCTTCATAAACCTGAATAGATGCCTTATCTCCGTGCATTTCGATTATTTCGCCGATAAGGTGCTGGTCGCTTACCCTTACCACATCGAACATATTTGCGTCGCGCATACCCTCTGCAATAACAAGAGGACCTGCAACCTTAGTTATAACTCCGTTTGCCATTTTTCATTCTCCTGACAAGAATTATTTATTAAATATAATATCCGAGCCTACTGCCTTTTCTACAGAGGCTTTAAGCCGCTGTATACCTATTCCGTTATTGTTCTTAACCCCCGGAAGAGGTATTATGGACGGCATAAACTTTTCGTCGTATTTAGCGATTTCCTCGCCAAGGTGTAAAGCCAGCTCCTCGGTAATGTAGATTATACCGTACTCGCCTGAGCAGAGCTGTTTAAACAGCACCTCCGCCTGCTCCGCATCGTCACAGGGGAATGCCTTTATGCCTATGGCGGCATAGCCCTTTACACTTTCGCTGTCGCCTAAAAATGCTATTTTAACCATAAAGCTCCCTCAGCATTTCTCTGATTTTTGAGTCTTCCTCCATGGTGGCAATTCCGTTTACCACCATTCGTGCGACCCTGATTTCGGTGAGCTTAGCCTGAAGATAAGCAATGAGTGGCTCTGCCCCTACTGCTACATACTTAGCCTTTACTGCCACCGACATAATAAAGTTGTCTGCAAATTTTTCGAAGGCGGAGGGTGACTCTTTGTACGCCTGAACCGCTTCGGCTCCTTTATATCTGCCGACATTGCCGAGAAGATCCAAAACCTCGTCTACACCTTTAGTGGCAGCCTCAACAAGTCTTTTTTTGTCTATAACATCGGTGCCTGCAATACACGCTTCGCAAAATGCTTTAGGCTTTCTCGCTCTCGCACAGCGTATTGCCGCTTTGATGCTACCGAAGAAGACTGTTGCCTTTACTATCTCGCTGAGCATCGGTATTTTGACCTCTTCTGCCTTTTTAAGCCTTACTTCCTGACAGGCGGCATCTAAAAGCGCGTCGCAAAGCTGAGGATCGGCACCTTTTACAAGGGCTTCGTAAGCCTTTTGTGCCACTTCTTTATATTCGGTAGGCAGAGCACTGAAGTCCTGCTCCCCTGCCGCCTTTTCGATGCTTTTAATATCAGCAAGAGCAGATTTTAAAAGCAGATGCTTATAATCTGCGCCCACCAGTGTGCCCTTGAAGACCGCTTTTATGTTGTGAAAATCGTTTTCGACGGTAAATGCCTCGAAAACGGAAAAATCAGGTGCTACAGATGCAACGTATTCCCAGAGCTTTTGCTCCTCGTCCTTTAAAAGGGCATCCGCATCCTGCGGAGTGTCGGCATAGCCAAAGCCCTTATCCTTAAGGAAATTTGCCGCCCTTGTAACGTCATCTAAAGACAGCAGCTGCTCGATATCCTGTTTTTTAAGTAAGCCTGCTTCCTTTGCGCGTACATTACCTACCGCAAAGGCATAAGACCTTGAGGGCATACTGCCACCTCCAAAAGTTAAAATCAATCTGCAAATAGAATAGTGTTGATGCGGTCCTGCAGAGCATCCTTTTTATCTGCAATGACTGCATCGAGAGAAAGATTGTATTCAATATGTCCGTATTTGAGAATAAAACCGTTTTTTACCGCCGCAGGAGTTTTGTCGATAGCGACTTTTACACCTGCCGAGCCGAGAAGCTCTTTGAGTACCAAAACATCACGGATATGGTCTGCCGCACCGAGAAGTAGTATTCCCTCCTGAGCTCTCGCATTTTTTACCGCAAGAGAACAGAGAAGTGCGAAATACTTATCGTCGGGCAGAGATGCTATTTTTTCGGTTGCAAGTTTTATAGTGTTCTCGATTTCTTCGTGCTTTTTTACAAGACGTGCATCGCGAACGGTGAGCTCTGTCGCAGAATCTGAATTCTCTTTTATAGCCTTTGCTCTGCGAAGAGCCTCCGAGACGGTTTTGGCGGCATAAGCCTTAGCCTGTTGGGCCGACTGTGTTAAAATTTCTTCACACCTCGCCGCGCCGTCTGCTGTTATTTTTTCTGCCTGCCCGTTGGCATCATCCAGAATGCCTTGCAGGATCTTTTCTTCTGCACCCATATTACCAGACCTCTGTTATCCGATTGCAAGAACCGAAAGAAGGGATACAAGGAAAGCAAGAAGAGCATAAATCTCAACGAGGGTTGTGGAAACCATACCCTTGGAGAAATCTTCACCCTTTTTAGCAATAAGACCGATAGCTGCTGTAGCGGCACGTCCCTGTGCAATGCCCGAGAAAAGTCCGCCAAAGGCAATGGGAAGGGATGCAGCGAAGTAGAGCAGACCCTTTGAGAGCTCCATACCTGCGTCAATTCCTCCGCCGAGAGCACCGATGTTGAGCATTATCATAACCGATACGATAAAGCCGTAAAGTCCCTGAGTACCGGGGAGAAGCTCTAACACCAGAAGTTTACCGAACTTGGAAGAATCTTCGGAAAGGACTCCCATTCCTGCTTCTGCTGCCATTCCTACGCCCTTTGCAGAGCCGATACCTGCTAAAATTGTTGCTGCTGCAACACCTGCGAGTGCGAAAACTATACCTGTCATAATTATTTTTCCTCCTTGATACGTACATATTTACCTTTAAAGGCGAGTGGGTCAAACGCCCTTCCTCCGCCCTCGTAGAACTTAGAGAAAAGCTCTACATACTGAAGTCTCAGTGTATGAACATATGCGCCCAGCGCATTAAGTCCGAAGTTGACTGCGTGGCCTACAAGCAGTATTGCCACCATAAACACCTTACCGATTATTCCTCCGCTTACCATAACGCCGAGGAGATTGAACACCATACTCATTGCGGCGGTGGTAAGACCTAAAGCCATAAGACGGGAGAAGGATAAAAGGTCACTCACATAGCCTGTTATATCGTAAAGTGAGGCAAGTCCTCCGATAAACTTCATAGCACCTTTTTTCTTTCTGCCACCCGTTACTGCTATACCCAGCATTGAAGCCGTGGCAATAATAAGTCCTACGGTTTTAAGTGAGGGGGCTGCTACAAAGCCTATTGCCGTTACGGTAAAGCCTAGAAGTGTGGTTATCCAGAAGCCTACATCAAATACGGCATCCAATATTCCTTCGTTTTTTGCGGTTAGGTAGAATTTAACCACAAGTCCTGCTATTATCTGTAAAAGTCCTAAACCGACGCTAAGAATAAGCATTGCAAGTGCATCACCGTTTAAAGGATTTATAAAGGGGTATTTGAACGGTAGCCCATGACCTGTTATCGCTCTCGATATTTCGGTTATAATATCCACTCCGAAGAAGCTTCCAAAAAAGAAGCCCCAAAGGGTGGTAGAAATTCCGCAATACATAAAGAGCTTCATATTTTTACGCATATTCGGCTCGGGGTCGAGGAATTTGTTTACCGCCCAGGTGGCAAGCCAGATGAGAATTCCGTACCCTGCATCCGAAAGCATTATTCCAAAGAACAGATAATAGAAAAACGAGGTTATTGGGGTGGGGTCTATATCTGCGCCAGAGGGCAGAGCATACATTGATGTGATAGACTCCGCAGGCTCTGAAAAGCTATTGTTTTTAAGCTTTACGGGAACATCGTCTCCGCTTGCCTTTTCGCTTTCTATATAAACCGTAAAGTTCTCCTCAAGTTTTTCTTTAAGTGTGGGCAGATCCACCGATGGCAGATAGCCTGTGATATGCATTGTATGCTCGGTTTCGTCTATCGTTTGGAGTGCGCCCAGCCGTTCTGTTTTGGAGAGATACCAGTCGCAGACCAGCTCTATATCCCGTCTGCTGTCGGTAAAGGAGACAATCTCCTCTGTGGCGGCAGCTATCTCCGAGCTTAAAGACGAAATTTGTTCTTTAAGCTCTTTTGTTCTGTCGGCAGGGGGAACATCACAGCTTACTGCGGGTTTTGAAAAACCTAATAAGCGCAACTGTTCTTCCAGTACTTTTGAGTCGCATCTTGCTGCCGTTATAAAGACAAGGGTCTGCCCTGCGGTATGACCGATTATCTCGGCATAGGGCTGAACCTCTCCCTGCTCGGCAATTTTATAAAGAAGTTCTTCCAGCGTTAAGGTTCCCGTAACCGAGCCTATAAAGGCAACGGTTTTTTCGGTTCCCTCAAAGCTTATGGGCAGGTCGAGCCCTTCCCAGCAGGCGAGTTGCTCTGCCGCTGTGTTAAGCCTTAATATTTCTGCTTTTTTCTCGGCAATGCTGCGTTCTGCAGACAGTATTTTGTCGCAGATTTCAAGCACCGAGTCTGCCTTTTGCTCTGCCGAGCAGAACTCCTCTAAAGTGACCTTGCGTCTTCCTGAAAAGGAGGAGAGAAGACCTTTATTTTCGGGGGATATTCTACTTAGTATCTTAAGGGCATTATCTGCCTTAGCCGACAGTCGCTTACTTTCCTCCACGCTTTGTTCCTGTCGCAGGAAGCCTTCGGGCGGGGTATCGTCGGCTGCCGAAACATCCAGCACAGCCATACCCTGAAGCAGACGCATTATCTTCTTGCGGTCGACTTTGGAGGCGTATATATGCACCCTTTCCATATCAAGTTTTGCCAAGTTATCACCGCCTTTGAAACCTGTAATTTAGTAGTTTATGAGAATATTATCTCTATGGCGGCATCTACCGCACGGTCTCTGTTTTTATCTGCCTTAGCCGAAAGCTTTTCGCCCTCTGCCCAGCCGCGGCGCTTTGCTGTCGTCTTATCTGCCTGAGCCTGAGCTTTGGCTTTATCTATTATTTCGGCACTGTCGCGGTCTGCCTGAGCCACAGCCTTATTGAAGTCTGCTTCTGCCCTTTGTGTTGCCTCTTTAATTTTGCTTTTAACCTCTTCGTGGGCAGCGGATATTACGGCCTGTGCCTGCGCTTCGGTCTCGCGGATTTTTTCTATCATAGTTTTAGCCAAGGATTACACCCCTTTTGCCTTAAGATAATATATAACATTTTTATTATAATATATTATACCCATAAAGTAAATATTTTTTTAACCGAGAATGAAAATATTGCTAATAATCATAACCACCGGTAAACCGGTGGTATGCACCACCCCTATAAGGGGTGACTACTGGCTTAGCCCCTAAAAGGGGCACTGAAAGTTTAGCAACGCATTACAATTTCGGGCAGCCGCTCACGTGCGGCTGTCTTTTT
>JAZOBS010000030.1:0-18208 GCA_045596085.1 Acutalibacteraceae bacterium | reverse complement strand
TAACCAACTGAGCTACCAAGCCGAGTAGTTAAAATGAAGCTTGGAGCTTTACGCTCCAAGCCTTGGTGGAAAGTACAGGGCTCGAACCTGTGACCCTCTGCTTGTAAGGCAGATGCTCTTCCAGCTGAGCTATACCCCCATTTTTTGCTCGCGTCAATAACTTGTGATTTCCAGCGGCAGGTATTATAATACCACAACGGTTTTTGTTTGTCAACAACTTTTTTTAATTTTTTTTAAAAATTTTTAAATAAGTTTTTTTACCTCTTCTGGTGTGAATTTATACACCTTATCACAGAAGTGACAGTTAACCTCAACTATTGGCATCTCCTCTGCCATTTGGGTCAGTTCTTCCCTGCCGAGACTGATAAGTGCCTTGGAAACTCTTTCCTTGCTGCAATCACATTTATATTCAATATCTTGCGTATAAAGAACCTCGACCACAAAATCTTTAAGTGCTTTGCGGATAATATCCTCGGGGGTCATTCCCGAGTCGAGCATAGCGGTTACAGACTTAAGCTCTGCAATACTTTTTTCAAGCTTATCAATAGTAGCATCACTTGCGGCAGGCAGAAGCTGAATTATATAGCCTCCTGCAGCCTTTACACTTAAATCGGGGTTAACGAGAACACCCAACGCACAAACGGTGGGTATCTGCTCACTAAGGGCATAATATGATGTTATATCCTCCGCAATCTCTCCCGAAACAAGGGGTACAGAGCCCGAAAAGGGTTCTTTGAGACCTAGGTCTTTAAGAACATATAAAAGTCCGTTTTTACCTACAGCTCCGCCTACGTCAAGCTTGCCTTTTGCATTAAGAGGAAGCTCTACAACAGGGTTCTGAACATAACCACGCACATCACCGTTAAAATCGGACACGACAATAACTGCCCCTGTAGGTCCGTCACCGTTTACACGCAGGGTTATAGAATCATCCTTGCCTTTGAGCATATTACCCATCATAGAGCCTGCGGTAAGAAGTCTGCCCAAAGCAGCAGTAACTACAGCAGATGTACCGTGAATCTGCTCGGCTCTGTTTACTATATCGGTAGTATCAACGGCGGTAGCCATTACCTCTCCGTCAGAAGTTATGCATCGAATAAGTTTTCCCATTATTTTACCTTTCTTGCTACATATATATTGCGCTGCGAATCGTCTTTTGGCGGTGAAAATGTATTTTCGCCATAGACCGCTTCAAGCTTAAAGCCTGCGTTTTCAAGCAGTGTTTTAATTTCAGTTTCGGTATAAGCCCTTTCGCAAAAGCTTTCGGTAACCGTTTTTCTTTTTATAAAACCTGTCTTATAAGTAAAGTCAAGGTTTATCTCTACCGTTACTCCGTCACTGAGCAAACGGTTTTTCCAAGCACATTCGACGCCCTTTTTACGGAAAACAAACTCCTTATTTCCCAGCACCTCTCTATGCTTATAAACCGTATTCATATCGAAAATAAAGAGTCTTTCAGACTCTAAAAAAAGCGAAATATTTGAAAGTGTTTTTTGCAGTGCTTCCTTATCTGTTATGTGATTAAGACTATCCAGACAGCTGACAGCACCGTCTACAGTACCGTAAAGGTCGAGTGTTTCTCCGCTTTGACACAGATACATAACCTTATTGCTTTTCAGCTTCGCATTTTTGTACTGTGCCTCGCAAAGCATACCGTCTGAAGGGTCAACACCGATAACATCAATTTCCATTTTTGCAAACTGAACTGAAAAATTGCCCGTACCGCACGCAAAATCAAGCAGAAGAGTCGGTTTTATGTCCATCTCTTCAAATATTTTCATAATATAACGTGCCCTTGCGGTATAGTCGACATCAAAGGTGAAGATGTCGTAAAAGGGTGAAAAATTATTATAATTACCCATTAAGTTTTTTAAGAAGCTTGTCGAAATAATCTCTGTCTGCTGCCATAGCGCGTTTAACACGGCTTATTGTAGCGCTTGAAGCACCTGTTGCCTCCACGATGTCGCTATACACCTTATTCTCAGACAGAAGCTTTGCCACATAAAGTCGCTGTGCTATAAGCTGAATCTCTTTCTCGGTGCAAAGAGCCCTAAAAAAGCTTTTTGCCTCAGCCTCGGTTTCAAGGTCTGCCGCCGCTAAGTAAAAGCATTCTTCTGATATATTACGCATTTTATCCATTTGTTATACTCCCTTTTTATATCTGGCCGACAACACTCTTGAAATAATCAACCGTATCATTTACGACACTGTCAATGAGCCCGCACTTTGTATTATAATCACTTTCGCCCTCGGCAATAGCAAAGATATCTGCTTTTGCTACCTCGCCTTTGCCCATTATAAGGCTTAAAAGTTCTTTTTTATTGGCTGCCTCGCAGACAGAAATCATAGCAGTATACTTTATTGACTCCTGCACTACCCTACCGATAGCTACGGCGCTGTATTCCATAGCATCACTTAAATTTATTTCGGTTTCTGTAACCGCAGTATCCTCTTCTATAACGGTCTCTTCCGTTTTCTCGCAAACACCCTCACCAGTCTCGGTTTCTACCGCTTCAAAATCTGCAACCGTAAAGCCTTGGGAGGTTTTTTCGTCAGATATCTTTTCTTCTGCTGTTTTATCCTCTTTTATCTGAGGCTGTGTTTTAAGCGTTTTAAGCTCAGTTTTAAGCTCTTCATTTTCCTGACGAACGGCAGCAAGCTGATGCTGCAGGGTGTTCATAGAGTCTACAAGCTCATCAAGTTTTTTTAGCAGTTCTTTTTTTCTCACCGTATCTTCCCCTTCTTCCTGCGATTTTTCATCCTCTATGGGAGCAATATATTCAATAGTTTCTTCTATATAGTCTTCTGTTTCAACGGGCAGTCCACTTCTACTTAGTCTGTATCTTATAGATTCGTTAAGAAGATAATAGATTACCGCAAAAAGAGGAACGCCGATTACCATTCCTGCGACCCCGAACAGGCCTCCGCCCAACACAATGGAGAAAACTACCCAGAACGGCGGTAGTCCCGTCGAATCTCCAAGAATTTTGGGTCCGAGAATGTTGCCGTCGAAGGTTTGAAGCAGAATTATAAAAATAAGGAAATAAAGTCCCTTTAACGGGTCAACTATAGTGATGATAAATATACAGGGAACGGCACCGATATACGGACCGAAAACGGGTATGATGTTTGTAACGCCCACAACTACCGAAACCAGAACTGCAAATGGCATTTTAAGCAACGTTACGCCGATAAAACAGATGATACCGATAATAAGCGAATCTATAAGCTTACCGATTATAAAACCACTGAACACCTCGTTGCTTTTTCGAATGATTTCTACAGTACGGTCAGCCTTTTTCTTGCCCGCAAATGCGTATACCGTCTTTTTTATCTGCGCCTTAAAGGACTCTTTGCTGAAAAGAACATATACAGCCACAATAAAGCCGATGACCAAATCCCACAAAAAGCTCGCCGTTTTAACCACACCCGATGCAAGTTTTCCTGCATAGGTGGTTGCCCAGTTCATAAGATCGTTTTCGAGCCATTCTTTTTCATAATCCAGAACGGTTGTCATAATTCCCGAAAACTGCGGATTTTTCTCGAAAAACTCGGTAACAGACACTATCAGTGCATCTATTTTATCGGGCAGGGTGTTAACCAGCGAGATAACACTGTTTATGACCTGCGGTACTACAAGATACACAAGGGCTGTAATTGCCGCCATAAATATGAGCAATGAAATTATTACCGAAAATACTCTGGCTATCTTTGTGCCCTTGCTTTTGAACCTACAAACATCTCTAAAAAAAAGCACAAAGTATTTGTCGAGAAATTTCATTATCGGATTAACAAGATAAGCAACAACAAATCCGACAATTATCGGCTGAAGAATTGCAATAAATGAGGAGAATGCATTTTTTACCGAATCTATTTTAAAAAGCAGAAATCCAAGAATGAGTGCTGCGGCAACTACGGTAAAAGCCAATACGCCTATACTTATATATTTATTCTTGGCTTTTTTAGTTTCCTGCGAATTGCCTTGCAGACTCATAATTTCACTTCCTTAAATATTTTTTTAAAAGCAGCAACATAATCAGAATACCGACCAATGCGCCTGCACTGTCTATAAGCACATCTGTAAAGCGACAGGCTCTTCCCTTTACAAATAGCTGATGCACCTCGTCGCTGACGGCGTAAATCGCCGAAATGGCAAGAGCATAAAGGACCACAAGCTTTCTTTTCAGGTCATAGGTGCAAAGAGCTGTAAAGCAACACACACTAAGCACCAAGTAGACAAGAAAATGTGCAGATTTACGGACAATCAGCTGTGAATTGTTTATAATGGTTATTTTTTCTGCCTCGTCAAGCTCTGAAAAATCGGGAGAAAAAAACTCAAATATTTTTTCTGCCACAGATCCGGATGTAACACTAGACTGTTCTGCTGTCTGAGCCGAGTGGAAGAAAATAATCACCATAACGGTAAAAGTGGTAGCCCAGAACAGATACCTTAATATAAGTTTATTCTTTATCATAGTTATTTAAATAGTATACCGCCGCCAAAACAGCAGGGTCTTCGTCTATGGATAACTGATGTCTGTACTTAAGCTGTTCCTCTGTAAGCTCAACCGCTATGTCGGGTTTTATGCCTTGTTTATTAAAGGATTCTCCACTGTGGGGAAAGAATTCTGCCACAGTAAGCACTGCGCTTGAGCCATCCAGCAGGTTATAGGTGGTCTGCATAACTCCCTTGCCGAAGGTTTTCTCACCCACGGTAACACCCTTATTAAAATCCTTAATAGAAGCCGCAAAAAGCTCCGATGCGCTTGCAGTAGCTCCGTCGGTTAAAACCGCCATCGGCAGGTCAATTTCCTCGCTATCGGACTTTGCCATTATCTCCTCTTTGCCGTCTGCGTACTTAACGGTCATCACTACTCCCTCGGGACAAAGCATATCAACTATCTCCGTAACCGAAGACACAGTTCCTCCGCCGTTTCCTCGCAGATCGAATATAATACCTTTTACCTTCTTCTCGGTTAATTGATTAACAGCATTTTTAAACTGCACTACCGTTTCGTCGTTAAAGGAGGTTATTTCGACATAACCGAAATTATCGTCGGTTACCTGCCAGAATACGCTTTGTGCCTTGAACTCTGCATACTCTACCGTAACCTCAAAGGTTTTTTCTTCACGCAAAACAGTTAATTTAACTGTATCACCGATTTCGCGCATGATAGAATTTACCGCTTCGGTATAGCCTGTATCTGTAACAGGAACCGAGTCTATCGCAAAGATCTGATCGCCCGAAAGTATACCCGCTTTATCGGCAGGGGCATCCTCGTAAACATTGTTTACAAAGATATTTCCCGTATCAGGGTGTTTGGTAACGATTATTCCGATGCCTTCGGCAGAACCGCTGAGGGTGTTTGAGCGTTTTTTTGTCTCTTCGGCATTATGAAAGGAAGAAAATCTATCCTCAAGACCGCTAACATAGCCCTTGAGCACCGAATCTGTGATCTTTTCTTTATCAATATCGCCGTAATAATAGTTATCAACCAGAAAATCAAGCTCTCTGAGTTTTGCATATCGGTCGTTTCCGAGAAAAATAAGATAGAAGGCAAGAAAAGATATAAAAACACTTATAACCGCAGTGATAACTACGGCTAAAAGTATTTTAGATATTCTTTTTTTTGGAGCAGTTTCTAAGAGCATGACCTCTTGGCTTTCCATATTTCTTCCTTATCAGTAATAATTCATCGGGTTAACGGCTACACCGTTTTTACGTATTTCGAAATGGAGATGATATCCTGTAGAGCGGCCTGTTGTACCGACTCTTCCTATCTGCTGACCCTTACCTACCTTCTGTCCTGAGGAAACGGCAATACTGCCGGGGGCTAAATGGGCATAAACAGAGCGGAAATGCACTCCGTTATAGGTTCCGTGATCGATAGACAAATAGTTTCCGTATCCACCTCCACAGCCACAGCTGTAAACAGAGCCGTTCGAATTCACCTTTCCGTAGTTGTGTGTGCAGGTGCTGCACCATACGGTAACTGTACCCGATGCAATAGCAACAACCTTTGCATTTGCTATTCCACCCTGTGCAATGTCAATACCTGCGTGATCTCTGTTCCAACGGGGACCGTATTCAGATGTACGGTTGGTAAATCCAGGGACAGGCCAAGTGAAAATCCCGTCAAAGGGAGAATTGTCTACAGGAGGGGTATTAAGGTCCTGCATTGCCTTTTTCCAATCTTTAAGCTCCTTTTCGACCTTAGCCTTATCGGCGTTTTCGTCCTTAATATCGGAATTTATTGAACTTATGACCTTCTGCACCTCAGAAACCTGTGCGTCAAGTTCCTTTTGCTTTTCGGCAAGGGTTGCCTTGACACGCTTCTGCTCTTCTATAATTGCTTTGTTATCCGCCATCTTCTCTTCTATTTCGCCGATAAGGTCAACAATATCGTCAACCATCTTTCTATCTCTTCTCGAAATATTGAGAGATGCCTGAGAGAGGGCAATAAAGTCGGCAAAGGTGTCGGCACCGAGAAGTATTTCTACTCCGTTACCTGAGCTGCTGGTCATATATATTGTGCGTATTCTTTTTTTGTACTGATAGGTAGCCTTATCTATTTCCTTATTCATTTCGGCTATTTCGGCTTCGTTTTCGGCAATAGCGGCGTTATTCTGCTCAATCTTATCGTTACAGATGTTTATCTGACTCTGTACCACACCTATCTGCTTATCCAATGCCGATTTAAGCTCATTCTGCTTAGCCTTATCTTTATTAAGCTTGTTTATTTCGGCCTTTATGGCTGCCTGTTCTTTTTCGAGACGGTTTATCTCAGCCTGTATCTCTTTTTCCGTGTAACTAGCAGCATAAACCGAAAGATTGGCACAGGTCACAAACATTACTGCACAAAGCAGCAACGAAATGATTTTCATAAATTTCAAAATTTAAACCTCCGTAAATAATTACCGCAAAACATATCTTCTTAAAATTAACACTCTTATATTGCTGTAAACTCGCTTCCCTCTTTTTTGAGGTACTTGCTTATCATAATTACACTTCCGAGAACACCCGAAAGAATACCTATAGCGGCAAAAACACCGAAAATCATAAGCGCGGTATCCTTAAATGCGATAGCATTCATCATACCCAGTGCATTCTGAATTGCCTCAATAGCAACACGATAACAGAAATAGAGAATTCCCATAGAAATAACCGAAGAAATAAGTCCGATAAGGACACCTTCAATAATAAAGGGCATTCTTATAAATGAATTTGTAGCGCCGACTGCCTTCATTATGCTGATTTCAAGCTTTCGGCTGTACATAGTAACGCGGATAGTATTAGACACGATAACAAGGGATATTATGAGAAGGATGGCAATAATCCATACTCCCGCAATACCCATACCGCTTTTAATTGCGTTAATTTTGTCGGCAAGGTCTGACTGAGACTGAACTGCATCCACACCCGGGGTGCTCTGAATAGCCTTAAGGGCTGTTTTGAACTCCGACATATCCTTAAGGGTGATAATAGCACCACAGGAAAGGGGGTTGCCGTACTCGTCGTCGAATTCGAAGTATTCTGCCGTACCCTCGGGTATCTGTCCGTTTTCCTTAACGCTTTTAAGCGCATCTTCGCTTGAAACATATTCAACGCCCAGAACATTATCTATCTTTTTAAGGGTCTCGCACAAAGCAAGAGCTTCTTCCTCGTTGTGAATAAGATATGCATCCTCAGGAATATCGTCGGGGTCGACAGGCTCTGTCTCCGATTTTTCGGAAGACTCAGCATTATCCGAATTCTCTCCAGACGACGTTTCCGAACTGCTCTGACTCTCTGAGGAGGTCTGCTCGAGGCTCTCCAAATACTTTTCGGATGCGTTTCCATATATCATAGATGTTTTATCATTAAAAAACACCCTGATAACATTTTGTTGTTCAAGATTTCCCAGTGCCTGATTGAGGTTTAAGGAAATGAGGATAGCAAGTCCGATGAGGACCATACAGGCTACCAGCACACCGATTGAAGCTGCAGTCATAAGGCGGTTTGACCACATACTTTTAAAGCCTTCTTTGGAAAGATAGCTGACACTTCTCAGTTTCATATATTTCCACCTCCGGCTGCGTTGTCTGCAACGATCCTACCTTCCTCCAGCATAATAACACGGTGCTGAAAGTCACGCACGAGGTTGTGATCGTGGGTTACCATAAGCACGGTAGTTCCCTGTTTGTTTATCTCTGTAAGCTTGGATACTATATCGTATGAAAGGTTGGGGTCAACATTTCCCGTAGGCTCGTCCGCAATAATAAGTGCAGGACGGTTGACAAGGGCGCGTGCAAGACCTACTCGCTGCTGTTCACCGCCCGAAAGCTGGTCGGGCATAGAACGGGCTTTATTTCCAAGTCCTACCATACTGAGAACAGCCGAAACATCCTTACGGATACGGCGACGGTCTGCCCCCACTACGTGCATAGCAAAAGCAACATTTTCAAAAACCGACATATTTTTTATAAGGCGGAAGTCCTGAAACACGATGCCCATTGTTCTGCGAAGGTGGGGTATTTCGCGGTTTTTGATCTTCATAAGGTCGTAACCGTTTACTAAAAGAGAGCCTGTATTGGCTTTTTCTTCTCTTACAATAAGCTTCATAAAGGTGCTTTTTCCTGCACCTGAAGCGCCAACTACGAACACAAATTCGCCTGGGTTTATACGTATATTTACATCGTTTAATGCGTGAGTACCCGTTTTATAGGTTTTGGATACGCCTTTAAACTCTATTATCGGCCGCGTTTGCGGCAAAGTATCTGTGGCGTTAATAACAAGTCATCCTTTCTAAATACTTTAACTTTAAATCTACTTAATACTTAACGGGGTTTGCCTGAAGATACTTATTTACCATAAGCGCAATCTTAAATACTATAGCGTGATCAAACTCGCGCAGGTCGAGACCTGTGATGCGCTTGATCTTCTCAAGTCTGTAAACAAGAGTGTTTCTGTGAACAAAAAGTCTGCGGGAGGTCTCAGAAACGTTGAGGTTGTTCTCAAAGAACTTCTGAATAGTGAAGAGGGTCTCCTGATCGAGACTCTGTATAGAGCCACGCTTAAACACCTCGCGAAGGAAGGTTTCGCAAAGTGTGGTGGGAAGCTGATAAATAAGACGGGCAATACCAAGATTGCTGTAACTGATGATGGTTTTGTCGGTATCAAATACCTTTCCTACCTCTAACGAAGCCTGCGCCTCCTTAAAGGATTTTGCAAGGTCTTTAATGCTGTCTACAGATGAGCCGATACCGATAGAAACTGCAGTATAGAACTCGCCCGAAAGGGTGTCAGAAATAGAGAGAGCAAGTTTTTCAATGTCCTTCATCTCGATATCTCTGGTCGTCTCTTTAACAAGGGCAATGTCAGTCTCGTTTATGCTGATAACAAAATCTTTAGCTTTGTCGGGGAAAAGATTCTGTACAACATCGTATATAACAATATCTGAAGGTTCACTAGAACGGATAAGCAAAACGGCGCGAGAGACATCTGTGTTGAAATGAAGCTCGCGAGATTTTAAATATATGTCTCCGGGGAGAATATTGTCGAGAATTACATTTTTGATAAAATTGCTACGGTCGTACTTTTCGTCGTAATAATACTTGATATTTGAAAAGGATATAGAAAGAACCATACAGTATTTCTCTGCCATAGGATCTACACCGTTTACGAAGGTATAATACTCCCCTATCTGCGCAGAACCAATAGCTTTATAAGTAGCACCGCCAAAAATAAAAGTATCGGTAGCCGAAGCGTTCATAAAATCAACCGTGACATTCTCTCCTATTTTGCCAAGCTCACTACAGGCGATAACTGTTCCGTTATCGTCGATAACACCGATGGTTCTGTCGATTGCGTCCTTCATCTGATGAATAATGCTTTGAAATAAACGATTTGCCATATATTTGCTCGTCCCTTCTTATAGGTATAATAATACAGAGTAAATTTACACACATATATTGTACAATATAGCTAAATATTTTGCAAGAGTTTTATGCTGATAAGTTACAAAATGTTTACAAGATTTTTTTGTTGCGACAGAAGTATTTCATTTTAATACAATAATCGGCTTTCAAACAGCAAAAGAAAAACCGATGTTCAAGCGAACATCGGTTTTTTGAAACTGAATTATTAGTTGCAGATAGTCTTTTCGGTTTCTTTGTCGAAAAGATGAATCTTAGCAGGCTCGATTGTGATGGAAATTCTATCACCGGGCTTAGCAGTACTGGTGGGGCTAACTCTTGCGTTGATGGTCTGCTCTTCGCAGTTCATATACAGATAGGTTTCTGCACC
This sequence comes from Acutalibacteraceae bacterium, assembly GCA_045596085.1. Classification (GTDB taxonomy): domain Bacteria; phylum Bacillota; class Clostridia; order Oscillospirales; family Acutalibacteraceae; genus SFWF01. The sequence goes on along the minus strand of JAZOBS010000030.1, from coordinate 7,923 downwards.
CATAAGCTCGGTAACTTCAACATTAGCCTCAACAACACCGTCGGGGAACTGAGCAATAAGGTCTTCCTCATTGTGTACATCCTCGGGACGGATACCCATAATTACTTCCTTGCCAACATAGTCGTTAAGAGCGCCGTCCTTATTCTTGGAAGCGGGAAGCTTAATCTTATACTTAACGCCTGCACGGGTCTTGGTATCTTCGGTACCGAATTCTACAAAGAAGTCGTCACCGTCCTTAAGAAGAACTGAATCGATAAAGTTCATCTGGGGAGAACCAATGAAGCCTGCAACGAAGAGGTTGCCGGGATAGAGGTAAAGATTCTGAGGAGTGTCAACCTGCTGAATGAAACCGTCTTTCATAACAACGATTCTGGTACCCATTGTCATAGCCTCGGTCTGGTCGTGGGTAACGTAGATGAAGGTGGTACCGAGCTTTAAGTGAAGCTTAGAAATCTCGGTGCGCATCTGTGCACGAAGCTTAGCATCGAGGTTGGAGAGAGGTTCGTCAAGGAGGAATACCTTAGGCTCACGAACGATTGCACGACCGAGAGCAACACGCTGACGCTGACCACCCGAGAGAGCCTTGGGCTTTCTCTCTAAAAGATGAGATATATCAAGAATACGGGCAGCTTCTTCTACGCGACGCTTGATTTCATCCTTGGGAGTTTTGCGGAGCTTAAGACCGAAAGCCATATTGTCAAATACGGTCATATGAGGATAGAGCGCATAGTTCTGGAAAACCATTGCGATATCACGATCCTTAGGAGCTACGTCGTTAACAACGCGGTCACCGATGAGGATCTCACCTTCGGAAATCTCTTCAAGTCCTGCAACCATTCGAAGGGTGGTTGACTTTCCGCAGCCGGAAGGACCTACGAGAATGATAAACTCTTTGTCTTTGATTTCGAGATTGAAATCAGATACTGCAACAACCCCGCCGGGGTATTTCTTATAAACGTTGCGCAGTGATAAACTTGCCATATATTTTGCCTCCTAATAATTGTAAACAGGGTGACCCCTGTCACCGCACTAATATTATACCAAAAGAAATCAAAAATTACTATATTTTTAATTCACAAACATCTATCCACAAGGTTGTCTAAATTGCACAACAAATTGTGGTTTTAGACCAATTTTGACCTAAGTGTTTGTACTTCTGCCTCTGTAAGCTCCCTCGCCTGTCCTGTGCTAAGCTCACTCGGCAAAGACAGTGTGCCTATGCTTACACGATGAAGTTTGTTGACTCCGAGACCCACTACTCCAAACATTCTTTTTATCTGGTGATATTTACCTTCTCGCACTGTTACATATGCTTTATTGCAGTCGGCAATTTTGAGCTCTGCTGACATACATTTTTCTCCGTCGGCAAGGGTGATACCCTCTGCAAAGAGCTTAGCATACTCGGGTTTTACCTCTCCGTCAAGCTCGGCGTAGTAGCACTTCTCAATAAGACTTTTGGGAGATGTTATTCTGTGACCGAAATCTCCGTCGTCGGTTATAATAAGCATTCCTGTGGTGTTCTTATCAAGCCGTCCCACAGGGAAAAGTCCATCTCTTTTCAAGTTTTCGGGCAAAATGTCCACAACAGTTTTTACCCGCTTGTCTGTAGCGGCAGACAGTATTCCTTCGGGCTTGTTCATTATTATATAAATATATTTTTTATATGCAAGAAGCTTATTGCCGTTTTTTACTGCCTGAGTTTCGTCAACCTTGGTATCCGCTTTGGTTATTTTAACGCCGTTTACTGTTATATTCCCGCTTTTAAGAAGAATTTTTGCATCGGTTCGGGAAATACCGCAGGCAACCGACAAGTATTTATCTATTCTTATAAGTGCCATTGCTACACCTTATTTATGATACACACAGCATGGGCGGATATACCCTCTTGTCTGCCTGTAAAGCCTAATTTTTCTTCGGTAGTAGCCTTAACATTTACGTTATCTCTGTCGGTACAGCATATATTTGCAATACAGTTTTTCATATCCTGTATATAGGGTGACAGTTTAGGCTTTTGGGCAATTACCGTACAGTCTATATTACCCACACTGTAGCCTTTATCCTTTATAAGCTCAACCGTGCGCTTTAAAAGAAGCTTACTGTCAATATTTTTAAAGGAAGGGTCATTATCGGGAAAGTGCTTACCTATATCTCCAAGTGCGGCAGCACCAAGCAGCGCATCGCATATCGCGTGCAGCAGTACGTCTGCGTCGGAATGACCTAAAAGCCCTTTTGTATGCGGTATTTCTATTCCGCCGATATAAAGCTTTCTATCCTCTGCAAAACGGTGAACATCATATCCGTGTCCTATTCTCAAGTCCTACCACTCCTTACCTATATAGCCTTCTGCCACCAGAATGTCTTCAGGTGTAGTGATTTTTATGTTTGTATAATCTCCCGCGGTGATTTTGGTTGAAAGACCCGAAAACTCCATAACCGAGGTATCGTCGGTAAAGCGGCTTAGATCCTGCATATCCGCAACCTCAAGAAACTTGCTCACACTGACACCCTGAGGTGTTTGCACCAGCACAAGAGTATTTCTGTCGGGTGTACTTACGGCGTTGCCGTCTGCATTTACCTGCTTTACGGTATCCTTAGGGGTTACACCGCAGGTAACACTGTCAAAATCTGACAACGCCTCTGCCACTCCCTTTATAATATCCTCTGTAACCAAGGGACGGGCACCGTCGTGAATAAGTATTTTATCGCACTTACCTCTGTAAAGCTCCACTCCGTTTTTAACCGATTCTTCTCGGCAAGAACCACCTTCAATAACATTTTTTAGTTTGCCTACCGCATAACGCTCGGCAAGTTTTTTAATGTCTGCTATTTTTTCTCCCCGCGTTACAACGGTTATTTCGGTTATATACCGACTGTTTTCAAAGGCACGAAGAGTTCTCGCAAGAACGGGTATTCCGCCAAGAGGTGCAAACTGCTTATCTACCCCCTGCATACGGGAGGAGGAGCCTGCCGCCACGATTATTACGGGATAACCCTGAGCTGAGGTTTCTATCTTTTCAAACTGTAGTGCAAAATCAAGCCTTTGCATTTTTCTTTTCCTTTAAACTGTAATATATTTTAAAGTAGATGTAGTTTGTAAATACGGCAACAAACGCACCCATACCCCAACCTGCAATCACATCGGACAGATAGTGCACACCGAAATAGATGCGGGTGAGTCCGATAATAATCGGCAGTGCAACCATAGATATTTTAAGCACTGTGCGCCACCTGATAGATGTGACAATGAGAAGAGCAACCAACAATATGGATATATACAGTGCCATATTGTTCTGGGCGTGACCGCTTGGAAAGCTTGCTTCACTTGCCTCTAAGACCTTGAAATCGGGGCGGGGACGGTCAATAATATTTTTAAGAACTATATTTATAACACGCGACACTATTGTCGTAACTGCAACAGGTAGACCGAAATCTAAAAAGTGTTTTTTGGTTATAAGCGTAATGATGAAAATAAGTACGGTTATCGCTATTACGCCTACCGCACTGCCAAGCTCGGTAAGAACAGTGAAAGGAATATCGAAAGCCGGAGCCAACACGCGCAGTGATGAAAATACTGTTTTTTCGGCTATGTAGAAGGACTCTTCAAAAAAAGCAATGCAAAGTCCCAGAAAGAACGGGACGAGCAACAGAAGATACCAAAAGCTTAATTTTTTCATAGAAACTCCTTTAAAATATCTATAAAACTGCCGCACTTAAAGACTTTAAGTGCGGCAAATCGGTTTTAATGTATATTAGTTTTCGTCACAGTCGCACTCGCCGTCGCAGTCGCACTCAAACTCGAACTCGAGACGTGTACCGCAGTTAGGACAAACCATTTCTTCCTCTTCGAGCATAGACTCGTCAAGATAGATTATGTCGTGGCAGTTAGGACACTCTACTTCGTATACATCATCATCGTAGTATTCGTCCTCGTCATCATCCTCATAATCTTCTTCATCCTCGTAATAATCGTCTTCAAGAAGAGAAAGATCCTCATCAACAGCATCAAGCTGTTCGCCGATCTCTGCGCAAGCTTCATCGATAGCGTCGATTTCGTCTACCATATCTTCAAGAAGATCAATAATAGCGGTGAGAACCTTACCCTCTTTAGTATCGGTATCAAGAGCAAGACCCTCTGCAAGGCCTTTGATGTAAGAAATTTTTTCGGAAATGGTCATAAGTGTGCTCCTTAAAATTGATATTTATATTTTATGTGGATATAAACAGATTATGCGCGCTCCATATACTCGCCTGTACGGGTATCGATACGGAGAAGGTCGCCCTCGTTGATGAAGAGGGGTACGCGGATTTCTGCGCCTGTTTCAAGAGTTGCGGGCTTGGTTGCGTTAGTAGCAGTGTTGCCTGCAAAACCAGGGTCGGTCTGAGTAACTAAGAGCTCAACAAATGTGGGAGGCTCTACACCGAAAACATTACCCTTGTAGGAAAGAATCTTACAGGTCATATTTTCCTTTACGAATTTGAATGCATCGCCGAGGTCATCCTTATTAACGGGAATCATCTCATAGGACTCGGGGTCCATAAAGTAGTAAAGTCCGCCGTCTTCATAAGAAAATTCCATATCCTTTCTTTCGATGAAAGCGGTGGGGAATTTGTCGTTGGGGTTGAAAGTGCGTTCTACAACAGAACCGGCAATAACGTTACGAATCTTAGCGCGAACGAAAGCGGCACCTTTACCGGGCTTTACGTGCTGGAATTCGATAATCTGATAGACGTTACCGTCCATTTCAAATGTTACACCGTTCCTGAAATCTCCTGCTGTTACCATATTTATTTTCCTCCAAAAAAGAACTTTTTACATAAATAGATTTAAAAATAAACCTCTTTATAGAATTATAAGATGTTTCGGCGCTTTTGTCAAGTTTTTAACACCATTCTTTCGAACATAAAGCATATCTTCTATTCTGACGCCGAATTTTCCCGTCAGATATATGCCCGGTTCGTCGGTCACTATCTGTCCTGCGCGGAGCTTTGTATCCCCTGCTTTTGGTGAAAGATTGGGCTTTTCGTGTATCATAAGTCCGACTCCGTGTCCTGTGCCGTGTCCGAAATATTCACCGTAGCCTTTATCAGTTATAATACTTCTTGCTGCGGCATCGGCATCCACACACCTTACCCCAGCTCTTACTGTGTTTATTACATTTATCTGAGCCTCAAGCACGGTGTTATATACCTCACTCATCTCGTCGGTAGCGTATCCTACTGCCACAGTTCTTGTCATATCACTGCAATAGCCGTTTAGCGTAGCTCCGAAATCCATGGTGATAAAATCACCCTCTGCTATCGGTTTTTCTGTGGGCACACCGTGAGGCAGAGAGGTATTAGCACCCGACACCGCTATGGTATCGAAGGCAATCCCTTCGGCACCGTACTGCTTCATTTTATATTCGAGAAAGGCAGCAATCTCTTTTTCGGTGACTCCTACCCTTATAAAAGACAGCACATCATTGAAGGCTTTTTCTGCTATACGCTGAGCCGCCACAATACTTTCGACCTCTTCTTTTTTCTTGACTGTTCGCAGAGAAATAAGACGGTCTGACAGAGGCTGAGACGGCACAACCTTCACCTTGAGTTTTGATTTTAGTGCAGTATAAAAGGCAATATCGTTTTCGGTCTCGATAAGCAGCTTTTCTATCCCCTGCTTTTCAAGTTCCTCTGTAAGCTCTGTCAAAAAGCTGTTGAAACGCACAACCTCGGTATTAACCGCTTTTTTTGTTGCGGCCTCAAAGTATCTGCTGTCTACGAACAGTTTATTACCGTTTTTAGTCATAAGCATATAGCCGAGACTTGAGAGAAAACCCGTAAGATACCGTCGGTTTGTAGGTGTGTATATAAGCACCGCCGTTTTATCTGTAATATAGCGAAGTGTATTCATTAAAGCATATCACCCAGAGCCTTTACTGCCAACATATAGCTCTGTTTTCCGAAGCCTGCAATTACTCCTTTGCAAACAGCGGATATTACAGAGGTGTGACGGAACTCTTCGCGAGAATGAACATTCGACATATGCACCTCGATAAAAGGCTTATTCACCGAAGAAATCGCATCACGCAGAGCATAACTGTAGTGGGTGTAAGCACCTGCGTTGAGGATACATCCGTCGTAATCATTTAAAACCGAATGTATTTTATCAATAAGTGCACCTTCACAGTTAGACTGAAAAAAGTCGCACTCTATACCGAGGGTTTCGGCATAAGATTTAATTTCAGTATTTATTTTCTCCAGTGTCTCGCTTCCGTAAACACCAGGTTCTCGAATTCCTACCATATCAAGATTTGGTCCGTTCATAATAAGTATTTTTTTCATTTTTGTATACTCCAATAATAGTTTTTCATTGCTTTTGCATCTTCTGCCTGAGTACCTGCAGACTCGCAGATAATTGTGGGAGAACACTGTTTTTTATAGGTAAGCTCTGCCACAGGCTCGAAATTCGGTCCGAAAATCTCGTCTTCAAAGGTGAGGTGTCTGACCTCACCGCCTGCAGAGTATTCGATTTTAGAAAAATGCGAATGATATTCTCTGAGTCGGGAAAGACCTAAACGGTTTTCTATAGTATTAAAAATATACTCAAAATCCTCATAAGTTTTAAGTATTCCCCTATCGCGGGCGTTTAGGTGTCCGAAATCGATGCAGGGTATAAGTCTCTCATCAAGCTCACAGAGGGAGAGCACCTCACCGAGAGTACCCAGCTGATTTACCTTTCCCATTGTTTCGGGGCAGATACGGACACTGCCAAGCCCCTCGCTATCAAGGGCGGCAAGAGCCATTTTCATAGTATCACTTGCAAGGCTGAGTGCCTCTTCTCGGGGAATTTTTCCGCAGGAGCCTGTGTGAACGACTATTCTCTCCCCTCCCATTGCCTTAACGGCACGGGCGCTTTGAAGAATATAATCTACAGATTTTATGCGTTTTTCCTCTTCAGTAGAGGACATAGATATATAGTAAGGAGCGTGGAGGGACAGTGCTATACCCTTTTGCTTTGCTAAAGCACCAAGCTTTTGTGCTTTATCGGTGCCGATGTTGACACCTCTGCCACACTGATATTCAAAGGCATCAAGACCCATTTTCTCGATATACTCGGGAACATCAAGGCTTGATTTATACCCCATTTTAGTAAAGCTTTCGCTATTTCCTGCGGGTCCGAATTTAGTGCTCATTCTTCCACCTCTTTAGCAGTATTTTTTCAAAGTATCTTTTAATTTTAAAGCCTATTTTATCCTCAGGAGTAATATCTGTAACCCATACAGTTTTCAGACCTGCAAGCTTTCCGCCTAAAACATCGGTGAAAAGCTGGTCACCCACCATTGCAGTGCTTTTTTTGGTTTTTTTAAGCATTTTTACAGCTTTAATATACCCAAAAGGAAGAGGTTTAGCCGCCAAGCCCAGCGCAGGCAGACCGATACCTTCGGCAAAGAGCTGTGCGCGGTGTTTTTTTGCATTTGACAGTATCATAAGAGAAATTCCACCCTTTTTCATTCTGTCTATCCATTCGGTAACGCCCACTCGAAAGGTTTTATCGGCATGAGCAACCGAAAGGGTGTTGTCAACATCTAAAAGTAACGCGGAAATGTTATTTTCCTTTAAAAAATCTACCGTTATATCGGTGACGGCATTAAATATAAAATTAGGTCTCAACATATTTCTCCTTGATAACAGAAAAAGCGGTTGCAGAGCAACCGCTTTAGCTTTTAAAACACTATCGCTTAGCGGAACTTACGTTTGCGTGCCGCTTCAGACTTCTTCTTGCGCTTTACAGAGGGCTTCTCGTAGTGCTCTCTCTTACGGACTTCCTGAATAACTCCGTCTTTAGCCGTCTGTCTTTTAAAACGTCTAAGCGCATTATCAAGCGATTCGTTCTCTTTAAGTCTTACCTGACTCATTTCTAATTCCCTCCCTTTGCATTATTGC
>JAZOBS010000029.1:0-139890 GCA_045596085.1 Acutalibacteraceae bacterium | reverse complement strand
GAGACCGAGTGCTTCTGCTTCTTAGCAGGTCACGAGTCCTTTGCTGCTGCTGAGGGCGCAATCAAAATTGCTCTTAACGCCAACAAGGTTAGATCTACTCCCCTTCGCGTTATTCTTAACGGTCTTGGAAAGGATGCCGCTTACATCATTTCTCGTATCAACGGCTTCACCTATGTTGAAACCGAGTTTGACCCCTACACCGAAGAGGTTAAGGTTATCTCTGAGAAGGCATTCTCTAACGGACCTCGTGCTGACGTTAAGTGCTACGGCTCCGACAACGTTCCCGAGGGTGTTGCAATAATGCAGCTCGAGAAGGTTGGCGTTTCCATCACCGGTAACTCCACCAACCCCACCCGTTTCCAGCATCCTGTTGCAGGTACCTACAAGAAGTGGTGTAACGAGAACGGCGTAAACTACTTCTCTGTTGCTTCGGGCGGCGGTACAGGTAGAACTCTGCATCCCGACAATATGGCTGCAGGCCCCGCTTCCTACGGTATGACCGATACTATGGGTCGTATGCATGGTGACGCTCAGTTTGCAGGCTCTTCTTCTGTTCCTGCTCACGTTGAGATGATGGGTCTTATCGGTGCAGGTAACAACCCAATGGTTGGTATGACCGTTGCTTGTGCAGTTGCAGTTGAAGAAAGCGCAAAATAGCTTTATAACGCATTTTTACAGCCTACCGAAGATTATCGGTAGGCTGTTTTTTTGTAGCAATATTAAATCTGTAGCCTGTACCAAGAGAACCGTCCCTGTGACATCTCCCTGTAACATTTTACTCGGCGGGAGACTAGCCCCCGCCCTACGGTAGCCGTTTAGTTTTATCCATATTTAAGGTGTTTCGCGGGACGGGAAACCCGTCCCCTACGGTTACCGTTGTGCCTTACCCTACAAAATGAGAAAACCGCTTACCGATGGTAGGCGGTTGTTATGTGCTTCACAAATTCAGTTTGCAGGTTCTTCTGTTGGTATGAATTCGGCGATATCTTCAATGCGACAGTCCAAGGCAGAACAAATTCTGTCGAGAGTTTTTGTTTCAATATTTTCGTTGGCTTTAAGTCGTCTGACGGTTTTACTGTCTATACCACAGTTTTCTCTTAATTTATATGTTGAAAAACCTTTTTTCTTCATTGTAATCCATAATTTATCAAAAACTATCATAATAATCCCCCTTGACATACATTATTATGGGGGTTATAATCCTAAATATTAAGGGGATATAATCCCCATATAAAGGATAGTGTTTATGATAAAGCGTATTGTAATTGCAGGGTGCAGGGATTATAACGATTATGACGAGGCGAAATCCTATATTGATTTTTGCCTATCTAATATCCGAAAGGAAAACAATATAGTTATCGTTTCGGGTTGTGCAAGTGGCGCTGATGCTATCGGAGAACGATATGCAGAAGAAAACGGGTTTGTGGTTGAAAAATACCCTGCCGATTGGAAAACCTATGGCAGAAGCGCAGGTCCAAGACGAAATAAACAAATGGCAGAGGTCAGCGACCTTGTAATTTGTTTTTGGGACGAAAAAAGCAAAGGCACAAAGTCTATGATTGAATATGCCATAAAATATAATAAGACTGTTAAAATCAAAAAGATAAAACCGCTTACCGAAAGGTAGGCGGTTGTTTGGATGTTTTATCTTGTTTTTCGGTGTTTGGTTATGAAATAAAGGGGTATGTACATTATAGCCATTACAATGGGCAGGAGTACGGGGAAGCCCCAGAGGTGACTGCCTAAATATTTTTCAAAAAGTCCTAAGGGGTTGCCTGTTTCGGGGTCCATTAAAAACATAAAGTTGGTATCACATAGAAGATTAACAAAATATATGGGTATCGCCATACAGATAAGCAGTAATATGCATTTGGGCACTACCTTTATTTCTGCTTTTACAGCTTCGTCTGCTACGAGTAGCAAGGGGTATAACACTAGCAAAGCGTGAATCGCAAAGCTATGAATATGGGAAAAGTTAAGGCAAGGAAGGACGGTCCAATTCGGGAAAAGAAGTGCCAACATTGCACCCGGAATGCAGAAATAATACAGAAAATTCCGCACCGTTTTAGTGGGCTTTATCATATCGAAGGCAATAAGCAGTATATTTATTCCGCAAAGGTGGAAGGGCAGATGTCCTACGCCAAAATTACCCTGAACTGCTGCGACAATATCCTTTATAACTTCGAGCAAAATAATTGCCGATCCGATAACAATACGCATTACATTGCGGTTTTTTGTGTTTAGCTTTCGATAAAAAATTATTGCAGTAACGCTAAAAAGCAATATTGCGGCAAGCCAGAGCAAATGAGTAAGGTCAAAGGTGCTGAATCCCACGCCCTCAGGAACAGTTTCTTTAGTTGCAAAAAACATATTTATCACCCCACAGCATATTATCACATTTTGTCAAAAATGTCATTAAAAACCCGATATATTCATTAAAAATTAAGATTTTTCAAAATCAAATCAGGTTTTGAAATACATATTTTTTTACTCTGCTTCGTTAAAATAAAAATAGAGATGCCAAAGCCTTTTTACCAGTAGGCCTTAAGCATCTCATACTCTCATAAAACAACTTCGACAAAGCCTGTTGAGGTCATACCGAGCAAAGATTTAAAGCCGCATTTTTTTGCAAGTTCTGCTGCCGCATCAAAGTTATAGCCGATGCGGTCACAGCGGTGGGCATCACTGTTGATTATTACTCTGCCTCCAAGCTCCGAAAGGGCAGAAAGCCATCTTTTTGCCGAAGCCGTAGAGTCGGTTGGGCTATGGCGGTAGGTTGCGGCGGTATTTATTTCAAAAGGCTTACCGCTTTTTGCAAGTATCTCCAGCGCCTTATACATAGGAGCAGTATAGCGACAGTCGTTTTCGTCGAAGTATTTAAAATTTTTATTAAACTTGTTTATAAGGTCAAAATGGCCGTAAAAGGTAAATTCTTCACGGTTTGCGGCAGTAGACATAAGCTCAAAATACTCTTTTGCAAAGGCATAAAAGTCTCCGCCGTAAAACTGCTGTGCGCACTGAGTAAAGGTCTTTTCGCTATGGTCAACAGAAATATATTCTCCGTCCTTGATTATACTATGGCAGGAGCCTATAGCATAATCAAAGGGAGATAAGTCGTTATCACTCAGCAGGTCGTATTCGGTGCCGAGAAGTACATCAATTTTATCCTTATATTTCTCCCGAAGAAAAAGCACTTCCTTTACATAATCCTTTTGGGAGGCGTGACTCATATTCCAGCTCTCATCATAGGAAAGATGGGAATGGGACGAAAATCCGTAAGCTTTAAATCCCTTTTCTATTGCCGCAAGGAGCATTTCCTCAGGAGAGTTTTCTCCGTCGCAGTAGGTGGTGTGGGTGTGAAGGTCGGATATCATTTTGTCATTTTCTCCTGCTTTACCTTATGGTCGATTATATGACGGGAGGCAAGTTCACGCTTTATATCCTCAACAGAAATGCCCATTTCTACCATAAGCACCATTATATGATATGCAAGGTCGGCGATTTCGTAGACCGTTTCAGCCTTATCGTCTGCCTTGCCTGCGATAATAACCTCGGTGCACTCCTCCCCTACCTTTTTAAGTATCTTATCAATTCCTTTTTCGAAAAGATAGGTAGTATATGAGCCCTCGGGCTTATCGGTTTTTCTGCCGACGAGAAGGCTGTAAAGTCCGTCCATAGAAAAGGCGTGGTTTTTATCACTTTCAAATACAGTGTCGTTAAAGCAGGAATCGGCTCCCGTATGGCAGGCAGGACCCTCCTTATTTACAAGAACAGTGAGTGCATCCTTATCGCAGTCGGCAGTAATGCTGACAATATGCTGAAAGTTACCCGAGGTCTCCCCTTTTCTCCAAAGCTCCTGACGGGAGCGGGAGAAAAAGCAGGTTTTTTGTTCTTTTATACTGATTTCAAGACTTTCTTTGTTCATATATGCAAGGGTGAGCACCTTTTTTGTTGTAGCGTCAACCACTATTGCAGGGATAAGTCCCTTTTCGTCGAATTTTAGGCTATTTATATCTAACATAATTATCTCCTTACGTTTATACCGTCATAAAAAAGTTCAGCTTTAAGGTCTTTAATGCTTACCTCGCCGAAATGGAATATAGATGCGGCAAGACCTGCATCGACCTTGGGTAGTGCGTGGAAGAGGGTTTTAAAGTGGTCTATTCCGCCTGCACCGCCCGAAGCAATAACAGGTACGCTTACCACATTACAGACAGCCTCTAACATTTCGAGGTCAAAGCCGTTTTTAACACCGTCGGTGTCGATTGAGTTAACGACAATCTCACCTGCTCCGTTTGCGGCACCTCTTTTTACCCATTCGATAGCGTCTATGCCTGTGTTTTCTCTGCCGCCTTTAGCAAAAAGTGTGAATTTTCCGTCGACACGCTTTATATCTGCCGAAAGCACCACACACTGGTCTCCGTATCTTTTTGCCGCTTCGGATATAAGGTCGGGATTTTTTATGGCTCCCGAATTGACACTTACCTTATCTGCTCCGCATTTTAGCACCCTATCGAAGTCTTCTAGTGTGTTTATTCCTCCGCCTACCGTCAGGGGGATGAATATTTTTGAAGCCACCTCAGTGAGAATGTCGGTAAAAAGCTTTCTGCCGTCGCTTGAGGCTGTTATATCATAAAACACAAGCTCATCAGCACCGTTTTCGCTGTAAAACTGAGCAAGCTTTACGGGAGAAGAAACATCGGCAAGGCCCAAAAAGTTTACTCCCTTAACCACCCTGCCGTCCTTAACATCAAGGCAGGGAATTATTCGTTTAGTTATCATTTCTTTGCCGCCTTTATTGCAGTTTTAAGGTCGATATTACCTGTATATATGGCTTTACCAAGTATAGCACCGTAGATATCCATTTTTATGAGATTTTCTACATCACTCATATCGGTAACACCGCCTGATGCGATTATATCTATATCGAATTTTTGCGAAAGCTCTCTATAAAGCTCTAAATTAGTGCCTTTCATAGCACCGTCGCGGCTGATGTCGGTACAGATAACCGTTTTTATACCCAGCTTCTCAGCTCGGGCAAAAAATTCTTCACCCGTCTCCCCTGTGGTCTCGGTCCAGCCCTTGGTGGCAACCTTTCCATCCAAAAGATCACATCCTACGGCAATTTTTTCACCGTATTTTTTTGAAACCCTCTCTAAAAACTCGGGGTCGGTTGCGGCGGCAGTGCCTAAAATAACGCGGTATGCACCTGCGTTTGTATACCTTTCAATTACCTCTTCACTTCTGATGCCTCCGCCGATTTCGGCTTTAAGACCCGACACCTCTATTATCTTTTTTACCGTTTCGAAATTGGGGGTCTCGCCCGATTTAGCGCCCTCGAGGTCTACAAGATGTATGTACTCGGCACCACACTCTTTAAAATACAGTGCCACCTTTTCGGGGTTCTCGCTGTATACAGTCATCTGATTGTAGTCACCCTTATAAAGGCGGACCGCTTTACCTTCAAAAAGGTCTATTGCAGGAAAAATATTCATAAAAACCTTTAAACCTCACAAAATGCTTTTAAAATTGAGAGTCCCTTTTCACCGCTTTTTTTGGGGTGGAACTGAACACCGTAAACATTACCTCTTTCGGCAGATGCGGTAAGTATTGCACCGTATTCGGTGTAGGAGGAAACATATTCCTTACAGTCGGCAGCGTAGTAGGAATGTACAAAATACATATGGTCGCCGTCGTTTAGGTATTTGAAAAGCTTACTTTTCGGCTTGTCCTTTGGGAAGATAAGTCCGTTCCAGCCGATGTGGGGGACCTTAAGGTCTGCCGATATTACAGGCTTCATTGGTACGACAGAGCCTGGGATAAGGCCAAGACCCTCATACTCGCCGTATTCGAAGCTTTTTTCAAACAGCATCTGCATACCGAGACATATACCAAGCAGCGGTTTTCCCTTTTCTGTCTCCTCAATTATTACCCTATCAAGCCCCGACGCACGAAGCTTATCTGCGGCATCACGAAAGGCACCTACTCCCGGAAGAACAAGCTTTTCTGCCTTTTTTATTATTTCGGGGTCTCCCGTTACCACGGTATCTGCCCCAATACTCTTAAAGGAGGAGGAAAGACTGAAAAGATTTCCTACTCCGTAATCAATTATTGCAATCATTAAAGAACTCCTTTTGTGGAGGGAATGTCGTTTTTAAAATCGGGGTTGATTTTAACAGCAGAAGAGAGTGTTCTGCCTAGTGCTTTAAAGGTACCCTCGATTATGTGGTGGGTGTTTTTACCTGCAAGTTCCTTTATGTGAAGTGTAATTCGCGCATTGTTTACAAAGGCTATGAGGAATTCTTCAACAAGCTCGGTATCGAAATCACCTATTCTCTGAGCAGGTAAAGGCAGGTCTAAGCCGAGATAGCTTCTGCCCGAAATATCTGTAGCACAAAGAACGACTGTCTCGTCCTTATTAAAGCTATCATCCAGAATGTCGGCAGCGCAAAGAACAAGGGCTTCGTCCATAGGAAGAATTATATTACCGTAACGGGTAATGCCCTTCATATCACCGAGCGCATCCTTAAATGCCATTCCGAGACAGATGCCTATATCCTCAGCCGAGTGGTGAAAATCTACCTCAGTATCACCTTTACAGCAAACCGTAAGGTCAAATCTGCCGTGTTTAGCAAAAAGGGTGAGCATATGGTCCATAAAGCCGTTGCCCGAATTTATTTCGCTTTTACCCTCTCCGTCAAGGTTAAGAGTAAGTGTAATATCGGTCTCGTTGGTTTTTCTTTTAATTTCGGCTATTCTCATAGTTACACCCCACTTAGTATTTCGTCGGTGGCTTTAAGCAATATGTCCATTTGTTCTTTAGTGCCTATTGTTATACGGACATAGTCTTTGATTTTTTCGTTTTTAAAGTGACGGACTAAAACTCCCTTGGCTTTAAGGGAAAGATAATACTCTTCTCCGCCTATTTTATCGGATTTTGCAAAAATAAAGTTTGCCTTTGAATCGGTCATATCAAAGCCGCGTTTTTTAAGCTGGGCCTTAGTATACTCGCGGACCTCGGCGGTATTTTTGTTGCAATTCTTATAATAATCGCTGTCCTCGAGAGATGCAATTCCTGCAACCATAGTAAGGCGGTTTATGTTATAGGGGTTTGTTGAATATTTAATGGTATTAAGGTCGGTTATAAGGTCTTTGTGGGCAATCGCAAAGCCGAGCCTTCCGCCTGCAAGACTTCGGGATTTTGAATAGGTCATAACCACTATGAGGTTACTATACTTCTTTGTAAGGGGGACGCAGGACTGCGCACCGAAATCCACATAAGCCTCGTCGATTATTACAACATCATTGGGATTTGCCTTTAAAATCTCCTCCACCTCGTCGGGGGTAAGGGTAAGACCTGTGGGAGCATTGGGGTTTGCGATGACAACGGTATTGCCCGAATTATAATAGTCGGCAGGGTCGATAGAAAGGTCCTCTTTAAGGGGGATTTTTTTATAATTTAGCCCGTAAAGCTCTGCATAAACCTCATAAAAGCCGTAGCTTATCTCGGGGAAGTATGCACCCTTAGTTTTATCGCAGAATGCCATAAAGGAAAAGTTTAAAATATCGTCCGAGCCGTTACTTATAAAAACATTTTCCTCGCCTACCCCGTAGGCTTCGGCAAGTTTTTTTATAAGGGCTTTTCCCGTAGGGTCGGGATAAAGGTTGAGCTTTGAAACCTCTTCCCTGCTTACTGCGTCAAGCACCTTTTTAGAGGGCGGAAAGGGTGACTCGTTAGTATTAAGTTTTACATATTTCATATCGGTAGGCTGTTCACCCGGTGTGTAGGGAATAAGGGATGAAAACCTACTGCTTAAAAATCTGCTCATAATATGTCAAGACCTTTATTGTTTTTTAAATCTTACGGTGGCACTTCTTGCGTGTGCCGAAAGTCCTTCCTTTTCAGCAAAGAATGCAACCTTGTCGGCAACCTCACTTAGTGCCTCGGGGGTATAGTAGCTGTAGGCAGACTTTTTAACAAAATCGTCTACAGACAGGGGGCTTGAGAATTTTGCTGTTCCGCTTGTGGGCAATGTATGATTAGTTCCCGAGAAATAATCTCCTAAAGCCTCGGGGCACATTTTACCAAGGAAGATAGAGCCTGCATTTTCTATTAAATCAAGATACTTAAAGGGCTCGTCAACGCAGACCTCTAAGTGCTCGGGTGCTATCTCGTTGCTTATCTCTATTGCCTGCTTGATAGAATCGACGATAATGATTTTTCCGTTATTGTCGATAGAAGTACGGGCAATTTCCTCGCGGGGAAGAAGTGCTACCTGACGCTCGAGCTCGTCCCTTACTTTAACAGCCAGTTCTCTGCTGTCGGTAACAAGCACCGCAGAGGCAAGTTTATCGTGCTCTGCCTGACTGAGTAGGTCTGCCGCAACAAATTCGGGATTGCAGGTGCCATCTGCAATGACTAATATTTCACTGGGACCCGCAATCATATCAATAGATACAAGTCCGTAGACCTGTCTTTTGGCTTCGGCTACAAAAACGTTACCAGGGCCGACGATTTTATCTACCTTGGGAATTGTTTCGGTGCCGTAGGCAAGGGCTGCTATTGCCTGTGCTCCGCCTACTTTAAAAATTCTGTCGGCACCTGCAATTTTTGCTGCCGCTAAGATTACGGGATTTATCTTACCGTCTTTAGAGGGGGGTGTTGTGATGCAAAGCTCTTTAACCCCTGCGATTTTCGCAGGAATACAGTCCATAAGAACGGTAGAGGGGTATGCCGCTGTACCGCCAGGAACATAAAGTCCTGCCCGCTTTACGGGAAGCACCTTCTGACCGAGGATTATACCATTTTCTTTTTTTATCTCGAAACCGTTTTGAAGCTGATTTTTGTGGTAGAGGGCAATATTTTCTGCCGCTTCCTTTATAATCTCGATAAACTGAGGCTCAACTATAGACATAGCCTCGTCTATTTCCTCTTTGGTGACCTCAAGGGAAGAAAGCACTGCTTTATCAAATTTTTTGCAGTATTTATAGAGTGCAGAGTCTCCGTTTTCGCGGACATCTTTAATTATATCGGCAACAATATCCTCAACCCCAGTAGCTGTGCTTTCGCGGGAAAGAATCTCGTCAAGTGTGAGTTTGTTTATATCGTAAATTTTTATCATTTTGAAATTTCCTTTTCGATTTTGCTCTTCATAAGCTCAATTTCCTGTGTTTTAAAGCGGAAGCCTGTTTTATTTGCTATAAAACGGGCACTGATATTTACTATATCCTCATAAACATCAAGATCGTTTTCTTTAAGGGTAGTACCCGTTTCCACAATATCGACAATAACATCCGACATACCGAGAATTGGGGCAAGTTCAATCGAACCGTTAAGCTTTATAATGTCAATTTCGCGGCTTTTAGAGGCGAAATGTTTTTTTGCAATATTGGGGAATTTGGTGGCAACCTTGATAGTTCTGTCAAGAGGAAGCATCTCCCCTTTTTTACCTGCCACAGCCATACGGCATTTACCGAAGCCGAGGTCTATTAGCTCATAAACATCGGGGTTTTGCTCTAAAAGAATATCCTTACCCACAACGCCTACATCGGCAACACCTGTTTCAACGTAAATTGCAACATCGCTGGGCTTTACCCAAAAATAGCGAACACAGTTGTTTTCGTCCTCAAAAACAAGCTTTCGACTGTTTTCTAGAAGTGCGGGACAGCCGTAACCGAGTTTTTCAAAAAGGTTATATACCTTCTCACCGAGTCTGCCTTTAGGAAGGGCAATATTTATCATTTTGCTCATTTGCTCTTCCCTCCTGCTACGCCTATTCGCGCTAATTTTTTATATTTGATATTTTTACACTCCACAGTAGAGGCAAATACTCTGTTGCCTTCAGCCTGTAATTTTTCTACCGTCTTAAAAATCACGTCGGCAGGGGTGTTTTTATCGTATACAAGCAGTACATCGGCATCATATCTGTCGGTATCCTTATCGAGATAAGAAAGCAGGTCCATATAGACGGCAAAGCCTACCGCACCCGAATTTTTACCTAGTTTTTTAAGAAGATTATCGTATCTGCCGCCCGAAAGGATACTACCTGGAACATTTTCGACAAAGCCTCTGAAGGTGATTCCGTTATAGTAGCTTATATCACTAACTACAGAAAAATCGATATTAACATTTTCTGCCTGAGAACTGATTTTAAGAATATGGCATAGTGCTTTAAGCTCCTCCACAGCGGCGGCGGTAGTGTCATTAACAACGAGCTGTTCGGCGAGAGGTATTATCTTATCTATACTGCCGTAAAGAGAGGCCAGTGTAATTATTTTTTCACGCAGAGCGGGATCGACACCGTTTTCACTGCATACTCTTTTTATTTCGTGGGCGTTTTTAGTTCCCACATATCCCGTAATCTCTTCCCTCTCAGCATAAGGCAGTCCCGTACTCTCTAAAAGGCCGATAAGCAGACCCATATGGGAAATATCAAGCACATAAGAGTCGCTTATCTCGGCAAGGGCGCGTTTTGCAATGGTCAGCACCTCGCAAAGGGAATATGTATCAACATCTCCGATGAATTCAAGACCTATCTGGGGAATCTCCTTGAATTCGTGCATATTACCCGAAACACGGTAGACGTTTTCGCTGTAAAAAAGTTTTCTAGGCTCGGTCTCGACATCGGCTGTGTTTTTTGCGATAGAAAGGGTAACATCGGGCTTAAGCGCGAGAAGCTTTCCTGTAGGGTCATTGAAAGCAATGATATTTTCGCTTTTTAAAAAGCTTTTATTCTCAATATAAAGGTCGTACTCCTCGAACTTGCTCATTTTGAACTTTTTATAGCCAAAGTCTGCGAAGAGTGATGTCAGCTTCATAGAAATCTTTTCTTCAAAGCTAAGAGTGGTATTCTCGGGCATAACAGCCTTCCTTTCGGGATTGTATAATAAGATAGATGTAGTATAGCACATTTCGTCACTTTAGTCAAGTAGTGTGCTAAAGAATTTTTAAGTTTTTCGCTATTTTTTTAAGGTCTCTAAAACGCAACAATTCCCTGCCCTTAAAAAAGGGCAGGGCTTTAAAACATAATTATCTCTCGCAAACAAGGAAGCGCCAACCGAATTTATCTTCGAGCTTTCCAAGCTGAATACCCGTTACTGTATCGTATATCTTCTGACTTACTTCGCCTATTTTATCATCGTTTATTATCATTACATCGTCTTTCCAGCGGAGTTTACCAACAGGAGAGATAACTGCGGCGGTGCCTGTGCCGAAAACCTCCTCGAGCTTGCCGTTTTTATGAGCCTCGGCAACCTCGTCGATGGAGATGCGACGCTCTTCAACCTCCATTCCCCACGATTTGCAAAGATTTATAACAGAATCTCTGGTAACGCCGGGGAGAATAGAGCCGTTTAGCATAGGAGTAACGATTTTTCCGTCGATTTTAAAGAAGATATTCATAGCGCCGACTTCTTCGATGTATTTGCGTTCAACACCGTCGAGCCAGAGCACCTGAGAATAACCGTCATCGTGAGCCTTTACCTGACCTGCAAGAGAACAAGCATAGTTGCCGCCTGTTTTTGCAAAGCCCATTCCGCCCTTAACGGCGCGGACATACTCGTCCTCAATCCAGATTCCCACAGGGTTAATGCCGCTTGCATAGTAAGCACCCGAGGGAGAAAGGATAACGATAAATTTATAGGTATCGGAGGGCTTTACTCCAAGATATTCGTCGGTAGCAATGATGAAGGGACGAATGTAGAGGGATGTACCGAGGTCGGTAGGTATCCAGTCCTTATCCACAGTTACCACAGTCTGAATTGCCTGAACAAAGTCCTCCTCGGGGAGCTGAGGGATGCAGAGACGCTCATTAGTTTTATTGGTGCGCTTTGCATTCATATCAGGGCGGAACATATAAATGTTATTATCTGCGCCCACATAGGCTTTAAGTCCCTCGAACATTTCCTGACCGTAGTGGAAAACCATTGCGGCGGGAGACATTGAAAGGTTCTCAAAGGGTACGACTCTGGGGTCGTGCCAACCCTTGCCCTCTGTATAGTCCATAACAAACATATGGTCGGTAAAGATTTTACCGAAGCCGAGTGCAGCTCCCTTTTCGGGCTTGGCTTTAGGTGTGGTAGTTTTTGTAATCTTGATATCTAACATTGTAAAGCCTCCAAAATTTAGATTTCTTCGAGTATTTTTTCGGTGATTTCGGTGCAGGAAAGGGTGGGAATATCCTGACCCATTGCAAGGTCAGCTGTTCTGTAGCCCTTGTCGAGCACCTTATTTACTGCCTCTTCGATGCAGTCTGCCTCATCTGAAAGGTCGAAGGAATAGCGAAGCATCATAGCGACGGAAAGTATGGTTGCTATGGGGTTAGCCTTATTCTGTCCTGCAATATCGGGTGCGGAACCGTGGATAGGCTCATAAAGTCCTCTTGTTGTATCTCCAAGGGAGGCAGAAGCGAGCATTCCTATTGAGCCTGTTATCTGCGAAGCCTCGTCGGAAAGAATGTCGCCGAACATATTTGAGGTTACAACCACATCAAACTGTGCGGGATTTCTGACAAGCTGCATTGCGGTATTATCTACCAGCATATCGGTACACTCTACCTCGGGGTAATCCTTAGCGATACGGTGAACGGTCTCGCGCCAGAGACGGGATGACTCTAAAACATTTGCCTTGTCTACGCTGATTACCTTTTTGCCTCTCTTCATTGCGGTCTCAAAGGCAACACGGGCTATACGCTCAATCTCCATAACACTGTAAGCCTCGGTATCGTATGCCTCAGGTCCGTATTTACCCTCTCTTCTGCCACGCTCACCGAAGTAAATTCCGCCTGTGAGCTCACGCACCATCATAATATCAAAGCCTTTAGCTACAATATCTGTGCGAAGGGGTGATGCATCTTTAAGTGCGGGATAAAGCTTTGCAGGTCGAAGGTTGGTATAAAGCCCCATTGCGCTGCGTATACCAAGAAGTGCCTTTTCGGGACGCTTATCGCCGGGGAGGGTATCCCACTTAGGACCGCCCACTGCGCCGAGCAGAACACTGTCGGAAGCAAGACAGCCCTCAACCGTTTCTTTGGGAAGTCCTTCCCCTACGGTATCAATGGCTATTCCGCCGATGAGATAATCGGTGAAATTAAAGCTATGTCCGTATTTTGCGCCGATTTTCTCCAGCACCTTTACTGCGGCGGAAACGATTTCGGGACCGATTCCGTCACCCTTTAAAAGACCTATATTATAGTTCACGGTAATTCTTCTTTCTTATTTGATTATTCCCTGCTTTATGGACTCTACAAGTCCGCCTGCGGTGATGATATTCTGAATAAATTCGGGGAAGGGCTTGGTTTTGAACTCTGCCCCTGTGGTGCGGTTATAGATAACACCGTTGTCGAGGTCTGCTTCTACCTTGTCACCCTCCGAAATACCTGCAACGGCTTCGGGACACTCTAAGATAGCAAGACCGATGTTGATGGAATTTCTGTAAAAAATTCGCGCAAAGCTATTTGCGATAACAAGAGAAATTCCGCTTTCTTTAATGGCAATAGGAGCGTGCTCTCGAGAGGAGCCGCAACCGAAGTTATTGCCTGCGACCATTATATCCCCTGCTTTTACGCGGGTGATAAAGGTTTTGTCGATATCCTCCATACAGTGAGAGGCAAGTTCCTTTTTATCAATGGTATTAAGGTAACGGGCAGGGATTATAACGTCGGTATCAACATTATCGCCGTATTTGATTGCATTTCCGTTAAATTTCATTTTACATTACCTCCTTCGGGTCGGTAATTCTTCCTGTAACGGCACTTGCTGCCGCTACCTCGGGGGAAGCAAGATATATTTCTGAATCGATATGGCCCATTCTGCCCACGAAGTTACGGTTGGTGGTTGCAACTGCTTTTTCTCCAGCTGCCAGAATTCCCATATGTCCGCCGAGACAGGGTCCGCAGGTAGGTGTGGAGACTGCAGCACCCGCTTCAATGAATATTTTAAGAAGTCCCATCTCCATTGCATCAAGATATACCTTCTGAGTAGCAGGAATGACGATACAGCGAACATTGTCGGCAACCTTTTTGCCCTTCATAATCTCTGCTGCAGCCACAAGGTCCTCAAGACGTCCGTTAGTGCAGGAGCCTATAACTACCTGATCGATTTTAATATTGCCCGACTCTTCTGCAAGGTGGGTGTTTTCGGGAAGATGAGGATAGGATACGGTAGATTTAATCTCACTGAGGTCAATTACGTACTCTTCGTCATAAACAGCATCTTGGTCTGCTTTAAATACGGTGGGTTTACGGGTAGAGTGCTCTGCTACATACTCGAGGGTCTTTTCGTCTACCTCAAATATACCGTTTTTAGCACCTGCTTCTATTGCCATATTTGCCATACACAGGCGGTCTGCCATAGAGAGGGAGGCTACACCTTCGCCTGTAAACTCCATAGAACGGTAAAGCGCACCGTCGACACCTATCATACCGATAATGTGAAGGATAACATCCTTACCCGAGACATATTTATTAAGCTTGCCCTTTAGGGTGAATTTTATTGCTGAAGGCACCTTGAACCAAGCCTTGCCCGTTGCCATTCCTGAGGCCATATCGGTAGAACCTACGCCTGTGGAAAATGCACCGAGGGCACCGTAGGTGCAGGTATGAGAGTCGGCACCGATGACAACATCACCCGAAACCACAAGTCCTTTTTCGGGGAGGAGTGCGTGTTCAATTCCCATTTGACCTACATCGTAAAAATGCTCGATATTCTGCTCACCGCAGAAGCTTCGGCACATCTTACACTGCTCTGCAGCCTTTATATCCTTATTGGGGGCAAAATGGTCCATAACCATTGTTACCTTTTTAGAATCGAAAACCTTATCTATTCCGAGCTTATTATATTCGGCTATAGCAACGGGAGAGGTTATATCGTTGCCGAGAACAAGGTCTAAATTTACAAGTATCAGCTCCCCTGCTTCAACGGTTTTAGCTCCACAGTGGGCGGCTAATACCTTTTGGGTCATTGTCATTCCCATAAATATTTCTCCTTTAGTCAAAGCATTCAAATCCGAACTCGATTTTGGAGCACGAATTTTTTGCTTTGCATTGTTAAAATACTCGCAAATCCGTTAGGATTTGCTGTGTTTTTGCCTCGCACATCAAAAATTCCATATGCTACAAAATTCTACGACCCAAAAGGTGCGGAATTTTGAGGGATTTTTGGTGTTGAGGATGTAGCAAGGCTTTTGCCTTGCAAAGACGAATAGCCGAAAAGCACCTAAATTCCACCCTTTAGGGCGGGTTTGGGTTTGAACGCTTTGACTATTGCATCAGTTTGTTAATAGCATTTAGATATGCCATAATTCCTGCTTCGATAATATCGGTTGAAAGTCCGCGTCCCGAATAGGTCTTGCCCTGCGAATTAAGTTTAAGAGTAACCTCACCGAGAGTATCCTGACCTTCGGATACTGCGCTTATGTTGAACTTATCGAGAACATGCTCAGGGGGCTGAACAATCTTGTCAATTGCGGCATAAAGTGCGTCGATAGCACCGTCTCCAAGGCTCTTTTCCTCCACGAACTCGTCTTCGTGCTTAAGGCAGATAGAGGAGCAAACGCCCACCTTACCCATAGTTTTAACATCAAAGGAAACAAGCTTATACTTGCCGTCTACTATTTCGGTATTGGTTACAAGTGCCTCAATGTCGCCGTCGGTAACGGTTTTCTTTTTGTCGCAAAGCTCTTTAAATTTGCCGAATGCGTCAACTATCTGATCATCAGAAAGCTCGTAGCCGAGTTCTTTAAGTCTCTCGGAGAAGGCGTGTTTGCCCGAATGTTTGCCAAGAACCATCTGATTTTTCTGAATTCCTACCGATTCGGGGGTCATAATCTCATAGGTGGACTTATTGGCAAGTACGCCGTGCTGATGTATGCCCGATTCGTGAGCAAAGGCATTTGCGCCGACAATAGGCTTATTATGAGGTGCAGACTGACCGATAATGTTATAAACAAGCTTACTTGTACGGTATATCTGCCTAGTATCGATATTGGGAAGCTCTCCGTAAAGGTCGGGACGGGTGTACATAGCCATTACTACCTCTTCAAGGGAGGTATTGCCTGCGCGTTCACCAAGTCCGTTAACGGTACACTCTATCTGTAATGCGCCGCCCAGCACTCCGCCTAAAGCATTTGCAACCGCCATACCAAGGTCGTTATGACAATGAACAGAAAACTCTACCTTATCGCTGTCGGGAACATTTTTGATAAGATACTCTATCATTGCGCGCATCTCGTTAGGAGTTGTATAGCCTACGGTGTCGGGAATATTTAAAACCTTTGCACCGCTTTTAATTGCCGCATCGCAAACGCGGACGAGAAAATCGGGATCGGAGCGCATAGCGTCCTCGCAGGAAAACTCAATATTAGAGGTATATTTAGCAGCGTGTTTTACCATAGCGGTAGTACGCTCGATAACCTGCTCGGGAGTCATTTTAAGCTTATACTCCATATGTACGGGCGAGGTTGCTATAAAGGTGTGAATTCGAGGGTCTGCGGCATTTTTAACAGCCTCCCAAGCGCAGTCGATGTCCTTTTCGAGGGCTCTGGAAAGGGATGCTACAGAGCAGTTTTTAACCAGTTCTGCTATGCTTTTTACAGATTCGAAATCACCTGGGGAGGAGATTGCAAAGCCTGCTTCGATTATATCTACACCGAGACGCTCGAGCTGACTTGCTACCTGAAGCTTTTCAGCCAGATTCATACTACAGCCAGGGGACTGTTCACCGTCACGAAGGGTGGTATCGAAAATTTTAATTCTGCTCATACTATAGTCTCCTATTCGATTATTGCGCCTTTATCGGCGGAGCTTACGAGTTTTGCATATTTCTTTAGATATCCTGTAAGGTTGGTTTTTACCTTGAGGGTGGTTCCCTCCTTACGCTTTGCCATTTCCTCCTCAGAAACATTAAGGCTTATGGAATAATTGGGGATGTCTATGGTGATAGTGTCGCCATCTTTTACATAGGCTATGGGACCGCCGTCTACAGCCTCGGGTGAGGTGTGACCGATTGCGGCACCTCGGGTAGCGCCCGAAAAACGTCCGTCGGTTATAAGGGCAACCTCTTTATCCAGTCCCATTCCTGCGATAGCTGAGGTGGGAGAAAGCATTTCTCTCATACCGGGACCGCCTGCGGGGCCCTCATAACGGATAACAACAACATCACCTGGTTTGATTTCTCCTGCATAAATAACCTTTATAGCCTCTTCTTCACTGTCGAACACACGGGCAGGGCCTGTATGGGTTAGCATTTCGGGAGCCACCGCACTACGCTTAACAATTGCACCGTTTGGAGCAAGAGAGCCGTAAAGTACGGCAAGTCCGCCTGTTTTGGTATAGGGCTCAGATACGGTCTTTGCAACCTCGGTATTAAGAGAACGGCAACCCTTTATGTTTTCGGCAACGGTTTTGCCTGTTACGGTAAGGGCATCGGTTTCGAGGAAACCTGCGTAATTTAGTTCACCCATTACGGCATAAACACCGCCTGCCGCCTCTAAATCCTGCATATGGTGATGTCCTGCAGGGGCAAGGTGGCAAAGGTTGGGGGTCTTTTCGCTTATTTCATTTATCATATGAAGGTCAAAATCGATATGAGCCTCGTGTGCGATTGCGGCAAGGTGGAGTGCAGAGTTCGTAGAGCATCCAAGTGCCATATCAACAGTAAGGGCGTTGCGAAGAGACTTTTCGGTGATAATATCGAGGGGCTTTATATCCTTGTTTACAAGCTCCATCACCTGCTCGCCTGCGGCTTTTGCAAGACGCTGACGGGCACCGTGTACAGCAGGAATAGTTCCGTTTCCGCGAAGGGCTATACCCAGTGCTTCGCAAAGGCAGTTCATAGAGTTTGCGGTGAACATTCCCGAACAGGAACCGCAACCGGGACAAGCATTGCCCTCTACATATGCCAGTTCATCTTCACCGATAGTGCCGTTTTTATAAGCACCTACTGCCTCGAAAACCGAGTTTAAGTCCATTGCTCTGCCCTGCATATCGCAGTTAGAAAGCATAGGACCGCCCGAAACAAAGATAGAGGGGATATTAAGACGGCAAGCCGCCATAACCATACCCGGAACGATTTTATCGCAGTTAGGAATAAACACAAGTCCGTCGAGGGCGTGGGCTTTTGCCATACACTCGACACTGTCGGCAATAATTTCGCGGGTGACGAGTGAATATTTCATTCCCTCGTGGCCCATTGCAAGACCGTCACACACAGCGATTGTATTAAACTCCATTGGTGTTCCGCCAGCGGCAAGAACGCCATCCTTAACGGCACGGGAAATGCGCTCTAAGTGAACGTGACCGGGAACTATCTCATTAAAAGAGTTTACAATGCCTATAAGGGGCTTTTTAATCTCGTTATCGGAATATCCTGCAGCCTTTAGGAGAGAGCGCTGAGGCGCTCTTTCAGGACCGCTTTTCATAATATCGCTTTTCATAATATACCTCCATTTTTTAAGAGAAATATAAAACAAAAATAAAGTTTTTATCTTTCTTTTATAATTCTCTTGATATGTGTGAGGCAAATGCCTCACACATATCTCTCGGCTCTGAGCCCTTGGCCCTTGGCCCTATTATATTAGTTGTTGATGAACTTCTCTTCGTCGTTCCAGGTGTAGAGCTTACGAACCTCTTCACCAACGGTTTCGGAGCAATGCTCAACGGCAAGCTTACGCATAGCCTTGAAGTGAGCCTGACCGCCTGCCTCGGACATATCGAGAAGGAATTCCTTAGCGAAGGATCCATCCTGAATGTCGGAAAGAATCTTCTTCATAGCCTTCTTGGTGTCCTCGGTGATAATCTTGGGTCCTGTGATGTAGTCGCCGTACTCAGCGGTGTTGGAGATAGAATATCTCATTCCTGCAAAGCCCGACTGATAGATAAGGTCTACGATGAGCTTCATTTCGTGGATGCACTCGAAGTAAGCATTTCTGGGGTCGTAGCCTGCCTCAACGAGGGTCTCGAAGCCTGCCTGCATAAGTGCACAAACACCGCCGCAAAGAACAGCCTGCTCACCGAAGAGGTCGGTTTCGGTCTCGGTGCGGAAGGTGGTCTCAAGAACACCTGCACGTGCTCCGCCGATACCGAGAGCATAGGCAAGACCTAAATCGAGAGCATCGCCTGTAGCATCCTGATGAACTGCTACGAGACAGGGAACACCCTTACCTACCTGATACTCGCTTCTTACGGTGTGTCCCGGTCCCTTGGGAGCAACCATAATTACGTTACAGTCGTCACGAACAACTATCTGCTGGAAATGGATATTGAAGCCGTGAGCAAATGCGATAGTCATACCCTCGCGGAGGTTGGGAGCGATCTCGTTCTTATAAACCTTTGCCTGATACTCGTCATTGATAAGAATCATAACTATATCTGCCTTTTTGGTTGCCTCTGCAGTGGTGTAAACCTCGAAGCCGTCAGCCTCAGCCTTTAAGGCACTCTTGGAGCCTGTGTAAAGACCGATAATAACCTTCACACCCGAGTCGCGAAGGTTTTTAGCGTGAGCGTGACCCTGTGAGCCGTAGCCGATGATAGCTACGGTTTTGCCCTCTAAGAGAGCAAGATTACAATCTGATTCGTAGAACATTCTTTGAGTTGACATTTTAATTTCTCCTTTTTAATTTTATAATTTAATATTTTTTATAAACATTTAAGTAGCCCATATCCATTTCGCGCAGGGAGTCTGAGCCGCGGGTAAGGGCAACAGCACCTGTGCGGCACATCTCGATTATTCCGCAGGGCTTAACAACACTGATAAAGGTATCGAGCTTGGAGGTCTCCCCCGTTACCTCAATACAGAAGGAGTCGGGTGCGTAGTCGATAATAGATGCCTTAAATATATTTACTGCGTCCATTATTTCCTGATGACGCTCACTCGAGTTCTTTATCTTTATGAGAAGAAGTTCGCGGATAAGGGAGCTTTCATAGGGCATTTCGCTGATAGCGATTACCTCATGGAGGCGGTTGAGCTGAAGAATTATCTGCTTTTTTGTATACTCGTCACCTGTTGCGGCGATTGTCATACGGGAGATACCCTCACTCTCGGTAGCTGAAACCGTAAGGCTGTCGATATTGAAGCCTCTGCGGGAGAACATCGATGCAACACGGGACAGTACGCCGAATTTGTTGGAAACACGGATAGAAATTACAAACTGTTTCATAGGTTTCTCCTTTCATCAGAGGTTTATATCTTTTTTCTTAACTATCATCTGGTCGACAGTACCGCCAGGAGGTGTCATAGGAAGCACCATTTCATCCATATCGATGTGGCAGTCGATAACGGCGGGTCCACCCTTTTGGAACGCCTCTTTGAAGGCAGCCTCGAACTCTGCCATAGTGTTACATTCGTATCCATTGGCACCGAAGGCTTCTGCCAGTTTTTTGAAGTTGGTTTTTCTGCCCAGAGTAGTGTTGGAATAGTGTTTTTGATAGAATATGCTCTGCCACTGACGAACCATTCCGAGAACACCGTTGTTCATAAGCACTACGATTACGGGAACATCAAAGGAAACGGCAGTTGCAAGCTCGTTAAGGTTCATTCCGAAGCTTCCGTCACCCGTAAAGAGAACGGTTTTTCTGCCTGTGCCTACAGCCGAGCCGATAGCGGCACCTAAACCGAAGCCCATTGTACCAAGACCGCCCGAGGTCACAAAGGTGCGAGGTGTTTTGAACCTATAACGCTGTGCTGTCCACATCTGATGCTGACCGACATCGGTAGCAATTACGGTGTTTTCGTCGGTATATTTGTTTACGCAGTCGATAATCTGGTATGGACGCATATCGTCGGGGTTAAAGTTGGGGTTTACATCCCTTGCCCTGAACTCCTCAACCTTAGCGCGCCATTCGTCGTTTTTCTTTTCCTTAACGGCCACTATGAGACGGGCGGTAGCATCCTTAATGTCTGCTATTATTCCGAGATATGCAGGGATGTTTTTGCCAAGCTCTGCAGGCTCAATATCAATGTGAATTATACGGGCACCCGAAGCGAATTTTTTCTTATTGCCTGTAGCACGGTCGGAAAAACGGACACCGAGTGCAATTATCACATCAGCCTCTGCCATTGCACGGGATGCGGCAAAGGTGCCATGCATTCCCTGCATACCGAGGGAGTTTTTATGGTCTCTTGAGATTGCGGAGAGTCCCATCATAGAGCAGCCCACAGGAGCGTCAATCTTTTCTGAAAGAGCAACTACCTCCCCTGCGGCATTTCCGATAACCACACCGCCGCCGCAGTATATGTAAGGTCTTCTTGCCTCGGCAATTATCTCTGCCGCAGCCTGAATGTTATACTCTGCCGCCAGTTCCATAGGATAGGGCTTTTCTACGGGCTTTACCTCATAATCGCAAACAGCCAGCTGAACATCCTTGGGAACATCTATAAGTACGGGACCCGGTCTGCCAGACTTTGCAATTTTGAAGGCTTCGCGGATGGTGTCGGCAAGCTCGTCAACAGATTTAACAAAATAGTTGTGCTTGGTTATGGGAATGGTGATTCCCATAATGTCTACCTCCTGAAAGCTGTCGCGTCCGATAAGGTCGGTAGAAACGTTGCCCGTAATAGCCACCAACGGCACACTGTCGAGCTGAGCAGTTGCTATTCCTGTTACAAGATTTGTAGCACCCGGACCCGAGGTCGCGATAACCACGCCTACCTCACCTGTTGCCCTTGCATATCCGTCCGCCGCGTGGGCTGCGCCCTGTTCGTGAGCAGTGATGATATGCTCTATACGGTCGGAATTGTTATAAAGCTCGTCATATATGTTCAGCACGGCTCCGCCCGGATAACCAAAAGCGGTTTTACAGCCCTGCTCGATAAGAGTTTCTATAATGATCTGAGCACCTGTAATTTTCATTTTGTCTCTCCTTTTGCTTTAGTGCTTTAAAGAAATAAAAACAGGTCTACGGTGTTGCGCACCATAGACCTTTAAATACGATTACAGAAAGCTAAAAGATTG
Organism: Acutalibacteraceae bacterium; assembly: GCA_045596085.1. GTDB lineage: Bacteria > Bacillota > Clostridia > Oscillospirales > Acutalibacteraceae > SFWF01. Next base: position 117,944 of record JAZOBS010000029.1, on the reverse strand, counting down.
CTATAACCTTATTTTTGTCTGATAGCACAACCAACCTGACCGTTATTCACCACTAGGACGAGGGTAATAACAGCTAGTAGGACTATGCTTAGAGTACCAAAAACAAACATAACGATCAAGCTCCCTTATAACTTGCTCTTTAGTTTAACACACTAAAGGGCTTTTGTCAATAGGTTTTAAGCCCTTTTTTTGACTTTTTATCCAGCATTTTAACCAAATTTTTACACCGAGAAACCGCTATTTTTTAAGCTTTGCTATTTTCTCGTAAACACGCTGACAGTTATTCTTATCGCTGAAGGCAAAAAAGGCATCTATACGCTTACGGTAGGTCTCCTTAAGCTTACAGTCGTTCGCCATATACTGAGTAATAGAGTCTATGGTGCTCTGAAGGTCGTAATTTACCTCACCGTATCCCTCTTTTTCGTAATGAAGCTCCACATTATCGGTCATATGATTCTCAAAAAAGTCTTCCCTGTCGAACTGACAGTATATCATCGGCTTTCTGAGATAAATAAAGTCGTAAACCGCTGACGAATAGTCGGTAACGATAAGACTGCTCTTTGAGTATATCTCACGGTAGGGCATATTATTATCCACGATATTCACGCTGTCGTTAAAGCCGAATTGTGCTTCGTGAGTAAGGAAAGAGGGATGTATCTTGAACTGTATCTTATAGCCGTATTTTTTTGCCGCGGCATTCAGTTCCTCACTGTTCATAAGGTTGCGGTAGAATGTGGCATATTTAGAATCGGAGAAGCCTTTTGCTAATTCCCATATACCCGTTTCCTGATTCTGGCGTACCGTAAGGAATCTGCGCCAGGTAGGAAGTATGGTAACTATCTTTTCGCGTTTATCCTCAAGGTTATCAAAACGCGGCATACCAGTAAGCCAGACTTCGTCTTTAGTGTAGTGATAATTTCCACCGACTATCGAATCATACTCTTTTTGGGTGGTTGTCACAAAGCCTGCACAGGATTGTCTGCGCTTACACAGCCAACCCGAAATATCGTTATGAATAACACCGTGCTGCAGGAAGATAAAATCTACCTCACTGAGCATATCCATATACACCCTTCGGCTTTTTTTCATCGGATTTCTGAAAACCATATCGGTTTGCGAGGAAATGGTGTAATGAGCAAGAAGATGACATATTCTGTGCTTTATAGAATATGGATCCAACACGCTTCCTATCTTTTTAAGTCGGCTATAATCGGAGGATTTTTTGCTAAGGACAAAATAGGGCTTTACTTCTCCCCTTTTCTTCTCGCAAAGGTATTTAAAGAAGACCTCTCCGTTATCGTCAGCCTTCATAATTCGGTCAGACACGATCCATATAGGCTTTTTAACGATTTTTTTAAGCAGAAGGACTAGCGGACGGACGAAAAGTGCGTTTCTTTCTGCCTCTTTTCCCACCTTGCGAAGCTCTTTCCTGAATGCTTTTTCATATTTGGAAAGAGTGTTTTTATTTACAGCAGATACCTTAAGACCTGTGAGGTCTTCATTAAGCTTTACTGCCCAGCCCTCGCTGTGATAATAGCAGTTTTCGTATCTCTTTGTAAGAGGTGCATACTGATTGAAACGCAAATCCTTCTTTTCCATAGTATATCCGCCTATCCTGCATACTACGGAAATATTGTAGTTTTCTATGTTTTTATTGAGCCTATAATCAAGCTCAAACAGTTCTCCGCGACAGGTCATTCTGCCGTCATCCTGACGGTAGAGATTGTCGGTATACTGTCTGTCCACAGGGACAAGCTCATCGTTTATCTTTACAAACACTTCCATATCAAGGTCTGCAGGAAGGGCGTAGTAATATGACGAGGCAACCAGATGCAGTATTCCGTTTCTGACCCTTATCTGATGATAGGTTACAGGTCCTGCATAGCCACCCTTTCTAACGAGCTCTACCCCGTTATAGGTGCCGATAAACTCGTCTCCCGTAAACTTATACTGAACATTTCCCTCAGCCATTTCGGTAAGCAGATTAGCCCTGAATTCGGGAGAAACTATCATATCTGCCAGATATTCGAAAAATTTGGTTTTTTCGGCATATCTCCAGAATAACATATACCCTTCTGTATAGGGCTTAAGCCAAGGCTTACGGGAGCCTGCGTAGTGTATAAGTATCGGCTCAGTCACTGCATTAAGCTCGTCCAGCAGATACTGCGGCAGATAGTGATTGTTGCCATAGTCACTGACCATACCCCACTCAGCAGACAGAAAATGCACAAAGCCCTGACAAAGAACATTTACCACGTCCTGATCGTGCTGCTTCCACTCATTTTGGGTGCACATCTCCATCATCTGCTTAAGCGTAAAGCGTTTGCGAAACTCTGTAAGATTAAACAGGATAGTTGCGGCAATAACATAATTTTCTACATTTTTAATGCCTATGCTTTCCTGATATTCCCGTCTGGGATCGTCGGGAATGAAGCAGTTGCAAATTCCCCAATAATCCTTTACAGCGGCAATAAGTTTATTTTCGATATCACATTCGAAGACAGGATAGATGTCCCTTGTAGCGACCATATCACCGTCGAAATAAAAGGCGCGTTTATACTCGTCTGATAAAATCCAAGGGGCGAAAAGACGGTAATAGGTTTCCATCGTTATAGACCTTCTGTTAGCTGTATACAGATTCATACGGTCAACAATTTCGGAAACATTATAAAAACGCAAAGAAAAGTTTTCGGGCATATCCATTGAAAGGAGTGCCTCCTGCATAAGAGGGGTCACCCTTGAATGAAGTATGATTATATCGTAAAAATTTTCCTTTGACGAGGTGTCGATGAGTGACTGAATGGCTACTGCAGTTGCAGGGGCAAAGCCATCATCGGTACTCATTATAATGCAGTTTTCAGAGTTTTTAAATGCAGGCAAAATTTTACAGAAACTGTCGGTATTTTGCATTTCGCAATCTCCTTGAAGCGTCGTTATTTTTCAAAAGCGGATCTATTGGGAAGCAGTTTATCAAAGGCTTCCTTCACCTGTTGTTTTTTGTTCTCGAAATCTATGGTTCTGGCGGTATCGTTTATGCAGAGCATTTTTCTTCTCATAGAGGGAATATCCCTGAGAAGAGCCGAAAAATTGGTCTCTTTTATATGGTAGCAGTAAGAAAATTTGTCACTTCTCACTGCAACCTCGCCCTTTGCCATCTGCCAGAACTTAAACACCCACTGGTTCACATCTCCGCTTTTTCGGAACTTATGGGAGCAGGTCTCACCGAGTATTTCGGGCTCTGCCTTCCACACCTCGCTGAGAACCGATTTTAAAAATCCGTTTGCGGTGTGCTGATAATAAAAACCGGGGAACCACTGCCAAGGCATCAAAAGGGTTGTCCTGATAATATTTCTGATGCCGTTTTTAGGGTTGAACCACAGACCTAAATTGTTTTTTATAGCCTGTTTTTTACTGAAATGAGCATTAACAACCGTAACATCGGCACCGTTAAAGGAGCCTGCGCTGTCCTTGCCGAAGAAGATACAGTCCTGAGCTACCGTATCGCAGGGCTTTCCGTTTTTAAAGAAATCTTCGGGTGTGACGGGGGCTGTCAGAAAAATATCGTCATTAAAGTATACAAACTGCTCACTGAGACCCTCTATGCGGTGAAGATTAAGCTCGATAGTGTGAGAACTAAATGTCGGAAGATACTCTTCGGGGATAAAATCGGTATGCTTTACTATATTGAGCTTTGGATTGCTTGTATCAAGCCACTGGGGTAAATGTCCCCAAGTGACAAAGTGTATCTTATTGACCCACGGTGCAAACCTCTCTACTGCGCGAAACCAATACTGCAGGTTATCCCAATCGCGGTAGCGTACCTCACTGTTTGAGGCGGTTACAACACTGCCGTCGTATTTAGCTTTTTCTAAACGCCACTCGGGGTCGTTTCCGTCCACCCATATTATAACAAAATCTATAGGCTTTGTAGTAGGGAAACTCATAGGGTCAACTCCATTTTTCCTTTATTGCTTCATAGCAACGCTTACTGTTTTCTCTATCATAGAGAGTGAAAAAATCTTTATGTCGTGTGCTGTACAGCTCTGATAACGAAAATCCGTTTTGGGCAGATTTTTCTATATACTCTGCCAGCTCGTCCTCATTTTCGAACACAGGACCGAAGCCGTCTTTTTCATAGTCGAAATATGCCTTGTGATAATGCTTTTCGGAATACTCATCATAATCGAAATGAAAATAACAAAGGGGTTTTTTCATATAGGCGAAATCTGCCTGAACGCTTGAAAAGTCGGTTACCATAAAAGCGGCAGACCTCAAAAGCTCACCCGCTGTATACTCGGGATATTTGCAGACCGTAACATAGGGGTTATCGGTTTTAAAGCAGTCGGCAAAACGCTGTGCATCGCGGTGCAGATAGAAAAGCACCTCGCATCCGTATTTTTCACAAACCTCGCGAAGCTTTTGACTATGTAAAAGTGCGCTCCACTTTTTATAATACTTGGTGTTGGTGAAATTCTTAATATCCTTTTGCAAGTTCTTTGAAAGTGACGCCTCCCCCAGCCACTCACGCCAGGTGGGCATTATAAGAACCTGTCCCTTGTTACATTGCAGACCGTGCAGTTCGTCAAAACGGGGCAAACCGAGAAGCCTTACCACACCCTCGGGGTAGCCGTAATGTCCGTTTACATACTCCCACTCCCGCTGTGTACTGGTGACGAACATACTCATTTTTGTATTTTCGAAATACAAAAACTCTATATCGGTGAGGATAACGCCGTGCTGCAGAAACACTCTGTTGTTTCTAAGTATGCCATAGACCTCTAAAAGATTACATACAGCATAATTAGGCTTACCGCCCTTTTGCGAACTTATATTGACCTTTGCGGTAAGATAAAGCACCCAATGACGGAAGCTACCATATTCTACCACACTTCCCGTATTTTTTACCTTGTCAAAATCTATACTGCTTCTAAACACAGCATAAACGCAGTCCTGCTCAGGATGGTGCTCACAAACATATTTAAAAAGTACAAAGCCGTTATCTGACGCTTCTGTTCCGTTGTCGCAAAAAAGCCACAAATTCTTGCGCTTTGTACGATAAATCAGGGCTATGGGCAGTGCTGCTAAAAACATAAAAATATGCAGCACATCTATAAGCTTTACCTTTTTGAACTTCTCTAAAAACTTTTTCATAGCCTATTTTGCCATAAAATCGTTATAGGCGGGAAGCACCTCTGACACGGGGCCCATCATTTTGATGTTTCCCTCGTGCAGCCAGAGAATATTATCACACAGCTTCTGAAGGGTTTCGGTGCTGTGGGAGACAATTACAACAGTTCTGTTACGGTCTTCTATAAGGCTCTTCATTTTTTCAAAGCTCTTTTTCTTAAACCTTGCGTCACCGACGCTGAGCACCTCGTCTATAAGCATTATTTCGGTTTCGAGTATAGCGGTTATAGAAAAGGCAAGCTTGGAATACATACCGCTTGAATAGGTTTTTACAGGACGGTCGATAAACTCTCCAAGCTCCGAAAACTCGATTATCTCGTCCAGCTTTTCGTCAATTTTTTCCTTCGTAAATCCAAGGAGCATTCCCGAAAGGTATATATTTTCCCTGCCTGTAAGAGAGGTTACAAAGCCTACGCCGATGGAAAGCAGGGACACCGAATGTCCGTGAAGGTTTATTTCGCCCTCGTCGGGAGAAAAAATACCTGCTATAGCCTTAAGCATTGTGGATTTACCGCTTCCGTTTTTACCCACTATACCAAGTATTTGTCCCTTTTCGACCTCAAAGGAAACTCCCTTTACCGCCTCAAAATATTCTGCCTTGTTAAGCTTTTTGAAGGAAAACATAGACTTTATTATAGATACCTTTTTAAGAAATCTATATCTTATCTTGACATCTTTGACCGAGATTACAGATTCTGCCATTTGGTTTTCCTCCTTAAATGATTTTAACATAGCTGTTTTCGAACTTGTATATCGTTCTTATACCGATACAGGCTACAGCTACCGAAAGCAGAGACCAGACCAGAAGTGCCATATAGTGCATACTTCCGTCACCGAAGATAACACTTCGCATATCGGTCATAATAAGGGCAAGGGGGTTGCAGCTTGTCAGGATTTTACCGAGCAGTGCATACTGACCTGTAAGGCGGTTTTCGAGAGAGTAGAATACACCCGAAACATAGAAGCCCAGCTGCAGCACCACAGTTATCACATTTGAAAGGTCCTCTACAAAAACGCCGAAGTGCATCACAAGAAGGCATACCGAAAAGGTGCCCACAAAGAGAAGGGCAAACAAAGGGATTATCCACAGAATATAAAGATGTATCTGCACAGGCTCGAAAAAGACGCCGTCTACAATAAGGAATACTGCAGTAAGCAGGAAGGATACAAACATTTTAAAGCCGTATACTCCCATTTTCTGAATAATAAACATATGCTTAGGCATATATACCTTGGTAACTATGCCCTTGTTGCTGACTATAAGTTTTACACTGGCTTTTACCGATTTGCTGAAAAACTGCCAGATATTAAGACCTGTGAAAACAAAAACCGCAAAGTGAGGCTCACCTTTGCCGAAAATAAGAATAGCAATAAAAGAATAAACAAGCATATAAAGCAGCGGATCTAAAAACCACCACAGCCAACTTAAAAAGGAGCCTGCTACCTCAGCCTTAAGCTCTGACTTTGCTGAATAGCCTACATAATTTTTATACTTTTTTATATCTGCAAAAAAGCGTTTCATATTATGACAATACCTCCGAGGGGAATTGATTTTTTAAAACCTCATATAATTATATCACTTATGCTCACTTTTTTCAAGCATAGCCTGTCGCTTGGAGTAGGCCTGTCGCTTGGAGTAGGCGCATCCGCAGTAGTCCTGCCTGTAAAGGTCATATTCCTTTGAAAGCTCTATAGAACGTTTGTATCCGTTTTTCTTTTTAAAGTCGGAAAACAGGTACTGCACCGCATATTCCTTTGAAAGCTCTGCTCCGATATCATTAAGCCACTGTGCATTTTTATAAGGGCTGATAGAAAGGGTTGTAGTAAAATAATCAAACTGTTTTTCTTTAGCCGCCTGTGCCGTTTTTTCAAGGCGGAGATGATAACATTTTTTACACCTCTCTCCTCCCTCAGGCAGATCTTCAAGACCTTTTGCAATATTTATAAAGCTAAGAGGGTCATACTCGCAGGGTAGGATATTCACATCCTTTCCTGCCGAAAACTCGCTAAGCAGTCTCCTTAGCTCTTCAAGACGGAAAAGATACTCACTTTCGGGGGAAATGTTGGGATTATAGTAATAAAGGGTAATACTAAAATACGAGCTTAAATATTCGAGCACATAACTCGAGCAGGGAGCACAACAGACATGGAGCAGAAGAGACGGCTTTGAACCGCTTTGTTTTATCCTTTCTATTTCTGCCTCGGTCATAAGAGAAAAATTCTGTTTCAGTTTGCTCACCCCTTTTATGGATTTTAATATATTATATCAAATTTACACATTTATATCAAGTTGTTAATACTCACTTAACAAAGGGGCGTTACCTTTTATATGAGGTGGAAAATAATGTTAACCGATACACTTAAAGAAATCAAAAACAACATAAAGACTAACAAAATCACCTTTGCGGTATATGTAATACTGCGCATTATCGTGATTGCCGCACTGGTGGTTGCATTATTCAGGAAAGATTTTGAGACCGCCTACATCTGCGGTCTATCTTTGATTTTATTCCTTATTCCCTCCTTTGTGGAGAAGACCTTCAAGCTCGAACTGCCCTCCACACTGGAAATAATCGTGCTGCTTTTTATATTTGCCGCCGAGATTTTAGGAGAGCTTGCATATTTTTATGTGCGTATACCCCACTGGGACACTCTGCTTCACACCGTAAACGGATTTTTATGCGCCGCAGTAGGCTTCGCCCTTGTAGACCTTTTAAATCAGAACGAAAAAATAAAATTTCAGCTTTCTCCCTTTTTTGTAGCCATTGTAGCCTTTTGCTTTTCGATGACGATAGGCATATTCTGGGAGTTTTTCGAATTTGGCTGTGATGTGTTTTTAAAGACCGATATGCAAAAGGACCATATTTTAAATTCCATCGCAAGTATAGTGCTTGACCCGACAAATTCTAATAAAACCGTACGCATTGAGGACATTCAGAGCCTTTCTGTAAACGGAAAGCTAATTGATGTTGGAGGTTATATAGACATCGGGCTTTTCGACACAATGAAGGACCTGCTGGTTAATTTTATTGGTGCGGTAATTTTTAGCATTATTGGATTTTTCTATGTTAAAAACCGCGGAAAGGGCAGGTTTGCCGAAAAGTTTATACCAAAGCTTAAAAAAGAGGTATAAAGCCTTATAAAATAATAAAGATCACTGATTCAAAGCGACCTTGCATTATAATGCCTGTCACCTATATCAGTGATCTTTATTTTAGCCTTAAACTTATCTCCCCACTGGTGAGCAGCTCTGTACCCTGAGGATTTTCTACTAAAAGCCCTCCGTTTTGGTCTATATCGAGGGCTTTTGCTGTATATTCAGCACCATTTTTAATATAGCGTATTTCTTTTCCGATAACGATAGAGCGTTTTTTATAAGAGGCGATATACTCCTGACCGTCTCTGAGATACTTAAATAATTTTTCAGTGATTTTTGCTGCAAGCAGTTCCCCTGAAAGTCTGCTACACTCTAGGCTGCCTGCAATATCGAGAAGCTCGTCAGGAAAATCTTTTACATTAAGATTTACGCCCACTCCGACGATATGGGCTACGGTTGTGCCATTTTCGGGGTCGGTTACAGCCTCGCAGAGGATGCCGCATATCTTTTTATTGTCAAGGTATATATCGTTTACCCATTTTATACCAACCCTTTTGCCCGTAAGCTCTTCGATAGCCTCGGCTACCGCTACTGCAGCCTTGGTGGTAAGGCGCACGGTGTCAAATTCCTCTGATGAGGGCATTGCTAAAGTCATATAAACTCCGCCTAAAGAATAAAAGCTTTTTCCTCTTCTTCCTCTGCCTGCGGTTTGCTTTTCGGCAACAAAAAGTGCAGGAAGTTTTGTTCCTTCGCGGATTTTTCGCACCGCCTCGGTATTGGTGGAATCTATTTCTTCATAGGTGAAAACGCTGATTTCTTCACTAAGTTTTCTGCGTATGCGGCGTCCACTCAGTTTTCCTGTGTCGCCGATAAACCTTTTGGTTGCCAAACTTAGAAGATGTGAAATTTTTGCCGCTAACAAAAGTTTTACAACATCGGGCAGAACAAAGGGGATAACCCCCACCGTCAGCACCGTCAAAAACGAAGCGGCATCGGTATAAATGGTATACCATACACTACCCATAACATAGCAAAGGATTAGTCCGATAAAACAGTATACTGTCTTTTGTTTTTTTGAAAAGAACCTGCAAAGCAGTCCTGTTGCCAGCGGGATAAACAAAAAACCTAAAATATAGCCTCCAGTAGGGCCGAAAAGAACCCCTACACCGCCCAAAAATCCCGAAAAAACGGGCATACCGACAGTACCCAGCAAAATATATGCCAAAACCGACCAAAAGCCGCCCTTTGAGCCGAGAAAAAGGGTTGCAGAAAACACACCCAGCGTTTGCAGGGTGAATGGTACGGGAGCAGGGACGGTTATCAGCCCACATATTACTATGACCGCGGTAAAAAGCGCAGAAAGAGAGAGGTTTATAAGCTTATTTTTATACAAAATATCACCAAACTAATTTTAACACATAAAAAAGCCTTGTCAACGATAAGTTGACAAGGCATCTTACTATTTTCCCATAGATTTATAATACTCATCCTCAGGAGCGAGTAGCGGACCTATATAGTCCATAGTCTGTGTAAACGAGTGGGGTATAAACAGTTCCTTATAATCAATTCCGCTAATATATACCACATAGCAGTTTTCATCAAACACGCTTAGATCAGCTGCCTTGACTTCTTTCTTGAAGAGTTCTATAAACTCCTTAGCCTGTTCTTTAGTAAGGTCTGCAATTCCATCGTCGTAAACCATATTGGTATATCCGTATTTATCGCCCATCAGCTGTACCTGTACGCTCAGACCGTTGGGACTAACACAGTCCTCATACTTCTGAAAATACTCATCACTCTTCATAAGGGCGAGAAGCTGAGGATAGAGATTATCCATATTAGGTCTGCCCTGCCAGTAATCACGCTTTATCTCGGCCGAATCATTAAGAACATAGGTTATTCTGATGTCGTTAATATTGTTTAAAAATGCGGAAGTCTCTCCGCCCGTCTTATCGTTTTTAATGTTTTCGGTTATACCTTTGTGAAGGTCGAGCACAATATCGAAGTTGTCGGTAAACTCGACAGACTTGTCGTAATTAAGATATATCTTCTTTATTTGCTCAGCTTCAGGCACACGGCTTTCTGCCGCAGAGCCTACAAATATGGTAGTTATCACCAAAGCTATCATAAGAACAACGGCTACCGCACCCTTTAAGAAGGAAGCCTTAACGGTTTTAAAGCCTCTTGTGATGATGGCACCTGCCGCTACAGAGCAAAGCAATGCGCCAACTATAAAGAATAACCAAAATAATATATTAAAGTTTGTGTCAAAACCGCTTAATACCTCGGCTATAAAAAATCCGCCTACCATTGAAACCAGAACGGTTATTATTGTCGGAACGAATTTAAATGAGTATGCCTCTCCTGCCGTTTCGCTCTTGCGAACCTTGAAAAGCTTTACCGTCGCAACAATGCACAGTGCCGCCAAAAGCACGACTGCCAGAACTGTCCAGACGGTTGTTCTTTCCATTGGAGCCACCAACTGAGGATGGGTATACACGTATCCCATAAAGGCATACTTAAAGAAGATATATGCTATGGGAGTGGTATATATAAGGTAACTGTAGTCGACACTCAGCCCTACGGTGCTGTCCTCTGTTACAAAAAACAGCATCATTGCAATGAAGACAGGACATAGGTTTACTGCCGCAAAGGCGACGAGAGTATCGAAATATCCACCACTGCAAACGACAAACAAAAGGCTGAACACCGTTAACGCAAAGAGGTAGAGTATTCCAAGCAGAAAGGCTTTTATAACCAGCTCAAAGGGTACTCCGCTGACCGAGGGTAAAAAGTTTACTATGCTAACTGCCGCAAAGCAGATGCTAAAGTTAAAAAGTCCTCCTATAAAAGAGGCTAAACCCCTTGTAAGCAGCATCTGATTTCGGGTCAGGGGCAGTGCGTGAAAGACATCTCCCGCCTTTTTCGAAAACAGAAAGCCAAAGTTAGTAAGCAGAAGCATAAACATAAGCACTGCACCTGCTCCAAGAGTGAAGGTAGTCCAAGCAGAAAACATATCTCCGTCCATATCATAACGACTACTCCCCCACTCAAAATGGGATAGCACATCGCGAATCAGCATACCAGGTATTATGAGAAATGAAAATGCAGTGATAAGTAGTGTAAGCGGTATCTGCTTTTTAAGGGTGAAGGTGAAAAAGTTAAGTACAGGTCGGGTATTAACCGAGGATGTTTTTAACGTCATAGCCTACTGCCTCCATTTCATAAATAAATATTTCTTCCAGTGTGGGCTCGATTATCTCAGCAAAAATCGGGTCCTGAGAGTTTATCGTATTCATTATCTCCTCTTCGTCTCCCCTTATTATCATCTGCAAAAGGGAGCCTGTGCGCTCACATTTAACTATATCGAGAGAGGCAAGCTTTATCTCGGGAGGAAGTGTTTTAAATGCCGCCTGAACCTTATGAACACCGCCCCTAATCTCTTCGAGACTGTTACTGAATATAATTTTTCCTGCGTGGATGAGAGCAACGTGGTCGCAAAGGTCTTCAAGCTCACGAAGATTGTGGGAGGATATTATTGCGGTCATTCCGCTGTTTTCTATTCCGTCAATAAGCAGAGATTTAAGTACACTCCGCATAACGGGGTCAAGCCCGTCAAAAGCCTCGTCTAAAAGGAGATATTTAGGATTTGTGGAAAGCGCGAGCATAAGTGCCGCCTGACGCTGCATACCCTTTGACATATTGTCTATCTTATCGGTAGTGCTTATGGGGAAAACCGTAGTCAGGTGACCAAAACGCTCACGGTCGTAGCTGGGGTAAAGCCCCTCATAAAAGTTTGACATTTCGTTTATGTTGGCGTTTTTAAAGAAATAGGGCGTATCGGGAAGATAGAATATACGGGATTTAAGCTCAGGATTATTGAATACGGCATATCCGTCTACCGAAATACTGCCTCCGTCGGGATAATAGACACCCGAAAGCATACGCAAAAGCGTAGATTTTCCTGAACCGTTAGAGCCCACCAGTCCATATATGCAGCCGTCTTTAATCTCGGCGTTTACATAATCCAGTGCGCTGTAGTTATCAAATTTTTTTAAGAGGTTTACTATTTTTATCATTTCTCGTTCCTCCTGTATACATCTTCAAGTATCTGAGATAATGTATCCTCGCTAAGACCCATTCGTTTAGCCGTTTCCACTGCTATTTTAAAGTCGTCCTTAGCAGCGGTAAGAATAGCATCTGCCGCCTTGCTGTCTTCCGAAACGAAGGAGCCTTTACCCGAAACCGAGCATATAACACCCTCTGATTCGAGAATTGCATATGCCTTTTGTACCGTATTGGGATTTATGCCCAGTTTTACCGCCAGACTTCGCACACTGGGAAGCTTATCTCCGTTTTTAAGCACCCCTAAGGTCTTAAGGCGGATTATTCCTGCGGTTATCTGGTCATAAATGGGAACACGGCTTTTATAATCTATAGTTATCAATGTATCCCCTCCTCGTTCTAACTGTACTATTACGATTAGTACGGTTTTATAATACACTGCCATTTTCATTTTGTCAATATAATTTTTAAAAATTCATAATTTCTTTATATTTTCGGTAAACTATAATTATGAAAAAACTAAGCAAAATACTTATACGGATATTCCCCTTTACAAAAAAATATGTGACAGATATAAAAGCCCGTACTGAGTTGCTGCTCAGTATCGGGCTTGTTGTGAATGTAGGTTTTGCGGTTTATAATCTTTGTACGGGAGTGTATTACCGTTCTGTGTGGTTTGGAGGAGTTGCAGTATACTACATTATGCTTTGCCTTATAAAATTTTTCCTGTTACTTAAGGGCTTTGACGGCAAAAAAGATAATAAGTGCAAATTCTCTGACCTGCTTATATGCGGAATTATGCTTTTAGTTCTTAATCTGACGGTAACCGCGCTTATCTTTCAAATGATATGGCAAAACAGATCGCATTTTTACGGAAAATCGGTAATATTTGCGGCGGCAATATATACCGTTATACGGTTGTTTGCAGCCACCTATGACAGCATAAGCCTCAAAAAACACAACAACCCCACACTTTTTGCGGCAAAGGCTCTAAGCCTTTCGGTTGCTCTTATGTCGGTATTCTCTCTCCAGACCTCCCTCCTTGACCGTATGGCGGTAGACCTGAGTGTGAGAAGAGGGCTTAATATTTTTACGGGAACTGCTGTGGGAATATGGGAAATTCTAATTGCGCTGAGGATTATTTTGTGGGCTAATAAGAGATTAAAATAACACTTGATTTTTCACACAATATATGATATAATCCAATTCGCTCAGCAGACGGACGTTTAGCTCAGCTGGTAGAGCACCCGCTTGACGTGCGGGCGGTCATGGGTTCGAGTCCCTTAGCGTCCACCAAAGACGAAAATCCTGTCGATTATTGTCGGCAGGATTTTCGTCTTTGTATTATTCGTTTTTCATTATTCAATATTCATCATTCATTAAACGAATTTTCGTAATGAATATTGAATATGTAAGTCGCTTACGCTGATGAATAATTGATTTAACCTAATATATCTGAACATATAGATGATAAAAAACATTATTGCCAAACCCGATACCGATCTATGGAGCATATCTCAATTGAGTCTGTTTTTCGGGAAAATAATGCTCTGCAGTATCTTTGTTGCACATTACTCTACTCCTCTATAGTAAAGTCCGCGGGTGAAGTCGCAGTCGGGGGGGTTGCCGTTTTTATAGGCGGTTATTACCTCGTCGACCCTGTCTGCCGTTTCGTCGGTAAAGTAGAGGATTTGAAAATCGAGACCCGAAAGTTCATCCTTTCGGTCGGCAAGCCAGATTACCTTAGAATTAAGCAGTTCGCTATATCCGTTTCTGCATCTTACAGGGAAGACAGTATCCTTTCGGTCGGTAAGGACATTTTTTCTGCCGCAATCGGTACAGGAAAGTCCGTTTTTAATAGGGCAGTTTCGGGTGAGCATAAGGGGAAGTCTGCCATAAGAGATTATACCCGTAGGAATTTCGGCAAAAAGACATTTTGCGTCACTTAAAAGCAATTCGGGTGAAAGAACACAGGCAACCGCTCCCTCGCTTTTATGATAGTTTAGCGCCGCAGAATTATAGATATTGAAGCCAAAGTCGCTCACCCTCTTAAATCCTACAGTTTTAGCAAGTTCTGATGCGGCAAGTGTGGAGCAAAATGCAACCGTAATTCCCTTTTGCTTAAAGGCTTCAAGCTTTTTAAGTATATAAGCTTCATTTGATATTCCTCGGGGAAGCTCAACGGCACTTTTTATATCCTCGGGAATTTTTTCTACATCTATATCAATTGACACAACTATCAAATCGGCTTTTTTAACATTTTCGGTAAGCTGTGCAGGGTTATCGATTCGCACGACGGTTTTAAGCGGATTATTTTCCCGATTTTCCTTATTCTTAGTAAGCCTTGAATAATCGGGAATAATCTCAGGCAGCTTTGCACGAAGAATTGAAAGCTTTTCCAAAGCCTCGCGACGCAGTGCGTTAAGGGAGGAAACGCGTACCATAAGTCCCTCATCAAGCTTCACCGAAAGAGTATCGAAATAATAAGGTGTGCCACCTGTTTTACTTATTTTTTCAAAGACGGTTGCTTTATCTGTAGGGCGGTTTAATGCTTTTTCGGGAATATCGCCGAAAACGGTAACGGTGTTTTCATTATCACTTACCGTGAGCTTTATCGGTGTGTGTTTTTTAATTTCCGCACTGCCGTAAAGGGGTATGCTCTGTCGGTCATTTCTATAAAGCTCGTGAAGAGCAGAAAATACGGTGTCGGCTGCGGTAACATCGTCTTTAGTGCGGATGCCGAACATATCGGGACCGAGCTTACCCATATAGTAGCCGTCGGTAAAGCCTGAACGGGAAAAAACCTTTTCGAGGGCTGAACTTATATCCTCATCCACACATCCCTTGTCCAGCATTTGTCGACAGGCGGTGGTTGCGGCGGCAACATATTCGGGGCGCTTCATTCTGCCCTCTATTTTAAGGGAGGCAACGCCCATATCTTTAAGCTCACCGAGGTGAGGTATTAGAGAAAGGTCCTTAAGGCTTAAATCGTAGCCGTTACCCTTTTCTGCCGCAAAGGGCAGACGGCAGGGACCCGCGCACAGTCCTCGGTTTCCGCTTCTGCCACCAAGCATTGCAGAGAGCAGACATTGACCCGACATAGACATACAAAGTGCGCCGTGAACGAAGACCTCTACCTCCATATTCTGCGCTTTTGCCTCGGTGCAGAACTCTGTAAGCTCGGTTCTACTCATTTCTCTGGACACCACCACGCGGGAAAAACCCATTTCTTTTAGGGGTTTTATTGCCGCTGAAGAATGTACCGTCATCTGGGTGGAGGCGTGAACAGGAAGTGTTGGTAAAACCTTATGAAGGGTATTTACAAAGCCGATATCGGCGGTTATAACTCCGTCTATACCGCATTTTGCCGCCTCTACGGTCTTTTTTACCGCTTCCTCCATTTCGCCGTCGGAAATTATTATATTAAGTGTAAGATAAACCTTAACTCCGCGGATATGACAAAACTCTACCGCCTCCTTTAAAGAATCGATAGTGAAATTTTCAGCGTTTCGTCGGGCATTGAAGGAATCAATCCCTAAATAGACCGCATCTGCACCGCATCTCACTGTGGCAGTAAGCATTTCAGCATTTCCTACGGGGGAAAGCACTTCGGGTTTAAAATTTGACATTTTATCATCCTTAAGATTTTGTAAGTATATAATATTACATTTTATTAAAATTTTAAAGTCTTTTTTCTTTACAATCTTGATTTTAGATAATATAATAGAAATACCGACAAAATAAAGGTGGTTTACACATGAAATATTTAGTTTTACTTTGCGACGGTATGGCAGACACCCCGTCCGACTTCTTAAACGGTAAGACCCCTATGGAGCTTGCCGACAAGCCTAATATGGACGCACTGGCAAAGGTTTCTGAGGTGGGTCTTTGCAGAACTGTTGCCGCAGGGCTTAAACCCGGAAGCGATGTTGCAAATCTGTCTGTAATGGGATATGACCCCACCGTTTCCTACACGGGACGCTCCCCCTTAGAGGCTGCAAGCATCGGTATTGACCTTAAGGACACCGATGTTACTTTGCGCTGTAATATTGTCACACTCTCGTACGAGGAAAGATACGAAGACAAAACTATGCTTGATTACTGTGCAGGTGATATTTCCACCGCAGAGGCGCAGGAGATAATAAAGACCGTTCAGGAAAAGCTTGGCAATGATATATACAGCTTTTATTCGGGAGTAAGTTACAGACACTGTTTAGTTGTAGACGGCGGCACTACCGATCTTGGTGATATGACCCCTCCCCACGACATAAGCGGTAAGGTTGTTGGCGAGTATTTAAGCAAATCCCCGAATGCGTCACCCCTTATTGACCTTATGAAGAAAAGCTATGAGCTTTTAAAAGACCATCCCGTAAACAAAAAGCGTATTTCTGAGGGCAAAAATCCTGCAAACTCAATATGGCTTTGGGGTGAGGGTACTAAGCCCGTAGTCGCCGACTTTAAGGAGAAAAACGGTGTTTCGGGCTGTGTTATTTCGGCGGTTGACCTGCTTAAGGGTATCGGCATCTGCGCAGGAATGAAGACACCCGAGGTTGAGGGTGCTACAGGTTACATAGACACAAACTTCTGCGGCAAGGCAGATGCAGCAGTTGAAGCCTTCAAAGTGGGCACTGACCTTGTGTATATTCACGTTGAGGCTCCCGACGAGTGCGGACACCGCTGTGAGCCCGAAAATAAGGTTAAGTCCATCGGTCTTATCGATAAACTTATACTGGCTACAGTTAAGGGGTATTTGGACGAGGCTAACGAGGATTACAGAATTCTTATCTGCCCCGACCATCCCACTCCCCTGCTGACAAAGACCCACTCGAGTGAGCCTGTACCCTTTATGATTTATGACAGCAGAAAGACTCTGGATGGTGTTGATACCTTTACCGAGGCTACTGCAGCTTCTACAGGAATTTTCATAGAGCACGGTCCGTCGATTATGGACAGACTTCTTGAAAAGAGTTGACAGTGACTATTAAAAAGAGCTGAACCGAAGGGACACACTCCATAGGGCAATTTCGCTTAAAAATGTGAAATTGTTGCGGTATTCTGTGTTAAAAAGCCGCGGTACGCGTCAGCGTTACCGCGGCTTTTTGCCTTGTCTACCACTAAAAATTTTCATTTTTAAGTGCGTTGCAGTTTTGTAATGAACAAATTTTTTACGAGGCGAAGCCGAAAAATGCAGGTATACTGCCGTATATCAAGGCTTTTCGGCAAGTCTTCGTGGAAAATTTGTATTCCAAAACCGATACTGCTCTATGGAGTGTGTCCCAAGGTCTCCCTTCGATTCAGCTCTTTTAATTTTAAAACTCGAGTTTTTCGGCGATGTAGGTCTTAAGCTCGTCGATTTTAACGCGGGTCTGTTCCATAGTGTCGCGGTCGCGAACGGTAACACAGCCGTCTTCAAGAGAATCGAAATCGTAGGTTATACAGAAAGGAGTTCCAATCTCGTCCTCGCGACGGTAACGCTTACCGATAGAGCCTGCGTCGTCATAGTCCACCATAAAGTCTTTTGCGAGCATATCGAAGACCTCGCCTGCGGGCTCTGCCAATTTCTTAGAGAGGGGCAGAACTGCGCACTTAAAGGGTGCGAGTGCAGGATGCAGACGGAGAACAACGCGGGTTTCACCCTTTTCGTCGGTTTCCTCATCGTATGCATCGCAAAGGAATGCTAGGGCTACGCGGTCGGCGCCGAGGGAGGGCTCAACAACGTAGGGTACATAATGCTCGTTAGTATCCTGATCGAAATATTCAAGAGATTTGCCGCTTGCCTCCTGATGACGGCCAAGGTCATAGTTGGTGCGGTCGGCAATTCCCCAAAGCTCACCCCAGCCGAAGGGGAAGAGGAACTCAATATCGGTAGTAGCCTTTGAGTAGAAGGAAAGCTCTTCCTTCTCGTGATCGCGAAGGCGGAGATTTTCCTCTTTAAGACCGAGGTTTAAAAGCCAGTTTTTGCAGAAATCCTTCCAATAGTAGAACCAATCGAGGTCGGTATCGGGCTTACAGAAGAACTCGCACTCCATCTGCTCGAACTCGCGGGTGCGGAAGATGAAGTTGCCGGGGGTAATCTCGTTACGGAAGGATTTACCTATCTGGCAGACGCCGAAAGGAAGCTTTTTACGGGTAGAGCGCTGAATGTTTGCGTAGTTTACGAAAATTCCCTGAGCCGTTTCGGGACGGAGATAAACCTCATTCTTAGCGTCCTCGGTAACACCGATAAAGGTTTTGAACATAAGGTTGAACTTTCTAATATCAGTGAAATCTTTGCTTCCACATTCGGGACATTCAATTCCGTTTTCCTTAATATATTCGCTCATCTGTTCGAAGGTCATACCCTCTGCGTGGCCGCCGCGGTCCTCAATGAGCTTATCTGCACGATGCCTTGCGCGGCAGGACTTACAGTCCATAAGAGGGTCGGAAAATCCGCCGACGTGACCTGAGGTCACCCAGGTTTCAGGATTCATAATAATAGCAGAGTCGAGTCCGACATTATATTTGTTCTCCTGAACGAACTTCTTCCACCAAGCTCTTTTAACATTGTTTTTGAACTCAACTCCAAGCGGGCCGTAGTCCCAAGAGTTGGAAAGTCCGCCGTAAATTTCGCTTCCTGCATAGACGAAGCCGCGAGCTTTTGCAAGGGATACTATTGTATCCATACTTTTTTCACAGTTTTTCATAGTATAACCTCCACAAGGAACATATTACAAATATGTATATAACTTTAATAATTCTACAAGAACTAACCCTAATTGTCAAGTATTTAACACACTTGACAGCAAGGATTTTTTAATATATAATTCTATATAGTCAAAATAGTATGAGGAGGAGTTTTAATGGATAAAATCCAGATTCACAATATAGACTTCAACAAATTCATCGAAGCCCTAGACCACTGCAAGGGTGATGTCTTCCTTGAAACTGAGGACGGTGACTGCCTTAACCTTCGTTCTAAGCTCTGCCAGATAATGGGTATTGCAAACATTTTAAATGGAGCAAAGGTAGGTGAGGCTACCATCCGCTGCACAAACCCTGAGGATGAAACCAGACTTTTCAGATTTAATCTTTACGGAAAGCTTGATGAAGAATAATAAAGGAGATCCGCTATGAGTGATTTTTTAACCTATAAAGACAAACCCCTTGTTCGCAAGGGTAACACCGTGTATTTCGGTGATATGAGTGAAAAATATGTTATCAGATTTGATATTCTCACCTCCCACAAGGAGGGTGAACTTGAGGTTGCCGATAAAATTAAGGTAAACCTTATAAAGAATGATTCTGACAAGTTGGACAATATTACCAAGTCTACCGAGAAGAACGGTTTCGCAGAGGCTATGTACTTTGCGTCAACTTGGCTTAACCGTGCATTGGCAGATAAATAACTTAATCACAAAAAAACACCGAATCGTTTTTTGACGATTCGGTGTTTTGTTATCTATTATTACTTATAACTATTTTAAGAATCCGTTGATAATTTCTTCTTCTGCCTGTTTTTCGGTTAACCCTAGGGTCATAAGCTTTATAAGCTGCTCTCCTGCTATTTTGCCGATAGCTGCCTCGTGGATAAGCTGAGCGTCTGTATGGTTTGCCATAATTTCGGGCACTGCGCTTACCGAGGCGTTATCCATAATAATAGCATCACACTCGGTATGACCCGAGCACTCGTTATTTCCGTTTACGTGGGAGATGAAAAGCTGACGGGAGTTATCCTTTGCAACCGAACGGGAAACCACATGGGCACCCGAATTTTTACCGTCTAAATCAACCGTAAATCGAGTTTCGGCATACTGGTTGCCGTGGGTCATTATCTTTTCGCCGACTATGAGGGTAGCCCCCTCGGCAAGCTTTGCGGTCGTCTCACGAACGGTATCGTCCACACCCTTTATTTGTGCGGTCTCCATTTCCATATAGGCGTTTTCCTCCAGCTTGATAATGGTGGTGGGGTTCATTACCCTTTTACCCTTGCCATCACCCGAGCCGTAGTGCTTTTCTACATATTTGAGCTTAGCGTTTTTGCCCACATAAAATGCGTGAATACCGCTGTGCTCACTTGCCTCGTCACCGCCGTTATGAATTCCACAGCCTGCAACTATTGTTATATCGCAGTCTTCACCTATATGAAAATCGTTATAAACAAGCTCCTTAAGACCTGTCTGTGAAAGCAGAACGGGAATATGAACGCTTTCCTTCTTCGTTCCGGGTTTCACATAAATATCGATACCGGGCTTGTCCTCTTTTTTGACTATCTCGATATTTTCGGAAGAGTTTTTGCCGTGAAGAGTACCGTTTATACGCAGAGAATAGGCTCCCTGAGGAATGTCGTGAAGGTCGGCTATCTGCTCGAGAAGGTGTTTCTGTATATTATCCATTATTTATCCTCCTGTACATAGCGACAGCCCGTATCAATTCCTAAAAGGGAGGGCATAATTTCGTCCTTTGTGCCGATTTTATCGATTTTACCTGCTTTAAGCACTAAAATTTTGTCGGCAATGTCGAGAATTCTCTCCTGATGAGAGATTATAAGTATAGAGCCCTTATTCTTCTCATACATTTTTTCAAATACCTTGATAAGGTTCTGGAAGGACCAGAGGTCAATTCCTGCCTCGGGCTCGTCGAATACCGAAAGCTTAGTTCCGCGTGCATTTATCATTGCGATTTCTATTCTTTTAAGCTCACCGCCAGAAAGGGAGGCATTTACCTCGCGGTTTATATAATCTCTGGCGCAAAGGCCTACTTCGCTTAAATACTCGCAAGCCTCTGTGATTGTGAGTTTTTTGCCCGAAGCGAGAGATATAAGGTCTTTTACCGTAATTCCCTTAAAACGGACAGGCTGCTGAAAGGCGAAGCTGATGCCCTTGTTTGCACGCTCGGTAATAGACATATCGGTAATATCCTCACCGTCGAGGTAGATTTTACCCGAGGTAGGGGTGATAATACCTGCAATTATTTTAGCAAGAGTGGATTTTCCGCTTCCGTTAGGGCCTGTTATTGCCACGAAGCGCTCGTCTATTTCCATAGTGATGCCGTTTATAATATCGGCACCGCCTACGCTATAATAAATATTTTCAAGTTTTAACATTGTTTTCCTCCATAAGCCGAATAAATATATTATGCACAGAAATCCGACTTATTAGAATATAATAACACAAAGCGACAATATTTGCAATAACAAAAAGGCTCCGAAAGGAGCCAACAATCGCAATTAAAACGGCGGGAGCAAGCCCCCGCCCTACGACTAAAAATTAAGTTTTATGCATTTACAAGATGGATGCCGAAACCGCCGATTTCGTCTTTAAAGTAGATGAAGTTCATAACGCCCTTATCGTCGGTGGTGACAGAATCGTAATTAAACTTGAAGCCCTGAGACTCAAAGAAACGAACTGCGCGCTTAACAGAGGTAACTGAAAGTCCGATATGACCGCACTTGCCTACGCCCATAAACTTCATAACCTCAAACTCTTTACCTGCAAATATCGACTTAGAACGAACGTCCTGAGGCTTCCCGCAAATAGCAGAGAGAAGTCCTGCAGTCTTTTTGCACTCCTCCTCATCCTTAGAGTTTATGCCGATATGCTTAATCTTAACATCAAGCATTGTAAGAACGGCTTCTTTAGCAAGTTCTGTAATAGCGTCCCACTCGCAGTTATCGACAAGCTTTTCGGGAACCATCCAGCTGCCTCCGCAAGCGATAATCTTGGGAAAGGCAAGATATTCGTTTAAGTTTGCGGGGGAAATTCCGCCTGTGGGGATAAAGCGCATATTGGGGAAGGGACCTGCAAGAGCTTTAAGCACCTTGAGTCCTCCTGCAGCCTCTGCGGGGAAGAATTTAACAACCTCAAGACCCATTTTCTGAGCAATAGACACTTCGCTTGGATTCGTGCAACCTGGGGTGACGGGAATATTATTCTCCACACAGTAGCCCACTATCTCGGGGTCAAAGCCGGGGGAAATGATATACTTAGCACCTGCGGCAATGGCAGCCTTACACTGGTCGAGGGTAACAACGGTTCCCGCACCGACTAAAATATCGGGAGCCTCTTTAGCGATATTTGCGATAGCTCTGTCGGCACCTGCGGCACGGAATGTAACCTCAGCTACGGGAATTCCGCCCTTTTTAAGGGCATTTACAAGAGGTACGGCCTTATCAGGGTCATTAAGCTTAATAACGGGGACAAGACCAACCTTGCTGATTTCTTCTAAAACAGGATTCATAAGGACTCTCCTTTAAAAAATTTTTACCTTTTTATTTTAAACCCAGCCCTCTATAAAGTCAAGTAAAAATCGATTAAAAACGGCAATACTGAATAATATGCAAAGAAAAAACGAAAAATTGATCTTAAAGTTAAAAGGAAGCATACTTAGTTAATGTCGCACACTTCCTTTTATAATCATTCTATATGTTTTATTGCCTATTTATCATTTCGCTCATACGCTTTACTGCATTTAACTTATACAGTATAAGTATTGCAATTACCGTTGCTATAAGCTCGGGAAGCATATAGGTTCCGTTATAAACTACCGAATATACAGCGGGACTTGAGAAGGTTTCGGGCATCCAGATATTGAAGAAGATATATCCCGAAATAAAGTGGCTTATAAACCTTATTAAAAGAGCCATAGCAGTGCCAATGCACACACCTGCTTCTCTATGCTTTCTGAATGTGCCTGCAAGACCGATTGAGGTGTATGCCAAAATGTAGTCAAATACTATGGCACCTATCCACATTCTTACATCCATTCCCCAGCTCATCATTCCTGCAATATCTACACCGATTTGAAGAACGGCATAAACAAAGGAGGAAAAGAGCCCCCAAGGAACACCAAACATAACCGAAAGCAGAACAATCGGTACCATACTCAGCAGAGTAACGCTTCCGCCCCAAGGGTTCGTCCAGATTTTTACAAGGCTTAAAACCGTAGCCAGAGCAATAAATATCGCGCTGACGGTCAGTCTTCTGATGTTGTTTTTTTGCATATTGTTCTCTCCTTTCCTTTATCCGAAAGGCAAATGTGCTTTGGCCGAAGCGTTTTGCGCCCAGATAAAAAATTACCGCACAGAATTTATCCGTGCGGTAACAAATTTATCTAGAATATAATCTCCCTACGACGGCATTATCCATATCAGGTTAAAGGGTTTGAGTGTCACTCATCTCAGCCTTGCGGCACCCCCGATTAAAATATTGAATTTTCTGTTCGGCAATAGTTATTATACCCTCATTGTGACAGATTGTCAATAAATTCCTTTACATTGTTTTCTTCCCACATTATAAGCAGTGTTCCGTTTTTTACAGAAACCTCAGCCTGCTCTCCTATAAAGGAATTGCTGACGCCCAGAGGATTTGAAAAGGTTAGTGTGTTACTATTTAAAGGGTATTTAAGACCTTTAATACTTACCCCTTCCGCTTTATCTCCTGCCGCAAAAACCGAGACTGTTCCGCTTTGCTTTAAAGGGAGAGCATACCCGCCGTCTTTAATTGCGGTTACAACAAAACCGTCTCCGATAAGATAGCCTGTTTTCCCCCTTAGGGTTAGTTCGCAAAGAAGGGTGTAGTTTGCAAAGGTGTGGTCGGGTCTGCCCCCTGTACCGCCGTACAGCACAAAGGTGTTGCACCCTTTTATTATACCCGTATCTACTGCATATTTCATATCGGTAACATCTTTTTCCACAGGCAGCACCACCGTATTGTCGTTTTCGGGAACAAAACCCAAGGAGTCAAAATCTCCGACGGTAACATCGGGAGTGATGTCACCCAATTTACTCAGACCTCCGTCTGCCGCAATTATAAACGAGTTTTCTTTTTTTATATAAAGCAGGGGCAGATCTCCTGCCCCGATAATATAACAAATTTTCATTTACGAATTCACCGAACCGGTTAAGACCTTTGTGTTTTTCATTTCTTCAGACTGGTCCGCCTTGCAGTTCACCTCATCAGGGTCCTGATAGGTAGAGACCACCTCTTTCATCGCGCGTTTTACCCTTGAAGAATCAATTTCGGTTTTGGCATCAGCAAGAACATTACGCAGAACGGTAAGCTTGTCCTCCACCTCTTTACGGCTGATGGGATGGTCACGCTCAATAAAGATAAGGTTGTTTTCGGTTTTATCCAATGTTTCTGTTTTTATGAGAAGCTCCTCATAAAGCTTTTCACCAGGACGCAGTCCTACCTCAACAATGTCAATATCCTCATAAGGACGAAGACCTGAAAGTTTTATCATATTTTCGGCAAGGTCGAGTATTTTTATGGGTTGTCCCATATCAAGGACAAAAAGCTCTCCCCTGTCGGCTAAGAAGCCTGCTTCCATAACCAGCTGAGTAGCTTCGGGTATGGTCATAAAGTAGCGTACTATACGCTTGTCGGTTATGGTAATAGGTCCGCCCTTTTCAATCTGATCCTTAAACAGCGGGATTACCGAACCATTGGAGCCCAGCACATTACCGAAACGCACACTTGCAAAGGAGGTTTCGCTATCGGTGCGACACTGAACAAGCATTTCGCACAGACGCTTTGTAGCACCCATAATATTTGTGGGATTTACCGCTTTGTCGGTAGAAATGAGAATAAATTTTTCAACGCCGTATTTTTCGGATATGTTTGCCACATTGTAGGTGCCGAAAACATTGTTTTTTATTGCCTCGCAGCCGCTGTGCTCCATTAAGGGAACATGCTTGTGAGCTGCGGCGTGGAATACTATCTGCGGTCTGTAGAAGTCGAATATTGCGTCAATTCTGTCGGTATCGCGGACCGAGGCAATCTCTACTGCAAGATCAAACTTATCCTTATATCTGCGAACAAGCTCCTGCTGAATATCGTAGGCATTATTCTCATAAATGTCGAGTATGATAAGTTTTTTAGGGCGTCTTCGTGCTATCTGACGGCAGATTTCACTTCCGATTGAGCCGCCGCCACCCGTTACAAGGACAGTTTTGCCTCTATAATACGAATTCATTCCCCTGTCGGTTATTTTAAGTGCATTACGGAAAAGAAGGTCTTCAATGTTGAAAGGACGAAGGATACGCTTGGAATTCTCTTCGCTTTCGCTCTGGTTTATGGGGAAATCGTAAAGTTTTACCTTACAGCCCGTCTGCGAGTAAAAATCTAACAGTTCTTTGGCGGTATCACTGTCGATGTTGGGAAGAGCTATGAATATTTCCTGTATAGGAAGGTCCTTAATTTTGGAAATAATATGCTCGTCTTCCTTATAGACCTTGATGTCGGATATTTTTCCGCCTATTTTATCGGCACGTTTATCAATAAAACAAATGGGACGGTAGTGAGAATTGGAATTATATTTAAGCTCCTCCGCAAGAAGTGTTCCTACCTGTCCTGCACCGACTATTGCTACACCGATTTTGTTAAGATAGTCAAGGTTTAAATTGAAATGGCGGTAGAACTGCTGATAACCGAAACGAAGGGTCAGGGTTGTGAGACAGAAAAAAGCCACCAGTGAGGCACTTTGCCAAATCCCCATATAAAGGGAATATGCATCCAGAGCATAGGAAATCAGAAGTGCCGAAAACCCTCCGATAAAATCGGAAAGCACCATTGTGATATATGCTTTTGAATTTGCATATCTCCACACATTGGTATAAACCGACAAAAGCAGTCTTGCCCCAAAAAGACAACCCGCAAAAATACATGCGGTTATAAGATAACCGTATGTGGGACCCAGTTTAACACTGGTACTGGAAAAATATTCGGTAATGATGGTGGATGCGAAGAAAATTACGATAAAACAAATAAAGTCGAGTACTGCAAGGGTAACTCTACGAAGAAAAGATGATTTAATCATATTGCCTCCGATTCTTATTAAAAGGCGTTATGCGCCTGTAATACGAAATATTTTGTAAAATCACACAAGTTCATCAGAAATGAGCTTTGCAGAATTTGAAATGAAATAATCGCGATGCTTTTTAAGTTTTTTAAGTGCATCGGCAAGCTGGGGCGGACGTTTTTCAAGACTGTGTGTGTCGGATGCGAGAAGATGCACACAGCCCCTCTTTATCAGTTTTTTTATAACCGTGGCATAACGGTGACTTAAAAGTGATGATGCATTGCACTGGGTGACTACGCCATCTTCAAGCAGACTGTCGAGAAGTGAGGCATCCGAATAAAGATAGCTATATCTTTCGATATGAGCGAGAACGGGAATTATTCCGCGAGAGAATAAAAAATTTACGGTGTTTTCAAAATTAAAGGGATAGGTGCCTGTAAGCTCAATCAAAAGATAAGAGGTCTTGCCTATGCAAAGCTTTTGAGTGTCAGCATAGATGAGGTTTGGGTCATATCTTACCTCTGCACCGAGATGCAGCTTTAAAGAACTGCAAAGCCCTGTAATCTCAAGTTCACGACGAAGCAGCTCAAAAGAGGCTGCCCGACGCTGACAAAAAGCCTCTACAGATTCTTTAGAAATGTCGAAATGAGGGGTGAACACCACATCAGTAACCCCTTGGCGCGAAAGCTCCAGCAGAAGCTTTATTGCTTCTTCCACCGTTTGGGCTCCGTCGTCCATATGGGGAAGAATGTGGGTGTGAATATCTACAAGATGTTTATTTGCTGTCTGTAGCATAATAGTAATTACTATAATACTTATCGTATTTATAGTATGTATCAATCTTCGAGTTGTAATCGTTAAGAACGGTACCCAGAATGTTTGTATCCACCGTTTTAAGGCGATTTACAGCTTCGGTTATCTGCGCACGGGATGCATAATTCTGACGGACAACAAGAATTGCACCGTCCATATACTTGCTGAAAGCAATAGTATCTGCAACTATAGCAACGGGAGGTGTATCGCAAATAATGAAGTCGAACCTTGTCTTAAGTTCTTCAAACATTCTTCGGGAGTTTTCGGAAGCCAAAAGCTCGGACGGGTTGGGCGGTATAGTGCCCGAAAGCATAACATGAATTCCAAGCTCCTCAATATAGCCGATGGCACTGTCAATATCAGCGGTGCCGCCAAGCACGGTGCTTACACCGAGATGAGCCGAATGCTTTATGCGAAGATAACGCTGCACCTTAGGACGGCGAAGATCACAGTCGCAAAGAAGGACCTTTTTTCCGTCCTGAGCTAAAGCTATCGCTATATTTATAGAGGCTGTGGTCTTTCCTTCGCCTGAAAGAGCACTTGCCATCATTATGGTTTTGCAGTTTTCTGTTGCGGATACAAACTCGAGATTTGTACGAAAGGACTTGAAAGCCTCTTTGTAAACAAAAGGAGATTTTTCAGCTAACACCTCAAAGGTTTCGGAGGTGTGTTTCTTTTTCTTTTTTGCAAACATACTTTACGCTCCTTTACCCGAAGTATCTAAATTTACTGTAGAAGGAATGACGCCAAGGATGGGTACATCAATAACACGCTGCAGCTCGGCAACAGATTTGACCCTGTTGTTGAAGAATTCGAGCACTATGATGATAAACGCCATAAAGAGCACTCCAGCCACACCGCCCATCATGGTGTATCGTGTAACATTAGGACTTACGGGACCTGCAGATGCTGTGGGGCTTTCGACCTCTATAATATATCCCGATGTGATTCGCTGATTTATGATCTCAGGAGCCTTTTTATCCAGCTCCTTTATAATGTCAAGCGCAATCTCTCTGTCGTAATGCTGTATAGATACTTTTATGAGGAGTGTGTCTTCGACAGGAGATACGTGTAACTTTGCTGCAAGTGAAGACACCGACTCGTTAAGGTCAAGCTCTTGAATAATAGGCTCGAGCACTGTATTGGTTTCCATAATATAGGCAAATGTATCTACATACTTTTGCGCAATATTGACCTGCTCTGACGAAAGATCGTCGTGTACACTGTTACGAAGGTCTACAAGCATAGTAGATCTTGCGCTGTAAAGAGGCGTGATAAAAAAGCTCGAATAAATAAAGCCAATAATTGCAGCAATAACACCCATACAAACGATTAAAAACCATTTTTTAAGAAGTGCTCTGCCAAATTGCAAAAGATCTATATTTTCCGTTGCAGAATTTTTTATTTCGTCCATGATAAGCTCCTAATAAAATACTAGTTTAACAGGTTAAGTATACTACATCTGATACCGTTTTGTCAAATAATAAAAGTTAGCCCTCCCAATATTTGCGATCAAGACTTCTGAACTGTATTGCCTGAGCAATATGTGTTACCTCTATTGTTTCCTTGCCTTCAAGATCGGCAATGGTTCTTGAAACCTTAAGTATACGGTCATAGGCACGTGCCGAAAGTCCCAAACGGTCAAAGGAGGCTTTAAGCAGATTTTCCGCTTCTGCCGAGAGACGACAAAACTCCGAAAGTCTTCCGGGCTGTATACGCGCATTACAGGTAATACCCGTACCCTCATACCGTTTGTTCTGTATCTCTCGGGCACGGTTGACCCTTTCACGCACTGTTTCGCTTGTTTCCTCCTGTGCTGTAGATTTGAGTGAGGCATAGTCAACGGGAGGCACCTCTATGTGCAGGTCAAGTCGGTCGAGCATAGGACCCGAAATGCGGTTAAGGTATTTTCTTACTGCTGTGGGAGAACAAATGCATTTACGGGTGGGATGTCCGTAAAATCCGCAGGGACAAGGATTCATAGCCGCAACAAGGGTGAAAACACTGGGGTATGTAAGAGATCCTGCCACACGGGAAATGGTTACCCTTCCGTCCTCAAGAGGCTGTCGCATAGCCTCCATTACATCTCTGTCGAATTCGGGAAGCTCGTCTAAAAACAGAACTCCGTTATGCGCAAGAGATATTTCTCCCGGACGGGGAACTGTTCCTCCTCCCGATATTCCTCTTGAAGAGACCGTATGATGAGGCGAACGGAAGGGTCTCAACGAAACCAGAGGATTTTCGGGGTTGAGCATTCCTGCTACAGAATGTATTTTTGTTGTTTCTATAGATTCTTCAAAGGTCATTTCGGGCAGTATGGTCGGAAGCCGTTTTGCAAGCATACTTTTTCCTGCCCCTGGGCTGCCGATGAGAAGAATATTATGTCCGCCCGCAGCAGCAATCTCTAAGGCTTTCTTGGCAGCCGCCTGTCCCTTGACCTCAGAAAAGTCGAGAAAATCTCTGCTTTTTACACTACCCGACATATCAAAGGGCGGTTGCGCAGACAAGGCAGTAAAGCCTGTAATGTGGGATATGACCTCTTCGATGTTTTTTACACCGTAAATGTTTATCCCCTCTACAACCGACCCCTCCGCAGCATTTTCGGCAGGAACAAAGAAGTTCTTGACCCCGTTTTCACGGGCACTTATCGCCATTGCAAGAATGCCGTTGACCCTTCTGAGAGTTCCGTCAAGAGAAACCTCGCCGATAAAAATGCTTTCGCTCATATCTACCGTAGGCTCTATCTGCTTGTTAGAAATGAGAAGTGCAAGCAGAACAGGCAGGTCATAAACAGAGCCTTCCTTGCGAATGTCGGCAGGGGCAAGATTTACCGTGATATGACCGAGGGGATATTTATAGCCGCAATTTTTTATTGCAGAACGGACACGGTCGCGGGATTCACGCACAGCAGAATCGGGCAGACCGACAATATCAAATGCCTGTTGTCCGCGGGAAACATCTGCCTCTATCTCAACCATATATGCTTCCATTCCGTAAAGTCCGATACTTCGAATTTTTGAAACCATTTTTCACCTCAAAAAATACATATATATTATGTTACCACTGTAGCGTCATATTTACAAGTGCGATTTTGCTTGAAAAATTGTGCTTTGGGAAATATAATAGAAAAAAACACTATTTTTCGGAGAATTATGGAACGCTTTAAAGAAATTGAAAGAAGTATAATAAAAAAATTCAGAAAATCCATATGGAACTGCTTTGTTGGGGCGGTTAATGAATATGAACTGATTAAAGAGGGCGATAAAATCGCTGTTTGCATTTCGGGCGGGAAGGACTCTATGCTTATGGCAAAATGTATGCAGGAGCTTCACCGTCACAGCCTTTATCCCTTTGAGCTTGTCTTTCTTGTTATGGACCCAGGTTATAATAGGGAAAACCGTGAGCTTATAGAATTTAATGCCGCACAGATGAACATACCTATCACTGTTTTTGAGAGCAACATTTTTGATGTTGTAGTTGACGCAGGAGGTGCACCCTGCTATCTGTGTGCCAGAATGAGAAGGGGTTGTTTGTACTCTAAGGCAAAGGAGCTTGGCTGTAACAAAATTGCCCTCGG
Source organism: Acutalibacteraceae bacterium (assembly GCA_045596085.1). Lineage (GTDB taxonomy): Bacteria > Bacillota > Clostridia > Oscillospirales > Acutalibacteraceae > SFWF01. Next base: position 87,429 of record JAZOBS010000029.1, on the reverse strand, counting down.
GCATCACTTTGACGATATGATTGAAACCTTGCTTCTTAATATGACCTACGCTTCAGAAATAAAGACTATGCTCCCCAAGCTAAAATCCACCAATTTTGAGGGAATGGAGCTTATCCGCCCCCTTTACAAGGTGAAGGAAAAGGATATTATTGCCTGGTCAAACTATAACGAGCTTCGGTTTTTACAGTGTGCCTGTAAATTTACGGCAGAAAGCGCGCACAACGAGGAAATGTCGAAACGCAAGGAGATAAAGGCGCTTATCAAGGAAATTAAAAAGGTCAACCCTGCCGTAGACGATAATCTTTTCAGAAGTGTGCACAACGTAAATCTTGCATCTATTGTAGGCTGGCGGAATAAAGATAGCGGAGATAAACATAGTTATATAGAAAAATATGATGAGATGTAAGTTTTTCTCGATTTTGTCAGGGACGTCGAGGACGCCGTCCCCTACAATTTTATATCAGCAGTAATATTTATTAAAATTGCAATATCTCACGGCGCGTCAGGGATGTCGCGCCCTACAAACAAGCATAATAATTTGAAAAGTTGAAGCAAAACAAGAGATTTTTCTTGACATAGCAAACCAAATGTTATAAAATTACTTTGTTCGTAAAAATCGAATATGCCGCTGTGGTGGAATAGGCAGTTTTAAGCCGAGCGCACCCTGTGGGTGATGAAGCGACGGCTTAAAAGGCGCCGCGGTCGACAGAGGCGAGGGCGTGTACCGACGCCCGAGAAAATGTCGGGCACCGCAAGAGTCACACAAGCACTTTATTAGCAGATAAAAATGAATATGCCGCTGTGGTGGAATAGGCAGACACAAGGGACTTAAAATCCCTCGGTAGCGATACCGTATCGGTTCAAGTCCGATTAGCGGCACCAAAAAAAGAACGAAGCGAAAGCTTCGTTCTTTTCAGACTGTAGGCGACCCCTCCTTATGCGAAGGAGGGGTCGTTGCTTTATTTTTCTGCGAGTTTTTTAACTTCTGGTTTGATGTACTGCCAGAAATGATTGGCAATCTCTTCCATTCCCAGGTCGCTCGGGTGATTGAACTGTCCGTGGGTATCCTCGCGGGTTCTGATGTGGTCCATTTTTATAAAGGTGTCACCGTATTTTTCAGCAACCGCCTTTTTCTCGGCATCTAAAACGGGACGGATATAGAAACCTCGGATATAAACACCTTCGCTTTTCCGCCATTTGAGAGAAGATTACGCATTTCTTCAAAAGATTCACCAAAGGTTCTTTTGGGATTTTCCATCGTATCATAATCTTTACACACGTTTGCGCCGTAAAACATAACGACTATATCGGGGTTCATTATACTACTTTAAATTGAAAAATTCAAGTTGAAACTTGCCTTTTTTCATTAAAGTTCTCCGTTTATTTGTTTTCTTTTAAGCTCATTTAAAATGGTGGGATAGAGTTGGCAGGTCATACCGCCGTCTACCGTTATCTCAGTTCCCGTAACGTTTTTAGACATATCGGTTCCGAGGTAATATGCCGCGGCGGCAACATCCTCATAATCGGAGATATCGCCGATGGGGGTGAGTGTACCGTTTACTATCTGTTTATTTCCCATCTGCACCCAGCGTTCGGTCTTTATAGTACCTGGGAGAACGACGTTACTGCGGATGCCGTACTGACCGAGGTCGAGAGCAAGCGCCTTGGAGAGAGAGTTGATTCCGCCCTTCGATGCCGAATATGCGGCGCGGTTTGGAATAACTCTATAGGCGGTGTTAGAGCTTATGAAAACCACGGCACCCTTTCCCTTCTCACGCATACGAATGGCGGCTTGACGCACCATTGTAAAATTCCATACCAGATTAGTCTGGAAAACCTCGGCAAAATCCTCTACGGGGACGGTGAAAAAATCTTGTCCTGCGGCAGGGTCCTGAGGATAGAAGCCCATATTTGCGGCGTTAAGCACGATGGTTTCGACAAATCTGCCCGTTTCGTCGATGTCGTTAAAGATTTCAATAACCTGCTGTTCGTTTCCAATGTTACATTCATAGCCTTTGGCGAAAATGCCGTAATCTTCGGAAAGTTTTTTTGCCGAAGCCTCAGCATCTGCTCCTCTGCGGCTGGTGATAAAAACGTCCCAGCCCTGTTTTGCGAAATATTCGGCTATGCCATAGCCTGTGCCCGACTGTGCGCCTGTTATAAATACTGATTTGTTCATAAAAAACTCCTTTTTCACGGCGCGTCGAGGACGTCGCGCCCTACTAATTGGTTTGTTCAGAAGTAAAATTCGGTTTTGGCGGGGCGGATGTCGGTGAGGGCGCCTGTATAATGACGGAGGGTGTGGGGCTGATAGGGGTGCTTAAGACATTCATCCTCGTTTATTTCGATTCCAAGACCGGGTTTTTCGGGGATCTTTATATAGCCGTCTTTATATTCGAGGCTTTCGTTGGTTACGTCCTTACGCCAATCCACGTCGCTGTACATAATTTCTAAAATACAGAAATTGGGACAAGCGGCGGCAAGCTGCAGAGTTGCGGCATTTGCCACAGGACCTGATGGGTTGTGGGGAGCAAAGGGAATATAGTGAGTTTCAGCCTCGGCGGCAATCTTCTTAAGCTCACTGATACCGCCTGCGTGGGATATATCAGGCTGAATATAGTCGGCGGCACGAAGGTCGAACAGCTTCCTGTAATCCCAGCGGCTGTAGAGTCGCTCTCCCGCAGAAATGGCGACGGGAGATTTATCGCGGACCGCCTTTAGTGCGTCAAGGCTGTCGGGTGGGGTTGGCTCTTCGAAGAACATAGGCTTAAACTGCTCAAGCTCTTTTGCAATTTTAATTCCCGTAGGAACATCGAAACGTCCGTGTCCTTCAATAAGCAGGTCAACCGAGTTTCCGACCGCCTCGCGAACGGCGGCAACGTTACGAAGGGCTTTATCAAGCTCTGAATTGGAAATTTGCAGATAAGCTTTTCCAAAGGGGTCCCACTTCATTGCGGTAACCCCACGCTGTACGGCAATTTTTGCTTTTTCGGCAAATTCTTCGGGCTCCTTTGCCCCTGCAAACCAGCCGTTTACATATATTCTCACCTTGTCGTGACATTTACCACCTAAAAGCTGATATACGGGGACGCCGAGGGACTTACCTAAAATATCCCAAAGAGCGCATTCGGTAGCAGACAGTGCGCTCATAAGAACAGGACCTCCGCGCCAGTAGGCATCGCGGTAGATCGTATGAAAATGCTGCTCAATATCTCGGGGGTCCTTACCCACAAGATAATCTTTAATATGCTCAAGGGCGCCTAAAAAAGCCTTTTCCTTATATTCAAGGGTGCCTTCTCCTACTCCTGTGATTCCTTCGTCGGTATAGACCTTAACGAAGACCCAGTTTGTGCGGAAGCAGTCGACCACAAAAGCCTTTACATCTGTTACTTTCATAGCTTTATCTCCTTAAAAAAATCGGGAATAATTTTATTTTCGCAACCGAAATCCTCGGCAGAAAGGCTGTCGAAGAGGCCTACGTGAAGGGGAACGACCTTTTTAGCGCCCGTTTTCTTTGCAAAATCAGCGGCATCACACATATTCATATTATTTCCTACACCGTTTATGGGAAGAAATACTGCATAAATATCGTGGGGCAAGTCGGCGAAAATTTCGGAGTTATAGAGGGTATCGCCTGTCACGTAATACTTTTTGTCGCCGTCGTCGATTATGACGCCGATGGCTGCGGCGTCACTATGGGTTGCCTTTACAGCCGTAAAGGTAATGCCGTACTGAGTCCAGCGAGTGTGACGGTCGAACTGAACGAAATTATTATTACCACCATACTTTCTGACCTCGCTCCAGACAGAGTAGGGAGCAAGAACAGCAATACCTGTTTCTTCACCGATGAATTTTTCCACAGTTTTGGGGTCGTAGTGGTCTAAATGGTTATGAGTGAATATCATAACGTTGGGTTTTATACCAAACAGGCTTTCGTCTACAGGAACGCGGCGGTGACTTTTAGGATTTATCTTTCCGCAGCTATCGCTTAAATAAGGGTCTATCATAACGGTTGCCTTTTCGGTCTCAAAAAGCAGACCCGCCTGACCCAGCCAAATGATTTTCATTTTATACTCTCCTTTTTTACAAAATTTAATTTTGATATATTGACACAAGTTTACTTATGATGTATCTTAATTATAAGCAAAACAAAAGATATTTGTATATCACTATTTTACCTTGTTTTTGCAAAATCTTACTTTGGAGCATACTATGCTATTTGATTTTGATGCGGTTAATTTCGGAATATTCGACTCGGAAGTAAAGTTCGGCAGTCAACTGATTTCGCAAAAAAGAACGGTCGGATTTTTTGAATTTGAGTTTTTTACCTCGTCATCCGAAAAACTTTCCTATATTGATGACACAATTATAAAAAGAGAACGCGGTACTCTGCTTTGTGCAAAGCCCGGACAAACGAGGTATAGCCAACTCCCCTTCCGCTGCCATTATCTTCACATTTCATCCGAGAATGAAGGGTTTATATCACTGATGGAGACACTGCCCGATTCGATGCTTATACATGATGTTGAACAGCTAACTCAGATATTTGAGGAAATTTTAAGGTTTGAGGGCGACAGTCCCGAAGAGATTTTCGGCAGACAAAGTGCCGTATATAAGCTGCTTGGTTATATTCTTCACGCCGCCAGTATTACAGGCAAGGACGCAAACCCAGCCTTGCACACCTATCGCAAACCGCTTATAATGGTTGCAAATCATATAAAGCACCATCTGGGTGAAAAGCAGACACTGGAGAAATTAGCCGAGATTGCAAACCTCAGCCCCATATACTTTCACAGACTTTTTTCTGAAAGATTCGGCAAAACCCCAAACAAATATATTCTTGAGCATCGCATTGCAGCGGCAAAGCTTGCTCTGCTCTCAGACAATATTTCAATTTCGCAGATAGCTTCTGACTATGGATTTTCCACCCAATCCTATTTTAACAACAAATTTAAAGAAGCCACAGGTATGACACCCCTTAAGTACAGACGGCATATGCTCGGAAAAATTAAATTATAAAAAAACCGATGCATTTTGCGCATCGGTTTTTGTTTATTTGTTGAAGCAGTCGATTATTTTACGGGTGCGATGCATACACTCTTCAAACTCAGGACGATAGCCTCCCTCGAGGCTGAGACGTCCCTCGTAGCCCGACTCTTTAACTGCAGCTGCCCACTCTTCAACCTTAGGTATATCCTCCTCATAGGGCATAGCGCGGTCGTCGTTGGCACGGGCAAGATGTAAATGACCGAGCATTCCGTCGTTGTTTCTTATAGCATCAAGTGTTTCACCGCTTCTATAGATGTGGTAGAAGTCTGCAAGGCTCTTTACATTAGGTTTACCTACCTTTTTACAGATCTCAATTCCCTGAGCTACGGTGTTTATAAGGTTGGTTTCACCTGTGTTAAGAGGCTCTACAACCACCATAATTCCGTATTTTGCGGCAATATCTCCCGCGATACTCAAAACCTTTGCAAACTGATTGTAGCCCTCGTCAAAATCAAAGCCGTCGGGAATATTTCGACTTCTGCCACTGCCGATAACGGTAACCTTGCCGCCTAACGCTGCGGCACGCTTCATACCCTTTTCGGTGTGTTCCGCAATTATGTCATAATCAACGTCGGGTCCTGTAAGGCGAATGTCTACTGGGAAGAAACCGTTGTAGCTTTCGGCGTAAAACTTATATTTTTCAACCGTAGCCTTAGCCTGCTCGAAATCCTCTTCACTCATCTTAACAAGATTACCAAAACCAAACTCTATGTAATCGTACCCTGCGTCGATAAGAGTGGGGATCTTGTCAAATGTGGTGCAAACACCGAAACGTATGCTCATCTTATATACCTCCAAAAGGTTTTTATTAACAAGTATAGTATAACATCGTTTTTAACAATATGCAATTGTTTTTTATCCAAAAAACATTGCATTTTTGCGCATCATCTGTTATAATGTGCTCGTACAATCAAAAAATTGAGCAAAAGGAGGAGAATATGCCGGAAACCTTACTAAAATTCAGAGAAAAAAATTTTCAGATTCAACATAAGCTTGACGTTATCCCTCCTAACACCAATATTGTGCACGCTCACGACGATATTGAAATATTTTACTTCATCTCAGGTGATTGTTACTATCTTGTAGAGGGTTCAAAATACCGTCTGCGCACGGGAGACATTATGATAATGCGACCCCTTGAGGCACATCACCTCGTTGTGTGCTCCGACAAGGTTCCTTACGAACGTATCGTAGCCAATATAAACCCTGTAATGCTTAAAGGGCTCGACCCCTCCCAGCAGATACTCTCCCATCTTTTCAACCGCCCACTTGGTACGCTTAACCGTTTTGATTCGGCAGTGTTTGCTCACTCTCTTTGTTCCGAATGCTTTGCTATGATAGCGACCCACGGGCATGATATGGGAAGACTTGACCTTATATCAAGGGTTATGTTTGTACTCACCGAAGCCGACAGAGCTATCAAGCGCCTCAACCCTGAGCTGAGAAAGGATAACATCGGTGACCTGCTTATCAACTATGTTAACCAGAATCTTTTCAGAAACATTTCGCTTCAGCAGTTAAGCGATGTTTTCTTTTTAAGCCAATCCCAAATTAATCGAATTTTCAAGAAAAACACCGGCTCATCGATTGGTCAGTATGTTGCAAAAAAAAGGCTGCTCACTGCCAGAAATCGCATACGGGCGGGAGAGCCTGCCGTTAAGGTGAGTGAAGAATGCGGATATCGCGATTATTCGGCATTTTACCGTTCCTACTGCACCAAATTCGGCTGTACGCCTCAGGCAGACAAAAACTCTAACTAAACCAAAAAAACAACCGCTTTCGCGGTTGTTTTAAAATATTATTTCTTAAGGGCGATTGCCTCTTTTGCCTTGGCGGCGATGTCCTTTGCGCGGAGACCGAACTTATCGAGAAGCTCAGCAGCGGGACCTGACATACCGAAGGTGTCGTTTACACCGAGCTTTAATACAGTAGTGGGATAAGCCTCGGAGAGATACTCAGAAACGGCAGAGCCGAGACCGCCGATTATGCTATGCTCCTCTGCGGTAACTATAGCACCTGTTTCCTTAGCAGCCTTGAGAACTATCTCGGTATCGAGGGGCTTAATGGTAGCCATATTGATGATACGGGCAGAAATTCCCTCTGCCTTTAAGAGTTCATATGCTTCGAGTGCTTCGGCAACCATAAGACCTGTTGCGATAATGGTAACGTCACTGCCCTCTTTAAGCTCTACGCCCTTTCCAATCTCGAAGTTGTAATCATCATCGAAAACAACGGGAACTGCAAGACGTCCAAAGCGCATATAAACGGGACCGTCGTGATTGATAGCAGCTTTAACAGCAAGATAAGCTTCGGTATAATCGGCAGGATTTATTATGGTCATACCGGGGATGGTACGCATAATACCAATATCCTCACAGCACTGATGGGTAGCACCGTCCTCACCTACAGAAATACCTGCATGGGTAGCTCCGATGATAACGCTCTGATGAGGATAACCGATAGAGTTTCTTATCTGCTCGAAGGCTCTGCCTGCGGCAAACATTGCAAAGCTACTTGCAAACACCTTTTTGCCTGTCGCGGCAATACCTGCGGCAATGCTCATCATATTGCCTTCTGCGATTCCGCAGTCGTAAAATCTTTCGGGAAATGCCTTTTTGAATGCACCTGTCTTGGTAGCCTCAGCAAGGTCGGCATCCATTACGATGAAATCTTCACGTTCTTTTCCAAGTTCAACAAGAGCAGCACCGTAGGCGTCTCTTGTAGCAATTTTCTTTACATCTGCCATTGCTTTGTTCCTCCTTACTGTAATGCTGCAAGCTGAGCCTCAAGCTCTTTAACTGCAGTTGCATGGTCTTCATCACCGGGGGCTTTTCCGTGCCATCCGCACTGATTTTCCATATAGGAAACACCTTTACCCTTAACGGTATTCATAATAATTGCGGTGGGCTTATCTGTAACCTTTTCTGCAGCAAGTGTTGCAGCCTCTATAGCATCAAGGTCGTGTCCGTCGATAATTATAGCATTCCAGCCGATTGCCTCGAACTTCTTATCAAGGGGTGCGGGAGAGTTTACCTCATCGCAGGTGCCGTCTATCTGGAGGTTATTGAAATCTACATAAGCGGTAAGGTTGGAAAGTCCCTTATTAGCGGCAAACATTGCTGCCTCCCAAACCTGACCCTCTTCACATTCACCGTCGCCGAGAATAGTATATACACGGTAGGTATCACCAAAGTGCTTAGCCGAAAGAGCCATTCCTACTGCGCAGGAAATACCCTGACCAAGGGAGCCCGAAGACATATCAACACCGGGGATATGCTTCATATCGGGGTGACCCTGAAGACGAGCTCCTGTGTGACGCAGTGTGAGAAGCTCTTCTACAGGGAAAAAGCCTCTGTGTGCAAGTGCAGAATAAAGCGCGGGTGCAGCGTGTCCCTTAGAAAGCACAAATCTGTCACGATCTGCCTTTTTGGGGTCTGCGGGGTCGATATTCATCTTATCGAAATAGAGATATGCCATAAGGTCGGCTATAGAGAGCGAACCGCCCGGATGTCCTGCCTTAGCAGAGTGAACACCGTCGATTATTCCCCTTCTGATTTTACATGCCGCTATGCTTAATTCTTTTCTTTTTGTAGCGTCCATTTTTTTACCTCCGATTTTTGGATAAATATTCTATAAAGTCAGCAACGGCGCCGTCTAAACAGCTTCCGCCGACAAAATTTACTATTTTTTTAATTTCCTCGGGTGCCTCTGCAGGAACAGCCGAAACGTCTGCCGCCTTCAGCATTTCGATATCGTTATAGTAGTCGCCTATAGCAAAGCATCCGCCTTTTTTTATATCGAGAAGCTTTGTAAGTACACAAAGAGCTTTAGCCTTTGTGGTACCCTGTGGCATTTGTTCAAAATACATATGCTCAACGCCTTCATTTATCACCTGAGTTTTAACAAATGAGCAATCTCCGTTATCAATCGAACCGAGAAGGACGGCTAGTTTTTCCCTTTCCTCGTGAGTGTCGCAGGTATAAAGTACCTTGTTCCACACCCTGTCTTTTATATCCTCAAAGGTGACATACTCACGGTCCAAAAGTTCATAATCTTCGTGCCATTCGGTCTGGTAGGTTTTATTGAGCACGAAAATAAGGGAATTTGAATGGACCTCAACACCGACCTTGGGCATTTTATCAATAACGGTATGTATATATTCTTTTGAAAGTTCCGTAAGTTTTGTATTGTAAATGGGTTTTTCGGCAGTGAAATCATAAATCATTCCGCCGTTTAAAACCACGCAGGGACCTACCTTTGCTTTATCGAGCATACCGAAGACCTGACTCAGAGCCGAAGAGCTTCTGCCTGTAGAGAGCACAAAAGTTCCTCCGTTTTCTCTGAAAAAGTCGATAGCCTTAAAGTTTCTCTCGGCAATAAAGCCGTTTTCTACAAGCGTTCCGTCAATGTCGGACGCCAGAATACATTTATCAAATAGCGCCAATTTAGTATATCCTTTGTTTATTAGTGTGCTGCACCGCAATGTTCACAGATTGAGGTGCCTTTTTTATTTACAGTACCGCATTTTTGACAGGTCCAATCTACTAAAGCGAAACTGCCTGTTTTTCTTTCGGGAATCTGTCTTTCGGTTGGTGGATTTTCTCTTACATCCTGCCTTATAAGCTCGTCCTCAAGGTAGGTTACTCGGGTTTCGAGGTTTTCTACACTGTGGAGAAGCACTACGATAGCAACAAGGGGACAAAGTGCGACAAGACCAACAACAAGATAGAATACCGCTGCAGTAAAGCCAGCCGCAAAGCTGTTCAAAAAGCCGAAAAATACTGCAAAAAAACCAATTACGGTTATAACAAGCACAACATATTTAAGTATACTTTTCATTAGTTTCCCCTTTCAAGCTTTTTAAGAAAATTCTTAAAATAATCGGGCAAATCCGACTCGAACTCCATATATTTGCCGTTTGGATGAACAAAGCCTACCTTCTTTGCGTGGAGACACTGACCGCCGAGCTCTTTAATAGCCTTTTTCGGTCCATATACATCATCACCTGCAACGGGGTGGCCGAGAAAAGACATATGCACCCTTATCTGATGGGTTCTTCCCGTCTCTAATCGGCAACGGATATGGGTAAAGCACTGATAACGCTCAATTACCTCATAATGGGTAACGGCGGGCTTTGAATTTGTATAGACCACAGCCATTTGTTTGCGGCGTGTGGGGTGTCTTCCAATGGGCTGATTTACCGTTCCGCTGTCGTTTTTTATATTGCCGTAGACTATAGCCTCATACTCGCGTGTAAAGGAATGTTCCTTTATCTGGGTGGCAAGACAGTTATGGGAATTATCGTTTTTTGCAACCATTAAAAGTCCCGAAGTGTTTTTGTCTATCCTATGAAGAATACCCGGTCGCATAACACCGCCTATTCCCGAAAGGGAGTCTCCACAGTGAGAAAGCAGTGCGTTTACGAGGGTGCCCTCATAGTTTCCTGCCGCGGGATGAACAACCATTCCCTTAGGCTTATTCACAACCAACAGGTCGCTGTCCTCATAGATTATATCAAGGGGAATAGCCTCCGCCTTAGCCTCTAAGGGTACGGCTTCGGGTAGAATAATTTCTACCCTGTCCCCTGCTTTAAGGGGGCTTTTTTTATTTGCTGTTTTAAGGTTGACGGTTACATTTCCCGCTTCGATGAGTTTTACAGCCCGTGAACGAGAAATATCGGTCTTTTCGGCAATGAAAGCATCCAGTCTTTCGGCAGGATTTTCGCAAATAATACTGAGCTTGTCCATTATTCTTTTGCGTCCTCAGGAATGCTCTCAAGAATTGCTTTTTCTCTGCTTTCCTTTATCATATCTATAACAAAGTATAGGATAAGAAGACCTGCACCGATAACCACCGCACAGTCTGCCACATTGAATATGGGAAAATCTATAAAGGTGGCGTGAAGAAAATCTATAACCTTGCCGTCACGGAATATTCTGTCTATCATATTACCAAGACCGCCCGATATAATAAGGGTTCCTGCCCAGAAGAAAAGCTTACTCTTTTTGCCGTTTTTTATCAGTAATACTAATATTACTATCATCATAATTGCGGTGACGCCGAGAAGCATCGCACGGTATCCGCCGAACATTCCCCAAGCACCGCCGTCATTATGGATATAGGTAAAATCGAGAAATCCGTTGATAAACCCTACGGTCTGACCAAGCTCCATATTGGTTATTACAATATATTTGGTAATCTGATCTGCCGCAAGGAACAGGACGGCAACTACTGCCGCAATTATAAAAGACAAGCTGTTACCTCCTGAGGTGGGATTTAATTAGTCTGCAAAGTCGATAGTTTTAACTACTGCTGCACAACGGGCACAAACGGTAGGATGCTCAGCATCGGCGCCTACTGTATTGCCGAAGGACCAGCAACGGGCACACTTTTCACCCGAGGCGTGGGCAGCAGTAACGCTCATATTCTCTACTTCACCCCTAAAGTCTCCGCCCTTGCCTTCTTTAAGCTCGAACTCGGAAACCATAAATACTGTGGGAAGAATATCCTTTACAGAGCTTGCAAACTCGTAAAGCTCTCCTTCGGCGAAGAGGGTGACCTTAGCATCGAGAGATGCACCTATGACCTTATCGGCACGGGCAAGTTCAAGAGCCTTTTTAACATCGTCGCGCATTTCGTGAATCTTTTCCCAACGAGCCATAAATGCCTCATCATATTCTCCCTTTGCATCGGGAATAGCATTGTATACAACGTGACGTGCATCTACATCTGCTGTATGGGGCATAAACTGCCATATCTCGTCGGCAGTGAAAGCGAGGATAGGTGATACAAGACGGGCAATTGTATCAAGAATCTGATACATTGCGGTCTGTGCGGCACGACGGGTTGCGCTTTCCTTAGACTCAACATAAAGTCTGTCCTTTAAAACATCGAGATAGAAGTTGGACATATCTATAACGCAGAAGTTGTGAATTGCGTGGAAGATAATATGATATTCGAAATTCTCGTATGCTTCGCGGCAGGTCTTGACAACCTGATCGAGACGCATAAGTGCCCAGTGGTCGATCTCCTCAAGCTTATCGGTTGCAACCATATCCTTATTGGGGTCGAAATCGGAAATATTGCCGAGGATAAAGCGGGCGGTATTTCTGATTTTCCTGTATATCTCGGAAAGCTGTTTTAGGATGTCGTTAGACACGCGGATATCGGCGTGGTAATCGGAAGAAGCAACCCAAAGGCGGAGAATATCTGCGCCGAACTGCTTAACGATATCATCGGGAATGATGGTGTTTCCAAGGGATTTAGACATCTTCTTGCCCTCTCCGTCAACAACCCAGCCATGAGTAACAACGGTTTTATAAGGAGCAATTCCGTCGGTTGCGACAGAGGTTAAAAGAGAAGACTGGAACCAACCGCGATACTGGTCTGCGCCCTCTAAATAAAGGTCGGCAGGCTTGCTTAAATAGTCGCGGTTATCGAGAACTGCTGCGTGAGAAACGCCCGAATCGAACCAACCGTCCATAATATCGGTTTCTTTCTTAAAGCTATCACAGCCGCAGGCACATTTAGCGCCCTCGGGCATAAGCTCTTTAGCCTCGAGTGCATACCAAGCATCGGCACCGTCCTTACGGAAAATGTCGGCAACCTTGGCAATAGACTCGTTAGTGATATATTCCTTTCCACAGTCTTCGCAGTAGAACATAGGAATGGGAACACCCCAGGTACGCTGACGGGAGATACACCAGTCGCTACGGTCTTTGACCATTCCTGTAATTCTGCCCTCGCCCCACTCGGGAATCCATTTAACCTTAGAGATTTCCTCTACTGCCTTATCGGCAAAGTCGGAAATGGAGCAGAACCACTGCTCTGTAGCGCGGAAGAGAATGGGATTTTTACATCTCCAGCAATGGGGATACTGATGGATTATCTTTTTGAGCGCGAAAAGATAGCCGTTTTCGTCAAGCCATACGGCAATCTTTTTATTAGCCTGCTCGGTGGTAAGTCCTGCAAACATTCCTGCTTCTTCGGTAAGAACACCCTTATTATCTACGGGAACTACCATACCAAGCTCTTTATACTTGCGGCAAACCTCAAAGTCATCTACACCGTGACCAGGTGCAGTATGAACACAGCCTGTACCGCTCTCTAAGGTCACGTGGTCACCGACGATAATGAGAGAATCGCGGTCGATAAAGGGGTGACGGGCAACCATATATTCAAGCTCACTGCCCTTTACCTTTCCGATAACGTCAAAATCGGTCTTTTCAGCAGCAGTCATAGCAGCCTCTGCAAGCTCACTTGCCATAATATAGTATTCGTCTGCGAAACGGATAACAGAATACTCATATTCAGGGCCTACGCAGATTGCAAGGTTAGCGGGAAGTGTCCAGGTGGTAGTTGTCCAGATAACAAAATATGTTTTGGCAGGGTCTACTCCCATTTCGGTGAGCACACCCTTATCCTCTTTAACGGGGAATTTAACATAGATGGAATAGCAGGGGTCCTCTGCATACTCGATTTCAGCTTCTGCAAGAGCGGTCTGACAGTCGGAGCACCAGTAAACAGGCTTTAAGCCCTTATAGATATAGCCCTTGTCTGCCATTTTACCGAATACCTCTACCTGCTTGGCGACATATTCGTTTTTAAGGGTGAGGTAGGGGTTATCCCACTCGCCGAGAACTCCCAGACGCTCAAACTGCTTACGCTGGTCTTCTGCAAAGCCTACTGCAAACTCGTGGCACATCTTACGAAGCTCTAAAGCCGAAACACGCTCACTGGACTTCATTCCTGCGGCTTTTCTGGCTTTTAGCTCGGTGGGAAGACCGTGGGTATCGTAACCGGGGACATAGGGAGCCTTAAAGCCTGTCATATTCTTATAACGAATGACAAAGTCTTTAAGGGACTTATTTAAAGCTGTTCCCATATGAATTATTCCGTTAGCATAGGGAGGTCCGTCGTGAAGAATGTATTCGGGTTTGCCATCGTTAAGTCTTAAAAGCTCCTCGTATACGCCCTCTTCCTGCCACGCCTTAAGAGCCTCGGGCTCACGGGTGGGAAGTCCTGCACGCATAGGAAACTCCGTAACCGGTAAGTTAAGTGTTTTGTTATAATCCTGCTGTTCCATTGATAATATCTCCTAAGAATTATTTATGTTTTGCAAAAAAGCCTTTGGAAAATGCGGGAGAACTGTCGTCACCGTCGTCACTGTCGTCCTCGCCGTCTTCCTCGTCTTCATCCATACTTTTTACTACAAAGCCTGCAGAGGCAGTGCCCTTCTTTTCTTCTGCAGGAGCCTCGTCCTCGGTTTCCTCTTCGGCTATTGTATCTAAATCAAGCTCGTTCTCCTTAAAAACCTCGGTCTCGGTGTCTTCAACCACAACCTCTACAGTTTCTTCGGCTGTATCTTCAGTGTCTACAGAGGTCTTTTCTATAAACTTAAGAAGGTCGGGCTCCTTATTTATTATCTCTTCAATAGTAGATGCAGCAAGTTCGGGGCTTAAGACTACCTCTTCGGGAAGCTTGGAGATAGATTCGATATGCATTTTGTAAGCATCCTTTATCTGACGCTTAAAGTCTGCAACCTCACTCTTGAGCTTGTCGAAAAGAAGCTGTTCGCGGGTTACAGAATCCTTTGCGGCAAGTATCATTCCCTCAGACTTTCTGGCTGCCTCTTCAAGCATTATATCCACCTGAGCCTGAGCATTGTTTTTCTGCTCGGTAAGCACTGCGTCGATCTCTTCAAGGGCTTTTTTGGTGCGAAGCTTGATGCTTTCTGCTTCGGCATTAGCTGCCTCAACAGTCTCCTCAGCCTTTTTCTTAGCGTCGGCAACGATGTCGTCTGCAAGTTTCTGTGCGCTGATAAGAACTGTGTTAATGCTGCTCATAGAGACATCTTTTTCGGCAAGCTCCTTCTCCAAAGAGGCTATTTTTGTCTGCTGAGCCGAAAGAACAGATTCAAACTGCTGATAGTCTTCGAATATTCTGTTAAGCAGAATATCGACCTCATCTCTCTTGTAGCCACCCATTTGTGTCTGAAATACGGCACCCTTGATATCACTGGATTTTAACATATTTTATCCCCCACTTATATATACTTTTTTGCTTTTAGCATCAGACGGCCTTTTTTAGTTCTGCCGTCAAGTGATTCTACCAAAAATTTGCCCTTGCCTTTAAGGGTTATCTTGTCTCCGTTTTGAACGGTTTTGACCGTTTTATCTACACAAACTGAATTTATGAAAACGGTTTTTCCCTCTATAAGCTCTGCCGCAGTTTTTCTCGAACAGCCTGCAAGAGAGGCTACTACGCAGTCGAGCCTTGGAGAAGCAATGGTGTCGGAAATTTCTTTAAAGCCTGACATTCCAGGAAGAGGCTCACTAAAGCCCTCCTCGACGGTAACACCTGCTCCGCCCACCTTGGTTACCTGCTCTTTAACATAGCGTGAAAGCTCCTCGGTGAAAAACGCTACCGCTCTTCCCTTTTCGATAAGGATGTCTCCCACCGATTCGCGGGTGATGCCCAGCGACATAAATGTGCCGAGAAAATCGCGATGGGAAAGGCTGTCTGCCTCCCTGAAGTGAAAGGTTAGTGCAGATATGGGAAAATACTCATAGGGGTCGTCGCACCAATCGGGAAAGGTGCCGAAAAAGGTGCGCTCTGCCCCGTCGTAGCCACCGAAAAACAAATATTTACAGCCAAGTTTTTTAGCTAACGATTCTGCCTCTGACGATTCTTCGGGTCTAAGAAAGCCTACAAACTTCGGAAAGGCGGTATTATCGCACAACCGCACAGCATCGCGTATGCGGGAGGCAAGAAGCTGCGCGTCCATTAAAGATAATAATTCTGCTCGTCAAAATCATCTAAAGAAAGCTCTCCTGCAATATCGGTGTGCTCAGGCACGATAAGGAAGGTGTTGTTTGCTATCTTTTTAAGTTTGCAAGAGAGGGCATAAGCGGCACCGCTCATAAAATCTACTATGCGGCGGGTTATATCCTTATTGCAGGTTTCAAGGTTTAATACTACGGTTTTTCCCTGAATAAGCTGATCTGCAATACCTGCTACCTCGTCGAAAACCTCGGGGCGAACGATAACGACCTTCATTGCGGTACCTGCTGAAGAGGTGTTTCTTCTATCAACACTGCGTCTTACAGGTGCTTCTTTTTTTACCTTGGGCTCTGCTGCCTCTTCGTTATTATCCTCATAGCCGTCGTCCATATCGTTTTCGTCAAAGCTTGTAAGATTTTTGAAGATGTCTTTTATTGCCATTTTTCTACTCCTTACTTATATATTATAATTTCTTTTTCCAAACAGTGAGGTGCCGACTCTCACAAGGTTGCTTCCGCATTTTATAGCCTCAGCATAGTCGGCCGACATACCCATAGACAGATAGTCCATACTAACATTATCTATTTTTTTGTGTCTATTGTCAATAAACAGTTTATACATTTCCTCAAAAAAAGGTATTATTTCGGAATTTTTTTCGCAAATAGGCGGTATAGTCATAAGTCCTTTAAGCCTTATGCCATCTATTTGAGCAATTTTGCCTATTGCTTCGTCCAGTTCTTCCTTTAAAAAGCCCGATTTATTTTCTTCGGCACCGATATTAACTTCGAGCAGTATGTCGGTGGTTATTCCCTTTTCTACCGACAGCTTGCCGATAAGGGTTGCAAGTTTCAGTGAATGTACCGACTGTATCATTTCTACTCTGCCTACAATATCCTTAGCCTTGTTTGACTGAAGATGTCCTATAAAGTGGCGGTGGGCGGAATCCGAAAGCTCCTTTTCTTTGGACAAAAATTCCTGCACACGGTTTTCGCCGATATATTTTATGCCCGAAGCAATGGCGTGATTTATCACATCGGTGGAAACGGTCTTTGTAGCGGCAAGAAGTATTATATCCTCACGCTTTTTACCCACAGACTCTGCTGCAGAGCAGATATTTTCTTCGATAATTCGGTAGTTCTCATTAAAAATATCAAAAGATGATTTTTCCGTCATAAAGATTTTTACCTTTCACTATTATCTCATCATAGAGCCTGAGTTTTTTTGAATCGCTTGTGTTAAGCTCACATATAGCGTAATCGTCGGAAGAATAGATTATATCTACCGCCACAAATTTAGACTCGAGACCCGACACCACATATACTCCCGTTACACCGTCTACAACCCTCAGTGCTTTACTGTTCACCCTGATTCCGCTGTATTCATCCTTAAGGATGGTAACGGTACTGTTTCTCATAGACGCAAGCTCGCTGTTCATTTCACTGCATCGAAAGACTATGACTGCATCGTCCCCTTCCTCAGACAGATTTATTCTGTCTACCGTTACGGTAAGACGGGGAGCAGAGGTTGCATCTGTGAGCAGAGTAACACTCTGGTCTACCTTGTAGTGCATAGACTCACTGAGAGATACAGGTGCGGCAATGTACCACTGATAGTCGTAAACTATTTTACCTATAACATCCTCAGGTACCTTTTCTTCCTCAAGGCCCTTAAGATACTCTGCGTCGTAATAGGACAGCTCGTCTATGGTAAGACTGTTTTCAAATCCGTCTGCCTTTGAGACAAAATAGCCTGCAGTTTTTGCACTTATGTCTCCCTTGGGCTCCCCCATAGCCTTACTGAGGTTGCTTCGTTCAGACAGAAGTGATTCTTTAAGGGCACCGAAATCGTTCTGCTCTCCTGTGGCAACCTGCTTTCGGGTGAGCATAGTGAGAAGCTCCGATACACTGTTTCCTACGTCTGAAAATCTTCCGTCCTGTGTGGTATATACAAAGTTGTTCAGGTGTTCTTTTATGCGGTCGTTTATAGTGTTGACATCTACGGCGGTAGAAGCATTATAGCCCTCTATCTCGGAGATAATCTCCAGCTGCTCATCTATTTCCTTTATTCTGGACGCGGCAGAGGATGCCGCATCATTTTCGTAAATGTTGGCTATTTTTCCGTCCTTTGCAACCTTTTCGCCGTTACCTACAAGGAAGTGTATCGTACCGTTATGCTTTGAGGTTACTGTAACTTCGTTACGGATAAAGGTGGCAACAGTGTCTATACCGTCGGTATGTTCGAATTGCATAGCCGACTCGGTAGTAATGGAGGAATAAAATCCAACATAATACTGATATGCGAGAAAAAACAGTATACACGCGCCGATTATAAATTTTATCAGCTTATGTCGTTTTTCCAAAATAACCATTCCTTTCAAGTACTCTGAGTGCCTCGCCTGTTATATCCTCGGTAACATCCCGATATATCCAGTTTATCCGCTCATCCCTGCGAAACCATGTAAGCTGTCTTTTAGCGTACCGTCGGGTCTCTGCCTTTAAAAGCTCAGTAGCTTCGCTCAGGGTTATCTCCCCTCTGAAATAGGGGTAAAACTCCTTATGTCCTATTGCCTGCACCGCTGTGCCCGACGCCCCAGAGCTGAACATAGCCTGAGCCTCCATAAGAAGTCCGTTTTTAAGCATTATATCTACCCTTTTGTTAATGCGTTCGTAAAGAAGCTCTCTGTCAGAGAAGGTAAGACCCAGCATAAAGGGTATGTAGGGCGATTCTTCGGTTTTTGAGTATCTTAGCTGCTGTGACATTGTGACCCCCGAGGTTTTATATATCTCGAAGGCGCGTATCACACGCTTTTTATTGTTTGGGTGAAGTTTATCTGCCGTTTCGGGGTCGAAGGTGCGAAGCTTTTCTATCATAGCCTCACCGCCGATTCGGTCGTATTCGGCACCGAGACTGTCCCTGAGTTTTTGGTCGATTTCCTCTTCTGTAAAAAGGATATTATCGATAAAACTGTTTATATAAAGTCCTGTGCCGCCTGCGATTATTACCGCCTTACTGCGTGAGACTATATCCTTTACACAGCTTGTTGCGACTGTTTTGAAATCTGCCACCGAAAAGCTCTCGCTAGGCTCTAAAAATTCGAGCAGATGGTGGGGCACTCCCTGACGCTCCTCCATATCGGGGGCGGCAGATGCGATGTGCATACCCTTATATATCTGCATAGAATCGAAGGAAATTATCTCTCCGTCAAGCTTTTTGGCAAGTTCTACCGCAAGGGCGGTCTTGCCCGAGGCTGTTGGGCCTACAACGGCAACTATGGGTATTTTATTCATAGCGCCACCTATTTTGTTCTGCCGAACTGTTTTTCCAGTTCGCTTCTTTTAAGCTCAAAGGCAACGGGTCTGCCGTGGGGGCAGTACATAATATCGTCAGAGGAGATTATTCTCCTTGCGAACTCTTCCATTTCGGCCTCGGACTGCATATTTCCGCCCTTTATTGCACTTCGGCAGGCGATGTTATGATAAAGGTCGTCGAGTATCTCGGTTTCGGCTTTTCCGTACTTTACAAGATTTGCCGCAATATCGCAGACCAGGAACATTATATCGGTTTTAACAAGACTTGCAGGCACTGCCCTTACAAGCACAGAAACCGTACCGAACTCTTCTATTTCGAAGCCAGCCTTTAAGAGCAGATCGAGATTATCCAGCACTGCGCGGTGTTCCTCGCGGGACAGGGTTACAGATACGGGAGAAAGCAGGGTCTGCACCTCGGGCACACCCTCAGCTTTAAGCTTTTCGTAAAGAATACGCTCGTGGGCGGCGTGTTTGTCGATAAACCAGATGCTTCCCTTATACTGAACGATAAGATATGTTCTGAAAGCCTCTCCGATATAACGGAACTCTATTTCGGTATCCTCCATAAAGGAGGTGTTTTCAAACTGGGCCTCTCCGTCGGAAAAGGCAGAGATTATCTGCTCGTATACGGGCGGTTCTTTCTTTTCCTCTGCTATTACTTCGGGTTGATTTTTGTCTTCCGTTTTTTCTGCTTGCTCTGTTTTGGCTGTACTATTAGAAATAATTGACTTTGTATAATCAGACAGTGCCGAAAGTCCTGTTACGGCTTTCTTGCCGACGTCGGAAGCAGTGCCTGATTTATGGTTATATGAGGGACGAACACCGCCGTAAAGCTGTTCGGCAGGGGTATCTTTTTTCTTTTCCGCCGAGGCAAAACGATTTTTATACTCCTCCACGCTCATGCTCTGAAAGGTTTCTTGCTTTTTGGGTTCGGTTTTCTCCTTAAGCTCGAGCTGAGGACGGCTGTCGCCCTGAACGAGAGCGTTTTTAACGGCATAATAAACCGCTTCAAAAATAGCCTTTTCGTCTGAAAAACGAACCTCTGTCTTGGCGGGATGAACATTAACGTCCACCCTGTCAAAGGGGAGTTCTATACTCAGCACGCAGGCAGGAAATTTGCCTACCATAACAGTGCTTTTGTATGCCTGATCCAGCGCCTTTGCTATAACGCCCGAGCGAATAAAGCGGTTGTTTAAAAAGAAATACTGTCCGCCTCTTGTGGGACGGCAATATACAGGCTTGCAAATAAGACCCGAAACGCGAATTCCTGAGGTGGTCGAATCTGCAGGAATAAGACCGGAGGAGAATTCTCTTCCAAGTACGGCATAAACCGCAGATGCAAGCTTTCCGTCTCCTGAGGTTGCAAGCATTGGCTTTGAATCCTTAATAAATCTAACAGATATTTCGGGATGGGAAAGGGCAATTGCGTCTACTACCGCTGCCACAGCAGTAGCCTCCGAAACATCCTTTTTAAGAAATTTCATACGGGCGGGGGTGTTAAAGAAAAGGTCGCGGATAATAATGGTTGTACCGTCGGGACAGCCTGCCTCGTCACACTCGTTCTCGACTCCGCCCTCTATGACATATCGCACGCCCCTATCACACTCGGGAGATTTGGTCAGCATTTCGACCTTTGCTACTGCGCTTATTGAGGCAAGAGCCTCTCCGCGAAAGCCAAGGGTAGCAATTTTAAAAAGATCTGCCTCGCTTTTTATCTTGCTTGTGGCATGACGCATAAAGGCGGTAGGTACCTGCTCGGGCTTTATTCCGCAACCGTTATCGGTGACACGCATATAGGAAATTCCGCCACGCTGAATTTCCACAACTATTTTATCTGCACCTGCGTCAATCGCATTTTCTACAAGCTCTTTTATGACAGATGCAGGACGTTCTACGACCTCGCCAGCAGCGATAAGCTCTGCTATTTCCTTTGGTAAAAGCTGAATATCTGCCATAAAATCATCTCCTTAAGTTTAAAGCTCTTTTGCTTTTTTAGAAAGCTCGGACAAAATACTCATACACTCTATGGGGGTGAGTACATTTACATCCATAGTTTTTAGATCGTCTATTATTTCGTCCCCTCTTCCGAAGGTAAGGGGCATTTGCAGGTCGTCAGTCCTAACCGTTCTGGTAACAGTTACACCCTCGCTCAGGGTCTTTTCAAGTATCTGCTTGGCGCGGTTTATAACTCCTTCGGGAATTCCCGCAAGCTTTGCTACCTCGATACCGTAGCTGTCGTCTGCCCCTCCTCTGAGTATTCGGCGGAGGAAGGTTATGTCATCACCGCGTTTTTTAACGGCAATGTTATAGTTTCTTATACCCTTAAGCTCGTTTTCCATCTCAGTAAGCTCGTGATAGTGGGTTGCAAAAAGGGTCTTTGCACCGAGCTTGCGCTTATCGGCAACGAATTCAAGCACTGCACGTGCTATGGACATTCCGTCGAAGGTAGAGGTGCCTCTGCCTATTTCATCAAGGATAAGCAGACTGCGTGAGGTTGCATTTTTAATTATTGATGCTACCTCGCTCATCTCAACCATAAAGGTCGACTGTCCCGAAGCAAGATCGTCGGATGCTCCCACGCGGGTGAAAATGGCATCTACTATGCTGATATTTGCCGACTGTGCAGGAACGAAGGAGCCTATCTGCGCCATAAGGGTTATAAGTGCTACCTGACGCATATAGGTGGATTTACCTGCCATATTGGGGCCTGTTATAACCGCACAGCGGTCGTCCTTAAGGTCTAAATAGGTGTCGTTGGATACAAAGGGTGTTTTAATCACCTTTTCCACCACAGGATGACGGCCCGACTGAATGCTGATTATTCCCTCTTCATTAAGACGGGGGCGGATATAGTCGTTTTGCACTGCTGTTTCGGCAAGGGAGCAAAGTGAGTCTATCAGGGCGATAACCTCGGCAGAGGTCTGAAAGCGTTTAAGCTGATCCGCCAAAGCAGAGAGCATATTTTCGAACATCTCGTATTCAAGCTGTTCTCTGCGGTCCTTAGCTCCTATAATACGGGCTTCGAGGGTTTTAAGCTCCTCGGTTATGAAGCGTTCGCAGTTTGTAAGGGTCTGTTTGCGGATATAGTCCTCAGGTACTAGCTCCTTATAGGAGTTTGTGACCTCGATATAATAGCCGAAGACCTTATTGAAGCGGACACGAAGATTTTTAATTCCCGTGCGCTCTTTTTCACGATTTTCGATTTCGGTGACGATGCCTGCGCCGTTTTCAATGATGTATATAAGCTCGTCCAGTTCTGAGTTAAAGCCCTTTCTGAACATTCCGCCCTCGCGGATTATGGCAGGGGGCTCGTCATCGATGGCAGACTTGATAAGCTCGTGAATATCAGACAGGGTATCAAGCTCTGCGTGAAGCTTTGTAAGCATTTTGGACCTTGCGCCCGAGAGGGTCTGTTTTATGTAGGGCAGTCTAGCACAGGTGTCGGCAACGGTGTTTAAATCCTTTGCATTTGCGGTGCGGTAGACTATTCGGGTAAGAAGTCGCTCTAAATCGCGAATACCCGAAAGATATTCCATAAGCTCACCACGAAGCATCGTATCTCCGAAAAGCTCCTCAACGGCATTAAGACGCTCGTCAATGGCAAAAAGGTCGATAAGGGGCTGTTCTATCCAGCTTCTGAGCATTCTTTTACCCATTGCGGTTCTGGTTTTATCGAGCACCCAGAGAAGTGAGCCTTTTTTAGACTTAGAACGCATGGTCTCGCAAAGCTCGAGATTTCTTACAGCGGTATAGTCAAGGTACATATACTCACTGGTGGAATAGCTTTCTACCTCGCCGATGGAAATGCTCTTATTTCCGCCCGTTTCATAAACATAGGCAAGTGTGGCGCCAAGGGCGAAAACTGCGGGGCTTCCTGCGGGGATGCCGAGGTTTTCGGCACTTATTACACCAAAATGGTTTTTAACAAGCTCTTCATTGTCTGCAGAGCTGAAAAAGGCATTTTCTCTGACCGTTATCATACAATCGGTCATGTTTTTAAGATATTCGGTAATGCGGGGATTCATTTCCAGCTCTTTAGTGGTGATTATCTCAGCAGGGGCAAAACGGGCAAGCTGATTTATTACCCTTTGCTGAATATTACTGCCCGAAATCTCGGTTACAAAGGCTTTTCCCGTAGATGCATCTGCAAAGCAGAGGGCTGTCGACTCCTTTGTGAAGTACAGAGTGGCAAGATAGTTGTTTTTATCCTCCTGCAGCATACTGTCTTCGATTACGGTACCCGGGGTTATGATGCGCACAACATCCCGCTTTACTATGCCCTTTGCGGCTGCAGGGTCTTCCATCTGCTCACAAATGGCTACTTTGTAGCCTTTTGCAACGAGACGGGCTATATATGATTCGCAACTGTGGAAAGGAACTCCGCACATAGGGGCACGCTCTTCCTGTCCGCAATCTCTTCCCGTGAGGGTAAGGTCAAGCTCTTCCGAGGCGGTTTTGGCGTCTTCGAAGAACATTTCATAAAAGTCGCCCAGACGAAAAAAAAGAATACTGTCTGTATTGCGGCTTTTTATCTCCATATACTGACGCATCATAGGAGAAAGCTCTGCCATAGTATCATTCCTTTCGTTAGATTTTTATTTTTTTAGTGGCATCCGCCGCAGGAGGAGCAATTTCCTGAGCAGGATGAGGGCTCACAGGTGGCGGGGTCTTCTCCGTTTTCGCACATAAGGAGAATGTTTGAGATTTTGTCGGTGAGTGCCTTATAGTCAGCATAGGCGTTGTTGAACTCGGTCATAGCGTCACCCGAAACAATGATGTTATAAAGCTCTACAATCTTTTCGTTTATTTCAAGTATTTTTGCCTCGTCCTTTTCTTCTTTTTCGTGCTCTGTGTCAAGCTGCATTTTGAGAAGATTAAAGTCTCCTATCTGCTTTTGAAGAGCCTCGTCCTTATCGTTTTTCTCCTTAGCGGTCATAAAACGCTTGTACTCTTCGGTCTTCTGTATTTCGGCACCTAAGGTGCGTGTAAGTTCGATAATATCCATTTTAAACTCTTCTTTCTTTTAGACTATTGTTCCTTCTAGAACATTTGTAAATCGGTCAACCCTTACAGTGACGAACTGACCGAGTAGAGACTCGTCTCCCTCAAACTCCACATCTACGGCAGAGAGTGTCTTGCCCGAAAGCTTTCCATTTCCTATGA
Organism: Acutalibacteraceae bacterium; assembly: GCA_045596085.1. Classification (GTDB taxonomy): domain Bacteria; phylum Bacillota; class Clostridia; order Oscillospirales; family Acutalibacteraceae; genus SFWF01. The sequence goes on along the minus strand of JAZOBS010000029.1, from coordinate 63,127 downwards.
CATCGTCGCAAAGGAGACGGTGGGTAGTACCCACATAGGACTGATAGTTTTTCTTTGATATTTCTTCCTGTTCGGCAAGTAGCTCACTGAACCATTTACCCTTTTCCTCGCGGGATATGGGGTCGGGCATAGAGGCTGCGGGTGTGCCGTTTCGCGGAGAGTAGATAAAGGTGAAGAGTGCCTGAAATTCAACCTCTCTGACTACCCTGAGGGTCTCAAGAAAGTCTTCATAGGTCTCACCAGGGAAGCCTACGATAATATCACTTGTAAAGGTTACATCGGGTATGCGCCGTTTTGCCTCGGCGATAAGGTTAAGGTAGCCTGTACTGTCATAGCGTCGGTTCATAGCCTTAAGTATCCGGTCACTTCCCGACTGAAAGGGCAGGTGCAGATGCTTTTCTACCTTTTCGCAGTCGCGGACGGCATCTAAAAGCTCCATAGTGCAGTCCTTGGGGTGAGAGGTCATAAAACGGATGCGGAAATCACCCTCTAAGGCATTTATTCTGCGGAGAAGCTCTGCAAAGTTTATATCGCAGTCAAGTCCTTTTCCGTAGGAGTTTACGTTCTGACCCAGAAGCATAATCTCCTTAAAGCCCTGCGCTATCATCTGCCTGGCTTCGGCTATAATATCCTCGGGCAGTCTCGATTTTTCTCTGCCTCGTACATAGGGCACTATGCAATAGGTACAGAAGTTGTCGCAACCGTGCATTATGGGAAGCCAACCCTTAATTCTGCCGTCGCGGTGAATGGGAAGTCCCTCTACTACTTCGTTAAAATCGTCTGAGATGTCGAAAATTCTGGCAGAGCCTGTAAGCCTTTTATAGATATATTCGGGAAGCTTCTGAATATGGTGTGTGCCGAAAACCATATCCACATAAGGATAGCTTTTCCTTATCTTGTCGCAGACTATCTGCTGCTGTGCCATACACCCGCATACTGCCACAAGCACCTTTTCTTTTTCCTTTTTGTGCTGCTTGGTGCGGCCTATATTTCCGAACACCCTATCCTCGGCGTGACCGCGCACTGCACAGGTGTTGAAAAGCACAAAATCGGCCTTAGTATAGTCTTCGGTAAGAGCGTAGCCCATAGACTCCATTATGCCCTTAATTTTTTCGCTGTCCGACACATTTTGCTGACAGCCGTAGGTATTTATACAGGCAAGAGGCTGATGAGAATATAGTGTGGGTAGTATTTCTTTTACCCTTTGAGTATATCCCTGCAAAGACAAGAGAATCTCACTATTTGAAATGTTACTTGACATATTATCTCCATTTTATCAATATTTAATATATTATATACTATAAACGCAGTTCAATCAAGAGGAAAATATTAAAAAATTTAAAGGTTGCAGTGGACAGAGGACAGCGAACAGACGGATGCCGTTAAATTTATTATGTGTGTCATTCTGAGGAGCGGGGCGACGAAGAATCTCTCGGGATGATGTGCTTATATGGGCATTTTCATCAAATTTGCGATTCTTCGCATCACAGATGCTCAGAATGACATTTTTATAAGTACACCACGGCGGGAGCCGTTTGGTTTTCGATAAATTTGCAATGTCTCACGGCGCGCCGAGACGGACGCGCCCTACGACTGCCGCGAAGCTTTGCGAAAAACAAAGGCTCCAAGGGAGGCATACACGCACCGTTTATATTTTCGTGCCGCAAGGCACACATTTCCCTCGTCCCTTAGCCCTTGGCCCTCGGCACTAAAAAAGGGGCTGTCTCACTAAAAATGAGGCAGCCCCTTTGTTATTCCTGTTCGCGGAAGGTTATTGTACCCTTTTCGGCATCCATTGCGTCGACTATTGCAAGAGATTCAAGATGATATCCTAAATTTCTGATAACTCTGCCCCCTATTTGGAAGCCCTTTTCTATAGCAATACCAAGTCCTGCAACGGTGGCACCTGCAGACTCTACAATAGAGATAAGTCCCTGAAGCGCACAGCCGTTTGCAAGAAAATCGTCTATGATAAGGATATTATCCTCTTCGGATATGTACTTTTTAGAGACAATCACCTGATTTTTGTTTTTGTGGGTAAAGGATTCCACCTCGGCAACATAAACATCCCCGTCAATATTTACGGATTTTGCCTTTTTGGCGAAAACCAACGGTACACCGAACTCACGCGCTACGGGATATGCAATAGCAATACCCGACGCTTCAATTGTGAGCACCTTGGTTATCTTTTTGTCACCGAAACGGCGGTGAAATTCTTTGCCGATTTGGTCTAAGAGGGATATATCCATCTGATGGTTTAAAAAGCTGTCGACCTTAAGGACATTGCCGGGTTTTATAATTCCGTCCTTTATAATTCTTTCTTCTAAAAAATTCATACTGCTTCCTCCGCTGTTTTTGTAAAATTATTCTCCGAAAGACACTGTAACGCCGAGTCCGTTTTGTCCTGCCTGCCAGTCGGCTCGTTCTAACAGTTTGCCAAAAAACTATGGATTATTACAAAAAATTATAATCTTATTGCAATTTAAAGTCAAGCAGAATAACTGAGGGTTCGACCCTTCCTCTCATAAAATAAAGAGGAAATACAACCTTGCGGCTGTATTTCCTCTTTAATGGTGCCGGTGGCGGGGGTCGAACCCGCACGGTATCGCTACCAACGGATTTTGAGTCCGCCTCGTCTGCCAATTCCAACACACCGGCGCAGTGTGAACATTATATTCCATTATGGGTAAAAAATCAAGACTTTTTTATGACTTAACTTGAAACTGTCGGCACCAGTTGCAAAAAATATAGGTGGTTGGGACGCCTTTAGTAGAGCAATACTTACCCCGCTAAAGGTAACCAAACCCTTTAAACCCGAACTTGCCTTAAAGGGTGGATTTGCGAGTATTTTGACGCAGTATAGCGAAAAATTTGTCTTCCAAAACCTGATTCGAGCCCCAATGGTTTGGTTATCCCTTGACCTGCATTTTTTTATTCCTTTGTTTTATTCATTTCAAGCTGTGCCATTACAAGACCGTAATAGATGCCTTTAAGCCTTAAAAGCTCATTATGGGTGCCGAGCTCTGCGATTTTATGCTTGTCGATAACGGCAATTCGGTCGGCATTACGAAGGGTCGACAGTCTATGCGCAATAGCAAAGGTTGTTCTTCCCTTGCGAAGTCTTTCGAATGCCTGTTGAATCTGATACTCGCTTTCGGTATCAAGTGCTGAGGTTGCCTCATCGAGGATAAGTATTTTAGGATTTGTAAGGATAGCTCTGGCAATGGCTATTCTCTGCTTTTCACCGCCTGAGAGCATATGACCGCGCTCGCCTATATAGGTGTTATATCCGTCGGGGAGTTTGCATATAAACTCGTGGGCGTTGGCATATTTTGCGGCACTGATTATCTCATAAAGAGAGGCATCTGGCTTTGCAAAGCGAATATTATCAAGGACAGTACCTGCAAAAAGGAAGGTCTCCTGAAGCACTACCCCTATCTGGCTGTGATAAGAGGTGACCTCCATATCTCTAAGGTTTGTTCCGTCAATATATATACTTCCCTCGTCTACATCGTAAAGACGCATAATAAGGTTTATAAGGGTTGATTTTCCGCAACCTGAAGAGCCTACAAGACCTATCATTTCACCTTTTTTTACATCGAGGGTCAAGCCCTCCAGCACAGGCTCATAGGAATTATAACCAAAGGTGATATTATCTATTTTTATATCGCCTTCTATCTCTTTTCGGGTGGCGTTTTCGCTGTTTTCGATTTCGGGCTTTTCGTCCAGCACATCGTAAATACGCTCAAGGCTTGTGGTCATATTAACAATGCGACGAGGCAGGAAGGACATCCATGAAAGAGGGCCCAGCAGCATACCCGCATAGGAAATAAACTGCATAAGCTCACCCTGTGTCATACTTCCCTCAAGAACACCCATACCGCCTAGATATGTTATAAGATAGGTGCCGAAGGCAAGTCCTAAGGAAAGCAGCGGAAAGAAGGTTGCAAAAAACTTTTCGTTATTCTTCTGCACCTCGGCAAGCTTGTCGTTAAGCTCGCAGAACTCCTCTACCTCTTCCCTTTCCTTGCCATAGGTTTTAACTATGCGGATTCCCGAGAGTACATCCTGTAGTTTGTTCTGTATTCGGTCTGCACGACGGAACTGATGGTGATATATTCTTCTGATCTTGGGCCAGAAGGTACGGGCGCAGATTATTGTTACAGGGGCAAAGGCAAATGCAGCTATTGCCAGTTTCCAGTTGAGGATAAGCATAAGCACTGCGAGAGCCACAAGGGTTATAAGCATACTGAACATATTACAGAAGCAGTCGCATATAAAGCCTCTTATATGGTTTGTATCGTTTGAAACGCGCTCTATGACCGCACCCGTACTGCGCTTGTTTATAAAAGACAGGGAAAGCCGCTGAATGTGGTCATCAAGCTGTCCTCGAAGTCTGTGGGTGACCCGTACTCCCAGCTTATTGCAAAGATATGTTCTGAAAAGGTAGCCTGCGGCAGATACCATAGTAATGCCGAAATATACAATGAAAAATACAAGTATATCTATTGCGTTCCCCTTGCCCGGCACCAGATATCCGTCGACAAAATAGCGCAGAACAAACTGCACCGAAAGGTCTATAGCACTGCCAAACAGCATAAGCAGTATAACTGCAGTAAGAATTGCCGAGTGAGGCTTACATATATTAAGCAGTCGGTTCAGGTTTCGGTGTTCCTTATCACATTTAGGGCAGTGGTCGGTGCCAGGGAGTATTCTGCCGCAGCTTAGACAGTATTTTTCCCTTTCGCGGTTTATAACCCTTTTTTCGGTCTGACCCTCGCAAAGTAGCTTTATACCCTTTGCAATACAGGACAGACGGGAAATATGAAGCTTGCTTGTACGGGCAATTATCTCTTCCTCCCCGTCTACGGTGAGGGTAAGCATTGCGCCGTTAACAAGATTTCGGCAGTCGGTTGTGCTGCAGTTTTCTATAGGTATAATTCGGTGGGTCTCTCCTTCAAACAAAAAGACCTCTTTTTCGGTAGCACCAATATAAAAATCGTCGGTAAACCGTCCGTTAGTGCCTATATCGGTCTTTATGCAGTATATGGGAGGAAGATTTGTAAAACCGCTGAGCTTCTGCCGATATTTTTCGGGTAGAATAATGTTAAGATTCATCCTGTACTCCTATAAATAAAGGTCTAACTTCTTCAGTTCTTTGGCGGTAAGCTTTGTGACATCCTTAATTTCGTAACGGTTCTGGTCGCAATCGCGGATTATTGCTCTGTTTTCCTTGCGCATCACAGCACCTGCAGAGCCTGAGGGGCTTGTGAAACGACATTCACCCTTATCGGTAAGAACATACCAATAGGTATGGCCGTATTCCTCTTTTATGGAGTATATTTTAAGTATTTGAGGCATAAAATAGCGCATTTCGAGCTGACGGGTTATGATTTTTACCGTATCGGGGTCAAAATCAGAAAGACTTTCGATAAGCCCCAGCTCCTGCTGTTTGTCGTCTGCCACACGCACCGACAGAAAGCTGTCGGAATCGGTAAAGGGGAAGGTGCGTATTACATTTACCTGTCCCTTATCCTCGCCGTCCAGTTTAAGGGTAAGAAGTCCGCCTGCGGTTTCGGTAAATAAGGCGTTTGAGCTATTTATGATTTTAATTTCTAAAAGCTTTTCAACCTCTTGTTGTTCTGCCTTGAGTATATCCTTTTCAATTTCCTTCATTTTAATCTCCTATACCTCGCATTGCGAGTGCCTTGCTTTGAATCTGATAGAGCTTGAAGTATTCGCCCTTTTTGAGCATAAGCTCCCTGTGAGTGCCCTGCTCGGTTATCCGACCTCGGTCAATAACGATAAGCTCGTCTGCATCGCGGAGGGTTGAAAGACGATGGGCAATAGAGAGTGTTGTCCTGCCCTCAATAAGCTTTTTCAGTGCTGCCTGAATGTTTTTTTCGGTTTCGGTGTCAACGGCGGCGGTTGCCTCGTCGAGAATGAGAATCCTCGGGTCGGCAAGTATGGCACGGGCAATGGATACGCGCTGACGCTCTCCTCCAGAAAGCTCTCTGCCTCCGCTTCCCACCTCGGTATCGTACCCGTCGGGCAGTTTGCATATAAAGTCGTGAGCACCTGCAGCAACGGCTGCAGCTATAACCTGTTTGCGGTCTGCCTCAGGGTTGGCATAGGCAATATTATCGAATACGGTACCCTTGAAAATATAGGTCTCCTGACTTACAAGCGCAACATTTTTTCGAATATCACAAAAACGCATTTCGCGTACATCAGTACCGTCTATAAGTATCTCACCCTCATTAACATCGTAAAGACGGGCTATGAGATTGGCAAGAGTAGTTTTTCCCGCGCCCGATTTTCCCACAATTCCAAGCATTTTGCCCGCCTCGATATGAAGGGAAATATCCTTTAGTATATCGCGGTTTTCTTCATATCTGAAGGTAACATTTTTAAGGGTTATTTCGCCCTGCATTTCGGGCTTGGGTGCGGCATCGGGCTTTTCTGAAACCTCGGGTACAGCGTCGAGTATTTCGAAAATTCGCTGAGCCGAATTCATTGAATTTGACCACCAACGGAATATGTAAGAAAAGAAATTTGCAGGACCTGACAGAAGAGAGACATAGCCCGTAAAGGTCATCAGTGTGCCATAGGTCATTTGAGGTTTAAATACTGAAAGGACAAAGCAGGCACCGATAACAAAGGTGAACACCGAGGAGAGTGACTGGGCAATGTGGTAAAGGGCTGTGTATTTAATATCAAAATTCATCGCATCCATCTGAGCGTTTGCGAGGTTTGTATTTGCCTTGGCAAGACGCTGACTTTCGCTTTCTTCCCTGCCGAATGCCTTTACTACACGGGCACCTGTAAGGTTGTCGTTGAGCTTTGCACGAAAATCACGCTGGGTCTGAAAGCGGCGGCTGTTAAAGTGCCAGAGCACAGGCTCAAGCTTTATACTTATGATGACTGCAGGAGGCAGTGTTGCTACTGCCACTATAGCAAGTAGGGGGTTGGTGGCAAACATTACTGCACAAGAGAAAATTATGGTAAAAAGGTTTGGCAGTATGTAGGGCAGACCGTCTATAAATATGTTAGTGACCTCGTTGGCATCTCCTGTGATGCGGGTCATAAGACCTCCCGTTTCTTTTCCTGTGAAAAAGGAGACCGACAGATGCTCAATGGTGGAAAAAACCCTCTTTTTAATGGTTGCAACCACCTCGGGAACTATTTTTGCAACAAGTCTTCCCTGAATAATGCCGAAAAGCTGCTGCAAAAACTTTACTGCTACCATTGTGAGGACAAGCAGGAGTAGCCACACCGAAAAATCCTTAATAGGCAGTGCCGAAAAGACACTGTTATCGATATTTTTAGCCAGAACACCGTCGTAAAGCCAACTTCCGCTGAGCATAGGCCACACAGAATTTACAAGGGCGGACAAGATGCAGAGCAGACATATTGCGGCAATATACAGCTTGTGGTTTTTAAAGTATGATGCAAGACGGAAAAAGGTTGCCCGTTTATCGGCACACTTTGGGCATACCCTTCTGCCCCTATCGGGATATTTCATTCCGCATTTGGGACAAAATTCTTCCCTTATATCTTCAAAAAGCCGTTCTTCCTTTATTTCTTCCCCCCTAATAAGGGTATTTAAAATATCTTTAAGGCGGTTTATTCTTCCCTTATAGGTGTTTGTAAAGGCGCAGATGCGTTTTTGCTCTCCATCTACCGCCACACGAAAGGTGCCACCCACCACGAAGGTGTCTATTGCAGGGGCAGAAAGCCTTGATAGGGCTATTTCCTCGAAAGTGAAGCTATCAAAGGGAATGTTCCCTATGTTTTTTTCGGTTATGCCCGTATCTGAGCTGTAACCGAATATCAGCTTATCCCTGCAAAGAACGAGAATATGACGGCGAAACTCGCAGAAAATATCCATATCTGCCTCGGCAAAAACAAGAATTTCGCCTGTGAGCAGGCCCTTTGCAACGAGCAATGTTTTCAGAGCCTCAGGTATGACCGACAAGGACTGTCTTTCTTTCACTCTGTCCCCTCCTTATATCTTTTACTATATTTTACCATACAACACACCTTTGCACAACAAGGAATATTTAAAATGGACGAAACCTCTACAACTGTCCACTGTAACCTGTCCACTGTTTTTTGTGTCGCACATTCCGCTTTTTCATATAATAGGTTAGAGACGGGGCGTAAACACCCCTTTTCAATACTTATCTGGAGGTCTTTCCATGGCAGAAAACACAAACGGACGTGAAATAAACGGAAGTTTCAGAGAGGCTGTGTGTATAGATGCGGGAAGAGTTTTCGACTCTTGCTGTGACAGAGATTGCCTTGAGGACATAAGAGTATACTTCAGTGAGGCAGGTCAGGCAGTCGTAGCAGAGGCGGTAAGCGTTAAAATAAGATCTGCTGAGGCGGTTTATGCACTTATTGATGTTGAGCCCGTAAATCTCAACCGCGGCTGTTATTCCTGTGATATTACCTTTTTCTTCCTTATAACCTTAGATGTATACTCGGCAGCAGGCACCTGTCCCACCGAAGTGCGCGGTCTCTCCCTCTTTAACAAAAAGGCGGTGCTTTACGGCGGCGAAGGCAATGTTCGCACCTTCTCAAGCGACAATCCTGCAGAAAACTGCCCCGACATTTGCGGCAGAAGACCCTCGGGCTCTCCCAGATGCGTTGTTCAGGCAGTAGATCCCATTGCACTCTCTTCAAGACTCAGTGAGGTTGTAGACACCTTTGACAACGTAGGTCTTATCCCCGAATGTATAACCGACTATATCGGCGGTCCGGTTATTACAGATCTGCCCGACGGCAGTCCTGCAATCTATGTGACTATTGGTCTGTTTACGGTAGTTCAGCTTGTTCGTAATGTTCAGGTGCTGGTGCCTGTATACGATTACTGTATTCCCGAAAAGCAGTGCGACTGCAGTGTCGACCGACCCTGCGATATTTTCAGACAGATAAAATTCCCTACCGAAGACTTCTTCCCCTCGGGTGTAACAAACAGCTGCGGTTACGGTTGCGGCTGCAATTCGTCGGATAATGACGATAACAACGATGATGAATAAATAAAAAAGTGAGATGCGTTTGCATCTCACTTAAACTTATTTAAGAGCCGATATATCAAGATTTTCGAACCCTGCAAAAAAGGGCTTTATGAGAGCTATCATTTTATCTATTCCGCCCAGCTCGTCGCTTTCGAAATTAAGGGGCATTACGGGGTCGTGAACGCTGAGACGGAGCAGGAACCAGCCATGCATTGTGGAAACACGTATACCCTCGCGGTTGTCGTCGGCAACGGTATAGATTTCGGGCTGTGAGGAAACAAAGGCTTCAAGCTCTTCAATAACGCTCAGTCCGTATGTCTTAAAATCTTGGGCGGTAATCGAGAAACGGCATTCCCTTTCCTCTGCAGGGCATTTAAGGGCAGAAAGGGTCTTATTGAGGTCTCTTCCCTTTCCAAGCTCAATTACTATCTTTGTTATAAGATACGCACCGTCATCGAGGAAATAGTTTTCACGAAGAGCAGCGTGACCCGAGGTCTCTATTGCGAGGGGACAGTCAAGTCCCTGAGTGCAAAGCTCTACTGCCTTGTCGATAACATTTTTATAGCCTCTCCTATAGCGGTAGTGCTTACAGCCAAGGTCCTTTTCGATAAATTCTTTAAGTCCGTCCGAGGTGACAGAGTCGGTAACGATGGTGGCACCCTTTCTGCCCTCGGTTGCGATTATTGCGGCAAGGGCAATAAGACGGTTACGGTTTATCTCATTTCCTGTGGAATCAACACAGCCTGCGCGGTCAACATCGGTGTCGAAAATAACACCTAAATCCGCCTTGCTTTCGATTACAGCGTCGGTAATGCTCTGCATTGCGGTTTTATCCTCGGGGTTGGGAATGTGATTTGGGAACATTCCGTCGGGCTCTAAAAAGCGGCTACCCGAAATATCTGCGCCCATCGGCTCTAAAACATCGAATGCATAAAATCCGCCCACACCGTTTCCTGCATCTACTACTATATGATATCCCGCAAGAGGCTTTTCTTCCTCGGTTTTGCCGATAGCGTCACATATCATTTTGCGAAGTCCTGCGGCATACTGTGACATATAATCTATCCTTGTCACCTGTGCGCCCTGCACCTTTGCAAAATCTCCCTTGTCTGCAATCTCAATTATTTCCGAAAGCTGAGCACTCTCAAGTCCTCCCTCGCGGGTGAAGAACTTAAGACCGTTACGGTCAGAGGGGTGGTGACTTGCGGTTATCTGCACCGCACCGAAGGTATGTAGGTCAACGGTTGTCATAAACATAGCAGGAGTAGATGCGAGACCGCAGTCAAGCACATTTACGCCAAGATCGGACAGTGCTTTTATGACCCCCGTAGATATTCGGTCTGCTGAGATGCGGGAGTCGTGACCCACTGCGACAGAAAGCTCATTTGTTTTAAGGTTGTTTTTTTCGGCTAACCACAGGGCAAATGCGCTTGTTATATCGTACACTGCGGCATCTGTAAGATTTACGGCTTTTCCGCCGATGTCGGAGGCAATTCCGCGCACGTCGGTACCGCTTTTAAGCTCTTTATAACTCATAACATCTTTCCTTTATACATATTTATCCGCCTAAAAAATAACCTGCCGCTACAAAGCCTATAACAATCAGCAACAGACCTATAGCGGTAAGTGCGGCGGATTTTAAAAACAGTTTTATATTTTCCTTTGCCGTTTCCCTTTTCTTAGACATAAAAACACCTCTTGACAAGAAGTGTCTCCCCTTGCGGCATTTTTATACATTGGAGGCCTTATGATATTCTCTAAACTCACCGACGACCGTTTGCGTATCTCTCTTTCAAGACCCGAAACAACCGAGCTTTTCGGCAGTGCCGAAAGGGTCGACCGTAATGCACCGCGAATAAGAGCGGCACTAAAGTTGCTTTTAAGAAAAGCAATGTCTGACCGACTTATACGGCCCGATATTTTAAGTGTTAGCGTAGAAATAATGCGCAATTTATCGGGAGGGTATGACATATATTTCTCTAAAGGACGATACTCCTCAGGGCAGTTTTGCCCCACACGGTCGGTTTTAGAGTTTTCTGCCATAGAGGACGCAATAAAGGCGTCCCGAGCACTTTACGCTTTAAAAACTGCAGATCAAAGCAGTTTTTACAGGGTGGGCAGAGTATATCGCCTTATCATAAGCTCCGATAAAGAAAACAGCCCTGCCAAAGAATTTGCCGACAGTATTTCTAACTGTCCTCTGTTTATCGCAGTTACAGAAGAACACGGACAGGAGATAATAAAAAGCGGCGCTGTGGAAACCCTCTCAAAATTATAGCGCTTTTACTTTTTTTACGGTTTCGGGAATATTCTCAGCCGAGAAAATATAGTTTCCTGCAACCAGTACGGTAGCGCCTGCGTCTACAGCAAGAGGTGCGGTTTCGGCATTGATTCCGCCGTCTATCTCTATCTCGAGGCTTAGTCCCTGACGCTTTGCCTCTTCGCTTAGTGCTTTTACCTTGGGTAGAGCTTCGGGCATAAACTTCTGTCCGCCAAAGCCCGGCTCTACAGACATTACCAGCACCATATCGCAGAGGGGTAAAAACTCGAATATCTCTTCTGCTGCGGTTTTAGGTTTTATGGTAAGGCAGGATTTACAGCCCAGCGCACGTATTTCTTTAAGTGTTTCTGCCACGTCGGAGCCTGCTTCATAGTGAAAACCCAGCCAATCGGCAACCGAGGCGAATTCCTTTATATACCTGTGGGGACGGTCTATCATAAGATGAACATCAAGAGGGATGCTTGTATGCGCCTTGATAGACTTTATGACGGGAACTCCAAAGGATATGTTGGGAACGAAGATACCGTCCATTACATCAAGATGAAGCATATCAACACCCGATGCTTCAAACTGAGGAATAACCTCCCCGAGGGTTAAAAAATCACTTGTGAGTACGGAGGGAGAAAGCTTTACCATAAAACACCTCAAGCAGACAAATTTTGACCTATCAATTATATAACAAACCTCCTCGAATGTCAACGGGTGCTGCCGAGGAGGTTTAAGTTCTATCTTGTCCAGCCCTCACCGTTTATCTCGTGTGCCTGATGAATGGTAACGAAGGCATTTTTATCAAGGTTATTTATTATATTTATAAGCTCTGCATACTGATTCATAGTGAAAGAAACCGAGACTATCTTCTTAGGCTTTCCCGAATACGCTCCCACCGCGTCGGTAAGTGTGGCGGTACGCCCGAGCTTATATATTATTTCTTTACATATTTGGCTATGGTTCTCCGATACTATTTGCGCTACAAATGCCCTGCTTCCTCCGAGGAATATTTTATCTATGACCGTAGCTCCGATAAAAGCCGATATGATGCCAAGCAAAGCGAGTGCCATATCTCCTATAATAAAAACACCCGAAAGTATCGTTAAAGCGTCTACTATAAATATTACCTTAGGGCTTTTAAGTCTTCTGAAAAACTTGCAAAGGATAAAAGCGATTATATCCACACCCCCCGTAGAGCCTCCGCCCGAAAAAGCAAGAGCACAGCCCGTTCCCACAAGAAGTCCCCCGAAAAGGGAAGCGAGAATGACGGCTATATGCGTATACTCTGTCGCCTTAAGGCAGAAAAATCCGCCAAAAACCTCCCCGCTTACCAGCTTTGAAAAAAGTGATATTCCTATAGGATAAATAGTAGCCGATATAAGGGTTTTAAGGGCAAAATTTCTGCCAAGGACTATAAGCCCCAGCAGGAACAGACTCCAGGTGATGAAAAATATCAACATATCTACGGTGATATACTCAAAGGGCAGAAGCTTATCTATAAGAATCGCCATACTTGAAACACCGCCCACCACAAGGTCAAAGGGAATTATAAAAATGGCTGTGCCAAAGGAAAGTATGAGTGTTCCTGTTGCTACAAGAAGGATACTTTTGAGAATTTTTAAGGTATCGGTCTTTAATTTTCGGTTTTTCATAATCCACCCCGTTTTAGTTTACACTTTTCGATGGATTATATGCAAAAAAGGAGCTGTTTCATTAGTGAAACAACCCCCCTATGGTGTTATTCAAATTTGCAATATTTCACGGTGGCACCAAGGCACCGCCCTACGGTTGCCATAAAATATTTGCTCACGCCGATGACATTACTCTATTTTACCTTATAGCCCTCTGCCTCTACAGTAGCTTTCAGCACCTCGTCAGACACATCTGACGAGAGGGTTATAACTGCTGTACCCTCTTTATGACTGGCTGTTACCTCTTTTACACCCTCAAGCGCTTCGAGTGCGTTTTTAACGTGAGCCTCGCAGTGAGGACACATCATACCCTCTATTTTAAGTGTTTTTGTCATACATTTTACCTTCTTTGTTTTATTTTCGTATATTTTTGCACCGTTTAGTCTCAGCGCGTTTGTAACGACACAAAGCGAAGACAGGCTCATTGCTGCAGCGGCAAACATCGGCTCTAATTCCCACCCGAAAATCGGGATAAACAATCCTGCTGCAAGGGGGATGCCCAAGGTATTATAGGCAAAAGCCCAGAAAAGATTTTGCTTTATATTCCTTAGTGTTGCTCTGCCAAGTCTTAGTGCCGCCACTACATCTGTAAGTCGGCTGTTCATTACTACGGCATCGGCTGCCTCTATAGCAATATCGGTACCTGTCCCTATGGCTATGCCCACATCTGCAAGGCTGAGAGCAGGTGCATCGTTGATTCCGTCTCCCACCATAACTACTCTGCCTTCTTTTTTAAGATTGCCTACCGCTTCTGCCTTGCCATCGGGCAGGACCTCTGCTATTATTTCGGTGATTCCTGCCTGTCTTCCTACCGCCTTAGCGGTATTTTTGTTATCTCCCGTCAGCATAACGACGCGTTTGCCCATATTTTTAAGCTGCTCTACTGCAGCTGCGCTTTCATTCTTTATTTTATCACTGAGGGCAATTATGCCCACAATACGGTCGTCTTGTACAAAAAACAGCGGCGTTTTTCCCTGACGGGACAGCTCTTCATAAATGCCTGTTATATTGTCGTCAACATCTAACAGACTTTTTATAAATTTGTAGCTGCCGCCAACTGCTTTCCTGCCATCAATACTGCACTCTACCCCGCTACCTGCAAGAACCTTGAAATCGGTCACTGCATCGGGTTCTACTCCTCTGCTTTGCGCAAGGCTTACTACCGCTTTTGCTAAGGGGTGTTCGCTTTTATATTCCAGAGAAAGGGCAAGAGACAGAAGCTCTGCCTCGGATATGTCAAAGGGCAAAACATCGGTGACGGTAGGTTTCCCCTCGGTGACTGTGCCCGTTTTATCGAGGACAATTATATCTGCCTTGCCTGTATTCTCCAGTGCCTGGGCGTTTTTAAAGAGTATTCCCGACCTTGCTCCCTTGCCGCTGCCTACCATTATTGCTACAGGTGTGGCGAGTCCCAAGGCACAGGGACAGCTGATAACCAGTACCGAAATTCCTCTGGCTAAAGCAAATCCTATATTCTCTCCTGCCAACAACCATACTACTGCAGATATTAGGGCAACTGTAATAACTACAGGCACGAAAACCGCTGCCACCTTATCGGCAACCCTTGCAATGGGTGCTTTTGTTGCAGCAGATTCGCTGACAATCTTTATTATTTTCGACAGTGCTGTATCTTCACCTACTCCCGTTGCCCGACATTTTATAAAGCCCAGCTGATTTACGGTTGCAGCCGAAACACTGTCTCCCACCGTTTTGTCGGCAGGAATACTCTCTCCCGTCAGTGCCGATTCGTTTACTGCGGTAACGCCCTCTAAAATGATGCCGTCGGCAGGTATGCTCTCCCCTGCGCGTACAACAAATATATCGTCCTTTTTAAGCTCTGATATATCTAACCTTTTCTCCTTGCCGTCTCGAATAACGGTTGCGGTTTTTGGAGCAAGTGCCAACAGGTCTTTTATGGCATCTGTGGTTTTATCCTTTGAATGTGCCTCCAGCATTTTGCCGAGGGTTATAAGGGTTAGTATCATTGCCGCCGACTCGAAATACAGGCTGTGAAGAAGGGCGTGGGAGGGCTCTGCAGTCATCATAAAAAGTATACACAGGCTGTAAATAAAGGATGCACCCGAGCCTAAAGCAACAAGGGTATCCATATTGGGGCTTTTTTTGATAAGACCTTTAAATCCGTTTATAAAAAAAGCCTGATTTATAACAAGCACTGCGCCCGAGAGCACAAGCTGAATAATAGCCACAACAAGAGGGCTTTCATCTATGACTGTGGGCAGAGGAAGGCCGAACATCCCTCCCATAGAAACATACATAAGGATTATAAGCAGTGCTGCCGATATTATAAGCCTCAAAATCAGGGGGTTTTTATTTTTTTCTGCCCTGCTTTGTTTTTGTTTAGCATCTTTTTCTGCGGCAGAGTAGCCTGCTGCTTTGACTGCAGCAATAATACTTTCGGTAGAGGCTGTGCCTTCCACAACCATTGAGTTTGTAAGCAGACTGACATTACAGGCGGTAACCCCCTCTACGGTGGATACCGCCTTTTCCACCCGCGCCGAGCAGGCGACACAGGACATTCCCGAAATATTAAAATTGCGCATTCTTTACCTCATTTGTTATTTGTTATACTTAGAAGGAAGCCTCTTCCATATTTTAAATATCATCTATATAAATCCGTCTTTAAGGTCTTATTCGATAAGATTTTAGGAGATTTTTAGAAGGCTCTATTGAAATTTAAACAATAAATACAAAAATCACCGAAATATTTTCAGACTTATCTTGGAAAACCAGTTAGGCTAGGAAAGCATAGAAATGAGCCTGTCCATAAGTTCTTTTGTGGGGGTGGCAAATTGCTCGAAGGGAAAGGGTATACCCAGATTGTCATACTTTGACCTGCATATCTTTTTAAAGGGTAGCAGCTCTGTTTTGTCTATACAGGGATGCTTTTTTATTATACCCTTTAAAAAATCTATATTCTCCTCGGTATCGTTAAGGATGGGAATTATTACCTGACGAAGGGTTGTGGGAATTCCCTTTTCGTTTAAATAGGTTAAAAACTTTAACGGTGCTTCCAGAGAACAACCCACGTATTTTCTGTACTGCTCTTCAGCGGGATATTTTATATCGAGAAGAACGCGGTCGGTAAGGTCGAGAAGTTTTTCAACATTATCGTTTAATATGCTTCCCGAGGTGTCAAGGCAGGTGTTTATTCCCCTTTTTTTACACTTGCTGAATATTTCGGCGGCAAACTCTGCCTGTAAAAGGGGTTCTCCCCCCGAAAGGGTAATTCCACCCTCTTTACCGAAATAATTCTTATAGCGTTCTGCTTTTTTTGCGATTTCCTCCGCAGTATATTCCTCTCCACCCGAGAGGGGCTGGGTCTCAGGGTTATGACAGCAGCCGCAACGAAGGTTACAGCCCTGCAGAAAGGCTACAAAACGCACACCAGGTCCGTCAAGGGTGCCCATAGACTGAAAGGAGCTTATATATCCCTTAGTCATTACTACATTACCTCGTGGAAGGTACGGCTGATGACCTCTTTTTGCTGTTCGCGGGACAGCTTATGGAAGTTTACGGCATAACCCGACACGCGGATAGTAAGGTTGGGATAAAGGCTGGGGTCCTCGTATGCCTTCATAAGGGTCTCGCGGTTTAAAACATTTACATTGATGTGATGAGCCTTATTTGCAAAATATCCGTCGAGAACCGAGACAAGATTATCCACACGCTCAGAGTAATCTCTTCCAAGTGCCTCGGGAGTAATAGAAAATGTATTGGAGATACCGTCGCGACAGTCGTCGTAGCTTATCTTTGCAACAGAATTAAGGGATGCAAGTGCTCCGTTTTCTTCGCGGTTGTGCATAGGATTGGCGCCAGGGGCAAAGGGGGCCTTTGCGGCACGTCCGTCGGGGGTAGCACCTGTGTTTTTGCCGTAAGAAACGTTAGAGGTTATTGTGAGCACCGAAAGAGTATGCTCAGCATCTCTGTAGGTGGGGGTTTTTCTAAGTTCTGTAATTACCTTATGTGCCATATCACGGGCAATAAGGTCTACCCTATCGTCGTCGTTACCGTATTTGGGGAAATCTCCCACCGTTTCGAAATCTACTATATAACCGTTTTCGTCCTTTATGGGTTTTACAGAGGCATATTTTATAGCACTGAGAGAATCGGCAATTACCGACATACCTGCAACACCGAATGCCATAAAGCGGTGAACATCGGTATCGTGGAGAGCCATCTGAGTCTTCTCGTAGGCATATTTATCGTGCATATAATGAATAACATTCATTGTATTTACATAAAGGTTGCAGAGCCATTTGAGATAGATGTCGAAACGCTCCATAACAGCGTCAAAATCGAGTTTATCGCAGTCCATTACGGGCATCTGCGGTCCGATTTCCATTTTGCTGTCGGCATCGTAGCCGCCGTTTAAGGTGATAAGCAGAAGCTTTGCAAGATTACAGCGTGCGCCGAAAAACTGCATCTGCTTGCCCACCTTCATTGCCGAAACGCAGCAGGCAATAGCGTAATCGTCACCGTAAATGGGGCGCATAAGGTCGTCGTTTTCGTACTGGATAGAGTCGGTATCCACAGAGACCTTTGCACAGTATTTCTTAAAGCCTTCGGGAAGTGAGGTCGACCATAAAACGGTGAGATTCGGCTCAGGTGAGGAGCCTAAGGTGTAAAGGGTGTTGAGTATACGGAAGCTGCTTTTTGTTACAAGGGTGCGTCCGTCCTCACCCATACCGCCTACGGCTTCGGTTATCCACATAGGATCTCCGCCGAACAGCTCGTTATATTCGGGGGTGCGGAGGTGACGCGCCATGCGGAGCTTCATAACAAAATCATCAATAAGCTCCTGCGCCTCTACCTCTGTAAGGGTGCCACGCTCTATATCCCTTTCGATATAAATATCGAAAAATGTCGAAACTCTGCCAAGTGACATAGCGGCACCGTTTTGCTCTTTAATAGCGGCAAGATATGCAAAATAGGTCCACTGAATTGCCTCTCTTGTATCCTTTGCAGGCTCACTTATATCATAGCCGTACATTTTTGCCATTTCCTTCATAAAGCCTAAAAAGGTAATCTGCTGGAAAAGCTCCTCCGACAGGCGGACCTGCTCCATATTTATATTAGCGTATCCAAGCCTTGCTTTATCGGCTTTTTTCTCTGCGATAAGGCGGTCGACACCGTAAAGAGCAACACGGCGGTAATCACCGATTATTCTTCCTCTGCCGTATCCGTCGGGAAGTCCTGTAATAACGTGGGATTTACGTGCCTTGCGCATCTCGTCGGTGTATGCGCGGAAAACACCGTCGTTATGGGTGGTACGGAACTGAAACTCCTCCTCCACCTTACTTGAAAGCTTATATCCGTATGCTTCGCAGGCTGAACGCGCCATACGGATACCGCCAAAGGGGTTGACACCTCTTTTTAAGGGGCGGTTGGTCTGCATACCGACAATAAGCTCTTTTTCCTTATCTATATAGCCGGGGGCATAGCTTGTAAGGGAGGATACGGTAACAGTATCTATATCGAGAACTCCGCCATACTCCCGCTCTAAAGCAAAAAGGGTTTCGAGTTTTTTCATAAGTTCTCGGGTACGGGGAGTAGCATCGGCTAAAAAGGAGCTGTCTCCCTTATATTCTTTATAATTAGTCTGAATGAAATCTCTTACATTTATTTCATTCTGCCAGACTCCGCTTGTGAATCCATTCCAATTTATGTGCTCCATATTTTCCTCCTGTGTTTTAACGCATTAAAGTGAAACAAAAAAGGGCAATCAGTTTAAACTGATTGCCCAGACGGTCGGCATAAGCTGACAAAACCGTAAACGGCTTGGCTCTTATCAGCTTGACATTTTACACTCCCTTGCGGTTTTTCCGCAAATCCGTCAGTCATGTAAAATCTATAATGATTATATACGATTTTTGTCGATTTGTCAATCGTATAAGATTACAATTAAAACAAATATTTAATTGCAAGTTCGGTAATAAATACCGAAACGCAGGAGCAAATTGCCACTGTTACAAGCCCTTTTCCGAAAAACGCCACCGCTACTGCCACTGCAAAGCCGATAGCCGCGGCAATAATATTGCCCGAAGCATAAAATATTGCGGGTACTACCATTGCACTGAGCACCGCATAAGGCACATAGTAGAGGAAAGAAAGGACAAAACGGTTTTTTATCTTTTCTTTAAAAAGCACCATTGGCAGCATACGGATAAGATATGTTATTCCTGCCATAACAAGAAGATAGAGGGCAAATTCGGGTCTAACACTCATTTTCTGCCACCTCCTCGGTCTTTATGGGGAAAAGCAGGGCAAATACAAGACTTGCTGCCACTGCACAGATAATAATAACAAAGCCTGCATAGTTTTCGGAGAAAGCCTTAAGCGGGGGCAGATACTTAAACAGGCAACTGATAATAATTGCCAGAAGTGCACAAAGAGCGGTAGGTCTGTCTTCTTTAGCCTTGGGAACTACTATTGCCACAAGCATTGCATAAATAGCAACACCAAGGGAGGAGGTCACTATCTGAGGCAGAGCGGCTCCTGCAAGGGCACCTAAGATTGTGCCGCTGCTCCAGCCTATCCAAGGGGTGAGCATAAGTCCGTAAAAATAGCTTTTGGTGATACTTCCCTTTTGTCCCGTTGATACGGCGAATATTTCGTCGGTGTTGCCGAAGGCAATAAGAAATCTGCTCCAAAGGGTGACCCTTGTGTCGAGTTTTTGGGAAAGCGCCACCGACATAAGGGCGTAACGGGAATTGATTATAAGCTGGGTCATTGCAAGTTCGGCAAAGCTGCCTCCCGCAGCAATTATGGGAGCCCCTGCAAGCTGACCTGCAGAGGTGAGGTTAGTCATAGAAATAAGCAGTGCCTCAAGAGGAGAAAGTCCGCACTGCACCGCCATTATTCCAAAGGCAAAGGATACCGACAGATAGCCTATGGCTATGGGTAGTCCGTCTAAAACGCCTTTTAAAAAGCTGTTGTTGGTCTTCATATGTATCACCGTCAGTCCATCGCAAAGCCGAAATATATCCTTTCGGGAAGGTGTGTTTTTTTATCGCTCAAAAGCAGGGCAAAGGGAGTTTTTGTATCTGTGGGGTTTTCTGCCGTAAGATATTCTTTAACCTTTCCCTCTTCCATATCTACCGCTGTACAGAAACGGGAATTTCCGAAAAAGGTGAGCCCTTTAAGTGAGTATTCTCTGTCTTCAAGCTCTATATACGGCAGTTCTCTTAAAAACTGCTTTCTTAATTTCATATATTCCTCTGCTGACAGTTTATCACCGTTTGTCGGTATGTCGGACAGAGAATATTCTTTTTTGAAAATTTTTCTCTCAAAGCCGAACCTTTCATAGTAACTGTAAAGAAACTCGGTTGCGGGCTTGGTTATAAGGATTTTTCCTTTTTCTGCCGTTTCTTTTTTTGCTTTTTCTATAAGCTCAGACATAAGTCCCTGTCCGCGGTACAAAGGCAGGGTTGCGGCGGCATAAAGATAGGCGACGGGGTAACTTTTCCCCCCGTTTTTTAAACTTCCGTCCAGCAAAAACAGCATACTGACAAGTTTTCCATCTTTTACGATATAGCGACAGCAGTTTTTAAAAAAACGGTTTATAAAGTCGGCTGCGAACTCTCGGCTATCCTCGGGGAATGCGGTCATATAAAGGTTTAATGCCTGTTTTTTGTACATTTTATTCACCCTTATATATCATACTGTATTTTTCGAGGATAATTTCGGGCTTATAGGACAGTTTTGCCTTACGAAGTCCCTCAAGACCTAAATCGTCCTCGCGGTTTATATACTTATAATCTGCCAGCTCCCGCGCGGCAAATTCGCGATTTATGAGTGCATAAGCGGTAGGGTAGTCTTTGTCCGCCTTTTCGTAATGAATATCAAATGTGAAAGAGTTTATTGGAGAGCCTAATGTTATTGCCACTACTCTGTCTTCAACCCTTATAAGCGCACCCTTATACTCTATTCCTTCGTCTGACGCAAGAATTTCTCCCAAAGCCTTTTTCTCGGCTTTAAGACCCTCGTCTTCCTCTATACCCTTATCCTTATACCATTTATCCGAAAAGGCAAGGAACTCTTCCATATTTTCTGCAGAGAGCGGCTCGTAGCTCCAGTTATACTTTTTAGAAAAAGCAGAAATATGGTTGCGCTTGGAATGATACTTTTTACCACTTAAAGTTGCAAGGTCATCCCTTAGATAGATATAATCGAAATTATACCTTTCGGGTATCATTTCATAGCAGGAATATTTTTGCAGGAATTTTTCAAGTCTTTTGCCCCTGCTTGTCCAAAGATTAGGTTTTATGCCCTGCTCTTTGCAGTATTCGAAAATAAGAGACATACCATAGTCAAAATCCCCGTAGGGCAGTGAGAAAACATAGCCCTTACCGTCGTCGGTAACACTTCTGAAAATAAGGGTTTTTTCGTCCATATAAAACTTGTTTTCGTATACCCGCTTCCAGACATATATGCTTATGAAATTCATTTCACAAGAAAGTTCGCCCTCACTGGAAAAGAATGGGGCGAATTTTTTATAATCTGAAAGCTGAGGACTTTTGAACTGTATCATTTTAAATGTCCTTTAAAATTAAATCTTGGTAGGTTTCCCGCTCAATTACAAGCCTCGCCTCGCCGTCCTTTACCATTACTGCGGCAGGACGGGGAATTCTGTTATAATTACTTGCCATTGAGTAGTTATAAGCGCCCGTTGCAAGAACTGCAAGGGTATCCCCTACCTCGGGGGTCTGGATTTTTGTGTGCTCCTGAATAAGGTCACCGCTTTCACAGCACTTACCTGCAATGGTAGCGGTAAAATCGCGGGGCTTATCTGCCTTGTTGGCAACAACAGCCTCATATTCAGCACCGTAGAGAGCATAACGGGGGTTGTCCGACATACCGCCGTCTACAGATACATAGGTACGCACATCCTTAATAGTTTTCACCACACCGATTTTATAGAGGGTGAGATTCGCATCGCCGACGATTGAACGACCCGGTTCGATAGAAAGAGCGGGAAGAGGAAAATCCTGTTTTTTGCAGGCTTCCTTTACGGCCTCGCAAAGAAGACGGATGCTATTACTCTTGGGTACGGGCTTGTCGGTTTCTAAATATTTAACACCGTATCCGCCGCCGAAGTTAATTTCAGTTAGGGTTTTACCGAAATCCTTCTCTATAGTTTTTGCAAGAGAGACCATAATATCCGCAGCATCCACAAAGGGCTGTGTCTCGAATATCTGGGAGCCTATATGACAGTGAATTCCAACAAGCTCTACATTTTCCATTGAGGTGGCAATTTTTGCCGCCTCAATAGCCTCACCGTTTTCTAGTGCAAAGCCGAATTTGCAGTCGATCTGACCCGTTTTGATATAGTCGTGAGTGTGACAGTCGATTCCCGGCTTTATGCGGAGAAGTATCTTCTGGCATTTACCCTTGTTTTTCACAAGCTCGTTAAGGGTGTAAAGCTCGAATATATTATCAACGATTATTCTGCCTACACCTGCATCAATAGCATAACAAAGCTCCTCGGGAGTTTTGTTGTTTCCGTGAAAGCCGATGTTCTCGGCAGGAAAGCCTGCGGCAAGGGCTGTGTAGAGCTCTCCGCCCGAAACCACGTCGGCACAAAGACCCTCGCTATCTACAATACGGTACATCTCCTTACAGGAGAATGCCTTACTTGCATAATACACCTTAGCATTACCGCCGTAATACTCATCGAAAGCGTTTTTAAACTCTTTACAGTTGTTTCTTATATCCTTTTCGTCAAAAACGTAAAGGGGTGTGCCGTAGGTACGGGCAAGTTCAACCGTATCTGCACCGCCTATGGTCAGGTGACCCTTTTCGTTTATACCATATCTGCTTGTAAGCATTTTTTAACCTCTTAACTCTTCTATAATTTGCTGAATTTTGTCGGCACCCTCTCCTGTTTGAGCAGAAAAAGGAATTATCTGGGCTTCATCTATAAATCCGTAAAGCTCCTCCTCTATATCCGACAAACGGGATGCATAGTCGGTTTTGTTAAGCTTATCGCTTTTTGTAAGGACGATATGATAGGGCATATCCATTGCCTGTAAAAACTCCAGCATTGATATATCAAAATCTGTGGGGGGATGGCGCATATCTATAAGGGCAAACACGCATTTTATATTTCTGCCCGATTTAAAATACCCCTCCATAAGGTCAGACCAACGGGTACGCTCGGCAAAGGGCACCTTGGCGTAGCCGTAGCCAGGGAGGTCGACAATACGGATATCGTCGGCACGGTAAAAGTTGATTGTAACCGTTTTACCCGGCTTTCCGCTGACGCGGGCAAGGCCTTTGCGGTTTGTCAGCTTATTTATAAGGGAGGATTTTCCCACATTTGAGCGTCCCGAAAAGCAAAACTCGGGCAGGTCAGACATGCCCAGCTGCTGAAAGGTGCCGAAGGCTTTTTCGAAATATGCGCTGTTAAAGTTCATAATAAGTCTCCTATTGGCTTATTCTTTTTGAGGGCTTTGTATACTCGGGTACTGCAATATAGTTTGATTTTTCAGCCTTTTCGGGAAGTGATATGAGGGCGCCCTCTATTACTGTATCAACCTTTTCAGCCACCACAAAATCAACATTTGCAAGAACTGTCTTATCAAGCTCTGTAAGGTCGGGTTCGTTTGCCTTGGGGATGAATACGGTCTTCACGCCTGCGCGGTATGCCGCCATAGTTTTTTCCTTAAGTCCGCCTATGGCAAGAACTCTGCCTTTGATTGTGACCTCACCCGTCATTGCAATATCTCTGCGTACAGGGATTCCCGTAAGGGCGGACACAAGGGCGGTGGTTATAGTTACACCTGCGCTTGGACCGTCCTTGGGAACGGCATTTTCGGTTGCGTGGATATGAATATCCTTTGTTTTATAGAAATCGGCATTTATACCGTATTTATCGGCACTGGCTCGAACAAAGGATACTGCGGCACGGGCAGACTCCTTCATAACATCGCCGAGAGATCCTGTAAGCTCAATTTTGCCTGTACCCTCCATAACCGATACTTCAAGCTGCATAAGCTCTCCACCCACAGATGTCCAGGCGAGTCCGTTTATAATACCTACCTCGTCGCAGGAGAGTATCTCTTCGGGACGGTATTTGTGTTTGCCGAGCAGCTGCGAGAGAGCGGCAGATGTTATTTTAACCTGTTTTTTCTCACCCGATGCTATAACCTTAGCGGTTTTACGGCAGAGGGTGGCAATTGAGCGTTCAAGCTTTCGTACACCTGCTTCACGGGTATAAAAATCGATAAGGTCGTAGATAGCCTCGTCTGCTATTTTGATTTTTCTGCCATCCAGACCATGATTTTTGACCTCTTTCCTTACAAGGTGCTGTTTTGCTATCTGGAATTTTTCCTCCCTCGTATATGAGGTAAGCTCGATAACCTCCATACGG
The DNA here is from genome assembly GCA_045596085.1 of Acutalibacteraceae bacterium. Taxonomy (GTDB): domain Bacteria; phylum Bacillota; class Clostridia; order Oscillospirales; family Acutalibacteraceae; genus SFWF01. Next base: position 38,752 of record JAZOBS010000029.1, on the reverse strand, counting down.
TCGAGCAGGGGTGCGGGAATGGTCGACGCATCGTTAGCGGTGGTTATGAAGACTACCTTGCTCAGGTCATAAGGCATATCCACAAAATGGTCGGTAAAGGTGTTATTCTGTTCTTTATCGAGCACCTCTAGGAGGGCGGCAGAGGGGTCTCCCTTATAGTCGGAGGCAAGCTTATCTATCTCGTCAAGCAGGATAAGAGGGTTGCTGCTGCCTGCGGTTTTAAGGGCGTTAATTATTTTACCCGGCATTGCGCCTATATAGGTTTTTCTGTGACCGCGTATTTCTGCCTCGTCACGGACACCGCCCAAAGCTATTCGGGCATATTTTCTGCCCATACACTCGGCAATTGCCTTTCCGATAGAGGTTTTGCCCACTCCCGGAGGGCCTACAAGGCAGATTATCTGTCCCTTTACGTCGGGGTTTAAAAGGTAAACCGAAAGCTGTTCGATAATGCGCTCTTTAACCTTTTCCATACCGTAGAAATCGCGGTCCAGTATCTGCTCAGACCTGTGAATATCCAGCTTGGATTCGGTATAAGTGCTCCACGGAAGCTCTAAGCAGGTGTCAAGATATCCTCGTACAACGGTGCCCTCGTGGGAGCCTTGGGGCATTTTACTGAGTTTTTGAACCTCTGCAGTCAGTTTTTCTTTAACATAGTCGGGTGCAGAAAGCTTTTCGACCTTAGAAAAATACTCCTCGGTTTCGTCCTCGGCAGAATCGCCGTAAAGCTCGTAATTTATTGCCTTTATCTGCTCACGAAGATAGTATTCACGCTGATTTTCGTCAATCTGAGTTTTTACCTTTTCACCTATTTTACGGTCGATGTCGATAATTTCAGCCTCTTTGCCGAGAAGCTCCAGCGCAATTTTTGCACGGGTAACGGGATTGAGCTGTTCTAAGATATACTGCTTATCGTCAACGGGAACGGGAATATTATAGGCAATAAAATCAGACAGGAAGCCAACATCGTCGTTTGAAGCAACCGTTTCGGCAATGTCGGGGGCAATTTTTATACCCTTTGAGGCATAAGCCTCAAACTCGGCACGGATTTTTCTTGCCAGAGTTTCGAGATAGACCTGACGGTGACGGGGCTCGACAATTTCGCATTTTTCTACAGTTGCAGTCATAAAGCTGCCTGAACTGTCTATATTTACCGTCCTTGCGCGGTAGAGTCCTTCGACGAGCACCTTGACGCTGTCGTCCGACATACGGAGCACCTGACAGATACGGGCAACACAGCCGATACTATAAAGCTCGTTTACGCCGGGGTCCTCTTCGTAGACATTTTTCTGTGCAACAAGAAATATTTTCTGTCCGCGCTCCATTGCGGCATTAAGAGCCTTTATGGACTTTTTTCTGCCTACGTCAAAGTGGAGCATTACTCCCGGAAAGCAAACAAGACCGCGAAGAGCAAGTGCGGGAAGGATTTTAGTGGTGCTTGGTTTTATATCTAACATTGTGTATCTCCAAATTATTAAATTTCATAATAATGCTTTATTATACTATATTAAATTTAATAATTCAACTTTTTTGTGGTGGAAAATAGAGTAACGCAAGAGAAAAGTTCCCCTTAAAAGACAACCATAACCAAACCCTTTAAACCCGAACCAGCCTTAAAGGGTGGATTTTAGGTATCTTTTGGCTCATCGTCGTTCATAGGCGTCAGCCTTATGAACTTCTCTTCACCAAAATCCACTCAAAAACCCCCTCCTTTAAGGCCAAAGAGTTTTGTATACAACATTATTTTTTGATATACGAGGAAACATCACAGTAAATCCTGTCGGATTTGCGAGTATTTTGACGAAGTATAGCGAAAAATTTGTCTTCCAAAACCTGATTCGAGTTTGAAGGGCTTGGTTAACCAAAGCATTCAAACCCGTAATGGGGTAGGCTCTCGTCAGCCTCAATAAAATACCGTAAAAATTTGTTAGTTATTTGTTGTAAAGAATGCTAAAATTTGGTATAATATATTTATAAATACAATGAGGTGATGTTTTTGTTTAAAAAATACGGAATTTCTGCCATAATAACACTTTTACTTGCTGCGGCTTACTATTATCTCGCTCTTCCTGCGTTTAATATTAAGTCGGCTTCCCTTTGGGGCTTTTTGCTCTTTATTGTTATTGTCTACGCTGTGCTTGTAGGCCTTTTTGCAGGCGGCAGATTTTTATCTCAGCTTATCAAGGGCTATAAGCCCGTTACAGACGGTGGGCACATAAACATAAAGCCTAAAAGGTTTTCGGCAAAGACGGTTAAAACAATTATTATCGTTATCGGTCTTGTGGTATTGGTGATTGTAGGCAGCATTTTTGTAACCTCTTCTCAGCTGTTTAATGCCTCGAAATATCAGAAAATGCTGACGGTTACCGAATCCAGCTTCAGCGAAGATATTGCCGAAATACCCCTTTCGCAAATTCCCGTTGTTGACCGCGATACCGCTTCCCGTCTTGGCAGCCGTAAAATCGGTGAGGTTGTAGAGCTTGTTTCGCAGTTCAATGTTTCAAACTACTACACGCAGATTAACTACCAGAATAAGCCCACCCGTGTATCTCCCTTAGAATATGCCGATATTATAAAGTGGTTTACAAACCGCGACGAGGGTATTCCCTACTATGTAAAGATAGATATGGCATCTCAGGATACCGAGCTTGTAGACCTTCCTGAGGGTATAAAATACTCCCCCAGCGAATACTTCGGCAGAGACCTTATGCGTCATGTCAGATTTGCATATCCAACAAAGATGTTCGATTCTGTCTCCTTTGAGGTGGACGAAGAGGGTAATCCTTTCTGGATAATCTCCTGCTATGATTTTACAATAGGATTTTTAGGCGGTTATGACATTACAGGAATTATCACCGTTGATGCCGTTAAGGGCGATATGACCTACTTTGATGTTTCGGATGTTCCTACCTGGATAGACTGTGTTTACACTGCCGATGTAGTGCTCAGTCAGGCAAACTATTGGGGCACCTATACAAACGGCTACTGGAACTCTATCATCTCGCAGAAAAATGTGGTTAAAACCACCGAGGGCTATAACTATCTTGCTATTGACGACGATATATGGGTCTATACAGGAATTACCTCGGTAGTTTCAGACGAGTCGAATATAGGATTTATTCTTGTAAATCTGCGCACCAAAGAGGCAAAGACCTATGCTATAAACGGTGCAGAAGAGTATTCTGCAATGGAATCGGCAGAGGGTAAGATTCAGGAAAAGGGCTACACCGCAACCTTCCCAATACTTGTAAATATTGCCGACACCCCCTCTTATTTTGTAAGTCTTAAGGACAGCGCAGGACTTGTTAAGGCATACTCCTTTGTTTCTGTATCAAACTATCAGATAGTAGGCGTTTCGGATACACTGGCAGGTGCTGAGGAAGAATACAGACGTCTTCTGAAAGAGGCAGGTAAACTGAATGAGGGTACAGTTTCCGACACAAACGAAGTGAAGACCGCTACTGCGGCAATTTCGAAAATCTCCTCCGCGGTAGTAAACGGAAATACCGTATACTACATTATGCTTGAAGGAAACGACAAGGTGTTTATTGCAGACATTTCGTTAAACGATATGCTTCCCTTCACAGCCGTGGGCGACACCCTTACGATAACCCACACCGAAGCCGAGGACGGCACAGTGACAGTAAAGGATGTTGCAATCGGCACCTCTGCTGACACACCTGCTGAATAACTAAAAATTATTTATATTATAAAGTGAGGCTATCGACAGTTTTCTGCGATAGCCTCACTTTATAAATAACACACCTTTCCTATAGGCATAAAATATATATGGGAGGTGTAATATGGATAATTTTGTCTTTGTGGCACTGATAGCAACACTTGGCACTTGGTTTGTAACGGCTCTGGGCGCAGGAACGGTAGTTTTCTTTAAAACTCCTCAGCCAAAAGCCCTTGATCTTATGCTTGGCTTCGCATCAGGCGTTATGATAGCGGCAAGCTTTTGGTCTCTTTTACAGCCTGCAATAGAGCGCGCAGAAGCTATATCGAAAATGCCTGCATATTTAGTGGCTACCTTAGGATTTATGTTCGGTGCGCTGTTTATGTGGGTTTCGGATAAGGTAGTTACCCTTACTATAAAGAGGGCCAACAATACACAGGGTGAGCCCAACGAACGGCTTAGCCGCATTACTATGCTTGTGCTTTCCATCACGCTTCATAATATTCCTGAGGGTTTAGCGGTAGGCGTTGCATTTGGGGCTTTGCAAAACGGCGGTTATTCCGCCGAAAGTCTGCTTGGTGCGATATCGGTAGCGGTAGGAATCGGTCTGCAAAACTTCCCCGAGGGCGCGGCGGTTTCGGTCCCGCTGAGAAGAGAGGGCTATTCGAGAAGAAAAAGTTTCCTTATCGGTCAGGCTTCGGGTATGGTGGAGCCTGTTGCAGGGGTGCTTGGCGCATTGCTTGTAGTTTATGTAGAAGCCTTGTTACCCTATGCCCTTTCCTTTGCCGCAGGTGCTATGATACTTGTGGCAGTACACGAGCTTATACCAGAATGTCAAAAAGGAAAGAATTCTCAACCCTATTTTGCTACAATGGGAATCGTCTGTGGCTTCGCCGCTATGATGCTACTGGATGTTATGCTGGGGTGATATAAAAGGTGCAGTCTCAAAGTTAGTGAGACTGCACCTTTTATATTACTGTGAATTGTTGGAGCCTATCTTTATCTTTCCGTCTAAGTTTCTGCCGTTTCGGTAAATGGATATATCCACCTCACTACCCGTTTTACACTCTGACAGATACTGTGATAGCTTGTTATAGTGAGTAATGCTCTTGCCGTTGAATTTTGTGATTATATCACCCTGACGAAGCCCTGCCTCTGCTGCAGGTCCGCCCTTGTCTACGCTGTATATTACCGCGCCCACAGGGAAGCCGTAACGCTTTAAGGTATCAGGGTCATAGCGTTCGCTTATTGTAATTCCGAGATAGGGGTCGGGGTCATATTCCTTGGCAATTATCTTATCACAAATATCCTTAACGGTGTTTGAGGGGATTGCAAAGCCCATACCCTCAACACTTTCGCTTACAAGCTTACTTGAATTTATTCCCACAAGCTGACCCTCAATGTTTACAAGGGCCCCGCCCGAGTTGCCCGGATTTATTGCGGCATCGGTTTGTATAAGCTGTGTAGCAGAGCCGTCCGAAGAGTCGGACACGATGCGGTTTAGTCCGCTGACTATTCCCCAGGTTGCAGAGCCCATAAACTCGAGACCTCCTGGGTTGCCTACCGCCATTACCTGCTGACCGACCTTAAGGGTGGATGAATCTGCCCACTCGATAGCGGGAAGATTTTTGCCGTTTATCTTTACGACGGCTAAATCGTTGGAGATATTATAGCCTACAACGGTAGCGTCATAGCCCTTTTCGGTATCGGTGCTTAAAAACACCTGAATTGCAGAGTCCTTCTGTCCGTATTCTATTGCATCACCGATAACGTGATAGTTTGTGATGATATATCCATCGGAGGTATAGATAACGCCTGAGCCTTCACCCGTTGCCTCCTGAGTACCACCGAAGAAGCTGGTGACCGATATAGTAGTGCGGATGCCCACAACACTGGGAGTGACCTTTTCTGCCACCGCCTCACCTACAGTTGCCGTAACCTCTTCGACATTGATGTTTACGCTGTTTCCGTCACCTGTTGCCTGAGAATTTTCGGTGAAACTACTGCCCTTATTATCTGTCACCTGCTGTATTGCAAGCATTCCGAAAATTCCGCCCGTAGCACCAATAATTGCCGAAAGAACTATAGCAAGTATTACCACAGCAACCGAAACACCCTTGCTTTGTTTTTTTGGCTTTGGTTCGCAGCTGCTGTAGCTTTTATAGCTGTCATAAGGTGCGACAGAAGGAGCATGACGAACGGTATCCTCTTCCTTTTTGTCCGAATCGGACAGAACAAAGCTGCTCTTCTCTTCTGTCGATGCGCTGTTTTCTTCTGAAAGCGATGCATCTTTTTCACTGCTGTCATCGGGTGCATCGGAAAAGAAGCCGCCCTCTGGGGTTACGGTATATCCCGTATTCTCCTTTTTTTGAGCATCGTCCTCGGGGGAAGTCATATTATTGTTTATTTTGTTTTCGTCCAAAAAAAATTCCTCCTGTCAGAGTTTTTTCTTTAATTATACTCTTAGGTTATGGTTTTTATTAAACAGATATGTAAACTTTTCGTTAACAAATTATATTATATTTTGTTTTTTATATTTTTTCAAGCAAAAAAGGAAGGCTTTGGGACACACTCCATAGAGCAGTATCGGTTTTGGAATACAAATTTTCCACGAAAACTTGCCGAAAAGCCTTGATATACGGCAGTATACCTGCATTTTTCGGCTTCGCCTCGTAAAAAATTTGTTAATTACAAAACTGTAACGCACTTAAAAATGAAAATTTTTAGTGGAAGACAAGGCAAAAAGCCGCGGTAACGCTGACGCGTACCGCGTCTTTTTAACACAGATTACCGCAAAAATTTCACATTTTTAAGCGAAATTGCCCTATGGAGTGTGTCCCTTAAGCCTTCCTTTTATATATTGTTCTGCTTTTTTGCGGCGGTAAGGGTGTTTTTCATAAGGGTTGCAATGGTCATAGGTCCTACTCCGCCGGGGACAGGGGTGATATAAGAGGCTTTTGGCTCTACCTCGGCAAAGTTAACATCACCGCAGAGCTTTCCGTTTTCCAAACGGTTTATGCCTACATCGATAACTACCGCGCCCTCTTTTACCATATCGGCTGTTACAAAGTTTGCTCTGCCGACAGCGGCAACAAGAATATCTGCGCGGCGACAGACCTCTTTAAGGTTTGCCGTTCTAGAATGGCAGACGGTCACCGTTCCGTTTTTATGGAGAAGAAGCATCGACATCGGCTTTCCTACAATGTTTGATCTGCCGATAACCACACATTCCTTACCCGTTATATCAATATTTTCGTATTTTAGCATTTCCATAACCCCTGCAGGAGTGCAGGGAAGAAAATCGTAATTGCCTATCATTATTTTTCCCACATTCTGAGGATGGAAGGCATCTACATCCTTTTCGGGAATGATGGTGTTTATGATAAGCTCCTCATTAAGGTGACGGGGTAAGGGCAGCTGACAGAGTATTCCGTGCACCTCGGGGTCTTTATTAAGTTTATTTACAAGCTCCAAAAGCTCTGCCTCGGTAGTATTCTCAGGCAGGGCATATTTAAAGGATGCCATACCAAGCTGCTCACAGGCTTTTTCCTTGTTGGCGACATAAACCTTGGAGGCAGGGTCTTCGCCTACTATGATAACGGCAAGACCGGGGGTTATTCCTTTCGACTTTAGCTCGGCTACCTCTTTTGCCACCTCGTCTTTTACGGCTGCAGAAATTATCTTTCCGTCAATAAGCTTAGCCATTATTCTTCCTCCTCATTTTCGGCAGTTTCTTCCTCAGAAGCTTCTGAGGGTGTTTCCTCTGCAAATTCCTCATCTTCTTCGCTGATGTTCTCCAGTGCCAACTCGTCTTTAAACATAGACTCATAGGTAGTATCTGTGACGGCAATACGTTTTTTCTTGTAAATAACAAAGAGGGTTATAAGTGCGCCGAGACAGAGTACCAATGACAGCAGGAAGGAAACCTTTGCGTTTCCAATCATAAGGCTATCGGTACGCATAGTTTCGATTATAGTTCTGCCAAAGCCGTACCACACACAGTACATAAGCGCGGTCTCTCCCGAGAAACGGCGTTTCTGACTGATAAAGTGCAGAAGAACTGCTCCGCCGATACACCATATAGATTCGTAAAGGAAGCAGGGATGGGCAAGTGCTGTTGGATCGAAGCCCTCAAGACGAAATTCCTTTACAACATTTTCACTGGTCATTCCCCAGAAGCTGCTGCCTGTAGGTCCGCCAAATGCCTCCTGATTGAAGAAGTTTCCCCATCTGCCTACACCTTGTCCTATAAGGAAAGAAACCGAAGCAAGGTCGAGAAGGTCGAGAATGTTTACCTTGCGTATCTTCGCCATTATAACACCCGCTACTACCGCACCTATTACTCCGCCGTAGATAGCAAGTCCCGAAATTCCCGAGCCGCCAAAGCCGAAAAACTCTGACACGCTTTCCACACCGCCATTGGGGTCGAACAGCACATAATATGTACGGGCACCGAGAATTGCACAGGGGGTTGCAACAAGTACAACATCAAGCATACGGTCTACGTTAATTCCCATTTTGGGTGCGCGCCAATATCCGTAGATAACTGCAAGTATAAAGCCTAAGGCAATGATGATGCCGTACCAATAAATAGTCCAGCCGTTTGCTCCTATAGGCAGCTTGAAAGCAATGGGGTCTACCACCATTTCCAGTCCGAAAATCGTTACATTATACATATACGTTCTCCTTATTTTTTGTTCTTAGGAACTATTACCGACAGCACAGAGGATTCTTCCCTCATTTTCTTAAGACATTCTATTATATCCTCATGTGTGATAGTTTTAAGTATATCCACCGTGTCGAAAAGCTCTCCGCCCGAAACGGCACAATCTATCATATCTGTAACGATATGGTCGGTATTATCAAAACGCTTTACCGCATCTCCGAATGCCGCTTTTTTTACCGCCGAAAGAAGCTTTTCATCGATTCCGCACTCTATAAGCCGTTTAATCTCCTTGTTTATCTCGTCGGCAACGGTTTCGGGTTGGTCGGTCTCGCCCTCAATGACAAATGCCGAATAGCCCTGTCCCTGAAAATGCTCTGATGAGAACTCTTCGCCGATAAGCTTTTTATCAACAAGTCTTCTGTAAAGCTCCGAACAGTCGCCGCACAAAAGCTCCAGCGTGATACCTGCAATTATTCTTTCCTTTACAGTGGGATTACCGTTTTTAACAGCATCCTTAAAGCCGAGGCTGAAAAGAGGCTTTGATACCTCTAAAGCCTGCTCAACATAGTGGGACGATACCCTCTTAGTCTCGCAAAAATCGGCTATTTTAACCGTAACACGCTCTGTAGGCTTCATACCCTTTTCTACTTTTTCGAGCACCTCATCTGTTTTTACATTACCTGCGATACAGATGAACATATTCGAGGGATTGTAAAAGGTATTATAACACTCGTAAAGGAGCTTATCGTCGATTTGCGCGATAGAATCTACCGTACCTGCAATATCGATTTTCACAGGATGGTTTTCGTACATTTCGCCAAGCATATTAAAGAAAACCCTCCAACCTGGGTTGTCCTCATACATCTTTATTTCCTGACCGATTATTCCCTGCTCCTTTTTTACCGTTTCGGCGGTAAAGTAGGGAGACTGAACAAAATCGAGCAGAATATCAAGATTTTCACTGAAACTGCCTGTGCAGGAGAAGATATAACAGGTTTTATCGAAGGAGGTATAGGCATTGCAGTAGGCACCAGTCCTAGCAAAACGGGAAAAGGCATCTCCGTCCTCGCTTTCGAACAGTTTATGCTCTAAAAAGTGGGCAATTCCTGCGGGAACCTCTATCTCCTCACCGCCGTTTCGGGAAAAACGGGTGTGTACCGAGCCGTATCTTGTTCCAAAGGCGGCAAAGCATGAATTAAAGCCTGTTTTTTCCATTATGTAGACCGAAAGACCGTTATCGAGGACTGCTAAGGTATATTCACCTAAAAGAGGATTTTTTAAAACTGTTTTTTTCATTAGCTTTTACCCCCTTTTGGAAGAAGACGGTAGATGGTATGGAGCTTTATGCCCTTTGCCGCATTTATAATGTCTTCTTTGGTTATTGCTTTTATTATACTAACCGCCTCTTCGGGAGAATGAAGCTCGTTTACCTCGCGGCTGTACCAGATGTCTATGGCGGCAGAATTATCGTAATAGCCCAAAAGCGAATCGACTATTGCTTTTTTGGATGCTTCTATAACGCTATCATCAAAGTTACCATTTTTGATGTCCTCAAGCTCACTTAGTACAGAGGCTACCACCTTGTCGGCATTTTCTTCCTCGATTCCCGAATCGACCATCACAAAACCCTTGCTGCGTCTTGCCGCCGCAGAGCAATAATAACAAAGCGACTGCTTTTCGCGGACATTTTCGAAAAGCTTTGAATAGGGGCCTCCGCCGAAAATATCGGCACAAAGGGTAAGTGCCGCCGAGTCCTCCAAGGAGCCATGAAGCTCGGAGGTGAAGCCCATTGCAAGCTTACCCTGAGTAACATCAAAGCGCTCGGTAACATCATTCACTTTAGTTGCCTCGGCAAGAGGAATAAAGCGTGTGGTGTCGGTTATATCGTGGCGGCAAACCTCTCCAAAGAGCTTTTTAGCAGAAGAAAATACCGCTTCGGGATATTCCTTACCCACAACATTTATTCTGACAAAGGCGGTTTCAAGCATATTCCTCCACGCGGAATAAAGCTTATCAGAATCAATTGCCTTTACCTCTTCTACCGTACCGTAGCTGAATTTACCGTAGGGGTCGTTTCCGAACATTTCAGCCATAAGCCTTGTGCGGGTGAAGGCGCGTTTATTATTGATTTCGCCTTCAATACGCTCTATTGTTTTATTCTTTTCCCTCTCGATATCTGAAGGAGAGAATTTTCCATCGGTCAGAGCGGGGGCAAAAATCATTCCGCACAGAAGCTCTGCCGCGGCAGAAACGGGACTTGTGCCGTCAAAGGAAAGCTCGTCATTTATTACGCTTATGCCTATTTTTATGTGAAAACAGTCACCGCATTTTGTTGCAGAGCAGGAAAGGTCTGCGCCGTACAGCTCTAAAAGACCGATATTAAGCTCTATATAGTCGCGGTACTGACTGCAGCAGCTTGTAAGAAGGTATGGCAGAAATGAGTTTACCGCCATATCCTCGGCACTTAAGGGTAGATAAAAATTATAGGTCAGGAGTGTGGTATTAAATCGCTTATTTTCGATATAATATCCTTGCACACCCTCTGCAAGGTCAAATCTTTTAATCGACAAGTTGCAACCTCCAAAAATTTACTGGAAAACATTATACCATAAAACTGTCGATAATTCTAGTATTTTAAAAAAATTATTGAATCGCAATATTCTAAAATGTTGACATAAAGTCGGTTTGATTGTATAATAATTAAAAAGAATCTATTTAAAGGTGGTTATATTATGAAAGCTAAGCATGTTCTCTGGATATTTGCAGGTCTTGTTGCCGTAGTTACTATGGCTGTAGGCGTTGCCGTTTTAGTAGACCGTTATTTAAACCGCAAGGAATGTCCCGACGGATATATCGAGTGCGAAACCGATGATCCCGAAGAAACCGTAATAGAAGGTTAATTAAAGCTTAAAAGCCCCGTTAGTGCGTAGCGGGGCTTTTATTTTGTATATTTTTACCTATTTCATTGAATTGTCGCTTTCATTTTATTTAGTTTTTGTGCAAAATATACAATTTATTGCGTAAATTTGTATTATTAGGATATTGCATTTTTTGGGCTTTTGGAGTATTATATATAATAAGGTAATATACTAATGTTATCCAAAGCTCTTAAAAAGGAGATTTTTATATGAAAGAATATACTTCAAAATATTTAAAGGAGCAAATCGAAAAAAAGCTTTACCACAATTTTGGCGTTGCTCCCGACGCCGCATCTGATGAGCTTTTCTATAAGGCTTCTGTTCTCGTACTTATCGATATTATGCGCGACCGCAGAACCGCCTTTAAGAAAAAGGTTGCTGATGAGCAGGCAAAAACCGTTTACTATATGAGTATGGAATTTCTTATGGGACGCTCATTGAAGAACAACCTCTATAATCTCGACCTTACCGATAAAATGCAGAAGGCACTTAAGGGCTTTAATGTAGACCTTGATGCTCTTTATGAGCTTGAGCCCGACGCAGGTCTCGGAAACGGCGGTCTCGGACGCCTTGCCGCCTGCTTCTTAGACGGTCTTTCCTCAGGCGGATACCCCGCAATGGGCTACTGCCTTAAATACGATTTCGGTATCTTCCGTCAAAAGCTTGTTGAGGGCTGGCAGACCGAGCTTCCCGACAACTGGCTCCCCGGCGGTGAAGTCTGGCTTGAGCACAGACCTTCGGGCGAATGTGAGGTTCATTTCGACGGCTGGATAGACGAAAGCTGGGACGGTAAGTTCCATCACGTTGAGCACCGCGATTACAGTGTTGTTAAGGCTATTCCCTATGACCTTATGGTTGCAGGTAAAGACGGAAAGACGGTAAATGCCCTTCGTCTGTGGAGCGCAAAGGCACCCGAATTCAATATGTCGGCATTCAACCGCGGAGACTATGTGGGTGCTATGGAGCAGCAGGCACAGAGTGAGGCAATAAGCAAGGTGCTTTATCCTGAAGATAATCACTTCGAGGGCAAGAGTCTTCGTCTGCGTCAGCAGTATTTCCTTGTATCTGCTTCTATTCAGGATATTCTCCGCCGCCACTTAAATCAGTACAACACCCTTGAAAATCTCGGTGAAAAGGTTGCTATTCACATAAACGACACCCACCCTGCCCTCTCTATTCCTGAGCTTATGCGTTTCCTTTTGGACGAATGCGGTTATGAGTGGGAAAAGGCTTGGGGTATCGTTACAAAGACCGTTGCATACACCAATCACACCGTTATGCAGGAGGCGTTAGAGTGCTGGAATGAAGACCTATTCAGAACCAGACTCCCCAGAATTTATCAGATAGTTAAGGAAATAGACAACCGTTTCCGCTACGAAATGTATGAGCGCACAGGGGATGCCGCTGTAGTTGAACGCACCGCTGTTATCTCGGGCGGAGTGGTTAAGATGGCTAACCTCAGCGTTATTGCAGGACATCACGTAAACGGAGTTTCCCGTCTTCACAGTGATATTTTAAAGGATAGCCTTTTCAGCGATTATTACAGAGTTACCCCTGAAAAGTTCACCAATGTTACCAACGGTATTGCCCACAGAAGATGGCTTTGCCAGTCTAACCCTGAGCTTTCTTCCCTTATTACCGAGCTTATCGGTGATGGGTTTATTATGGATGCTTCTGAGCTCTCTAAGCTTATTGCATACGTTTCCGACAAGGCAGTTCTCGACCGCCTTGAGGCAATCAAGCTTTCAAATAAAGAGCGTTTTGCAAAATATGTTAAGGAGCAGACAGGGGTTATTTTAAATCCCAATTCTATCTTTGATATGCAGGTTAAGCGTCTGCACGAATATAAGCGTCAGCATCTGAACGCACTTCACATTATAAAGGATTACCTCTTTATTAAAGAAAATCCCAACGCACCCTTTGTTCCCAAAACCTACATCTTCGGCGCAAAGGCTGCCCCCGGATATTTACTTGCAAAGCAGATTATCCAGATGATTTCCGCACTTTCCAAGGTTATCGACAACGACCCTGCCTGCAAGGATAAGCTTAAGGTCTTCTTCCTTGAGGATTACAGGGTTACTATGGCTGAGCTTATGATCCCCGCCGCAGAGGTAAGCGAACAGATCTCCCTTGCTTCTACCGAAGCCAGCGGTACGGGTAATATGAAGTTTATGATGAACGGTGCTGTCACCCTTGGTACGGAGGACGGAGCTAATGTTGAAATTCACGAGGCGGTAGGCGACGACAACATCGTTATCTTCGGTATGCATACCCCCGAGGTTATGGCACTGAGAAAGCGCGGATACAGTCCTGCTCCCTACATTGCCAACAATCCCGAGCTTAAGGCCTGCTTCGACTTTATTGCAAAGGGTATTGACGGAGTTTCCTTCGACAATGTACATCGCACCCTCTCGGGACTTGACTTCTATATGGCTGCTGCCGACTTTACAGATTACTGTGCGGCTCACGATAAAATTGATGCACTTTACAGTGACAGAGATAAGTGGAACGCAATGTCCTTAAATAACATCGCCGCCTCGGGCATCTTTGCGGCAGACCGTTCTATTGCCGATTATGCCCGCGACATCTGGGGACTTACCTCACTCAAATAATTTCTGGAGAAGATTAAAGTGTATTATCCCTTTGATTCACGAAATCCGTTATATAAATCCAAATTCGGAGCTGTGGCTTCGGGCGAGAGCCTGAAGCTACGGCTTTTGCTCCATAATGATGCCCGTGTACATGAGGCGTTTTTATGCTTACGCCGCGACGGTGAAGAAACTAAGTATATTAAAATGGAGCCTGCCGATTGGCTTGAAGGCTACCGTTTTTATGAAATCGAACGCACCTTTACAGAGGGGCTTTATTTCTACTGCTTCAGTTACACCAGTGATTATGGAGAATTTTCGGTCACTGCATTTGAACATAATATCGGACACGTTTCCAAAGAGGGAAAATGGTGGCAGCTCACCTGCTATGATGCAAACTACACCACCCCCGACTGGATAAAAGGCGGAATTATTTATCAGATTTTCCCCGATAGATTTAAAAACTCGGGCAAAAAGAAGAAGAATGTGCCCGAGGACAGGTACATTACCGCAAACTGGTCTAAACAGCCCGAATACCGACAGAATAACGGTGCTTGTTCCCTTGGCAACGATTACTACGGCGGAGACCTTGAGGGAATTACCGAAAAGCTCCCCTATCTCAGTGAACTTGGCGTTTCCTGTATCTATTTAAACCCTATTTTCGAGGCGCACTCAAACCACCGCTACAACACTGCCGATTATATGAAGATAGACCCTCTGCTCGGCGACTCAAATGACCTTAAAAAGCTTTGCGACGAGGCTAAAAAGCTCGGAATTTATATTATTCTTGACGGTGTTTTCTCCCACACAGGGGACGACAGTGTATATTTCAACAAGCAGGGACGATACGGAGAGGGAGGAGCCTATAAAGACAGGAACTCGACATATAGAGACTGGTTTAAGTTTAAAAACTGGCCCGAAAGCTATCACTCTTGGTGGGGTATCTCTACCCTGCCCGAAACGGTAGAAGAAAACCCCGAATTCGACCGCTTTATAACGGGCGAAAACGGAGTTATTAGACACTGGATGCGAATGGGGGTTAAAGGCTGGCGACTGGATGTTGCAGACGAGCTTCCAGACAGCATTTTAGATAACATTCGCACAGCCATCAAGACCGAAGACCCCGAAGGCTTTCTTTTAGGCGAGGTCTGGGAGGATGCAACCAACAAGATAAGCTACGGCACAAGAAGACGGTATCTCAGAGGCCGTCAGCTCGACTCGGTTATGAATTATCCCTTTGCCGACGCTATAACAGAATATATAAACGGTGGAGACGGCAAGGACTTTATTGACAGGGTTGCCGACATTCTTGAGGATTATCCCCTGCCCGCAACCAATGTGCTGATGAATCACCTCGGCACCCACGACACCCCACGACTTATAACCAAGCTTGGCACTAAGGAATATCCGCCTACCCGCGCGGAGCAGTCTGCTAAAACCCTCTCTGAAGAGGAATACGATAAGGCTGTAAAAAAACAAAAGCTGGCGGCAGTAATTCAGTATACACTTCCAGGGGTCCCCTCCCTCTATTACGGGGACGAGGCAGGTCTTGAGGGTTTTGGCGACCCGTTTTGCCGCGGCACATATCCTTGGGGCAAGGAAAATACTGAACTGCTTGAGTTTTACAAGTGGCTTGGAAAGGTCCGAAGAGAAAATGATATTTTCCGTGACGGAATTTTTTATCCCCTTGTGGGTGGTCTTGGCTCTATGGCATTTATGCGCAAAGGCAATAATGAAGAGTTTCTTGTTGCGGTAAACCGTTGGAATGAGACCGACTGGATAACCGTTCCCTTTGAGTTTGACGGTGGTGAAGTTATTTTCGGCAACCGTCCAAACGGCGGATTTTTGAAGCTTCCCCCTATGAGCTTTGCGCTTATTAAAGCAAGGGTGTAAAAGAAACTTTTCGAATAAAAAATCGGTGTTTGAGACACCGATTTTTTACTATATTATTCTTCTGTTTTTTGCTTTTTAAGCTTTCGGGAATTTTCGTAATCCTTGAGTATTACGAGGGATTCCTTACACATAGGAACTATTGCAATTACATTAAATACCGTCATAAGTGCGATACCGACGTCGCTCATTGCCCAGACTGCCACATAAGATCCAAGCCCGCCGATAAAGAGCATTGCAAGAGCAAGTATCTTATAGCCTGTCTGATACTTCATTTTGTCGCCGAAGATATAAGCAATATTCGAACGGGCGTAGAAGAGAACTCCCACAAAGGTGGAGAATGCAAACAACCAAAGGGTTATTGTTACGAAAATTCCGCCAAATGAGCCTAAGTGATAATCCATAGCAGCCTGAAGAAGTGCCATTCCACCAAGACCCTCTGTAACCTCTGCAGGAACAAGCAGCATAATAAATGCAGTACAGCTACAGATAACGAGGGTGTCGATAAACACTCCGAGAGCCTGCATAAGACCTGTTTTTGCAGGATTAGAGCTATCCGCTGCAGCGGCAGCACAGGGGGCCGAACCCGAGCCTGCCTCATTAGAGAAAAGACCGCGCTTTATACCCTGCATTATTACCGCACCTATTCCGCCACCTGCAATCTGTGTAATGCCGAAGGCTTCGGAAAAGATTCTGCCGAAAACTAAGGGAAGCTGTGTAATATTAAGCGCGATTATAACAAGGGTTATAAGGAAGAAAGCGCCTGCCATTATGGGCACAATAATATCCAGCACCTTAACGGTAGCATTTTTGCGAAGCACGATTATTGCAGCAAGAGCTACAAGTACGGTGATGGTATAGATAGGCTTAATGTTAAACTCGTTCTGGAATGCCTCTGTTACAGAATTACCTACAACCTGACTTATTCCGCACCAGCAAAGAAGTCCCGATGCGGCAAAGAGGGTTGCGAGTATCGATTTTTCAACCTTTTTGCCCTTCCATTTTTCAACAAGGGCATGTATGTAATAAGCAGGACCTCCGCGGTAGCCACCGTAAAGTGGGTCGGGCTGTTTGTATTTCTGAGCCAGAGTTGCCTCAACAAAGGCTGTAGCTGAGCCCATAAGAGCGGTTACCCACATCCAGAAAACAGCACCTGCACCGCCGACAGATATTGCGGCAACAACGCCTGCAAGGTTACCCATACCTACGCGGGTTGCAGTGGAAACGATGAGTGCCTGCCAACCTGAAAGAGCCTTTTTATCCTTTTTTTCCGACTTTTCGGTTGCGATTTTAAACATTGTCGGGATATGACGAATCTGCAAAAACTTGGTTCTTACAGTAAAGTAGATCCCCATAGCTACCAGAAGTATTACAAGGAAGGAAATGTCGAAAGTTTTTTCTCCGCTCAAGGGAATAGATATCATTGTGCCGTTAAATATTCCGTCGCACCAAAATATAACCTTTTCGAAAACTCCATAGATATCAGACCAGATTTTCGCAAAAAGTTCACCTACCGTAGCAAGCCAAGTCATAAAACCGTCCATAATTTCTTTTCCTTTACATAAGTATGGCCGAATCCGTAATGAATTGCGAATTCGGTCATTTATTTCTCATATATAATAACACACTTTAATATTTTAAACAAGCAAAATTTTTATATCTCAAGAAAGAAAGGGACAAATATTACCATCTTACACTCCAACGAGAAGAATAGCCGTCTCCCGACAATGCAGCACCTTTGTTCTGATGATGGGAGGATTTTTCTGCGCGGCAGGCAAGTTCATAATCGAACTCTGCGGTGTTAAAGGGAAGTGTTATCTCCTCACCCTTATTCCACGCTGAAAGGTATGCCGCATTAGATATAGTCAGCTCGTTAATGCCGTCACATCCAGGGGCAATAAGCTCTTCACCGAAAAGTACTGCATTTGTGAAGTTCTGGAGTATTCCTCTATGGGCAGTTTCCTTAGAGGTGGGCTTTATTTCTAAATACTGCATATCAATCTTATCGAAGCCCTCTTTAGAGGCAAAACGGAATTCTGCCTCGCTTTGTTCAAGCTTCCACCATTTAAGTGTATTGTTTTCGAGCACTATTTTACCCTGCTCGCCTGATATTTCAAGGCGGTTTGTTCCAGGGTATTCACCCGTTGAGGTGATGAAGGTGCCGTTAGCACCACCCTCAAAAACAACGTTTATAACAGCCTCATCTTCTACCTCGATATTGTGGTATTTTGCCACCTCACACTTAGCCTGAACCTTTATGGGCATTCCGCAGATCCACTGCCAGATATCGAGGTTGTGGGGTGCCTGATTTAAAAGCACTCCGCCTCCCTCTCCTGCCCAGGTTGCACGCCAGTCACCCGAGTCGTAGTATGCCTGAGTTCTGTACCAGTTGGTGATTATCCAGACCGAGCGTTTAAGGTTTCCGAGTTTTCCGCTCTTTACAATCTCTCTCGCTTCACGGAAAAGGGGGTTTGTACGCTGATTAAACATTATGCCGAAAACCTTGCCCGACTTTTTAGCCTTATCATTAAGCAATTTAGCCTTAGTGACAGTAATATCTTCAGGTTTTTCTACCAAAACATTAAGACCTGCGTCCAAGGCTTTTACAGCTATATCTGCGTGGAATCTATGGGGGGTGGCAACGATAACCGCATCTACCTCTCCGCTTTCAATAAGCTCCTCTGCAGACTTGAAGATATGTATATCGGGGTATTTTTCGGCAGCCTTTCTGCGCTTTTCATGGTTTATATCGCATACAGCAACCACTGTTGCACCCTTAATATCTCCGTTTTTAAGGCAGGCAAGATGGGCAGAGCCCATATTGCCTACACCGATTATACCAAACTTAACATTTTCCATTTCGGACACCTCCGAAGGGTTGCAATGGGATTATTTTGTTCCTGCGTAAGAGCTGGAAGTATCGGAAACCATTTCCTTAACATTTGTTTTTCTGCGGGAGGTTGCAACACGCTTCATAAGCTCCTCGTAGTAAAGCTCCTCATCAATGGGAAGCTCTACTGCCTTGCCGAGAAAGTATGAAAGGTGCATTGCATTGGAAAGCATAACTCCGTTAATACCCTCCTGACCCTTTGCAACAAGCTCTTCACCGCGAAGGATAGCGCCTGCCCAGGCGTTGAGAACTCCGTTGTGCTGGGGGTTGAGTCCGTCGGTCTCAATTTCGAGCTTTTTGGTAGAAATTTTTCCGAAGCCCTCAGGACAATTCTTAGTAAAGTCTGCAGCGTTTTCGCCGAATTCGACAACAGTAAGCTCATCATTTTCAACGACCAGCTTAGCACCGTCCATCTGCACCTCAAAACGGTTTGTTCCGCAAGCGTCACCTGTTGTGGTGATAAATACACCTGTAGCACCGTTGGCATATTCTACATATGTAGTAACATCGTCTTCTACCTCGATGTCGTGCCACTGACCGAGACGAAGGTTAGACTGCACCTTAACGGGCATTCCGCAGATCCACTGCCAGAGGTCAAGCTGATGGGGGCACTGGTTGAGAAGAACGCCGCCGCCTTCACCACTCCAGGTAGCACGCCAATCACCCGAATCGTAATAAGCCTGTGTTCTGTACCAGTTAGTGATGATCCAGTTTGTACGACGGATCTGACCGTATTTGCCCGACTGAACAAGCTCACGCATTTTTCTGTAAACATGGTTGGTACGCTGATTGAACATCATTCCGAAAACAACCTCAGGATGCTTGTCGGCAACCTCGTTCATCTCACGAACAGCCTTAGCGTAAACGCCTGCAGGCTTTTCGCACATAACGTGAACTGAGCGCTCCATAGCAGCGATAGAAAGCTTAGGATGGTCATAGTGAGGAACTGCAACGAGAACAGCATCAACGATGCCGCTGTCGAGAAGCTCTTCTGCGGTGGCAAAAACTGTTATTTTATCACCGTACAGCTCCTTAGCTGCTTCTCTTCTTGTTTCCTTGACATCGGCAATAGCAACAAGTTCAATTTCGGGGCAGTTGCCTGCCATAACGCTTTTTGCGTGACCGCTTCCCATATTGCCGAAGCCGATTATACCGAGTTTTACTTTTTTATCCATAATTTGTCACCTCAAATAATTTTAAATTATAGTACGTAGCTTATGAGATAATCATAGCTGCGTTTAATACAATTGAATAGTGCTTGTCCGTTGCAGTCATCCTTCCATGCCGAAAGGTGTTTGGTTTCTGCCTTTTCGGCTGTCCCTCTTTCGCAGACACCCGAAATATAAACATTTTTATAGGCAGTATCTGCAACCTTTTTAAGGGTTTCGTCAAAGCTTTCTAAATCCTTACAGAAGAGCCTTGAAGGCATCACAAGCGGCGTCGAACGCCTCTTCATTATTCTTAAATGCAAAGCGTGTGGCAAGCTTACTTTCGTTGCCCTCCTGCTCCAGCTTATCAAGACCGGTAAAGGAATACAGATGGGGCTCGATGGTAAAGCAGGTGCCACCCATTTTAATATAATCGGGAACGATGCTCTTAAGGTTTCCTTCGCCGTGACCTGCGGGAACAACAGAGCCACCAGAGATGGCGTCCTTAACGTGGAAATACTTAATGTATGATTTGAGCATTTCCCACGCTTCCAAGGTATCCTGTCCGCACTGAATGAAGTTTGCGGGATCGAAAACGCCCTTAAGCTCAGGCACAGCCTTTAAGATCTCAAGACAACGAACAGCAATATCACCGTAGATTCCCTTTTCGTTTTCGTGGCAAAGTTCAACTCCGCTTCCCCTTGCAACCTCTACGAATTTGCCGAGACGGTCGATAACCTCGTTTTTATAGTCGTCGGGATTTTTATCCTTAGGCATATAGAAAGAGAACATACGAAGATTTTCTGCACCGAGGATGTTTGCAAGCTCGATAGTGTGCTTACACTCTTCGAGATGAGCAGCGAAGTCGTCTCCCTCGATATTTATTTTTCCGATGGGTGAGCCCATAGACCAGACCACAAGGCCAGCGTCATCCATTTTCTTTCTGACTTCTTTTGCCTTTTCTACGGTAATCTTTGAAATGTTGGTTCCGTCTACATTGCGGATTTCAAGACCCTGAAGTCCGTTTTTCTTCATTGCGACGATCTGCTCATCAATATTCGGGCTGGCTTCGTCTGCAAATGCGTAAATTTTAATTTCTGCCATAATAAATCCTCCTATTTATCAGTAAGTTCTTTTACATTATAATAGCATATCTTAGCGGCAAGTTTCTCTGCCGAACCTTCGTTATACTCACCCTTTTCTACCCAGTCCCCAATCATATTGCAGAGAATTCTTCTGAAATATTCGTGACGGGCGTAGGAGAGGAAGCTTCTCGAGTCGGTAAGCATACCGAGGAAGGAGCCGAGGCAGGCACTCTCGCTAATGAAGTTTATCTCTTCCTCTATACCTCTCTTGTGGTCACAGAACCACCAAGCGGCACCTGCGCGTACACCTGGGAATGCGGCAGCTATACAAGCCATTTGTGCGGCACAATCCTGATTTAAGGTGTAAAGAATGGTCTGAGGAAGTCCCGAATTTTCGTTTATTGCGTCGAGCATATAGCAGAGAGCCTCTCCGCTGATAAGGTCACCTACAACGTCTACTCCGCAGTCGGTACCGAGAAGTCTGAAAAGAGAGGAGTTAGCGTTTCTGATAACACCTAAGTGCCACTGCATAACAAGGTCGCGTTCCTTATAAAGCTTAGCAAAGAAAACATAAAGATAGCCGATAAGTGCGATGTATTCGCAGTCGGATATGTCCTCGCCTGCAAGCACCTTTTTCCAGGTAGCCTCTGCCTCTGCTTCGGAGGCGATTTTGTCGGGGAAATAGGCAATACCAACATCGGTATATTTACAGCCCTGCTCTACAAAGAAGTCGAGACGCTTTTCTACAGCTTCTTTAAGGGTGGCAAGGTCGGTAATATTAACACCTGCAACATCAGAGAGCTTCTTCACATAATCAAGATAGCCCTCACGTCTCATAAGGAGAAGATTGTCGTTTCTAAAGGAGGGCAACACCTTTGCGGTGATGCTGCTGTCATTTCTTATCTTTTCGTGCCACTCGAGAGAATCGGCAACGTCATCGGTAGTGCAGATTATCTCGACATTAGAGTCGGCAATAAGCTTACGGGGAGACATTTCGGTGTTTCTGATATGCTCGTTTGCCTTATTCCAAATTTTATCGGCATTTTCAGATGTAAGAGGCATATCTATTCCGAAATAATTTGAAAGCTCCATCTGAGACCAGTGGTAAAGAGGATGTCCTGCCGCAAATTCAACCGCAGATATGTAGCTGACAAATTTCTCATACCAGGACGAGTCCCCTGTAATATATCTTTCGTCTATTCCTGCCGTTCTCATAAGGCGCCATTTATAATGGTCACCCGCCAGCCATATCTCACCGATATTATCGAAGGGCTTATCCTCGAAAATCTCTTTAGGAGAGAGGTGACAGTGATAGTCCACAATAGGCAGGTCTTTTACAGCCTTATAAAGCTTTGCTGCCGTTTTGTTTTGCAACATATAATTATTATTCACGATATTCCTCCTTTTTAAGGTGTATGTACATATATTACCATAAAATTTAAAAAAATAATATTGCAAATCTGCCAAATTATATTGCAAAAATGCGCATTTTTTTAAACTTCTGTTAAAGATCACTATTACAGTGGTTCACACGCCCAAAACGATGTTAAAAACCGAAAAATATTGAGTTATTGTGCCGAGCAGTACAAAAAGGTGCCACACCGAATGAAAATACCTTTTCTTTATACCGTAAAAGAAAAGTCCGCCTGTGTAAAACAAGCCTCCTGCAAGTAAAAACCAAAACGCAAAGACGGTTATACTGTGGATAAGAGGTTTTATGGTGAAGATAATCGACCAACCCATACAGATATAGCATAACATAGAAAGCCTCTTGAATTTTTCGAGGGATATTGAGTTTAAGATTATACCGATTATCCCCAAAAACCATACTGCTCCAAAAAGCAACCAACCCTCTGTACCCTGAAGGGCGACGAGAGAATAGGGTGTGTAGGTGCCTGAGATAAGTAAAAATATGCTGTTATGGTCCATAATTCGGAAAAACTTTTTGGCTTTTCCGAATTTGAGCATATGATAAAGACTTGACATTGTATAGAGAAGTATCATTGTTGCTCCGTATATAGCACAACTTATAAATGCTACGGCATTTGCCTTTGCAGCAGCGAAAATGAGCAGTATTGCCGTACCGATAATGCACAGTCCTCCACCTGCTATATGCGATACAGCGTTAAATATCTCTTCTCCTCTTGTGTAATCAGGAATTTTGACAGTTTTTTTCATAAAGATCTCCTTGATAATTGCTAAAATCTGATTATCTAGTTTTAATAACCACATATAGTATATCATAAAACTATTTGAAAAGCAATATGCGAGAAATATTTTTTCAGCAACTTAAAAAAATTAAAACTGCGACCTCTATTTTCTTGACATCTGCGCAGTTTTAATTTATATTATTAAGTAAATTGCTAAAAACGGAGACAAATATGGACCAAATTGATTTAAAAATACTAACCCTTTTAGAAAAAGACGCCCGTATGCCCTTAAAGCAGCTTGCCGAACAGGTTTACCTTTCCTCCCCTGCCACTGCCGCAAGAATTGAAAAGCTTGAGGCTGAAGGAATAATCAGCGGATATACCCTGAAGCTTGATTATAAAAAATTAGGATTTCCTATTCTTGCTTTCATAAATCTCGGTCTTGACCCTGCAAGAAAGCCTGAGTTTTATCCCTTTATATGCTCCCACCCCAATGTTATTGAATGCAACTGCGTTACGGGACACTATTCTATGCTTATAAAGGTTGCTTTTGACACCACCGAAAACCTTGACCTGTTTATAAACAGGTTACAGGAATTCGGTTCTACCGAAACACAGATAGTTTTCTCTACCCCGCAGGAACCGAGGGGAATTCTGATTGAGGAATTGCTTTAAGAAAAATTAACGACCGTTGCACTGTGAACTGCAACGGTCGTTTTTTGAATCTTAATTATTTAAGAGCTGCTTTGAGGTTTTCGAGCTGCTCACGGAGCTGTGCAGGAAGCTTGTCGCCAAACTTCTTGTAGTGCTCTTCGATTTCAGCTGCCTCAGCGGTCCAGATGTCCTTATCAACAGCGAGGATGCTACGGAGGGTCTCGATGTCGAAGTCGAGGTCGGTAAGATCGATATCCTCAGCCTTAGGAACATAACCGATAGCGGTCTCTTCTGCATCTGCCTTGCCTTCGCAACGGTCGATAATCCAGTTGAGGACACGCATATTGTCGCCGAATCCGGGCCAAATGAAGTTGCCTTCGTCGTCGGTTCTAAACCAGTTAACATTGAAGATCTTGGGAGCCTTGTCGCCCAGCTTCTCGCCCATTGCGAGCCAGTGTGCGAAGTAATCGCCCATATGATATCCGCAGAAGGGAAGCATAGCCATAGGATCGCGACGGACAACGCCGACAGCACCTGCGGCAGCAGCAGTGGTCTCACTAGCCATTGCGGAGCCTACGAATACACCGTTGACCCAATCCTTAGATTGGTATACGAGGGGAGCACACTTAGCACGGCGTCCGCCGAAGATGATTGCAGAAATGGGAACACCTGCGCCCTTGTCAAACTCTTCAGAAATGCAGGGGCAATTTTCAGCAGGAGCAGTGAAACGGCTGTTGGGATGAGCGGCACAGGTAGACTTGTCTGCCTTGTCGAACTTGGATGCATCCCAAGGATTGCCCTTCCAATCGAGTGCGTTTTCGGGGAGGTTTTTGTTGAGACCTTCCCACCAAACGGTATTATCATTCTGATCGAGTGCTACATTTGTGAAGATGGTGTTCTTCTTAGTAGACTCGAGAGCGTTGAAGTTAGACTTCTCGTTAGTTCCGGGAGCAACACCGAAGAAGCCGTTTTCGGGGTTGATAGCATAAAGACGTCCGTCGGGTCCTATTCTCATCCAGGAGATATCGTCACCTACAGTCCAGATCTTGTAGCCCTTCTTACGGAGATACTCGGGGGGAATAAGCATTGCGAGGTTGGTCTTTCCGCAGGCAGAGGGGAATGCAGCTGCTACATAGCGAACCTCTCCTTCAGGATTTTCGAGGCCGAGGATGAGCATATGCTCTGCCATCCAGCCTTCCTTCCAGCCCTGATAGGATGCGATGCGGAGTGCGAAGCACTTTTTACCGAGAAGAACGTTTCCGCCATAGCCCGAGTTTACCGATACGATGGTGTTGTCCTGAGGGAAGTGACAGATAAATCTGTTTTCGGGATCCACATCGCAACGGCTATGGAGACCGCGTACCCAATCGTTTGAGTCGCCGAGAACGTCCCAAACCTTGGTGGAAACACGAGTCATGATAAGCATATTGAGTACAACGTAAACCGAGTCGGTAATCTCTACGCCGATTTTAGCAAGAGGAGAACCGATGGGACCCATAGAATAGGGAATGATGTACATGGTGCGGCCTTTGTAGCTGCCGCGGGCAATTTTATAAAGCTTGTCGTACATTTCTGCAGGATCGCACCAATTGTTGGTGGGGCCTGCCTCTTCCTTAGTGGTGGTGCAGATGAAGGTACGGTCTTCTACACGGGCAACATCGTTGGGGTTTGTACGATGGAGATAGCAGCCAGGGAGCTTTTCCTGATTGAGCTCAAAAAGCTCACCAAGCTTTACAGCCTCCTTGCGAAGCTCGTCACGCTGAGCATCGGTGCCGTCAATCCACATAACAGAGTCGGGCTGTAAGAGTTCTTTCATTTCTTCCAGCCATTTGAGTACGGTTGGGTTCTTAGTCATTTCAATATCTCCTTTAATTTTGGTTTTGGGGCGAGAAATTCGCCTCCTTAAGAAACCAATTTTCACCGAATACAATTATATACAACACTCTACACAAAATCAAGTGATTTTAATATTTTTTTGCAGGAATTTGAAAATTTGTTAAAACTATATATTTTTTTACCCAAGATTATTTGTCCTTCGGGCAGAACAACAGCAATCTAAACCGTCTTTTACCACTATGTTTTTATAAGTATGGGCATTATTCCGTTATTTTCAATATCTATCACTGCATAGCCTGTGCCACCCTCTCTGCCGCTGCAAAGCGATCCCGGATTCACAAAATATACTCCGTCTGCATATTCTGTAGCAGCGATATGTGTATGTCCGTAAAGCACCAAATCTATGCCTTCTGCCTTGGCTTTGCTCCTCAGAGAACCGAGTCCGCTTTTAACCGAATACATATGTCCGTGGGTGAACAGTATCTTTTTACCCTCAATCACAACAGTATCTGAAGACTTATACATTGATGCGTAATCGCAATTTCCACTCACAATATAAAATGTGCGGTCGGGATAGATAAAGGGCAGGTCCTCCACATCTCTGACACAGTCACCGAGGAAAAAGACATTTTTAGCATCCTTTTGTGCCTCGATTGCCTTTTCTATCTCCGCTACCCTGCCGTGGGAATCGGATAATACGAGTATTCTCATAAGATAGTCCTTTCATAAAGTTGTTTTACTTTCAATATAATTATATATCACAGCGGAGGTGATTTCAATGAATAACAGCATAGATCCGCGAAAGCTCGGGAAATTTTTAGACAAAAATGCCACAGAAGAGGTTAAAAAGGCGGTTATGAGCGGTAAAACCGATGATTTGTTATCCTCCATATCGCAGGAGGACCGAAAAAAGCTTGAAAAACTGATGCAGGATAAGTCGGCAAGAGAAAAGCTGCTTTCCTCTCCCGAGGTAAAAAAACTTTTGTCTCAGCTTTTTGGTGGATGATAAGGTATGGATGAACTGAGTGAAAAGCTTTCCGCCCTGCTGAGCGACCCTAACGGAATGGAACAAATAAAGAATATGGCACAAAGTCTTCTGGGCGGTAAGACCGAGCCTGAAACCCCGTCGGTCACCGATGATATAGACATCGGTGCTGTTACCCGAATGCTTAAGCTTTTAAAACAAGGCGGTAAGGATGACAGCAGAATAAAGCTGCTGAGTGCACTAAAGCCCAATCTTTCACCCGAAAAGCAGGGCAAGGTGGATACCGCAATAAAAATGCTTAAGCTTGCCGAGTTTGCACCCCTGCTTAAGGATTCGGGAATTTTTGATTTTTAATGGCTTTTGGGTATTTTGACAAAGGAGGCGGTATAACTTGAGTGAAATGTCTAAGGAAGAATTTTTAAGAGAAAAAGCCGACGCCGAACGTCGTATACGAGAGCTTTACAGCGGACGGGAAATGTCCTTTCCCGATTTTGTAAGTCTACCCGAAAAGGAACGGACGAATGCTCATATAGAAAAATGTGACGAGGCTACCGATGAAAACAAGCCTCCGCTATCAGAAAGCAATGCCCAAAAGCCTGTCTGTTACAATAAAAACCGTCCTGCACAGTTTATAAGACATCTTAATCTGCCCGAGCTTTTAAAATCTCCCGACACCCTGCTGATTTTAGGGATAATCCTTTTGCTTATGAGTGATAACGCTGACGAAATGCTTATTCTTGCGCTGGTTTTCATTATGCTTTAAAGGGCTAAAAATAGTTACAAAATTTTAGTATTTTCGACAAAAAAATCACATTATGTAAACAATATCAACCGATAAAATTATTCACATTATTAACAGAGTTATCCACCGTTTCAAGGGCTTTTTAATCAATTTTCAAGTAAATTCGGCTTTAAAAATGTTAATAACTCGGTGTATAATGTGAATTACTCGGTTGAATATGGGTTGCACATAACAACTTTATGTAAATCAAATTACCGTAAATTTTCTACTTGCATTTTTCAACTTTTAGTTTACTATTACAAACATTTGATGTATAATAACGGCGACACTAGTTATTCTACCTAAAGGAAAAAAATGTAATGAGAATTTTTAAATCCATTCTTTCTATCCTGCTGTGTTTTTGCGTGCTGGCGGGTTGCAGTTCTAAAAGCCAACCGTCTGCCAAGGATATTGCCGATGGGCTTAAATCACTTTCGGCTTCTACTATCAGCTGGATAGAGCTGGACAAGTCTAAGATCTCGACCTATTTCGGCTTTACCGACGAAAAAATAACCGACTTTAAGGGTTATCTCAACTCTGCAGAAGAGAATTTCGATATGATTGCCGTCTTTAAATTCGAGGATAAAGAGGTCAGAGAAGATATTATGAAGGGTATCGGTACAATGACTCAGCAAATGAGCGAGACCTATAATCTCGCCAACAAGAGCATCTCCGATAAGATAAACAGTCATATCATCGCCGAGCGCGACGGTACGGTTATCCTCTGCATTATGGGGGCAAACGAAAAGATCTCCTCATTTATTACAGAGGATGTAGGCGCAAAGGTTATTACAGGTTAAAAAAACTCTCTGCTGAAATTCAGCAGAGAGTTTTTATGTTTCATATATAAGCTTTTCTTTGGTCCAGTATTTTAAGACCTCTGCCATATCGGCGGCTATTTCTTTGGCGGCGGCAAGGTCGTGCTCTAAGTAGTTTCCGCATTCCTTACGGCTTACACCCGGAATGTCTCTCTCATATTCTGCAATAAACCTCATACTGTCTCGCACCACGGCTATTGCCTCTTCCTGCGACACGCTGTCGCGGGTGAGAAAATAAAATCCTGTTCTGCAACCCATTGGTCCTACATATATAACCTTATCCGCAACACCCGAATTTCTGGCAAAGGTTGCAAAAAGATGCTCTATAGTGTGGGCAGCGGCATAAGGAAGATAGTCTCCGCCGTTCGGTATCTTCATACGTACATCGTAGGTTATAACATCTCCGTCAATACGGGATATAAACATTCCCTTGCCTACCTTGTCGTGGTCTACAGTAAAACTTGCAATTTTTTTCATTTTTTGTTCTCCTTTTAAAAAGAAAGGGCGGGAATCTCCCGCCCTACATTATTATATTATTCTGCAGTATAGTTGTCGAAATAGCCCTGAATAAATACGATAGGTGTTCCCTTATCGCCTGAGCCTGAGGTAAGGTCGCATAGAGAACCGATAAGGTCGGTAAGGCGTCTTGGAGTGGTGCCCTCAGACACCATCTGTCCTACGAGGTCGCCGTCCTTCTGGTGAATTTTCTCCTTGATTGCTTCCTTAAGAGCGTCGCCCGAAAGCTCTGCAAAATCGTTATCTGCGAGATACTTGAGCTTAAGCTCGTTAGGTGTGCCTTCAAGTCCGCTTGTATAGGCGGGAGATACTACGGGGTCTGCAAGTTCCCAAATTTTTCCAACAGGGTCCTTGAATGCGCCGTCACCGTATACCATAACCTCAACATTTTTGCCTGTTGCCTTTTTGATTTCTGCCTGAATGGCATCAACAACGGGCTGACAATTTCTGGGGAAGAGCTTAACGGTATCTTCGGTTGCCTTGTTGGAGCCTAAGAGACCGTAATTCTCGTTAAAGCCGCTTCCGTTTACAGAAGTAGAAAGAATTTCGTCAAGACCGAAGAGTTTTTCTGCACCTGCGGCGGCAAGAAGACGACGGGTGCGCTTTCTTGTATGAATGTCGCAATAAAGTACGTTTTTAGTGTAGTTTAAAACTGCTCGGGGGTCGTTTGCGAAGATTATTTCAGCCTCTGCACCGCTTTCGCGAATGAGCTGCTCATAATACTCTACATAATCCACTCCTGTGAAGGTATGCTTCTCATAACCGAAGAGCTTACGGTAGGTCGCAAGGTCAAGAACGTCCTTATAGGGGTCTACGCCATGCTCGTCCATAGCGTCAAGAGAGATAAGATGGTTACCCACCTCGTCGGAAGGATAGGAAAGCATTAAAACAACCTTTTTGGCACCCTGAGCTATTCCGCGAAGGCAGATAGCGAAACGGTTACGGCTTAAGATGGGGAAAATAACACCAACGGTTTCTCCTCCGAATTTTGCCTTAACATCTGCAGCAATATCCTCGGTTGTTGCGTAATTACCCTGTGCACGGGCAACAATAGCCTCGGTCATGGCAATTATGTCACGGTCGTGAATTTCGAAGCCGTCACACTTTGCAGCTTCGAGAACAGACTCGGTAACGATACTTACGATATCGTCCCCGTTTCTGATAATAGGTGCACGTACACCACGGGAAATTGTACCGACCATACGACTCATAAATTATTTACACTCCTTATGTTGCAAAAGGCAACAAAAAAATTACTGTATGATTATATCAAAAAAATTCACGCTTGTAAATAAAATTATTCGAATTTATTATAAAAATTTTTACAAAACTTAGCTTATATATGCCGTATCAAATGGCAGATTTTACAAAGATTTAATATAATTCTCTTGAAGTAGGCACAGGTACAAGGTATAATATATAATAGGAGGTATTGCAATATGACCTACAACGAATTAAGACAAAACCCCGATGTGAAGGCTTATATAACCCGTGCGGATGAATCTCTTAAATCTCTGGGCTATACAGAACATAGTTTTGCTCATGTTACCAAGGTTTCTGAAACGGCTGCTTATATTCTAACAGTTCTTGAATTTCGTCCCCACGATATTGAGCTTGTTAAAATGGCAGGATACCTGCACGACATCGGCAACCTTGTCAACCGTATAGAGCACAGTCAGAGCGGTGCCGTTATGGCTTTTCGCATTCTTGACAATATGGGTGTGGATGCCGAAGACATAGCAACAATAGTTACGGCAATAGGCAATCACGATGAGGGTACGGGAGTTCCCGTAAACCCTGTTGCCGCCGCCCTTATTCTCGCAGATAAAAGTGATGTGCGCAGAAGCAGAGTGCGAAACGCCGACCCCTCTACCTTTGATATACACGACCGTGTAAACTATTCGGTAGTAAGCTCTGAGCTTACGGTCAGCGAAGCCAGGACCTTTATAAAGCTGGAGCTTCAGATAGATACCGCCATAAGCTCGGTTATGGAGTATTTCGAGATATTTCTTTCACGTATGCTTTTGTGCCGTAAGGCTGCCGAAAGGCTTGGGCTTCAGTTCAAGCTTATAATCAACGGACAGACACTGATGTAGGAGTTGCATTTTAATGATATATCTTTTAGAAGACGACGCCAATATCCGAAATTTTGTTATATACGCTCTTGAAAACTCGGGTTTTAATGCAAGAGGCTTTGAAAAGCCTTCGGAGTTTTTTAGTGCGATTCCCGACGAGATGCCTGAACTATTGCTCCTTGACCTTATGCTTCCCGAGGAGGACGGTCTGAAGGTGTTAAACAAATTGCGCTCTAAAAGCGAAACCAAGAATCTTCCCATAATACTGCTGACCGCAAAGAGCACCGAATATGATAAGGTTATCGGTTTTGATTCGGGTGCTGACGATTACATAACCAAGCCCTTCAGTATGCTGGAGCTGCTTGCCCGCATCAAGGCTCTTCTCCGCCGTGCAGACCCCAAGAGAGACCAGAACGAATATGTGGTCGGAGACCTTGCCGTTAACCCCTCAAAGCATACCGTAACGGTAGGCGGAAAGGCTATTACTCTTACCTTTAAAGAGTTTGAACTGCTTTATCTGCTTATAGCCCACGAGGGTACGGTCTTCACCCGCGACGACATTCTCCGAAGGGTTTGGGGAATGGAATTTGACGGTGAAAACCGAACGGTTGACGTGCATATACGCACTCTTCGTGCAAAACTCGGCGACAGCGGAAACCTTATCGAGACGGTTCGCGGTATGGGATATAAAATCGGAGGAAGCAAAGGGTGAAAAACAAAATATTTTCCGCAATAGTAACCGCCTGTGCGGCTGCCTTTGTTTCGGCCTTTCTTCCTTTATTTATTGCCGTAGAATTTGACCTTGGAATCGTTTCTAAAATAGTATTACCCACATTTTCTGTAATACTCCCGATAGCAGTGACTCTGGTTCTCGCAAAAATTTTTGCAAAGAAAATCATTGCGCCAATAGAACGGCTGGACCTTGATAAACCCGACATTGACAAAAGCTACGGCGAAATAGACAGTCTTATTCATAAGATAAGCCGACAAAATCGCCTTATCGACCGACAGATGCAGGATTTAAGACGCCGACAGGTGGAATTTACGGCAATTACCGAAAATATGTCGGAGGGAATTGTAATTTTAGACGATAAGTCAGAAATACTGTCCTATAATAACGCTGCTATAAATATACTGGGTGCCGATAATGTTAAGGAGGGTGAGCATTTTATCTCCCTTTCCAGAAGCCGACGTTTTGTGGCTACCGTAAACGAAGCCTTTGAGGGCAGACACGGTGAAGACACCATAACTATAGGTCAGAGTGTTTATCAGATATTCGCAAATCCCGTAACGGTCTCGGATATGGTGAGCGGAATCGTTATCGTTCTGCTTGACATTACAGAAAAAGAAAAGCGGGAGGAAATGCGAAGAGAATTCACCTCCAACGTCTCACACGAGCTTAAAACTCCCCTTACTACCATTTCGGGAATATCGGAGCTTTTTATGAGCGGAATGGTTGCCTCTCCCGATATACCGAAGTTTGCAAAAAATATTTACGATGAGGCAGCACGTCTTTTAACTCTCATAAACGATATTATAAAGCTTTCCCGCCTTGATGAAGCCACCGACCCCGTTCTTCCCGACACAGTTGACCTGTGTGAGGTTGCAAATGAAGTGCGTCACCGTCTGCTAATGCCTGCTGCCGCCAGAGATATACAGATAATCGTTGACGCACTGCCTCTTACTGTGACAGGAAACCGCTCTATTTTAACAGAAATGGTTTATAATTTAACCGATAATGCCATAAAATATAATAAAGAGGGCGGAAATGTTAAAATCAGAGTTTGGGAAGCCGAAGGCAGAATATCCCTTTCGGTCACCGATACGGGAATAGGTATACCTGCCCAGCACCACAGCCGAATCTTCGAAAGATTTTACCGCGTGGATAAAAGCCATTCGAGAGATGTTGGCGGCACAGGTCTCGGACTGTCCATTGTGCGTCACGCCGCAGAGTACCACAGGGCAACCCTCGGGGTGGAAAGCACCGAAGGAGTTGGCACCACGATTACTGTCACCTTCCCCGAAAAATAAGTATTCCACCGCTATGGAGTATGTCCTTAGCGGCGGTTTTATATTTAACCTAACTTTAACAAAAACCCCCTTTCGTTTTCCCATTTCTTATGATACAATGTTATTGTCGTAAAACGAAATATTTTGAAAAAAGCATAGTATATCATAACAAATTTTAAGAAAAGAGAGGTTGTATTATGACTTTATTTGATTTGTTGGCTCTTGTAGGCGGTCTTGCCCTTTTTCTCTTCGGAATGCAGCTTATGGGCAACGCTCTCGAAAAAAAAGCAGGCGGTCAGCTTAAAAACATACTTGAAAAAATGACCGATAATCCTTTTAAAGGATTTTTCCTTGGACTGGTCGTTACCTGCATTATCCAATCCTCCTCTGCAACTACCGTTATGGTGGTAGGCTTTGTAAACTCGGGTATTATGAAGCTTAGACAGGCTATCAGCATTATTATGGGCGCTAATATCGGTACTACAATTACCGCCTGGATACTCAGCCTTACGGGAGTTTCGGGAGATGCCTGGTATGTGCAGATATTTAAACCGTCTTCCTTTGTTCCTGTGCTTGCTCTTATCGGCGTTATCTTCTTTATGTTCCTTAAGAGCAATAAAAAGAAGGACACCGGTGTTATACTCCTCGGCTTTGCCACCCTTATGACAGGAATGCAGGCAATGAGTGACGCTGTTGCAGGACTTAAGGAGGTTCCTGAATTTGCTAACATTCTTACCCTCTTCACAAATCCCATCTTAGGCGTTCTGGCAGGTGCTGTGCTTACCGCAATCATTCAGTCCTCCTCCGCTTCGGTTGGTATTTTACAGGCACTTTCTTCAACAGGTGCTATCTCCTTCGGCGCGGCTGTACCCATTATTATGGGTCAGAACATCGGAACCTGTGCTACTGCAATGCTCTCCTGCATCGGTGCAAATAAAAACGCTAAGCGTACCGCTGTAGTTCACCTTTACTTTAATGTTATAGGCACGATAGTTCTCCTCGGTGTATTCACTGTGGCTAAGGCAATTTTCGATCTTACCTTCCTCGACACAATGGTAATCGACGAATTCTGGATAGCCATTGTGCACACTGCATTTAATGTTGTTTGTACCGTAATCTGGTTCCCCTTCACACGTCTGCTTGAAAAGCTTGCCTGTCTCACCGTCCGTGATACAGAGACAAAAGAGCATTACGAAATGTTGGACGAGCGTCTCCTTACTACACCCCCCGTTGCTGTTGAGCGTTGTAAAGCGGTAACTCTTAAAATGGCGGAAATATCGGTTGACACCATAAAGAAGTCCTTCGGTCTGCTGAATAGTTTTGATCAGGATGATTACAACAGCGTACTTAAGGGCGAGGAAAAGGTTGATAAATACGAGGACAGGCTCGGCTCCTATCTTGTTAAGGTTTCGGCCTTAGAGCTTTCAGACGATGACAGTCTGGAAGCCACCAAGCTTCTCCACATCATAAGCGATTTTGAGCGTATTTCCGACCACTCGGTAAACATTATGCAGTCTGCTGAAGAGATTAAAGAAAAGAAGCTGGAATTCTCAGGCGATGCCAAGCGTGAGCTTTCTGTTATGATGAATGCGGTAAGTGAAATTGTTGACCTTGCTTACGACAGCTTTGTAAACGGCAATCTCGACAGTGCTATTCAGGTTGAGCCTCTTGAAGAGGTAGTGGACAACCTTAAAGATTCCATCAAGAGCAAACACATCGCCCGTCTGCAGAAGGGTGAATGTACCATAGAGCTGGGCTTCGTGCTTACCGACCTGCTGACAAACCTTGAGCGCGTTTCCGACCACTGCTCCAACATTGCGGGCTGTATGCTTGAAATGGCTCATAAGGATATGGCTATACACAAATATCTCCGCAGTGTTAAGGACGGAGACAAGCAGGAATTCAACCATTATTTCGATTACTTCAAGATGAAGTATGATATAGAAAAGGCATAAGAATAAAACCCAATGGTTTTCCATTGGGTTTTATGTTTTCATATATTTGTTATACAGTGTATCGCCGAGCATTGCACGGTAGATGGTTTCGTATCCGCTGCGTACATCATCAGCATTTGCAGGAAAGGTGAGCAAAACATAATCCACACCAAAAAGATTGGCTTTAACTCCTCTAAGGTGAAAACCTGCACGTTCGTAAAAGGTAATTCTACGCCGACGTACAGTTTCTTCTGTGCCTGAGCCTGCTTTTTCGATATCCTCACATTCTATAATAATAGTGTTTTCTCCTGCCACCTGTTTTAAATACCTTAAGGTCTCACTTCCAATGCCCTTTCCCCTTTTTTTGGGGTTTACGGCAAGATAGTCTACAAGGGCGTAGCCGCCTTTTACGCACAGACCGAAATAAGAAAGCACCTCTTCGCCATCAAGTAAAGCGTAGTAGGTGCAAAGCCCCTCCTCCACCATACGAAGCAGATGCTCAAGAGGTTTAAGCTCGTCGGGTGGGAAGTCGTTAACCATAAAGGTATTATATATATATTCAATTTGCTTCTTGTCGAGTTTTGTAAGCATTTTTGACCACGTCCAAATATAATTATAACACAAACAAAATCCAGAGTCAATAGTTTAAAAAATTATTTATTTTTTACAAAAATTATTAACAAAAGGGTTGACAAACTGACAAATATGTGATATATTAAAGACACAGAAGAGAGACAGATAGAAAAAATCTTGGAAAGGAAAGGACTGATACCCGATGAAAAGGGAAGCTGAACCTCAGGTGAAAAAAAGAATATAGAGGAAAGGTGTGAGTCCAAAGAACAGGTAAGCTTTTACCCGACCGTGCCGGACAGGTATAAATCCGGAAATTAAGACAAGTCAATAAACCATTAAGTATATAAAAATTCATTGTAAAGGCGTGAGTCCAAAGGTTTATCAAATTTATAAATCGACAAACAAAATTTACAGTAAAGGCGTGAGTCCGAAAATTTAAGTTTTATTCTTTCGACCAATAATATATTAAAGGTGAGTCCAATGTATTAACCCATTCGAGTTTTCGAAATATGCGAAAGGATCAAGGACCAATGACTTAAAATAACGAGCCGCTGTCAGGTAGACAGCGGCTTTTCTTTTTTAGATTTTGTTGCAAATTTATCATAAAAAAGGTACAATATAGATGTTTGAGGTGATTATTTTGAATATTCTTGTGATATTTACGGGTGGCACCATAGGAAGCCGCGTAAAGGACGGTTGGATTTCCCCCGACAGGTCCACAAAGTATACTTTAGTGGAAAATTTTGAGAAAGAAAACGAAAAAAATGTATTTTTCACCTGCATAGAGCCATATTTCCTTTTAAGCGAAAATCTTTCGGCAAAAGAGCTTAATATTCTTATAAAAAATGTTAAAGAAAACCTGCAAAAGGACTTTGACGGCATTATAGTTACCCACGGTACAGATACACTGCACTATTCTGCAGCGGCTCTCTCTTTTGCGGTTGGAAGTGACACTCTCCCCATTGTTTTAGTATCTGCCAATTATCCCCTTGATGATGAGCGCTCTAACGGAAATGACAATTTTAAGGCTGCGGTGGATTTTATAATGCAGAAAAAGGGCAAGGGTGTTTTTATTAGTTACAAAAACCGCTTCGAAGACCTTAAGTTTCACAGAGGTCTGGGTGTGTCGTCCTACAAGGAGGCAGATGACAGGGTATACAGCCTTTATGACCGCCACTTTGCCGATTATAGAACCGACGGAATCAGAATATGCCAAAAGGATGAAAAGCTGCTGTCCCCTCTTGATTTTGTGCTGTGCGAAAAGCCGAAAATACTTTCTCTCACTGCAATGCCTGCCGACAGCTTTGAATATGACCTAGAAAAATATCGTGCGGTAATAATAAGGCCCTATCATTCGGGCACACTTGACACCGCAAACGAAGATTTTAAGTCCTTCTGTAAGCGTGCAGCGGCTCTCGGCGTGCCTGTTTTTGCAGTAAATATCCACAGCGGTACTGCATATGAGAGCGCACAGCTTTTCAGCGAGCTTCATATAATTCCCCTTGAGAAGCTTAGCTTTGCAGACGCTTATATGAGGCTTTGGATAGGCATAAGCAGGCAAGAAAATTTGAAAAAATTGTTTTAAATATAAAAATCCCTTCTGCAAAAAATAATGCAGGAGGGATTTTTTATGAAAAATACAAAAAATTTAAAGGATAAAAGCACATCGTCGGCAAACGATTACAGCAAGGCGCCTTTTAGCTCCTTCGACCTTGTAAACAAATACGGAAGATGTAATGTTCAGGCAACGGCAGATACGGATAACCCTTTTCCCCATATTGCGCAGGGTCTTCCCTCTGTAAAAAACAGGATAAAGCGCGAGGGAGAAAAGAAGGTGCGGGAGGATGCTTTTTAGAGCATCCTTACATAGTCTTTTTTATATGTTCAAGCAGGGCGGTACAGCCTGAAAGAATATCGTTATATGCAGTGGTAAAATCCCCCGAATACCAAGGGTCGGACACCGAGGCATCCACCCCTGTATAAGACATCAGAAGCCTTATTCTTCCGTCATTTTCTCCCCTTGTGATGCGCAGGATATTCCGCATATTGCTGCTATCCATAATGAGAATATAGTCGTATTCCTTATAATCCTCATACTCGAAATGCACCGCCCGTTTGCCCGCGCAGAAGATACCGTAACGGCTCAGCATTTCCCTTGCGGGAGGATATACAGGATTGCCGATTTCTTCAAAGCTGACGGCAGAGGACGCAACCTGAAAAGCATCTGCAATCCCCTCTTTTTCTATCAAACTTTTAAAAATAAACTCCGCCATAGGACTTCGGCAGATATTCCCGTGGCAGACGAACATAACCTTAATTTTTTCCATAAAAACACCTCGCTTTTATTTTAACTTAAAGCCTCACACATTGTCAACACACTTTTTGGACCTGTTTTTTTAGACTTGTAGATTTGTCAATGATGTGAGACTGTGAAAGCAAAAAAATAATTGAAGAACTGTATGCAATATGTTTTGGTGGAGAGAAGGGCGTAGCCCTGAAAGGAACCAAAACATATTGCGGTGCCTGTCAGAGCGGTATATTTTCTAATTCTTGCCGTTTTTGTAAGGGTGTTTTCCAACCGAGCACTGACATCGGAATGCTGTTAGAACGCTTTAAATAACGCTTCATTTGTGTTAGCAAGTCATCGTATGAGTAAAACTTCAGATAGTTGTAGAATCGTTCCTGGTCACTTCTATGACTTCTTTCTACTTTACCGTTGTGCCAAGGTGTTCTTGGACGTATGGTTTTATGAAAAATATTTAGTTCAGAACACAGTCTGTCGAAAGCGTGTATTTTTGATGTATTCTTGGTGTTACAAAATTCACAGCCGTTATCTGTTTGAATTATTTCAGGAGCATATCCAAAGTATATTATTGCACGCTTTACAAAATCTACGGTTGAGTATCCGCTATGTTCTTTGTAAGGATAGATGAAACGTTCTCTGTCAGCTTCATCTATTATAGTGTACTGATAGAATTTCTCGCCGTCTTTACCCGAATAACAAGCTTCAGGCACATATTTGACATCTAATTGCCATTTTATGCCTATGGTTTCCGGAGTCTCGTATTTACCATTATGTTTGCTTTTCTTTTTTGTGGATTCAACCTTTTGTCTATATCCCAAACGTACAAATACACGATACAATGAACCGGGATGTCTTGTATAGCCTTTTTCCGTTCGTAATTTGCCGTACAACTCACATATTGAAATACCGGGATTTCGGCGATGGTAATTTTTAATCCAATTTAACTCTAGCTCCGTATGTGCATTAGGGTGCTGCGTCTTTGGTCTATGAGATTTTGGTAACAATGATTCTTTTGTCCCGTCGTACACCTTGTTCCAACGCATCAATGATGCTTTAGATATCTTATACCGTCTGCAAACAAACGATATATCTTTTGTTTGTCGATAAAGTTTCACTGAATATATTTTTGTTGTTATTTCGTGTGGACAATATCTCTTGTTTTGTGTTATACTATTCATGGTGATTGAGTCCTCTCTGTTATTTTCTGTTGTAGCAAACTTATTTTAACAGAACTCAATCACTTTTTCTATT
>JAZOBS010000028.1:0-3965 GCA_045596085.1 Acutalibacteraceae bacterium | reverse complement strand
TCGCGCTTCTCCGCACAAAAAATTCGGCGGCAGAAACGCTTTGCCCTTACAAATTGAGAAATTTTTGCCTCGCCTAAGCCGCGAAGCGCCGCTATCCTGGCGGATCGCAAGCGACAAGGCGACGGCGAACGGAAATTTCTCTCTTGTAAGGTGTGACAGGTTCAAGTCCTGTCACACTAACCAAATTTGTGGGGCTTTTCGTCTCCGTTAACGATGATGTCTCTTTCTTTAAGAATTCTGCCTGTTTTTATGATTCCCGAAAGGCGGGATTCATCCATTCGTGCAACCGCCTCTTTATAATCCTGCAGATTTCTTATAAGGATGTCTATTTCATAAAGCAGATTATCTTTATTTGCCAGAAAAAGCTGTGACCAGAGGTTTTCGTCCACACTTGCCACTCGGGAAA
Organism: Acutalibacteraceae bacterium; assembly: GCA_045596085.1. Classification (GTDB taxonomy): domain Bacteria; phylum Bacillota; class Clostridia; order Oscillospirales; family Acutalibacteraceae; genus SFWF01. Next base: position 3,559 of record JAZOBS010000028.1, on the reverse strand, counting down.
CATCGTGATAACTGCCTGCCGAATATCCCTTATGGGTTGCACTTGTGGGAGAATTCATATATGCGCCTGCAAGAATATGGGGTATCTGGGAGGTGTAGGCTATCATTTTATCGTGATAGGAGGGAGAGGTTATTGTAACATCTGCGCAACCGATGTTCAGTGCCATTTTAGAGAGGGTATTTATTGCCTCCTTATCGGTGTTTGGCGTTTCGGTGAAGATATAGCTACGGTTAAAGAAAAGGTCTTCGGTAGAAAAATCGTAACCGCTACGCTCTCGGCCTGCCATGGGATGTCCGCCCACAAAGCGCAGACCCGCATTTTTGCAGACCTCCTCGCCTAGCTTTACCACCTCTTCCTTAACACCGCAGATGTCGGTTAAAATACTGCCTTTTTTAAGAAGAGCAGGTAAGGTTTCAAGCAGTTTATAGGTAACATTGGGATTTACCGCAAGTATGGTTATGTCGGCATCTATGGGGGATGCTCCGTCCCATATCTCGTCCACAGCGCCATCGCTGAGAGCCTGCTCGCAGACCGATGCTGTACGGTTATAGCCGATAACATAATACTTTTTTGACTTTTTGAGTGCTTTTACTATCGAGCCTCCCATAATTCCGAGACCGATAACAGCAATTTTTTGCATAAGGACAACTCCTAAATGAACTTTTGTACTATCTTACCACATTTTTCTCCTTATTACAAGACCAAGCGAATTTTTAATTTCAACAATACAGTCGTATATTGCTAATCAAACAGTCGTATATTGCTAATCAAATTCTATTGACTTAAATAATAAAGAGATATATAATTAAATCAATATGTTTTTTTAAAGAGGAATCAGGATGATTGACACTAAAGTTGCACAGCTTGTAAATTACGGACTGAATGTAGGTCTTATTGAAGAAGACGATAAGATATGCATAACCAATAATCTTTTAGAGGCTCTCGGTCTTACCGATTATGCCGAGCCCAAAAATGTTCCCGATGCAGAGCTAGAGGAAATTTTAAAGGGGCTTCTCGACTATGCCGTAGAAAAAGGCATTATTGAGGACAGCGTAGTTTACCGCGACCTTTTCGACACAAAGCTTATGGGGATTTTGACCCCCAGACCTTCTTACATACGCAAAAGATTTAACGAGTTATACAAGCGAGATCCTATTAAGGCTACCGACTGGTATTATAAGCTCAGCTGCGACACAGACTATATCCGCCACTACCGAATAGCGAAGGATATGAAATGGGTGGCTTCCACCGAATACGGCGACATTGACATCACAGTAAATCTTTCCAAGCCTGAAAAAGACCCCAAGGCCATTGCGGCTGCTAAGAATCTTCCTCAGGCAGGCTATCCTAAATGTCAGCTTTGCAAGGAGAATGAGGGATATTCTGGCAAAGTTAACCATCCAGCCCGTCAAAATCACAGAATTTTGCCTGTAAAGGTTAACGGCAAGGACTGGATGATGCAGTACTCCCCCTATGTTTATTATAACGAGCACTGTATAGTTTTTGATGCAGGTCACAACCCTATGTCGATAAGCCCCGACACCTTCAGAAAGCTTTTAAGCTTTGTAAAGAGCTTCCCCCACTATTTTGTAGGCTCCAATGCAGACCTGCCTATTGTTGGCGGTTCTATTCTGACCCACGACCATTTTCAGGGCGGACACTACACCTTTGCTATGGCAAAGGCACCTATTGAAACCGAGCTTTCGTTTGAGGGCTTTAGTGATGTTAAGGCAGGTATTGTAAAATGGCCTATGTCGGTAATCCGCCTCAGCGGAAAAGACACCGACCGCATCTGCGCCCTTGCTGATAAAATTCTTGCTGCTTGGAGAGGTTATACAGACGAAAGCGCCTTTATTTTCGCCGAGACAGACGGCGAGCCTCACAACACAATTACTCCTATCGCACGTAAAAACGGTGATAATTTCGAGCTTGACCTCGTTCTTCGCAACAACATCACCACCCCTGAACATCCTATGGGTGTTTACCACCCCCACGCAGAGCTTCATCACATCAAAAAGGAGAATATCGGACTTATTGAGGTTATGGGTCTTGCTGTGCTTCCCGCCCGTCTTAAAACCGAGCTTGCAGTTCTCGGTGAAGCAATAGTAAAGGGTGAGGATCTTCGTGCAAACGAGCTTACCGCATCCCACGCAGATTGGGTTGACGAGTTCAAAGACGGCTATACTATTACTGCCGAGAATGTTGACGATATTCTTAAAGCCGAGGTTGGAAAGGTTTTTGCCAAGGTTTTAGAGCATGCAGGTGTGTATAAGAGAAATGCGGAAGGAAAAGCAGCATTTATCCGCTTTGCTGAATCGGTAAAATAAAATGTCTCAATTTCTTACGAATTTTTCTACTGTTTTTGTACAGGTGCTCATTCTCTTTATACTTATGGGCTTCGGTTTTGTAGGAAATAAGGCTAAGCTCATAAACGAGTCGGGCTCAAAAGTAATGAGTGATATTGTGATGTACTTTGTCACCCCTTGCCTTATAATAAATTCCTTCAGCTCTATGCCCTTTGATAAGGAGCATTTAAACGGTCTTATAATCTGTCTTGTGGCCTTCTTCCTAATAATGGCGGCTTCCATAATTCTTGTACATATCATCTTCCGCGGAAAAGATGAACAAAAAATGCGGGTGCTTCGCTTTGCGGTTGTCTTTTCCAATACAGGATATATGGGAATCCCTCTTCAGGAGGCGGTTCTGGGAACTGAGGGTGTTTTCTACGGCTCGGTCTGTGTGGGAATATTCAATATTTTAGTATGGACCTATGGTATTATTTGTTCGAGCGGGAGTATTAAATCTATGTCGGTAAAGAAACTTATTCTTAATCCGGGAATAATCGGCGTTACCGTAGGACTTATAATATTTTTATTTTCAATCCCTGTGGCAGACTACGCTCCGCCTATCGCTAAAACACTGGAATCTATGGCAGCCCTCAATACCCCAGTGGCTATGATGGTAATAGGCTTCAATCTTGCAGGAAGTAACATACTCGCATCCCTTAAGTCGATAAGCACCTATGTTGTTTCATTTTTAAGGCTTGTTCTTATTCCCCTAGTTGCCCTGTTTATTCTGCTGCTTTGCTCAATTAAGGGCACCATCCTCGTTTCCCTTGTAATTGCGGCAAGTGCCCCTGTTGCGGCGGTCACTACGGTGTTTGCAATTAAGTACGAAAACGATGTCAATACCTCAGTAAATCTTGTTGCCTTTACCACCCTGCTATCTATTATCACTATGCCGATAATAGTAGCCCTATCTCAGATGTTTCAGTAATTAAACAGATGCTATACGGCATCTTTATATAACATAAAATCAGGAAGTATGTGTCAGCCGCGATACATACTTCCTGATTTTTAACTATCTGCCCCAACTATTAACAAAAAGCAAAAAAACAACGCAACCGAAGTTGCGTTGTTTCAGACTGTAGACAAAGCAGGTTTTCTAGGCGACAGAAAATCTGCTTTTTTCTTTTTCTGAATTGAAATAAAGAAAATTTAATAAAATATCAAATAAATCTCGTAAAAGGTCTGTATACACTTGCCTTTTATCGAGTATT
>JAZOBS010000027.1:0-60885 GCA_045596085.1 Acutalibacteraceae bacterium | reverse complement strand
ATCGCCATGCTGTTTGAATCCGGGGTCTTTGGCCTGACGCTGGACATTGGTCACAGCCATGCGGTAGGGGATCGGGATATACCGTTCTATCAGGCATTTGATCGGCTGATGATCCATATGCATGGCCACGACGCCAAAGGGAGCAGCAATCATCTGGCGCTGGGGGATGGGGAGATCGACCTGGCTGGTCGTTTTGCCTGGGCGAAGCGAAATGGAGCAAGGATCGTGCTGGAAACCAAGACGATCCAGGCGCTGCGCACCAGTGTGGAACGGCTACAACGATTTTTGTAATTTTTTTTGAAAAAGTGCTTGACATTTTTCTGAAATGAGATATAATATCTTTCGTTGGCTGCGAAACACGGTCAGCGATATGCACCATTAGCTCAGTTGGTAGAGCACCTGACTCTTAATCAGGGTGTCCAGGGTTCGAGTCCCTGATGGTGTACCATCTATTTGGTATTTGGCCCGTTGGTCAAGTGGCCTAAGACTCCGGCCTCTCACGCCGGCAACACGAGTTCGAATCTCGTACGGGTCACCATTTTTTGAATATTTATGTGTAAAATAGCATATGCTATTTTATAGAGAAGTCAGTTGATTTCTCAGTTGGTGCTGATTGCGGTGAGGGTCCACCCGTTCCCATCCCGAACACGGAAGTTAAGCTCATCAGCGTCGAAGATACTTGGCGGGCAGCTGCCTGGGAAAATAGAACGGTGCCAACACATATATTCCTCTATAGCTCAGTCGGTAGAGCATGCGGCTGTTAACCGCAGGGTCGTTGGTTCGAGTCCAACTGGGGGAGCCAAAAAACACTCGTTCAAGAGAACGAGTGTTTTTTTATCCATTGCGAAAGCAATGGTATATCATCACGCAGTATGCGTGTATATCATCACACCGTTAGGTGTGTATTAAAAATTTGTCGGCTTGATGATATACAACGGCAAGCCGTTGATGTTGTACATCTTAAATTTGTTTGATTGCAATAGAATTACTTGTTTTCCATTGCAACTAAACGATAATTATTTAACTTGAAGTTAAGTGGTATAAAATAACATTATCTTGTCCTATTGAAAATTTCATATATAATATAATTACAAGTAGCGCTATTTGAAACTTAAGGAGTGAGATAATGAGTATTTATATTGGTGAAAACATTAAAAATCTGCGTAGGAAAAAGGATATAACTCAAGAGCAACTTTCGGAGTTTCTTAACATAAGCAACGTTGCAGTCAGCAAATGGGAAAGAGGAGAAACATTTCCTGATATATCCTTTCTTCCAATATTGGCAAAATATTTTAATGTAACTATTGATGAGTTAATGGGTTATGATGCTTCCAAAATTCAAGAACAGATTGACGAAATTGAGAAAGAGTATTGGCAATTTAGAGCTAATGGAAAATTCGATAATGCAAGTTCCTTAATTGCTAAAGCAAGAAAAAAATATTATGATGATTACAGAATAATGTATCTCTATATGCATAATATGATAGGCGGTCATGTTGCAAATAGCTCTATGTTAATAGATTGCAAAGATGAGCTATTGCATATTTGTGACAATATTTTACGAGGTTGTAATATCGAAAGAATCCGCCTCGAAGCGATAAATATTAAAGCAAAAATTTTATATGCGCAAGGTGAAAAACAACAAGCGCTAGACATATTGAAGGTTTTTCCTGATTTCGGTGGAACTGTAGGAATAAAATCTGAACAGTTGTTTGAATATGATTCGGAAGATTCTCGTGATTGGGTTAGAAAAAATCTCTACAGTTTGGCTGAGGGTTATTCGGTTAAGTTAATTAAAAAAATATGGTTTGATAATGCGCTGACTATATATGAAAAAATTTTAAGCGCTGAACAACTGGGTGACGCTTATATCGATATTTATAATAAAACCGAAGAAATATCAGCTTTGTTGATGGCACATAAATTATGGGAAAGCCTATCACTTAGACTGATTGCTGATTTTGGAAACGAAGATGATGTTATCCGAATTAAGTATAAGGAACTACAATGCGCGAAAATGTTAGATGAGGTTGCAAGTGGAGATTGCATCTTGAGAGATATGATAAACAAATTGTATTCTGGAAAAAGAGTTTTAGTTTGGTCTTTGGATTTTTTAGAAACAGCACCTCAAAAGACCTATGAAAGAATGAGAAATTCGTTAGAATTCAATCGGATGTTGAAAAAGTTTAGATAAATTAATAGTTTTATAATAAAACCCCTCAGTTTTCAGGCACTTTTCATTCGTGCCATTAAGTTCAAAACACCCAAAAAATAAAGCACTTCTTCGGAAGTGCTTTATTTTTATCCAATCCGAAGGATTGGTATGTAATCGCCGTAAGGCGTATGTAATCCGTTTGCTGTGCAAACGGTATGTTATCAAAGCGTTAGCCTTGTATGTTTCTTTCTTTGGATTGATTACATACATTTCTTCGAAATGATTACATCAACACTGCGTGTTGATTACATCCCGCAACAAGTTGCGGATCACATACAATGCTTCGCCTTGATTTAGAAACGGTTTTCTGCTATACTGTTAATGAGAGGTGAGAGTATGAAAGATAATCCGTTACTTAAATATGCCGAACAGTTGGCTTTTGAAATTGAAGCTTTATGCAAAACATTAGAACGCAAAGACAATTCTAATGCAATTTTTCAAATTCGTAAATCTTCATCGAGTGTTTTTGCCAATATTACCGAAGCTCAATATCCTCAAAGTTTGCCGGATATGCTTTCTAAATTCAAAATTGCTCGCAAGGAATGTGTTGAAACTGAAAGCTGGTTAAAACTTTTGCATTCGAACCGTGCTATTGATGAAGAGACTTTTAAAAAGCATAGAAATCTTTGCGGCAGGATACAAAGAATGCTAACATCTTCTTGTATAACAATTGAGAATAAAATCAATCAAAAATAACCCAAGGCGGTGATGTGATGAAATATGATATAAGACTTGCGACATTAGATGATGCAAAATATTGTGCAAATATTCACACTGGGTCTTGGAATTTTGCTTATAGTGATATAGTTCCAAAAGAAATCATTGACAAACATAATTCCCGATGGCTTATGATATGGAATAAAATGCTTGCCAATAACGTTGATTCTCATTATGTGATTACCCTTGATGATGTTATTATTGGTTTTCTCACTATTGCCGTTTCGAGAGATCAAGATTTAAAAGAATCTTTTTTTGAAATTATCGGTTTATATTTTGCTCCTGAATATATAGGTGCAGGATATGGTAAACAGGCAATGGATTGGATAAAAAAAGAAATCAAAAGCAGGGGATATGATAAAATTTCTCTTTGGGTATTGGAAGAAAATAATCGTGCAAGGAGATTTTATGAAAAATCCGGATTTGTTTCAGATGGTAAAATTAAATCCAGTGGTCTTGCAGATACTCAAGAAGTTAGATATATATGTAAATGCAACAATTAAAGAAAATCAGGTTTTTCGCCAGTTTTTTTTTGGACACGAGAGCCAAAAATCCCGTTCACGAAAGTGGGCGGGATTTTTACTTTTTCGCTTTTCACTCTTCATTTTTCACTAAAAATTCAAGAACGGGATTTTTGGAAAGTAAGAAGTAATAGTAAATAGTGAAGAAGTATTGCGCCCACACCGCTTTTGTGCTATAATACACCCATGGCGGTGATTTTATGATGAAAATTAAGACGTATTTGTCCGATGGCGGGTGGCGGTGTTGTGTGGCGAACCGGAAAGTTGATTAAAGCGCCTGTGCTCGCTTATCATGGAGAGAAGGATTGCGTTGTTCCAATATCGCAATCAGAAATTATGGTCAATTCCACGGTCTGCAACGGCGGGTTAGCGGAGCTGCATATCCTAAAAGGACAAGACCATAACGACGGTATCGATTATGCATATCGGGAAACAGATCTAATAAAGCGGTTACTTTCATATAGAAAAAGCAATTTAGCACATATTCCCGAACCTTGCGAGGAGTTGTTTTAATTTATATAAATAGTGATTTTTGCATTTTTGTGTTACAGTGAGTGCTTTTTTTATGCTATAATGTAAGAAATCTAACCAAACCCTTTAAACCTGAACCAGCCTTAAATGGCGGTTTTCAGACTGTTATTGGATGTTAGTGGTCATGAAAATTGAAATCAAAAGTCTGTTATCTTCAGGCTGCTAAGTAAATATGTGATTTGATTATCCTGAGAACGTCCGTTTTTACTGATAATAATTGAAAGAGGCGATTATATTGCAAAAAATTTCATTTCCTTATGGTAAAGGCTGTTTAGACTACAATTTTAGTGATAATGAGCTTATCGGCGTGCTTACATCTTCTATTGAGGAATATATTCCAAAGGCTCAGGCAAGCCAGCTTGTCAAAAATGCACTGCAAAACCCAATTGGAAGCAAACCGCTTTGTGAACTTGCGAGGGGCAAGAAAAATATTGTTATTATTGCAAGTGATCACACACGCCCTGTGCCAAGCAAAATTATTATGCCTGAAATGCTTCGCGAAATACGAAACGGAAGTCCTGATGCCAAAATAACCATTCTTATTGCAACAGGATGCCACAGAGGTACAACCAAGCAAGAGCTTATCGCAAAATTTGGTGAAGATATTGTTGAAAATGAAAATATTTACATCCACGATTGTGACGAGAGAGAAAAGCTTGTAAATATCGGCGTTCTTCCTTCGGGAGGACAGTGTGAAATAAACAAAATTGCCTATGAAGCAGATTTGCTTGTAGCAGAGGGCTTTATTGAACCGCATTTTTTTGCAGGATTTTCAGGCGGTAGAAAAAGCGTTTTGCCCGGTATTGCGGGCAGAAAGACCGTCCTTGCAAATCATTGTTCTGAGTTTATTGCGCACAAGAACGCCAGAACAGGTATTTTAGAGGGTAATCCTATCCATAATGATATGGTTTGGGCGGCAAAAAAAGCAAGACTCGAATTTATAGTTAATGTCGTGTTGAATTCTGAGAAAGAGCCGATTTTTGCTGTCGCAGGTGATTTTGAACAAGCACATAAAAAAGGAACAGATTTCATTTCGTCGCTTTGTGCCGTTAAGGCTGTTCCTGCTGACATTGCTATTTCTACAAACGGCGGTTATCCCTTAGATCAAAATATGTATCAGGCTGTCAAAGGTATGACTGCGGCAGAAGCTACAGTAAAAGAGGGCGGAGTCATAATTATGCTCGCATCTTCTGATGACGGCATTGGCGGAGATCATTTTTATCATCAGCTTGCGGACGAGAAGGATATAAATAAAACAATAGAAATTTTCCTCAGTCGTACGCGTAATGAAACCGAGCCTGACCAATGGATGTCACAAATTATGTTTCGAATTTTAAAAAGGGCAAGTGTAATATATGTTTCAAATATGCCTGATGACGTAGTAGAAAAAATGCATATGATTCCGGCAAGCTCTGTGGAAGAAGCAGTTATAATAGCTAAAAACATTTTGAAAAAAGAAAAAGTATCGATAACAGCTATTCCGGATGGCGTGTCGGTTATGGTAATTTGATTTTTTATAACGGTATCATAGCTCAAAAAAACAAAATATCGCAATTCGGAAGAGTATGTTTACGGTATGTCCTGCAGTAAACACAGTGAGCTGTACGGAAAAACCGAAGAGAAAAACTTCCAAATATATCTCAGACGACGATCAAGGCTTCGATTTATGCTGTTTTCAGTATGTTTGCGAGTTTATGACAGTACACTCTGTCCGCGACGGAGAAGAAAAAACACTTACCTTCAGCAAAGGCTACAGTATGTCGCAACTCGAAAAGGAAAGCACTACAAAACCGTCGGGAACGCATTTTCACTTTAAGCTGGACTCAGAGGTATTTGATAATATTTCTCAAAATATAGTTCTTATTGTAGAAACAAACAGCACATTAACGCAATGGGAAAACGGCAGAGTAAGCAGGCCTTGGGCTGTTGCCTTTGCGCTTATAATGGGTGTTATGGGGATAATCGCCTGGGAGGATTGGTATTCTGTACTGGCTGTGTGCGGACTTGTCATAAATTCTTATGCAATGTCCTTCTCTAACCCTAACAACATCAGGAAAAGCATTCTTATAACCTCTCCGATGGTGATTATTTATGACGGCTTTGCAATGTCTTTCGGCGGTATGGTTTATGAATCGGTGGTAATAATTTCGTCGATAGTAGGACTTGTCCGCTACAGAAAAAATAAAACCGAGAAAAACAGGGTTTAAAATTATTGATACAAATTATAAACATAAAGGAGTTTAAAATGAAAATTACAAATGACATTAAATACATTGGCGTAAATGACCGCGAGATAGACCTTTTCGAGGGTCAGTATATTGTGCCTAACGGAATGTCCTATAACTCTTATGCTATAATCGACGAAAAAATCGCCATTATGGACACTGTTGACAAAAACTTTACAGATGAATGGTTTTCTAATATTGAAGCCGCATTAGAGGGCAGAAAGCCTGATTATCTTGTTATTCATCATATGGAGCCCGATCATTCAGCTAATATTATGAAATTTGCTGAAAAATATCCTAAGGCAGTTGTTGTTGCCTCAGCCGCTGCATTTAAAATGATGAAAAATTTCTTCGGCACCGATTTTGCCGATAAGCGCATCATAGTAGGGGAGGGATCGACTCTTGAGCTCGGCGCTCATACCCTCACATTTGTAACAGCTCCTATGGTCCATTGGCCTGAAGTGGTTGTATCTTACGACAGTCTGGACAAGGTTCTCTTTTCGGCAGACGGCTTTGGAAAATTTGGTGCTTTAGACACTGAGGAGGATTGGGCGTGCGAAGCCAGAAGATACTATATCGGTATTGTCGGAAAATACGGCGCACAGGTACAGGCACTACTTAAAAAGGCAGCAAACCTTGATATTTCTATCATTTGCCCTCTGCACGGTCCCGTACTTACCGAAAATTTAAGTTATTATGTAAATCTGTATGATGTTTGGTCATCCTACAGTCCCGAGGAAGAGGGTGTAATGATTGCCTATACCTCGATTTACGGAAATACCAAAAAGGCTGTAGAGCTTCTTGCCGAAAAGCTTAAAGAAAAAGGTGCCGCAAAGGTAGTGGTAAACGACCTTGCCCGTGATGATATGGCAGAGGTGGTTGAAGATGCTTTCCGCTACAGCAAGCTTGTACTTGCCACTACCACCTATAACGCAGATATTTTCCCTTTTATGAAGGAGTTTATAAACCATCTTACAGAGCGTAATTTCCAAAACCGTACAGTAGCCTTTATTGAAAACGGCAGTTGGGCTCCTATGGCGGCAAAGATCATGAAGAACAGTCTGGAAGGCTGTAAAAACCTTGACTTTGCAGAAAATGAGGTTAAAATTATTTCTGCAGTAAGTGAAGAAAATATAGCTCAGCTTGAAGAACTTGCCTTAGAACTTTGCAAATAAAAATCTGAGGCTTAACTTATGAAAATCAACCACGATTTCCATATTCATACGCATCTTTCCCTATGTGCCGACAAATCGGCAACTGCTGAGGCTTATGCAAAAATATTTAAGGAGCTTGGACTAAAGAAAGCGGTCGGTATATGGTCTGCCAGTATAGAAATTACCGATTTTACAGGGGAAAAAGCATATACCAATCCATATTTTATTTAAAAATCTTATAAAACTTAAAAAACAGGTGGCACTGCCATCTGTTTTTTGTTGCAATACAACATGTTTTTTGGTACAATAATATAATAATACCTATACGGAGGTGAGAAATTTGCAGTTTAAGCGTTGGACGGTAAATCCTATAGACAAAGCCTTGGCTACCGAACTTGCTGAGGAATGTGACATCGATACCTTTGTGGCACTTATTGCCGCAGGGCGAGGCTATACCGACCCTGCCGAGCTTGAAGAATTTCTCACCGACGAGGTTATGATGGCAGACCCTTATGAACTTGCCGATATCGAAAAAGCAGCACAAATTATAAATGAGGCTGTTTATGCTGAGGAAAAAATTGCCGTCTTTGGTGACTATGATGTAGACGGAGTTACCGCTACAGCACTTATGTACAGCTATCTTAAAAATCGCGGTGCCCGTGTTTCTTACCATATTCCCGACCGCGAAAAGGATGGATACGGTATAAATATGTCGGCAATTGCGCGACTAAAGGATGAAGGAACCGACCTTATTATCACAGTGGATAACGGTATTGCCGCTGTAGACGAGGTACGCTATGCAAAATCCCTTGGTATGAGGGTGGTTGTAACAGATCACCATCTCCCGCAGGAAGAACTTCCCGAGGCTGATGCGGTTGTCGACCCCCACCGTCCTGACGACTATTCAGAGTTTAAAGAGATTTGCGGTGTCTTTGTGGCCTTTAAGGTGGTCTGCGCGGTTGAGGGAATAAGCCCTGAAGAGCTTTTGTCTGAGTACGGAGACCTTGTTGCCCTCGGCACCGTTGCCGATGTAATGCCTCTTGTAAACGAAAATCGCACGGTTGTGCGGGAAGGAGTAAATATAATTTCAGGCGGATTCAGGCGTGGTATAACCGCTCTGCTTCACGCTGCAGGAATAGATGAGGATGCCCTTAATGCCTCTCGCCTTGCTTTCGGTCTTGCTCCAAGAATAAATGCGGCAGGCAGAATGGGAGATGCCGCCCGTGCACTTGAGCTTCTGCTTACCGATGACGACGAAACCGCACAAGGTCTGGCAGCTGTATTAAATAATGAAAACATCAGAAGACAGTCTTTAGAAAAGCAGATTTTCACCGAGGCGGTGAATACTGTGGAGAAAAAAGGATATAAACATAACAGAATAATAGTCGTTTCGGGAGAAGATTGGCACGGCGGAGTTATCGGAATTGTAGCCGCCCGTCTTACCGAAAAATACGGCAGACCCGCTATAGTTCTTTCGGTTACCGACGGTGTTGCTAACGGCTCAGCACGCAGTATAAACGGATTTTCTATCTATGATGCCCTTTGCGAATGCTCCTACATACTTACAAAGTTCGGCGGTCACGAAATGGCGGCAGGTATAACCCTGTATGAAAATTCAATAGATTCCTTCCGCAAAGCTATCAATGAGTATGCACAGCGCACCGAAAAGATTCTGCCCGAGCTCAGGCTTGACTGTAAGCTTAACCCCGCCGTTCTTTCTGTCGACTTAGCGGAGGAGCTTAAGGTGCTTGAACCCTTTGGTACGGGAAATCCCGTCCCGCTTTTCGGTGTTTTCGGTGCAACCCTCGATAAAATATCTCCCGTAGGCTCAGGAAAGCATCTGAGATTAGGCTTTTCAAAGGGAGAGACAACATTCTCGGCAATGCTCTTCGGTACAACCAAAAACGAATTTGCATATAATGTGGGTGATACGGTAGATATTGCCGTAAATATCGACACAAATCTCTATAACAATGTCTTGAGTCTTACAGTTTTAGTAAAGGATATAAGACTCAGCGGAATAGACGAAAGTAGGCTGATTTCCGATATAACCCTGTATGAAGATTTTAAATCAGGTGCTGATAGGGACTACACATCGGTTATTCCCGAAAGAGAAGAGGTAGGGCTGGTATATAAAAAGCTTTTAAAACAGCCTGCGTCCCTTGACGGAATAATCTGCTCTAATTTAAGCGAGATAGGATATGCCAAGGCGCTTATAGCCGCAGAGGCACTGTGTGAGCTTAAAATATGCTCCTTTTTTGACATAGAAGGAACAAAAATTTTAAAGGTAACCAATTCGTCTGCAAAGGTAAATCTTGCAGATGCTACGATTCTTAAAAGATTGAGGGGTGAGTTTGTTGGAACTTCTACCTAAGTATGAAAAAAATTATGAGCATCTTCTAACTCTTCTTAATGAGCAAGGAGATAAATACGATTTGGATATGATACGACGCGCTTTTGAGCTTTGCGTAACTGCCCATAAGGGACAGTACCGCAAGTCTAAGGAGGAGTTCTATTTTCATCCTTACAGTGTTGCAAAAATCATTGTAGGACTCGGTATGGATTCCGAGTCCATAGCGGCGGCTCTGCTTCACGATGTTGTTGAGGACACCGACATAGAGATAGAGCAGATAAAGTCTATGTTTGGTGCAGATGTTGCCCTTATTGTGGACGGAGTCACAAAAATCGGACGCATCCAGTACATTTCCCGTGAACAGCAGCAGGCAGAGTCTCTGCGCAAAATGCTTATCGCAATGGGTAAGGATATCCGCGTTATCATAATTAAACTTGCCGACCGACTGCATAATATGCGTACTATCGACTCTCTGCCCGACCAGAAGCAGAGAGATAAGGCACTTGAGACTATCGAGATATACGCTCCGATAGCCCACCGTCTCGGTATCCGTCCCATTAAGGATGAGCTTGAGGACCTTGCCATAAAGCACCTCGACCCTATAGCATATCACGAAATCGAAACCTTGCTTTCGGCAAAGCAGGATTTCAGAGAGAGCACCTTCAGGGCTATCCGCGAAAGAATAGAGGAGCGCCTAAAATCCGAAATGTCGGGAGTGCAGTTCGTTTTGCAGTCCCGCGTAAAATCTATACCGGGAATATACCGTAAAATGTTTATTCAGGGTAAGGATTTCGAGGAGATATACGATGTATATGCTCTTCGAATAATTACCGACACCGTAACCGACTGCTATAATGTGCTTGGAATAATGCACGATATGTTCCGTCCTATTCCAAACCGTTTTAAGGACTATATATCAACACCAAAGCCCAATATGTATCAGTCCCTGCATACAACCGTTATCGGCAGGGAAGCGGTACCCTTTGAGATTCAGATAAGAACCTTCGATATGCACCATACGGCAGAATTCGGTATCGCAGCCCACTGGAAATACAAAGAGGGTATTACAGCAAATAACAAGCAGATGGAGGACCGCCTTGCCTGGATACGTCAGATTCTCGAAAATGATGACGATGCAGGAGACCTTATCCGTACTATAAAAATTGACCTTTCTCAGGAGGATACCTTTGCTGTTACTCCTAAGGGAGATGTAATAAATCTACCCGCAGGCGCTACAGTTATCGACTTTGCTTTTGCTATTCATTCTGCTGTGGGTATCCGTATGATAGGTGCAAAGGTAGACGGTAAGATAGTGCAGATAAACCATGTTGTAAAAACGGGCGAGGTAATCGAAATTCTTACCACCAATGCTGCAGGACACGGTCCCTCCCGCGATTGGCTTAATATCGCGGTAACAAGCTCTGCCAAGGCAAAAATACGCTCGTGGTTTAAAAAGGAACGCCGTGAAGAGAACATCGAAACAGGTAAAACCTCTCTGGAAGCAGAGCTTAGAAGAAACTCTATCGTTCTGCCCGAAAAGGAGATGCGCGAGTTTCTTGAAGAAGCCGCAAAGAAGCAGAAGTGCACATCTCTTGATGAGCTTTACGCATCTATCGGTTATGGTGGAATTCTTCTTGAAAAGCTTATTCCTAAACTCAAAGAGGATTATATCAAGCTTATAAAATCGGCTGAAAAGCCCTCTATCGACGAGTATATCGAAAGGCATGTTGTCCGCACCCCTGAGGGAGTTGTGATAGAAGGCATAGATAACTGTCTTGTCAAGCTTTCAAAATGCTGTGCACCTCTTCCGGGTGATGACATTATCGGATTTATTACAAGAGGGCACGGAGTGTCGGTCCATAAGCGCGACTGCGTAAACGTTCCTGATATTATTGCCGAAGCGGCTGAGCCCGACCGTTGGATAAAGGCGTATTGGGTAGACGCTGGACAAAGCAATTTCACCTCAACCCTGCAAATATCTGCAGTAGACCGCGACGGTCTTCTTGCCGAGGTCACAAATGTGCTCTTTAATATGCGTGTGGGACTTCACGCTGTTAATGCCCGTGCCGTAAAGGGCGGTAACTGTGCAATATCGGTAACCGTTTCTGCGGCAAGTGTAGAACACCTGAAAAGCATTATTGCAAAGCTTTCTAAGCTTGACGGAGTCTTCGCGGTAGAGCGTATAAATCAGTAGGTGAATTATGGAAATACGATATTTTCCCATATCGGGAAGCGGAGCAAACTGTTATCTTATAAAAACCGAAAATGCTGCAGTAGTTATCGACCCCTTTGAGGCAGATCCGCGCATAATAGCCTTCTTTGAAGAGAATAAGGAAAACGATAAATACATTCTGCTTACCCATTGTCATTTCGACCATATTTTAGGTGCCGAAAGGCTTCGCGAAATGTTCGGGGCAAAAATAGTCATAGGCGAAAAGGATGAGGTTGGTTTGCGTGATGCCACTCTAAGCCTTTCTGCTTGGGTAGGGCTTGAACAGAAACCCTTCAGCGCTGATGTTTTGGTAAAAGACGGCGAGGTTTTAAATCTCGGCGGTACTGATTTTGCCGTACTTCACACAGCGGGTCATACGGCGGGTTCGGTTTGCTATATAGCAGAAGATGTGCTTTTCAGCGGAGATACGCTTTTTAAAAACAGCATCGGCAGGACCGATTTCCCGACAGGTGACATTAGCGCCATGAAAGCCTCTCTTATAAAACTTAGAAATCTCGGCAGGGATTATACCGTATATTCGGGTCATGGCGACCCCACCACCCTGTATCGGGAGATAAAAAATAATCCCTATATGATTTAAAGGAATTTTATGAATCTTTGTAATATAAACCATAGCTTTAATTACGAGCTTGAAAAGCTTTGCAGAATTTTTCTGCCCTATGAAAAAATAATTTTTTCAGACCAAATAGTTCCCGATGAGCTTTATGCAGTTTGCAGTATAAATGACGGCAAGGCATCCGCAAGGCTTTGTTTTTTCGGCAAAGAGTACGAGGTAAATGCGATTTGTGCCGAGGATACCGAGAAATGCAAGGAACTGACGGTAGCCTCCTGTCTGTATGACTGTTTTGTGCAGGCTACGGGATATACTCCCGAATGGGGTCTGCTCACAGGGGTGAGACCCGCAAAGCTTTACTCAAAGCTACTGACTCAAAGCGGAAAGGTCAAAACCGACAGATATTTTAGAGAAACTCTGCGTGTTTCCAATGAAAAAATATCTCTCTGCGCAGAGACGGTCGAGCCTGAACAGGAAATTACCGCAAAAAGTAATCCCGACAGTTTCAGCCTTTATGTTTCGGTGCCCTTTTGCCCGAGCCGTTGTTCCTATTGCTCCTTTGTTTCACATTCGGTAGATAAAGCTGGAAAGCTGATAAACGATTATGTAAGGCTTTTGTGTGAAGAACTGAGAGAAACGGGTAGAATAGCCAAAGAACAAAAACTACACCTTGAAACGGTATACATCGGCGGAGGTACACCCGTTGCCCTTACAGCACAGCAGCTCAGGACCGTTATGACGGCAATAAGGGATAATTTCGATTTGTCGGGTATCAGTGAATATACCGTAGAAGCAGGAAGACCCGATGCTATAGATGAAGCAAAGCTTACCGCAATCAAAGAGGGCGGTGCCACCCGTATAAGCGTGAATCCTCAAACTATGAACGACAGCGTTCTTAAAGCTATAGGCAGAAACCACACTGCAGAGCAAACTATAGAGGCATTTAAACTTGCGAGAAAGGTCGGCTTTGATAATATAAATATGGACCTTATAGCAGGTCTGCCCACAGATACGGCAGACAGCTTTAAAAACACTCTCGATACTATTCTATCACTTGACCCCGAAAGTATAACAGTACATTCGCTGTCGGTAAAGAAAGCGTCAAATCTTTCTATAAGCGGCAGTCTGCCCGAGATAGAAAACGGAAAAACAGCATCCGAAATGGTGCGCTATGCCCGTAAAACCCTCACCGAAAACGGTATTCTGCCATACTATATGTACCGTCAGAGCAAAACTGTATGCAATCTTGAAAATGTAGGATACGCAAAAAAGGGATATGAGGGTCTTTACAATGTTTATATAATGGACGAAACCCACACTATTCTCGCCTGCGGTGCGTCGGCAGTAACAAAACTTCGCGCACCATACGGCGACTATATAGAGCGTATTTTTAACTTTAAATACCCCTACGAATATATAAGCAGATATGACGAAATGGTAGCAAGAAAAGATGGTATAGAAAGTTTCTATACTGCACACCCCTTGAAACCTTGCAAGTAATATGGTAAAATATATATAAATCTCATTAACGGAGCAGTGCGATGAACTTAGATAATATTTTAGTAAAAGCAAAAGAAGTTTTCGAAACAGCATATAAAAAAGCAGATGATGTTGTATCAGCACAAAAACAAAAATTCGATATATCTTCTTTAGAATCCAAAAGAAGCAAAGATTTTGAGGCTCTTGGTAGGCTGTGTTTCGAGGCTCTCAGCAAGAATGAGATGCCAGATACAAACCAAACGGGACCGCTTGTTGACGCAATAACCGAAAAGACGGCACAGATCGAGGAAATGAAAAAAGATGTGCTTAAGGCAAAAAACAAAAAGCTTTGCCCCGAATGCGGTGCAGCGCTGGATAAAAACTCTCTTTATTGCAGTGTATGCGGTATAAAAATAAAGGAAGAGGAATAGGGGACTGCCTTATTCCATTCTTTATTTTTGAAAGGGAGATAAATATGAAAGATGTTTTAAAAATAGGATACGTTGTTGCTGACGAGGATGAATACGCACCTCTTCGCAATATGGCGGACAGGCTAAAGGCAGAAAGAAAGGATTTTTTCGGTCGCGAGGGTCATACCTTTTCTTTTAAAAAGGACGGTAAAAGGATAGATGTTCATTCTGTTCTTTGCGGTATCGGAATGGTCAATGCTGCGGCAGCCGCAACCTACCTTGCCTTAGAGGGGTGCGATGTTATGCTGAATTCGGGTCTTTCAGGCGGAATAAGCGGAATCAGAAGGGGAGAGCTTACGGTAGGTACCGAGTATATCGAACACGATTTCGACCTTACACCCTTAGGCTATAAGCTTACACAAAAGCCTCTGCAGAACAGTGTGTATAAAGCAGACGAAAATCTGCTTAACATTCTTTGCGACATTTATCCTGAGCTGAGACGAGGGGTTGCAGTAAGTGGCGACAGCTTTATATCTGATGAGAAGAAAAAAAATTATTTCAAAAACACCTTCGGTGCAATGTCCTGCGATATGGAATCTGCCGCAGTTGCTTATGTTTGCGAACAGGCAAAAATACCCTTTGCCGCAGTGAGAAGAATTTCTGATGATGCGGGAAATGACGCGACTGAAAGCTATGTTGATATGAATCAGCAGCGCGAAGATGTGCTGATAGAGCTGCTCATAAACGCTGCAAAAAGGCTTTTTGACTACGATATTATGTGGAAATAACCAAAAACACACCCGATTTTTCGGCTTTTCGTCCAATAATATAGGATTTTCACAAAAAACAGTTGATTTCAGGAGTAAAATATGGTAAAAATAATAGCAGATGGCACTAACGGTAGATATTCTGTAGAACAGCTTCTCAAAATAATGGAAGCGCTCAGAAGCCCTGAAGGCTGTCCTTGGGATATAGAGCAGACTCATAAAAGTATCCGTAACGACGCGCTTGAAGAAGCCTACGAGGTTGTGGATGCAATAGACAATGACGATGCCGCAGCTCTTTGTGAGGAACTTGGCGACATGCTTTTGCAGGTCGTCTTTCATTCGCGTATAGCTGCCGAAGAGGGAACCTTTACCTTTGACGATGTAGTAGACGGTATATCCAAAAAACTGGTGCTCCGTCATCCCCATGTGTTCGGTGAAGCAAAGGCTCAGGATTCTGCTCAGGTGCTCGACCTGTGGGATAGCATCAAAAAGGAAGAAAAGCATCAGGAGACCGTTACAGATACTCTAAAAAGTGTTCCCAAAGCTTTTCCGGCACTTATGCGTGCCGCAAAGGTGCAAAAACGCGCCAAAAAGGCAGGCGTGAAAACAGGTGATTCTTTCGCCCGACTCAACTGCTCTAAAGCTCTGTTGACCGAAGCGGTTGCATCGAGAGATAATGAACTTATCAAAAAAGCCTATGGCGATTATCTCTTCGCCCTTGCGGGTCTTCAGCAGGAGCTTAAGGTCGATGCTGAGGAAGCACTCAATGCTACCACCGATAGGTTTATACAAAAAATCGAAGAGGCAGAAGATAACGGAACCCTCTTTGATAAATAACTTTGCATTCTGACGGATTATCCGTTTGAAATAATATTTGGAGGTAATTTATAATGAACAAAACAGAACTCGTTGCTGCTATCGCTGACAAGGCTGGCATTTCCAAGAAGGACGCTGACGCTGCTGTTGCTGCATTCGTAGCTACCGTTACTGATGCAATGAAGGCTGGCGACAAGGTTGCTCTTGTTGGATTCGGTACATTCGAGGCTAAGGTTCGCGCTGCAAGAACCGGCGTTAACCCCAAGACCAAGGAAACCATCCAGATCGCAGCTACTAAGGTTCCCGCTTTCAAGGCTGGACAGGCTCTTAAGAACGCTGTAAAATAATTTTTTTAAGCAGATAAAGCCGTCTGAGCTTCTCAGGCGGCTGTTCTTTTTGAGGTGTTTATGAGACTTGACAAATTTTTAAAGGTTTCCCGAATAATCAAACGCAGAACCGTTGCCAACGAGGCCTGTGATGCAGGAAGAGTCAGTGTAAACGGCAGGCAGGTAAAGGCATCCTATGATGTTAAGGTAGGAGATGTTCTGGAAATAACCTTCGGCACCCGTACTGTAAAAGCAGAGGTTTTAAATGTTGCCGAGGTAATAAAAAAGGATGAAGCGTCTATGCTTTACCGCATAATTCAGCAGTAATAAAAAACCACCCACCGCCGTATAATTATACGGATACCGCATATTGCGGTAACAGAGGGTGGTGTTTTTATGCCTGAAGATAAGGGCGCGGCAGTTCATAATGTTATATTAGAGCAGAGAAAACGGCTTAATATGTCGGGGGTAAAGGAGGTCAAAACCTTCGACGAAGAGACGGTTGTGCTCGATACCGTTTCGGGAATGCTCACAATTAAGGGGGAGAATCTCTCTATTGGAAGCTTTAGTGCTACGAGTGGGGAGCTTGTAGCTGAAGGCAGGATAATAGCTCTCGTTTATTCCGATACAGACCGCGATAAGGGAATGCTTCGTCGGCTGCTAAAGTAGTATGTGGGAAATAGATCTGTCGGGGCAAATATATACAATGCTACTGAGCATTGCTATAGGTTTAGTATACGGTCTGCTTTTCGATTTTCATTCGGTGCTATGTACGGGCCTAAAAAGCAAGGCGTCGGTATTCTTAGCGGATGTACTCTTTTTTCTCATACTCTCTGTTTTTGAGTTTTGCTTTTTTTTGGCACGTTGCGGTGGAGAAATAAGAGGCTATGTCTTCGTTTGTCAGCTTATCGGTTTTTTAATCTACAAAAAAACCGTATCGTGGATTATTTGTATTGCACTACAATGGGTAAGAAAGACTGTATGTAGGGTATTTTCCAAAATCAGCAGGCTGTTTTTTACGCCGATTGCCTTATTTTTTTATAAAATTTCCGAAAAATTCTTTAAAATCTTTAAAAAATCTTGATTTTTGTTAAAAAAAGGTTGAAAAAATGCAATAAGGTAGTGTATACTAAAGTAAACTGTTCGTAGTGTATGTTGAAAAAGAAAGGAAGCTTAAAGATGAGCTATAATGTTAAGACAGAGAAAAAAAGCATACTTTTGCGTCTTCTTATTGTGGCGTTCTGTGTTTATATGCTCATTTCCCTTGCCTCTCTTTATTCTGAGCTTACCGATAGTCGCGAACAGTTGGCAGAAGTTCAAACCGAAATAGACGAGACCTCTTCGAGAATAGAAGAACAAACCAATCTTCTCGAAAACAGCACTCAAGAGGAGCTTGTTGAAAAAGCAGCGCGCGAGCGCCTCGGATATGTATACCCTAACGAGCAGGTTTTTGTCGACATTTCCGGCAACTGATTTTTTGCGGCTACAATCGGTTTCACTATTGAGGAGGAAATTAAACTTAAATGCAGCTCACCGTTGGAGAAATTGTCGAGGGAAAAATTACAGCAGTTAAGGATTACGGAGTCTTTGTCGATCTTGGTGATGGCAAATCGGGTATGGTACATATTTCTGAAATAGCGCAGTCCTATGTAAGCGATATTAACGAGTTTGTCAAGATAGGCGACTCGGTTAAACTTAAGGTTTTAAGCATTGCTGACGACGGAAAAATAAGTCTCAGCATCAAACGTGCTCAGGAGCCGGTACAGGGCGAGGCTAAGACAGAGCGTCGCGAAAAGAAGCCCTACACCCCAAAGGCACCCGCATCCCCTCCGGACGGTTCATATGTTTGGACCGCCAAAAAGAGCGAGTCTACTTCCTTTGAGGATATGATGAGCAAGTTTAAGGCCACCAGTGACGAAAAGTTTTCTGACCTTAAGCGAAAAAATCCCGATGCAAAGCGTAATCGTCGCACAGGCGGAAAATAATAATATCAATAGGCGGACTTCGAGATACGAACTCCGCCCTTTGTTTTTATGTGAAGGATCATATATGGTACGAGAAATTAGTTCAAAACTTATAACCCAGGCGGTTTCGGAACTTTGTATTACGGCAAATAAAATATCGGCTGTCACGTCACACGTCACGCAATAAAAACAATTTAACGGAGAATTAAATGAACAAATTAAAATACACCGCACCCTGTCTTTTCGGCGTTGAAGGTATAGCTGCAGGCGAACTGGAAAGAATGGGTGCAGAGAATGTAAAGGCAGAAAACGGCAGGGTAAATTTTGAAGGAGATTTCAATATTCTGGCCCGTGCAAATATCAACTCACGCTTTTGTGAGCGTATCTGTATAAATGTTGGAGAGTTTGATGCCGAAAGCTTTGAAGAGCTTTTTCAAAACATCAAAAAAATAAACTGGGAAGATTTTATCGGTAAGGACGACGCTTTTCCCGTAAACGGCTACAGCCTGAATTCTACCCTGCACAGCATACCCGACTGTCAGTCAATAATAAAAAAGGCTATTGTCGAAAGACTTAAGTCAAAATACGGCATAAGCTGGTTTTCCGAAACAGGTTGCGAGGTGAAAATACGCTTTTCAATACTTAAAAACCGTGTTACCGTTATGATAGACACCTCGGGAGAGGGACTTCATAAAAGAGGCTACAGAAGAAAATCCAACGAAGCCCCTTTGAAAGAGACACTTGCCGCCGCAATTTGCGATACCGCAAGAATATTCCCTGATACTTTAGCTTACGACCCCTTCTGCGGAAGCGGAACTATTCTTATAGAATCTGCTATGATGGCTTTGAAAATGGCACCGGGACTTCGTCGCTTCTTTGCGGCAGAACGCTTCGGCTTTGTTCCCGAGCAGGTGTGGAGAGAAGAGCGTATGGCGGCTCAGGATAAAATACTTCATAACATAGATTTTTGTGCCGTCGGCACCGATATTGACCCTGCGGCAATTAAACTTGCAGAGGAAAACGCTGCAAAAGCAGGTGTGTCAAAATATGTTAAGGTCAGCGTGGCAGACATTAAGGATTTCAAAGCCCCTGGGGGACGCTTTTTAACCGTTACCAATCCCCCTTACGGAGAGCGCCTTTTAGACATAAAGCAGGCACAACAGCTTTATAAAACTATGGGCGAGGTCTTCACTCAGGGACAGGGCAAAAAATATTTTATAATAAGCCCTGACGAGGATTTCGAAAAAATATTCGGCAGACCTGCTGACAAAAGACGAAAACTATATAACGGAATGATTAAATGCCAGCTATTTATGTATTTTAAATAAATCGGGAGAAAACTTATGAGGGATGTATATATTATAAACCCTGCGGCAGGAAAAGAAGACGGCACGATAGCGCTTACAGAGCAAATTCGCAAGGTTTACGGCGACGACTGTAAAATTCTCATAACCACAGGTGCGGGAGATGCGATGAAAAAGGCTAAAGAAGAAGCCGAGATAGGTGACGATGTACGCATTTTCGCCTGTGGCGGAGACGGCACATCTTTTGAGGTTTTAAACGGAATAGTAGGTTATAAAAACGCATCCATCGGGGTTGTGCCTATTGGCTCAGCTAACGATTTTATCAAATATTTCGGTTTCGATTCAAAACCCCGTTTTCTCGATATAGAAAAACAGAAAAACGGAAAGCTTATCCCCATAGACCTTATTAAAGCAGGAGGTATGTACTGCATGAATCAGTGCTGTGCAGGTCTTGATGCGCAGGTTGCCGATATAATGAAGGATTTTAAGCGATTGCCCTTAGTGTCGGGAAGTATGGCATATAACCTTGCTGTAATAAAGGCGGTTATGGGCAAACTCGGTATAAATATGAAGGTCACTACCGACGAAAAGGTTTTTAAAGAGGGAAGTGTGCTTTTCGCCGTTTGCGCCAATGCGCCCGTTTACGGCGGAGGCTACATCAGTGCTCCCGAGGCTAATATATTCGACGGTATGCTGGACTGCGTGACCATAGATACCGTTAAAAAGACCCGAGTACCGTCTCTTTTACCCGTCTATAAAAGCGGCAGGCACGCAGGACTTGATGTGTGTACAATGGGCAGATGCAAAACCTTTGAATTCACTGCAGAGCGTGAGATACCCGTAAGCCTTGACGGAGAGATAATACATACCGATAAATTCAGTTGTGAGATCGTAGAAAAGGGAATAAATTTCGTCCTTCCCGAATAAAATTGTTAATAAAATAAAAATTTTGGTAAAACCACTTGATTTTTACAAAAAAATAGGTACAATATAGTTAGCACTCGAAAACCGAGAGTGCTAACTATTTGTATTTTATTATATGGAGGCATATATAATGACTATTAAACCCTTATCTGACAGAGTTGTTTTAAAAACTGTCGAGGCAGAGGAAACAACCAAAAGCGGTATCATTCTTACCGCGTCCGCTAAAGAAAAACCCGAAATTGCCGAGGTGGTGGCAGTAGGTCCGGGAGGCAAGGTCGACGGAAACGATGTGGAAATGTTTGTAAAGGTCGGCGATAAGGTTATCACCGCTAAATATGCAGGCACCGAGGTTAAGGTTGACGGGGAAGAATATTCTATAGTTCGTCAGTCCGACATCCTTGCTATCGTAGAATAATTATCAGTTTTATTTCAGGAGGCAATAAGTTATGGCAAAAGAAATCATTTTCGGCGAAGAGGCACGTAAAGCCCTTCAGGCAGGCGTTGATAAAATCGCAGACGCAGTAAAGGTAACCCTTGGACCCAAGGGCAGAAATGCAGTACTTGAGCGCAGCTACGGTGCACCCCTTATCACTAACGACGGTGTTACTATCGCAAAAGAGGTAGAGCTTGACAATCCTTTCGAGAATATGGGCGCACAGCTTGTAAAAGAGGTTGCTACCAAAACCAACGACTGTGCAGGTGACGGTACTACTACCGCAACAGTACTCGCACAGGCTCTTATCTTAGAGGGTATGAAGAATGTTGCCGCAGGTGCAAACCCCATGGTAGTTAAAAAGGGCATCAAAAAGGCTGTTGATACCGCAGTTGCTACCGTTATTTCTAACTCTAAAAAGGTAAGCGGCACCGCTGATATCGAGCGTGTTGCTACCGTATCCGCAGGCGATAACTTCGTAGGTAAGCTTATTGCTGAGGCTATGGAAAAGGTCTCTGCAGACGGCGTTATCACTGTAGAAGAATCAAAAACTGCCGAAACCTACAGCGAGGTTGTTGAGGGTATGCAGTTTGACCGCGGATATATTACCCCCTATATGGTTACCGATACCGATAAGATGGAGGCTGTTATCGACGATGCTTACATCCTTATCACCGACAAGAAAATTTCCTCCATTCAGGATATTCTTCCCGTTCTTGAACAGATTGTTCAGGCAGGCAAAAAGCTCGTTATCATTGCTGAGGATATTGAGGGCGAGGCTCTCTCTACCCTTATCGTCAACAAACTTCGCGGAACCTTCGTTTGTGTAGGAGTTAAGGCTCCCGGATTTGGCGACAGAAGAAAAGAAATGCTTCAGGACATCGCAATCCTTACAGGCGGCGAGGTCATCACTGAAGAACTCGGTCTCGACCTTAAGGAGACCCAGATAATGCAGCTTGGCCGCGCCCGTCAGGTTAAAATCGGCAAAGAAAACACCATCATTGTTGACGGTGCAGGTAATCCCGACTCTATTAAAGACCGCGTTGCTCAGATAAAAAATCAGGTTGCAGTTACCACCAGCGAGTTCGACCGTGAAAAGCTTAATGAGCGTCTTGCTAAGCTTGCAGGCGGTGTCGCAGTTATTAAGGTTGGAGCAGCTACCGAGGTAGAGATGAAGGAGCAGAAGCTTCGCATTGAGGATGCTCTTGCAGCAACCAAGGCAGCAGTTGAAGAGGGAATAGTTGCAGGTGGCGGTACAGCCCTTATTAATGCAATTCCTTCTGTTCAGGCTCTCCTTAACGAGACCGACGGAGACGAAAAAACAGGCGTTAAGATAGTTCTTAAGGCTCTTGAGGCACCCATCCGTCAGATTGCGTTCAACGCAGGACTCGAAGGCTCTGTAATTATCGATAAGATCGTTGCGGACGGAAAGGCAAACTTCGGCTTCGACGCATATAACGAAACCTATGTTGATATGATTGAAGCAGGAATCGTAGACCCCACAAAGGTTACCCGTTCTGCTCTCCAGAATGCCGCATCGGTAGCATCTATGGTGCTCACCACCGAAACCCTTGTTGCCGAAAACAAGGAAGATGCTAAGGCTAACAAAGCAGCTGCCGCAGCTGCAGCAGCCGCAGGCGGCGGAATGTACTAATTTAAGAAATCAAGCCCGAAGGATGTCCTTCGGGCTTGGTTTTTATTTCGTAGGGCGTGACGTCCTCGACACGCCGTGAAACACCTGAATTTTGCAGAAAACGAAACGGATACCGGTGGTGACAGTTTCTCCCACCCCGAATAAAAAATCAAAACAAAAACTATTGCATAAATCTTGCCAAAATAGTATAATAAAATATGTATTATGTAAATCAATCTTCAAATACTACTGATATTGGAGGTTGTTTTATGAATACGAATAATTTTTGCGTAAATAACGAGGTTTCCGAAAACGAAGGAAACAATCTGTTCGATCAGATTAAGGAATGTGCTTCGGTCACTGCGTCAGACGGAAAGCATACCATACAGTGCCTTACGGTAATAGGAGAGATAGAGGGTCATATTGTTTCCTCTTCTCAGAACAAAACTACCAAGTACGAGCATATAATTCCTCAGCTTGTTGCCATTGAAGAAAGCACCGAAATTCAGGGACTGCTCGTAATCCTTAACACGGTAGGTGGAGATGTCGAGGCAGGTCTTGCCATTGCAGAGCTTATTGCAGGTATGAATAAGCCAACAGTGTCCTTGGTTTTGGGCGGCGCACACTCTATAGGGATTCCTTTAAGTGTTGCGGCAAAAAAATCCTTTATCGTGCCCAGCGCAACAATGACGGTCCATCCAGTTCGTATGACAGGGATGGTGCTTGGCGTTCCTCAAATGTTACGCCATTTTGAGCGTATTCAGGATAGGATAATGGCTTTCGTTACCAAAAATTCCGAAATCACAAAGGAAAAATTTTCATCCCTTATGATGAATGTGGGCGAAATGGTAAACGATGTAGGCTCGATTTTAGATGGAGAAAAAGCCGTAGAGGTAGGTCTTATTGACAATATCGGAAGCCTTTCGGATGCGATAGATACGCTTTATAAAATGATAGACGAGCAGGGTGCAGAGTAGGCGGCACCCTGATACATAAATTTTTAAGGAGAGTACATAAAAAATGGCGGGTAAAAAAAGCTCAACCACCAAAAAAACAAACGGCAGAAGTGCCCCGAAAAAAAGCAATCACAGCGCGGGAGTTTCCCTTGGATTGTTTGCTGTTTCACTGTTTATTCTTGCGGTTGTTTTCATACCGGGCGAAAACCTCTGGAATCAGCTGAGAAATTTCTTTTTCGGACTTTTCGGTGTTCTCACCTTTGTTTTTCCATTTTTCCTCATAGCGCTTTCGGTTTTCCACGCACTTGATAGACTTAAAGGTATAGTGATTATCAGATTTGTGGAAATCGGTGCTTTAGGGCTTCTTGTTGGCGGATGTATTGACCTTTTTCTCCCCCGCGGAGAAGAGACCTTTGTGGAGTATCTTTCGGCAGTTTACACTAGTGGTGCACTGCTTAAAAGCAGTGGATTTTTCGGCGGTATCGTAGGTCAGCCTATATATCTTGCCTTTGGTATGGTCGGCGCACTTATAACAGTATTTTTGCTCATTTTCGTGCTTGTTATGGTTATAACAGGTACATCCCTTATATCCCTTTTTAAAAAAATGCAAAGCTCAGCAAAATCGGTGCAGAACTCTTATAAAGAGTTCCGCGATACCGTAGAGGAGCAACGTGCACGTCGTGCCGAGCAAGTGGACATCCCTCTTGATGACCCCGTAAAGTCTGACCTTGACACCGCAGGTATGAGCGATAAACAGCGCAAGGTAATAAGTACATACAAGGATATTGATATTGCCGTAGAAAACGATACTTTTGGGGAAGATACTGCCGAAGAAATGAGCAGTGTTTCGGTAGAAGAGGCTCTCGACGAGGCTAAAAAAGAGTCGTCAAAGGTTGATGCTTCTGGCGATAATAATGAGGACAAGCCTGAAGATAACGCCGAGGATGTTTCTGCAGAGATAGAAAGAGAAAACATTACTATGGAGCAGGAGGAGTACAAATTCCCGCCCATTGAACTGCTTAAGGAAATCACCTCGCAAAGCCCCGCTGCTCAAAGGGCAGAGCACGAAAGCACGGCACAGCGTCTTGTTGACACCTTAAAGAGCTTCGGCGTTGAGACCCGAATAGTAGATATTTCACGGGGTCCCACCGTTACCCGTTATGAACTCCAGCCCAGCTCGGGTGTAAAGATAAGTAAAATTACCAATCTTGCCGACGATATTGCTTTAAATCTCGCCACTGCAGGCGTGCGTATTGAGGCGCCTATCCCCAACAAGGCGGCAGTAGGTATCGAAGTGCCCAATAAGGCAAGTAATGTCGTGCATATCCGCGAAATGCTCGAGTCCTCGGCTTTCACAGGCTCTAAGAGTAAGCTTACCGTTGCGCTGGGTAAGGATATAGGCGGCAATGCCATTGTGGGTGATATTTCCAAAATGCCTCACGGACTTATTGCGGGTGCAACAGGCTCAGGTAAATCGGTATGTATCAATTCTATAATAATGAGTATTTTATATAAAGCCCGTCCCGATGAAGTCAAGCTTATTATGGTTGACCCCAAGGTGGTAGAGCTTGGAATTTATAACGGAATTCCCCATCTGCTTCTTCCCGTTGTTACCGACCCTCGCAAGGCTGCAAGTACTCTGAGCTGGGCGGTAAGTGAGATGGAAAAACGCTATCAGATGTTTGCCGCAAGCGGTGTCCGCGACCTCGACGGATATAACCGTGTTGCACAGGCAGACCCCGATATGATAACCCTTCCCCGAATCGTTATCATAGTAGACGAGCTTGCTGACCTTATGATGACCGCACCTAAAGAGGTTGAAGATTCTATTAACCGCATCGCCGCCAAGGCGCGTGCCGCAGGAATGCACCTTATAATTGCTACCCAGCGTCCTTCTGTAGATGTTGTTACAGGTGTTATTAAGGCAAATATCCCCTCAAGAATAGCTTTTGCCGTTTCTTCTCAGATTGACAGCCGCACCATTCTCGATACAGCAGGTGCGGAAAAGCTTCTGGGCCGCGGAGATATGCTGTTTAGTCCTGTAGGGGCAACAAAACCTGCAAGAATTCAGGGCTGTTTCGTAAGTGACGATGAGGTCGAGGCGGTCGTAGACTTTATTAAGGGGCGTCACAATACAGAGTACGACAGCGAGATTATGGAAGATATCGAAAACCGCGCTATGGCTAACAGTAAGGATAAGGGTGCTTCAAACGGAGGCTCTGACGAGCCCGAGGATACCGATCCGATGCTTCAGCCCGCTATAGAGTTTGTTGTAGAAAGCGGACAGGCTTCTACTTCAATGCTCCAGAGAAGACTTAAACTAGGTTATGCCCGTGCAGCGCGCATAATGGACATTATGTCTGAAATGGGTATTATCGGCCCATATAACGGCGCAAAGCCTCGCGAAGTTCTTATGACAAAAGAACAGCTTATGGAAATGAAGGCAGGACAGGAATAATTGGATAACGCCAAGATAACCAAGTACAAACGGCTACTTGCTATTTGTATAGCGGCACTTGTTCTGTTTGTGGCTCTCTTTTGCTTTTCCGACTATCGCGATTTTCCTTCTCTTAAATACTTTGTTGCCCAAAGCCGCATCGATATAGACCCCGAAGAGGATTTTGTAAGATTTATAGATGTAGGTCAGGGTGACAGTATACTTATAAGCAGCAATGGCTATCACGCTCTTATCGACTTCGGAAATCAAAGTGATTTCGGAAACGAACTGCTTGATTCTCTGCGTTCTTACGGAGTAACCGAGCTTGACTGTGTTATTATTTCCCACTATGATACCGACCACGTAGGCGGAGCGGCAAAGATAATAGGGGCGTTAGAGGTTTATCACGCACTTCTGCCCGAGCAGTACGATAGGGGAGAGTCGTCCTTTGATGACCTGCAGTATGCCCTCGAAAACAATGAGACAAAGGTCTATCCTGCTAAGGTTGGAACGGTGGTAAATATCGGAGAGTTTGAGATAACCTTGCTCAACTATAACCGCGATGCCGATAATGAAAATGATAAGTCACTTGTGCTTATGGCAGAAATTGAGGGCAGAAAGTTTCTCTTTACGGGAGATGCGGGAGTCGAAATCGAAAAGCAGCTTTTAAATGATAATATAAATGTCGATTGCGATGTTTTTAAAGCAGCACATCACGGCAGCCGCAACTCTAACAGTAAGGAGTTTATTACCGCTGCCTCTCCAAGCTTTGGCGTGATTTCGGTAGGTGCCTCAAATCAGTACGGACACCCCCATGAAGAGGTGCTTAGCAATCTCACAGAAGTGGGCGCAAAAGTATACCGTACCGACCGCTCGGGAGATATTACCTTTAAAATTGAAGACGGAAATATCAAAGTCGAAACAGAATATTAAATGATAAAGGCTTTCTCAAAAAAGTGAGAAAGCCTTTTAAAAATATGTATGGACAACCCTTGCAGTTGTCCGCAAAAATCTATTCGTGTGTTCTGCCGTTATCTCTGAAAAGAAGAGAAATACACCAGATACCCGCAAGCGCAATTACAGAATAGATTATTCTGCTTACGATCGCGTCTTGTCCGCCGAACAACCAGGCAACCAGGTCAAACTCGAAAATACCGACGAGACCCCAGTTGAGCGAGCCAAGTATGGAAAGGATCAAACAGATTTTATCAAGCATTTTATCAACTCCTTTTGAAGGTATTATTACCTTAAAACAAAAAAATATTCAAATTTTAAAAAAGTCTTGACAAAATGAAAGGTATAATATATAATACAATTCGTTGCAAAACTAAATATGCTGCTATGGCTCAGGTGGTAGAGCACATCCTTGGTAAGGATGAGGTCACCAGTTCGAATCTGGTTAGCAGCTCCAAAAAATAAAGCACTTCGTGACGAAGTGCTTTATTTTTTGTCCAATCCGAAGGATTGGTATGTAATCGCCGTTAGGCGTATGTAATCCGTTTGCGTTGCAAACGGTATGTTATCAAAGCATAAGCTTTGTATGTTTTTTCCTTCGGATTGATTACATACATTTCTTCAAAATGATTACATACCGCAACAAGTTGCGGATTCCATACAATGCTTTGTTGCGGATTCCATACAATGCTTCGCATTGATTTTTTACCGTTTTTATGCTACAATACATTTTAAAGGTTGGTGATGATATGGCATTTAAAACTAATCCATATTTAGAAAAAATAGAGAAGAAACACCCGAAATTATTTTTTGTAATAAGCTTAATTGTTTCGGTGTTAGTTTTACTTTTTGGTTTGTGGTATCTATTTGAGTTCAAAGAAGATATAAATGAAGATAAAACAGTTCCCATTATATTTATTGTTTTAGGAGCATCAGGTTTAATTTCTACGTTACTTTTGAAATTTTTTAAAAAATAGAGAAAATCCTCGGTTTTTACCCAGTTCTTTTTGTGTTTTTGTCCGCAAGGACACAACATCGTTTGACCACAAGCGGTCAACATCGTTATTCAAATACCGACACAAAACGATGTAGGCTTGCACCCAAGGTGTAAATGATGTGGCTTTGTCAATAATGTTGCACTTTGTAAAAACGTATGGTATTATAACAAAAAACAAGGAGATAAATGTAGAAATGAAAAAAAGAGTATTTATAGGATCGTCGGTTGAAAGCAAGGAACTTGCATATAAAATACAGCAAAGCTTATGTGATAAGTTTGATTGCGTTCTGTGGTACGAGGGCTTTTTTTCATTAGGGAATCATTTTTATTCCGATTTAATACAAAAGATTATAACTTTTGACTATGCAATTATGATCGGTGGTGTGGATGATTTTGTTACTAGAATTTCTACACAGACTCAAAAAAATTCTCCAAGGGACAACATTTACTTGGAGTATGGCATTTTTTCAGGGATATTATCCTCTGATCATGTACTTTTACTAATCGATGACAGATGTGTTCCCGCAACGGATTTGGCGGGTATGTCATTGGCACAATATCAAGATATTGAGCACGCGGTAAAATTAGTAGAAAAATGGATAAATAATACTAACGAAAAGAAGGTATTGACCCATAAAAATATCGAACTATTACCCACTGTGGGTATTGCGGTGGGGTATTATTATAATTTTATTGTGCCGTTTTTCGAAAAATTGTTTTTGTCCCAAGATATATTACAAGGCTTTCAATTGCACATATGTTTTCCAAAGTATGTTTGTGATGATATTGATTTTTATAAGCAAGAGTTGATATTAAGAAAAAGACTTGTCGAAAAAATAATAGTTAAGTATAGAATACTTGTTGATGAAATCAATTCGGAAGTGTTACATATGTACGATATTCCAAGCACCATATTAACTCTGTTTAAGACGGTAGACTATGTTTTCGGTATTCACGAAGGAAATACTGACGACACTTTATATGCCAAACAAAGGGCTCTGAATAATTTTTATGACAATTTAAGAGTGTTGATTTCTAACGATTACAAAATAAATAAGTACATAGTATTAGAACAATACGGAGAATAATAACGAAAAATAAGAGAAACCCCTCGTTTTTAGGCACTTTTCATTTGTGCTAATAAGTTTAAAACACCCAAAAACAACAAGCGCTAAAATGAGTGCTTGTTGTTTTTGTATAATGAATACTTCCGGCAGTGCAGAAAGGTATGATTTTCTACCTTGTGCTTTATAGTCTGTTACCTGATTAACAGCTTAGCTGCTCTCATTCTTAAGCTTAGCTCAAGTTGGTGAATATGCTTTTGGAACGAGTGAAAAATTAAAAGGTTAAACTTTTAGCAAAAAATTTCATTATTTAAACCTGTTATTAGCTATGTTTTTATTGACTTATTACTTTAATTTATGGTAATATTATGGCGTTGCTTATAATGGTTTTTATTGGTAACAACCTAACATATTTGTATAATGTTTGAGTAATATATATGGAAATATGAAAAATGTTTTATGATGTGTGTTATGGTTTTGTGTAAATTTTTTTAGAAGATGAGATGAGTGTTTTATGTTAGCGATTTTGGCGTTTGTGCCCATTCTTTTAACACTAATTTTAATGTTGGTGTTTAACCTGCACGCAAAATGGAGTTTGTTGATTTCTTTTTGTGTTGCTTTTGTACTTAGTTTTGCTTTTTGGAAAATCGACATTGTGGAACTATTAGCAGGCTCGGTTTTCGGTATGCTAAACTCTATGGATGTTTTGATTATTATTTTAGGTGCAATTCTTGTTATGAACACCTTAAAGGCGTCTGGTGCAACCGCAGCAATTAACCGTGGATTTATGAACATCTGCCCTGATAAGCGTGTGCAGGCTTGCATAATAGGTTTTTCCTTTTGTTCCTTTATTGAAGCCGCAGCAGGCTTCGGCACACCTGCAGCTCTTGCAGGTCCGTTACTTGTTTGCCTTGGTTTTCCACCGCTTGCCGCCGCTATGATTACCTTGATTTTTGACTCAACTGCGGTTTCTTTCGGTGCGGTAGGAACACCTGTAACTGCGGCTTTAAATCTTCTGGGGTTGTCGGGAGATAAAACTTTTGTAGCAGAGTTCTCTTTTTGGACTGCTGTTCCGCACGCTATTGTAAGCACCTTTTTGCCGCTAGTTGTTCTTATGATGGCAACTAAACTATTCGGCAAAGAGAAGTCTTTTAAACCTGCATTAGAGGCGGCACCGTTTGCAATATTCACAGGTTTGTCTTTCTCAATACCTATGTTGTTAGTTGCAATCTTGGTTGGATATGAGTTTGCTTCACTGATCGCCGCGTTGATTTCTATTGCGATTACGGTGGTTGCCGCAAAATATAAATTCTTGGTTCCTAAAAAAACATGGGACTTTGGTGACCCTTCGAAGTGGAATAAAGATTGGTTGGCTACTAACGAGGCTTCACCAATGGCTGAATCAAAAATGTCGCTTGTCAAGGCGTGGGTACCTTATTTGCTAATAGCTTTGATTCTTGTTATAACAAGAATTCCACAGTTGGGCATAAAGGACTTGCTAACAAGTGGCGCGCCTTTTGTTTTAAAAATCAACAATTTGTTTGGCTTCGATAATTTAGATTGGAATTTAAAATGGGCGTATCTTCCGGGAACCTTCTTTGTACTTGTTTCTTTAATCACCAATATTATACATAAAATGAATAAGGAACAGGTTAAAAACGCGTGGAAAGATACTTTAAAACAGGTTTCGGGCGCGGCAATGGCTTTAATTTTTGGTCTTGCACTTGTTGAGATTATGAAATATAAAAACGCGGCGGGACTTAGTATGATGGATGAAATGGCAAATACTCTTGCAAAAGTGGGTAAAGATTTGTATATCTTCATTTCTCCGTTTATTGGTGTTTTGGGCGCCTTTGTTTCGGGTTCTGCAACTGTTTCTATGAATTTATTTACAAATCTACAATATAATACTGCTTTGGTGCTTGAGCTGCCTGCCGTATATGCTATTTCCATGCAGTGTGTTGGCGGTGCAGTTGGTAATATGGTGTGCATAAACAATGCTGTTGCGGCGAGTGCTACCATTGGCATCACCGGAAAAGAGGGAAAGCTCATAAAAACAAACGCAATACCTATGGTTATTTACACGCTTTGTACGGCAGCATTCTTCTATATTATTACATTGCTTGGTGTATTGCCAAGCGTAATATCTTAAACATAAAATCTCCCAACTTTAGGGAGTTGTGATTAGGGACGATCCCTAACCGCAACTCCCTTTTTGGGGGATTTTATAATTTGGTATTCTACAGTGCTTTTCCGAATAAACTTACTGAATTCTATAAAAAATATTAGAGCATAGTTTATTCGGAGGTTTTTTATGTGTACTGCAATCAGTTTTAACTCTAGTTCTCACCTTTTCGGCAGAACATTGGATTTTGAAAAGTCCTTCGGGGAGGAAATAGTCATCACCCCAAGAAATTATAAGTTTTCGGATATGGCTGTATCCGACCCCCACTACGCCCTTATAGGAATGGCACATATCGAAAATAATTATCCGCTCTATTATGATTGTGCAAATGAAAAGGGCCTTTGTATGGCGGGACTAAATTTTGTGAATAACGCCTGCTATAATAAGCCACTTGAAAACTCAGAAAATGTTGCCTGCTATCAGCTTATTCCAAGAATTCTCTGCACTTGTTCTACCGTTACTGAGGCAGTCGATACACTGCGCACAATTCGGCTTACAGATACTCCCTTTGTTCCTGAGCTGCCTTCAGCACGGCTTCATTGGCTGATCGCAGATAAAAACTCTTCGGTCGTTGTAGAATGTGTGGAGGAAGGGCTGAAAATTCACAACAATCCTGTAGGTGTGCTGACTAACGACCCACCCTTTGAGTATCAGCTTCACCGTCTGAATGACTTTATGGGTCTCACCCCAAAACAGCCCGAAAACACCTTTGCAAAAGCACTTTCTCTTTCTTGTTACAGCCGAGGTATGGGCGCACTCGGTATGCCCGGAGATGCTTCGTCGACCTCCCGTTTTATAAGAGCCGCATTTGCTCTTAAGAACTCACCGAAATTTGCCCGTAAGGCAGAAAATATAAGTCAGTTTTTTCATATAATGGAGACCGTGTCACTGGTTGCAGGTTCGGTAATTACCGAGGACGGAGCAATAGATATTACCCGTTATACCTCCTGCATCGACGGGGATGAGGGTGTCTATTATTATACTACCTACTCAAAGCGTCAGATATCTGCCGTAAGACTTAAAAGTGAAAAT
Organism: Acutalibacteraceae bacterium; assembly: GCA_045596085.1. GTDB lineage: Bacteria > Bacillota > Clostridia > Oscillospirales > Acutalibacteraceae > SFWF01. The sequence goes on along the minus strand of JAZOBS010000027.1, from coordinate 28,702 downwards.
ATCGAGGGCAGCACACTCCTTAGGTATCAGCTTAAAAATGATGAAAATATCGACTATCATAATTGAGGCAATGATAAAATAAGTTAAAAAAAGGTTACAAAAACACCCCGTAAGGTTGACAAAACGGGGTGTTTTTTGGTAAAATGATATGAATTATAATGGCTGTGGAATACCTATTTGGTGTTACGGCTGTGCGAGGTGTTTTTATGGTAAGAAGTATGACAGGCTTTGGCAGAGCTCAGGGCTCAGCTGCAGGACTGGAATTTACCGTCGAAATCAAATCTGTAAACTCCCGTTATTTCGAGTTTAATTGTCGCCTCCCCCGAGGATATCTGTTTTTAGAGGACAAGCTTAAATCCTTTACGGCAGAGCGTGTCTCCCGCGGTAAGGTAGAAATGTATGTTACCATTGATTCGGGCGTAGACGACGAGATAACTGTAGAACTTAATAAGCCTTATGCCGATGCGTATATTAAGGCACTCAGAGAACTGTCCGAAAACTACGGAATCGAAAACAGCGTTACCGCCGCAGATTTTATTGGCAACAGCGAAATGTTTAAGGTGGTTAAAACCGAAATTGACGAAGAGTCAGTTACCGCGGCAGCCCTCAGTGTTGCAGGCGAGGCTATTGACAGATTTATAGCAATGCGTGAGGTCGAGGGCGAAAAACTTCATACCGATGTTAAAAGTCGTGTTGATACTATTCTTAAAAAGGTTGAGTTTGTTGAAGAAAAATCTCCCGAAACGGTAGAGGCTTACCGTCAAAAGCTTGAGGCTAAAATTAAGGAGCTTTTATCGGGTGCTGCTTACGACGAGGCAAGGGTAATAACCGAAACCGCAATTTATGCAGATAAGGTTGCCGTAGCCGAAGAGACGGTTAGACTCAGAAGCCATATGTCTCAGCTCCTCGGTATGCTCAGCGAGGGCGGGGCGGTCGGCAGAAAGCTGGACTTTATCGTTCAGGAAATGAACCGCGAAACCAATACAATCGGCTCAAAAGCCCAGAATATCGAAATCGCACAAACTGTTGTGGATATTAAGTCCGAAATTGAGAAGATACGCGAACAGATACAGAATATAGAGTAGAGGTGCCAAATGAAACTTATAAATATCGGCTTCGGCAATATGGTGTCGGTCGACCGTATCGTTGCCATTGTCAGCCCCGAATCTGCTCCTATTAAACGTCTTGTTCAGGAGTCTAAGGAAAAAGGAACACTTATAGATGCAACCCACGGCAGAAGAACACGCGCGGTAATCATTACCGACAGTGAGCTTGTAGTTCTTACATATCTCTATCCCGAAACGGTAGCAAACCGCGTAGAGGTTGATGATTTCGAGGACAGTGAGGAGGCGGCAGAGTGAAAGGACGTCTTGTAATCGTTTCAGGACCCTCCGGCTCTGGCAAGGATACCATTCTAAAATTGGCACTTGCCCAGCTTCCTGATATGAAATTTTCTATATCCAGTATAACCCGCCCTATGCGTGAGGGAGAGGTTGAGGGAGAAAAATATAATTTTGTTTCCCGCGAATGCTTTGAGGATATGATTAAAAATGACCAACTTTTGGAATATAATAATTATGTAGGAAATTATTACGGAACGCCCAAAGCCCCCGTTGAAGAGGTTATAAAAAACGGCGGAGAAATAATTATCGAGGTCGATGTCAACGGACAGCGCAATATTAAAAACAAGGTAGATTCCGCAATTTCGGTCTTTATTATGCCCCCCTCCTTTGAGGTGCTAAAAAAACGACTTGAGGGAAGAGGAACAGATTCTCCCGAGACAATAGAAAAACGTATGAAGGCGGCACTTGACGAAATTGCCTGCGCAAAGGATTATGACTATATCGTTGTAAACGACGATTTAGAAGAGGCTGTCATTGATTTTGTAAATATCATCAGAACCGACAGGCTCACCATACAAAGACAAAAACATATTATTGATGAGGTGCTTAAAAAATGTTAAATCCCGCAATCGGAAAGCTTATCAACAACAGTGACAACCGCTATAAGCTCGTTAATCAGATAGCTAAAAAGGCTCGCGTTATAGCAGACGACGCAGAACAGAATAACGAAATAATCATTGAAAAGCCTGTTACCATCGCAATCAACAAGATGGCAGAGGAAATAAAATAAGTATCGTAAAACGAAGAATCAAAGGGGAGGGTTTAAAATGCTCATAGCAGATATTATTTTAGAGCAGACAGCCTTTTCTTTTGATAAGCCTTACGGATATGCTGTGCCCGACGCTTTTGTCTCTACCCTAAAAAAAGGTTGCCGCGTAGTGGTGCCTTTCGGCAGAGGAAACAACCATAGGCAGGGAATAGTCCTCGATATAAAGGATGAAGGCGACGGAGTAGAATATAAACAGATAGTTCGTGTTATAGACGAAGAACCCGTTTTATCCGAAGAGATGCTTTCTATGTGTGAATGGATGCACGAACACTGCTTTTGCACCTATTTTGATGCAGTAAAAGCAGTACTCCCTGCAGGTGTCTCTTTCACTGTGCGCGAGTTCTTTATAAAGGGCGAAACTCCGTTTGACGAAAAATACAGCTTTTTAAACGACTTTTTTGCCGTAAACGAGTCTGCGCCCCGTCAGCTTCTGACCGATACGTTTTCGGAGCTTTCAGATAAAGACATCAGTGAGCTTATACACAGCGGACAGCTTGTAAAAGACTCTACGGCAGACCGAAAAATGAATGATTCCACCCTGAAATCGGTAAGACTTAACATTTCCCCCGAGGAACTCGAAAAATATAGGCTTACTCCAAGGCAAAGAGAAATTGCCGAGCTTATTTGTGATTTTGGAACCGTTTCGGTAAAGGAGATTGTCTATTTTACGGGTGTATCCTCTTCGGTCATAAAGGGTCTGGAAAAAAAGGGTATTATAAGCATTTTCGAAAAGGAAGTATACCGCAGTCCCATTAAGAATACTGCATATGTCACACCTACCGATATAGCCCTTACTGAGGAGCAGAATAAAGCCTTTAAGAAACTCTTAGAGCTTTATTCTTCTGACGAGGGCAAGGTTGCACTGCTTTACGGAGTAACGGGAAGCGGTAAGACCAGCGTATTTTTAAAGATGGTGGACAAGGTCATTGCTGAGAATAAAGGCGCAATAATAATGGTGCCCGAAATCGCCTTGACTCCTCAGACGGTATCTATTTTCGGCAACCGCTACGGCAAAAAAATTGCTCTTTTTCATTCGGCAATGTCTCTCGGTCAGCGTATGGACGAGTGGAAACGCGTTCGAAAGGGAGAGGCAACCGTTGCTATCGGTACCCGTTCGGCTATATTTGCCCCTGTTAAGGACCTTTCGCTTATTATTATTGACGAAGAGCAGGAGCACACCTATAAATCCGAAAAATCTCCCCGTTTTCACGCGAGGGATCTTGCTAAATTCAGAACAGCCTATAACGGCGCCCTTTTAGTTCTGGCGTCTGCCACTCCGTCTCTCGAAAGCTTTACCGCCGCAAAGCTCGGTAAGTACAGCCTTTGCCGTCTTACTCAGCGTTACGGAAGCGCAGAGCTGCCCGAGGTCAGAACGGTGGATATGAGGTTAGAGCTCAGAAACGGAAACGCGTCTCCGCTCTCAAACGAGCTTAAGCTCTCAATAAACGACGCGTTAGAGCGAGGAAAGCAGGCAATAGTGCTCTTAAATCGCAGAGGACACAACACATATATTTCTTGTCCCACCTGCGGATATGTAGCCACCTGTCCTAATTGCAGCGTTTCTATGACCTTCCATTCAGCAAACCACAGACTTATGTGTCATTATTGCGGATACAGCGAGTCTGCGGTTAAAAAATGTCCTAACTGCACAGGGGTTGATCTTCGTTTTATGGGCATAGGCACTCAAAAGGTGGAGGAGGAGCTTAAAGCAACCTTTCCCGATGCGTCAATTCTTAGAATGGATGCAGACAGCACCACCTCTAAAGATTCTTATGCTAACTATTTAAACGATTTTGCACAGGGCAAATACGATATTATGCTTGGCACACAAATGGTGGCTAAGGGACTTAATTTCCCTAATGTTACCGTTGTGGGCGTAATAGGTGCCGACAGTGCCGCAAACAGCAGTGACTACCGCAGCTTTGAGCGTTCTTTTTCCCTTCTTACTCAGGTTTTCGGCAGAGCAGGCAGGGGAGAGGACAAGGGTGTTGCAATAATTCAGACCACCGACCCCGACAGCAACCTTATTAAACTTGCCGCATCGCAGGACTTTGATACCTTCTATGCGCAGGAAATAGGAATGAGAAAAATGCTCACCTATCCGCCCTACTGTGATGTTGCACAGGTGTCTGTGCAGTCGGTCTCCCGAGAAGATGCCGAAGCCACCTCAAACCAAATATTTAAAATACTGACCGAGGGTCTTGAGGGTGAGTATAAGGATGTCAGAGTAAGAATACTCGGTCCGTCTCCCGCAATGACACCCAAGGTAAATAATAAATACAGATACCGCCTTATTATAAAGGCTAAAAATAACAAACGCTTTAGGGAACTGCTTCGAAAAGCAACCACCCTCAAATGTGAAAGAGACACATCTGTTTCGGTAGACATAAACCCCGAAACAATTATTTAAAGGATGATTTTTTAATGGCAATTCGTAACATTGTAAAACGCGGAGATGAGATTCTGCGTAAGACCTGCAGAACACAGATGACCTTTGACGAGCGTCTGGCTACCGTTCTCGACGATATGATTGAAACGATGTATGCCGCAGATGGTGTAGGTCTTGCCGCACCCCAGATAGGTATGCTCAGAAGATACTGTGTTATTGATATCGGAGAGGGCGTTATAGAGCTTGTAAATCCCGTAATAGAGAATACGGAAGGCACTCAGTTCGAGCAGGAGGGATGTCTTTCTTATCCTGGTGAATACGGAATAACCGAGCGTCCCTTTAAGGTGACAGTACGTGCGCAGGACAGAACGGGAAAGTCTTTTACCGTAACGGGAGAAGGCCTTTTAGCCCGTGCACTCTGTCACGAAATAGACCATCTTGACGGCAAAGTATTTAAAGACCGTCTCGCAAATAAATAATATCAAGGAGGTTTCATATGAACATCCTTTTTATGGGAACTCCCGAATTTGCAGTGCCCACCTTAGAGGCACTCATAACCTCTGACCATAAAGTGGTTGGCGTGTATACACAGCCCGATAAGGCAGTGGGCAGAAAACAGATAATGACACCGCCTCCCGTAAAGGTTTGTGCATTAGCAAATAAAATTCCCGTGTATCAGCCCGACACCCTTAAAACCGAAGAAGAGCAGAAAATAATCAGAGATATTGCTCACGATATTATAGTTACCGTAGCATACGGAAAGATACTGCCAGAGGCGGTCCTCAGTATTCCTGGGTACGGCTGTATAAACGGACACGCATCTCTTTTACCCCGTCACAGAGGGGCTTCTCCTATTCAGTGGTCAATAGTTTGCGGTGATAAAAAGACAGGCATCACCACTATGTATATGGCAAAAGGCATTGATACAGGAGATATGCTTCTTAAATGTGAGACCGAAATCGGCGAAAACGAGACTGCAGGGGAGCTTCACGATCGTTTGGCTGTGATGAGTGCCGACCTTATGCTCAAAACCCTTGAAGGTCTTAAGGAAGGTAAAATTATTCCTCAAAAGCAGGACGATTCGGTTTCTACCTATGCCCCCATTATCACTAAGGAAATGGGTTTTCTCAGGTTTGATAAAAAGGCACAGGATATATGCAACCTCATACGAGGCTTTAATCCTTGGCCTGCCGCCTATTTCTTTATAGACGGCAAGCGAGTAAAGGTATTTGCCGCTAAGGTTTCTTCAAAAACCGATAAAGCACCCGCAACCGTAATAAAATCAGAGGGTGAGCTTGTTGTTGCCTGTGCAGAGGGTACATCCCTTTCTCTTACCGAAATTCAGCCCGAAGGCTCCAAGCGTATGTCGGCAAAAGATTATCTCATTGGTCATAAAATTGCCGTCGGCAGCCTGCTTAGTGAATAAATGAGCAATCCGCGTCATATTGCAGCATTGGCTGTGTTAAAGGTCACTTCTGACGGCGGTTATTCAAACCTTGTGCTCAACTCCTTGTTTAATGAAAATAGTTTGAGTGCTGAGGATAAAGCACTTTGTACCGCAATTTTTTACGGCACATTAGACCGACTTGTCACAGTAGACTTTTATCTTAAAAAACTTATAAAAACTCCCCTCAAAAAGGTTAAGCCATACACTTTGGCGGTACTGAGAACGGCAGTTTTTCAAATAAAATATCTTGATAAAGTTCCCGATTCGGCGGCTGTAAACGAAGCGGTAAAGCTTATTAAGGCTTCTAAAGAAAGCTTTAACGCATCCTTTATAAATGCAGTTTTGCGAAATCTTATTCGCACCGAAATGCCCATACCAACAGGAAATTCTATATTTGATATTTCGGTTGCATATTCCTGTCCACAGTGGATAGTGACGGTTCTTCTGCGAGACTACGGCGTAGATTTTACAAAGGCTTTTTTAAGCAATGCCTTGTTACCGCCACCCATTTTTATAAGGGTAAATACCGAAAAAACAGATAAGGATAGGCTTACCGAAGTCTTAAGGGCAGAGGGAATAAATTCCGTAAAGGTCATAAACGATACGGTTTTGATGCTCGACATTTCAGGTTCTGTGGAGGAAAGTGAAGCCTATAAGCAAGGTCTCTTTTATGTGCAGGACCTTTCCTGTCAGCAGGCAGTTGCAATGCTTGATATAGAGCCCTCGGCGCGGGTGCTTGACCTTTGCGCCGCACCGGGCGGAAAAAGCTTTACCGCTGCACTTGCCGCTAAAAAGGGTAGAGTAATATCCTGCGAACTGTACGAGCATAGAGCAGGACTTATATTAAAGGGAGCTCAACGCTTAGGTCTTGAAAATATTACGGTAAAGGTCTCGGATGCAACCGTATTTGACGAGGAATTAGGACTTTTTGACCGAATTATCTGCGATGTACCCTGTTCGGGGCTTGGTGTTATAAGACGTAAGCCCGATATAAAATACAAGCCGCAAGATTCTTTTGATGAGCTTATCTCTATACAGAGAAAAATCCTTTTAAACGCGGCATCGTACTTAAAGTCGGGCGGTAAACTGCTTTATTCTACCTGTACTTTAAATAAAGCCGAAAACCGCGAAAATGTCGACGCATTTTTAAAAGAAATGCCTCAGTTTTCCTTACTTGAGGAAAAAACCTTTTCGCCTGAGCCTGATAGTGCCGACGGCTTTTATGCAGCAGTGCTTGTAAAAAAGTAATCTCACACCAAAGAGAGGTGTAATATTGGATAAGAAAGATATCCGCTCTATGACAATAGACGAGCTAACAGAGGATTTTCTCTCTATGGGAGAGAAAAAATTCCGTGCGGCTCAGGTGTATAAATGGATAGCAGGCGGTGCTGAAAGCTTTGAGGATATGACCAACATCTCCAAGGAGCTCAGAGAAAAACTTAACAGGGTCTATTTTATACCCACAGTTAAAATAGTCAAAAAGCTAGTATCTCAGCTTGACGGTACGGTAAAATATCTTTACGAGCTTCACGACGGGGAAAGAATAGAATCTGTTTTAATGAAATATAATCACGGCTATACCGTTTGTATTTCAACTCAAGTAGGCTGCCGTATGGGTTGTAGCTTTTGCGCATCAGGTATAGAGGGGCTTTTTCGTAACCTCTACCCGTCAGAAATGCTTGCACAGGTTATGAAAGCGGGTACCGATAACCGGATAAGGGTATCCAATATCGTGCTTATGGGAATGGGTGAACCGCTGGATAATTTCGATAATGTAGAAAAATTCCTTAAAATGGTGTCCGACCCAGAGGGTCTTGGCATCGGCTACCGTCACATTTCTCTTTCAACCTCAGGTGTTGTTTCGGGAATTAAAAAACTCGGGGAGCTTAACCTGCCCATAACCCTGTCGGTATCTCTTCACGCGCCCTTCGATGATATGCGAAGCGAAATGATGAAGGTCAACCGTCGCTGGAATATTGCAGAGCTGCTTACTGCCTGCAGAGAGTATCAAAAAATTACAGGCAGACGTATTTCCTTTGAATATGCGATGATAAAAGGCAAAAATGACACAGAGACTTGCGCTTTAAAACTTGCAGAAATACTGAAAGGGATTTTGTGTCACGTAAACCTTATACCCGTAAATCCCGTAAAAGAAAATGATTATGTTAAATCAGACCGAAAGGCACTGCAGCAGTTTGCAGACAGGCTAAACGGTCTTGGTATAAATACTACGGTGAGGAGAACGCTTGGCGGCGATATAGACGCCTCCAGCGGACAGCTTCGCCGCAAATTTGAAAACAAAGGAGGGGAGAACTAATGAAATTTTACAGTAAAACAGATATCGGCAGACGCAGAACGATAAATCAGGACGCCTTTTATGTAGGAGAGTTTGATAACGGCGCGGTAGTGGCTGTGGTCTGTGACGGAATGGGCGGAGCCAAAGGCGGTAACATTGCCAGCGAAAAGGCTGTCGCAATCATATCAGAATATATTGTAAAGTCATATTCCCCCAGAATGGGTTCAACAGCGATAGAAACTCTGCTGCGCGCCGCTGTTGAGACAGCCAATTCCGAAATTTACGAGCTGGCAAATTCAAATCAGGATTATGAGGGTATGGGCACCACTGTAGTGGTAGCATTTATCATCGATAATCTTGCCCATATCGTTCACGTCGGAGACAGCCGAGCATATCTTGTGGGAACAAACGAGATAGAGCAGCTCACGGTAGATCACTCGGTAGTTCAGGCGATGGTAAGTAACGGAGAAATCAGCCAGCAGGAAGCAAAAGTTCATCCCAAGAAGAATATAATAACAAGGGCAGTCGGTGCAGAAACAAGCGTCTTGTGCGACTATAACATAGTGTTAAAGCCCGAAAATGCAGCACTTCTCATTTGTACAGACGGACTGAGTAATCATCTTGATGAGCAGAACATATTCAGTGCGGTCAAAAATACGCCTCAGGAAAGCTGTGTCGATAAACTTATTGATATGGCGAACGAAGCGGGCGGCTCGGATAATATTACCGCAGTGCTTGTTTATTAAGTAAAATCTATTTCAAGGATGGTTTTTATGGATAAGTTTTTAGGAAAAAGATTGGATGGCCGATACGAAATTCAGGAGATTGTCGGAATCGGCGGAATGGCGGTCGTCTATAAGGCTTACGATAATATCGAAAATAAGATAGTAGCTGTAAAAATTCTTAAAGAGGAGTATACGGGAAACGATGAGTTCCTTCGCCGTTTTAAAAACGAGTCGAAGGCAATAGCTGTGCTTTCTCACCCCAACATCGTAAAGGTGTTTGATGTCAGCTTTGGTGATCTTATTCAGTATATCGTAATGGAGTATATAGACGGCATTACCCTTAAGGAGTACATTGAAAAGAGCGGACCTCTCTCCTGGAACGAGGCTGTTCATTTCACCCTGCAGATACTCCGCGGACTGCAGCATGCCCACGATAAAGGGGTTGTTCACAGAGACATTAAGCCCCAGAACATTATGGTGCTTCCCGACGGTATTATCAAGGTTGCAGATTTCGGTATTGCCCGTTTTGCAAGAAGTGATCAGGAGACTATAACCGATAAGGCTATCGGCTCGGTACATTATATCAGTCCCGAGCAGGCAAAGGGAGAAAAAACCGACGAAAAGGCAGATATATATTCTGTTGGTGTAATGCTTTACGAAATGCTTACAGGTAAACTGCCCTTTCAGGCAGAAAGTGCGGTTTCGGTGGCAATTATGCAGCTTCAGAAGGAGCCTACGCTTCCTCGCGATATTAACGGCTCAATTCCCGAGGGACTTGAGCAGATCACTATGCACGCAATGCAGAAGGAGGGCGCACGCCGTTATAAATCTGCGGCAGAAATGCTCTGTGATCTCGAGTCCTTTAAAAAGAATCCTGCCGTAACATTTGATTACGATTATTTTGTAGATGACTCTCCCACTAAGTTCATTCCCGAGACATTAGGGGATGAAAAGAACTCAGCTAAAAAGTCTAAAAAAGAAAATAAAGACGGAAAAAGTCATATAATTCCTGTTCTTCTGGGAATAACAGCAACCTTTGTGATAGCACTGGTTTTAATTATTATGTTTGCAGTTAAGTTCTTTACCACAGGTGTTGATGAGATTGCCCTTCCTAATTTTGTAGGTAAAACACAGGAAGAGGTTATGGCTGATTCAGAGTACAAGGAAAACTTCAATTTTAAGGTAGAGCAGGAATATAATTCCGAGTATGATGCAGGATATATCTGCAGTCAGACCCCCGAAGGCGGCGGAAGCGTTAAAAAGGGAGCAAATGTTACCCTAACCGTCAGTCTCGGTGAAAAGAGAGTATCCTTCCCCGATGTGTACGGAAAATCTCTTATTCAGGCTAAGGCTATTTTAGAAGAAGCAGGCTTTAATGTTGACGCTATCAAGGTAGAGTATGAGCCTAGTGCCGATATCGAGGCAGAACACATCACCAGAACCACACCTCTTGCAAAGCAGGATGTTCCCTCCGATAGCGAGGTTACTATTTATGTAAGCTCAGGCCCACCCGAGGATCTTGTAAAGCTTCCGTCTCTTATAAACCTTTCCAAGGAGGATGTAGAGGGTAAGCTTAACTATGCAGGTCTTGAGCTGGGCGATGTCACCGAGGAATATTCAAGCACTGTACCCGCAGGATATGTTATCAAAACCTCTCCCGATCAAAGTGAGACTCCTGAGGTAGGCAGAGGCACAAAGGTAAATATCGTAGTGAGTAAGGGACCCGCTCCTAAGATTTCTATTCCTGTAAACCTCGTTCCTTATGAGGAATACGATCAGGTTAAAATCTCCCTTTGGTACGACGGAGAGATGATAAAGGGTACCGAAAAGGATATAGACCTTTCTAAGGAAACCAAACACACCTTCAAAAATATTACCTTAGAAAACCCGAAAATATTTGAGATCTACTACGAAATACCCGAGCTCGGACAGGTTAACGTAATGCGTATTACCGTAAAAGACTATCAGGATATTGATGGCATAAAGATCGGTAACGTACAAGTACAATAACAATAATCTATGGACGGACTTATTGTAAAAGTGCTTTCGGGTTTTTATTATGTTGAGACGGCACAGGGCGTTGTGGAGTGTAAGGCAAGGGGTAAATTCCGCAGTACAAACCAGTCTCCCTTTGTAGGAGACAGGGTCGAGATTACGCCTATGGGAAATAAAGGTACTGTAGACAGAATAAAGGATAGAAAAAATCTGTTAAACCGTCCTCCCGTTGCCAATATCGATAAACTGTTTATCGTCTCATCATCGGTCACACCAACTCCCAACACACTCCTTATCGACCGTATGACGGCAATATGCGAATATAAGAATATTAAGCCTGTTATACTCTTTAACAAAAACGATCTTGAGGATGTTTCTCAGTGGTGCAGAATATACCGAAACGCAGGCTTTAAGACAATATCCTGCTCTGCAAAAAGCGGAGAGGGTATAGAAGAGATTAAAGCTGAGCTTAAGGGCTGTATCTGTGCCTTTACGGGTAATTCGGGTGCAGGTAAATCAAGTTTACTTAACATCATTTTCCCAAATCTCAAGCTTTCTACAGGTGATGTCAGCGATAAACTTGGCAGAGGACGGCATACCACCCGCCATACCGAGCTTTTTGCCCATAGCTTTGACGGTTATGTGGCAGACACACCGGGTTTTTCCTCCCTTGAAACCGATAAAGACGACCTGCAGTTTAAAGAAGACTTAAGCAGTTTATTTCCCGAGTTTGACGGTTTTATCGGTGACTGTCGCTTTGCAGACTGCGCCCATATAGGCGAAAAGGGCTGCGCTGTGTGTAAGGCAGTAGAGGACGGACAGATCGAAAAGACCCGCTACGACTCCTACCGCACAATTTTCGAAGAGCTTAAGGATGTTAAAGCCTGGAATATCAAAAAATAATCAAAAACAGAAGGTTATCATTACAAAATAACCTTCTGTTTTTTTGTAACCTAAAAACGAAACGAAGATATAATGTATTAGGCAGAATTTTTGTTAGGCGGTGGTCTTATCAGAAGAAAAAAAGGTAATAAAAGTGGCGTGCTCATTGCCGCATTCGGGGTAGGACTGATGTTGGCATTTTTTCTGCCCGTCAGATGGCTGGTAGTTATTCTTGCCGCTACTGTGATAATCTTAGGCCTTGCACAGGCTAAAAACCATTGTTAGGAGGATATGTATGAAGGTAGTTCTTGTTAAAAGTCCTAAAATACTCGGAGGTATCTTAAGACTCATATTTAAGGTTAAAAAGGAAAATAATGAATAAATACATAAGGAAAGTAAGATTGTTTTAATTTTGAGTGTCGGTCACAAAAAGAAAGCAAGTCGAAGCGTACTCCTTCGACTTGCTTTCTTTTCCTCACACAATAAAACACCCCCCGTTATACGGGGGGATATTTATATTAAAGGGAGTCTGTGTATCGGTAGTTTTAAGATAAGCCATGGCCATCGCCGAAACGAACGTAAATGCTCCCTGACTTATACTATGCAAAAACCTACAGATTTGTCATTACTCAAGGGGAGTTTTTCTGATATATAAAACGCCTAAGGTGTTTGCGCCGCAGTGGGAAGAGATGGTGCAGCCTGCACGCGACACAACAACCTCCTTGAAGGGAGCGGTCTTTTTAACAAGGTCAACAACCTCTTCTACAACCTCAGGATCACAGCCTGCGTGGGTTACAAAAACTCGGTCAAGCTCAATATCGGAATAATCGGTAAGACGCTCCGCAACATATTCGCGAAGGGTTTGAATATACTTTCCGCGGTATTTTTTACAAACGCCCATACCACCGTCTTTAACCTGAATACAGGGCTTGAGCTTAAGAAGATTAGCACCCAGAGCCGCAAGAGCAGAGCAACGACCACCCTTGTGCAGGTATTCGAGACTGTCAATAACAAAGGAAGCGTCAACATAGGGTACAAGAGCCGAAACCGTATCGAAAATCTCCTTTGCGTCAGCCCCTGCCTGAGCCATTTCGGCAGCCCTTAGTACAAGAAGACCTTCACCTGTGGAGAGGTTTGCTGAATCGACAACATAAACATCTTCAAATTCCTCAGCAGCAATAAGAGAGTTCTGATAGGTTGAGGACATTTTAGAGCTTATGGTGAAATGAACGATTGCATAGCCCTCCTCAACAAAGGGGCGGAAGAAATCTATCATTTCCGAAATGTTTGCGGCACTTGTTTTAGGAAGAATGCCGTGTTCTTCGTGATATTTGTAAATATAATCTGGATCAATATCTACACCGTCACGATAGGTTTTATCACCCAAGGTGATACCGAGGGGGATTGTTTTTATATTGAATTTTTCGAGTTGCTCTGCAGTCAGGTCGCTTGTACTGTCTCTTGTGATTAAAACTTTTTTACTCAAAAAAGATACCTCCTAATATAAGCTACGCAATTAAGTATACCACGAAATCCAACATTTTTCAACAAATATTAAATAAACCTTAACTATTTGTTTAGCATTTTATGGTAACAGCCATAATAATATATATACATAACCACAACTGTCTCTTGACAATTCGGGCTAAAAAAAGTAAAATTAGAATTGACTATTTATGCTTTGAACTAAGTTTTAAGAACTTATATCAATTAGCTTTGGATGTTTATATTATTTATTTTTCCTGTTTTATGATGATGTTAGGTCGTATAGAATAGGGTGTTACATAAAAAATTATTGGAGGAATTCTGTTTAATGGCTAAAGAAAAAGAACAAAAGCAAACAAAGAAAAATCAGAACAAGTTTTCAAAATCAGCGTCTAAGAAAAAAGATACAGTAAAAAACAGCCAGTCAAAAAGCACCGGCTCCAAAAAGACTCAGACAAAAAAACAACAAACCAACAAGGCTCCTAAAACACCGCTTAAAATAATCCCCTTAGGCGGTCTTGGTGAGATCGGAAAAAATATTACTGCCTACGAATATAAGGACGATATTATTCTTGTAGACTGCGGAATGGCGTTTCCTGATGAGGAGACTCCGGGTATTGATATTGTCATTCCCGATTTTACCTATGTCGTGTCCAATCGCGAAAAAATACGCGGACTTGTTGTCACCCACGGTCACGAGGACCATATCGGTGCAATACCTTATCTGCTTAACAACATAAATGTTCCTATTTATGCTACAAGGCTTACCATCGGTCTTATCGAGGGCAAGCTTAAAGAACATCGAAATCTTGCCTCTGCGCAGCTTCACACAGTAGATCCGGGACAGGTCATTCAGTTCGGTGTTTTCAGTGTTGAGTTTATTCATGTAAACCATTCCATTCCCGATGCTGTTGCGTTTGCAATTAAAACCCCTGCAGGTACAGTAGTTCATACAGGAGATTTCAAGATAGATACCACACCTATCGACTCTCAGGTCATTGATCTTGCCCGTTTCGGAGAGCTCGGCAAAAAAGGTGTTCTCGCAATGCTTGCCGACTCCACCAACGCAGAGCGTGCGGGATATACAATGTCGGAAAAGGTAGTGGGAGAATCTCTTACCAATCTCTTTAAAAAAGCAGGTCACAGCCGAATTATCATTGCAACCTTTTCCTCAAATATACACCGTATTCAGCAGATAATTGACGAAGCGGTCAACTGCGGCAGAAAGGTGGCTGTTTCGGGCAGAAGTATGCTTAATGTGGTTTCAGTGGCATCTAAACTCGGTTATCTCAGTATTCCCGAAAATGTGCTTATTGATATAGAGCTTATCAGCAAATATAAGCCCGAACAGCTTGTTATAATAACTACAGGCAGTCAGGGTGAGCCCTTGTCAGCCCTTCACAGAATGGCTTTCAGTGACCACCGCAATGTGGAAATAGTTCCCGATGATATGATAATTATTTCTGCAACACCAATTCCGGGCAACGAAAAGCTTGTAAGCAAGGTAGTCAACGAGCTTATGAAGAGGGGAGCTAACGTCGTATACGAAAAGATGTATGATGTTCACGTTTCGGGTCACGCCTGTCAGGAGGAGCTTAAGCTTCTTATGTCTCTTGTAAGACCTAAGTTTTATATACCTCTTCACGGTGAGCAAAAGCATCTTTACAAGCACGCACTTCTTGCTCAGACTATGGGTATTCCAAAAGAAAATACCCTTATTGCAAACATTGGCGATGTTATCGAGCTTACAAACAAGTCTATAAGGGCTAACGATACAGTGCCCTCGGGCAGAGTGTTGGTCGACGGACTCGGCGTAGGCGATGTCGGTGGAGTCGTGCTTCGTGACCGTAAGCATCTTGCAGATGACGGAATCATCATAGTTACCGTAACTATAGATTCGGCTACAAATGAAATTGTAGCGGGTCCTGAGATAGTTTCCAGAGGCTTTGTGTATGTCAAGGAATCGGAGCAGCTTATAAAAGAGGTAACCCTTGTGGCAGAGGACATACTGGAAAACTGCTATATTCACCGTATCCGAGACTACAACGCAATAAAACTCAGACTTCGCGACGGAATCTCAAAGCATCTCTATTCCAACACCCGCAGAAGCCCTATGATACTTCCCATTATTATGGAGATATGATAAAAAACAATAAGGAGGACCGCTATGAAAATTTTCTGGTATAGAGTACTGACTGTCGCAGTTTTGCTTTTACTGTCGGTTTTAATGTGTGTCTTTCTTTCTTCCTACGGACTGCCTGCGGTACTTGTAGCCACCGCTGTCTCCCTGATTATGATTTCGTGGGTAGTCTTTTCCCAAACCCTTGTTTCGGGGGCAATGGTGGCAGACCACAAGCTTATACGTTTTACTAAAAAGCTTAAAAAACAGCTCAAAGAAGCGTCGACAGTATATATTATGGGTCACATTTCTTCCGATCTCGATTCTATCGGAGCCTCTTACGGACTTTATTATGCTCTGTCGCGGGACTTTAATGTAAAAATGGTTGCAAATAAGCAAAGCACTCTGGCGCGCCCCCTTATCGACTTCCTTAATTTCAGCGATAAAAAGTGCCGTTTTTACGATTACTGCGAGATAGAAAACGAGATAGACGAAAACTCACTTTTGATAGTTGTGGATACGCACCGCCCTGTAATAATGGATTTTAAAGAGCTTTATGAAAGGGTAGGAAAAACGGTTATTATAGACCATCACCGCCGTTCGGAGGATTTTGTCGATAATACTGTTGCCTGCTATATGAAGAGTACGGCCTCTTCCGCCTGTGAAATAGTTACTCTTATTCTGGATATACTGGGCTATAAAAAGATCAGCACCGTAGCGGCTACGGCTCTTTTTGCAGGTATAATGCTGGATACTAAAAATTTCATAATGAATACAGGGCTTAATACCTTCAGAACAGCCGCATTTTTAAGACAGAACAGGGCAGACCCTATTTTGGTTAAAAAAATGTTTTCAGAGTCTGTGGATATTTGTAAGCGCAAATACGAAATAGTTTCAGATATAGAACTGTTTGAAGATTTTGCCGTGGCAAAAACTACTACCGAGGACGATTGTTCGAGAATAGCCATTGCACAGGCGGCAGACGAACTGCTTGAGATAAACGGCGTTCTGGCATCCTTTGTAATGTGTCCGTATGGCGGACAAATATATATTTCAGCCCGTTCCTTCGGCGATGTGGACGTTCAAAAAATTATGGCAAAGCTTGGCGGCGGAGGACATAAGACCGCATCGGCCTGCCAGCTTAAAACCACTGATTTTGAGGTGGCAAAAAAACGGCTTAAAACCGCAATTAAAGATTATTTAAATAGCAGAAGATAAAAACTTTACGAAAGGTGATAAAAATGAAAGTAATATTACTTGAGGATGTTAAAGGACAGGGTAAAAAAGGACAGCTTGTAAATGTTTCTGACGGATATGCCCGCAATTTCCTTTTTCCTAAAAATCTTGCTAAAGAGGCAAACGCCGCTGCTATGGCAGAGCTTAACAGTAAGGCTGCTGCAGTAGCCTTCCACTATGAAGAGGATAAGGCTGCCGCAAAAGAACTGGCAGGAAAAATCGAAGGAACAAAGGTAAAGCTTATCGCAAAAGCAGGTGCTAACGGAAAACTCTTTGGCTCTATAACCTCTAAAGAAATAGCAACAGAGCTTAATAAGCTCCTCGGCACCTCTATCGATAAAAAGAAACTTACCGTAACAGACATCAAGAATTACGGCGAGTATACCGCAACTGTAAAGCTTTTTACCGACATCAGCGCAAGCTTTACCGTTGTTGTAGCAGATAAATAATATATAAGGTGATTATAAAATGGCTGATCAGATTACGATTCTGCCCGATACCGCAAACATAAATTCTCCCTATTCTATCGAAGCAGAGCAGGCAGTGCTTGGCTCAATTATTATTGACCCCGCGTGTCTGGACCTTGTTGTTACCCAGATAAAGGAAGAGTATTTCTACCTTAAAGAGCACCGCGCGATTTTCAGAACACTGCGTAATATGCTGGAGCTGGGCGGTAAGACGATAGACTTTGTGTCTTTGCTTGAACAGTTAAAGCGCGAGGGCGTATACGATGATGCGGGTGGTAAGGCATACCTTACACAACTTGCAAAGGCTGTTCCAACAGCCAAAAACGTAGGCACGTATATCGGTCTTGTAAAGGACCGTTACTATGCGCGCGCCCTTTTGCAGGCAGCAGAGAAGATAATTAAAAATGTAAACGAAAATCTGCTTGATCCCGATATGCTTCTCGACCGTGCAGAGCAGGAGATATATGAGATTCGTCAAGGTAAGGATGTTTCGGGGCTTGTACATATAAGCGAGGTAATTTCTAGCGAAACCTATACCAGACTTACTAAAATATCAGACCCCGAGACAGCCGACGACTTCAAGGGCATACCTACGGGCATATCTTCTCTCGACAAGGTAATTACAGGACTCAATAAGACCGACCTTATCATTTTAGGTGCCCGTCCAGGTATGGGTAAGACCTCCTTTGCGCTTAATATTGCCCGAAATGTCGCTGTAAACGCTAAAAAGACCGTATGCTTCTTCTCCCTTGAGATGACAAGAGATCAGCTTGCTCAGCGTATGCTTTCAAACGAGGCTTCTATCGAGAGTGAAAAGCTTAGAACGGGAGAGCTTTCAACCGACGATTGGACACGCCTTGCACAGGCTGCATCCAATCTGTCTGCGGCAAATATATTTTTTGACGAAACACCGGGTATCACCGTTCCTGAAATGAAGGCTAAGCTCCGTCGCGCAAACGGCGGCAAGGTTGATCTTGTGATTATCGACTACCTTGGTCTTATGCAGTCGGCTAAAAAGACCGAAAACCGTGTGCAGGAGGTTTCTGATATTACCCGAAACCTTAAGGCAATGGCAAAGGAGCTCAATGTTCCCGTAATTGCCTGTGCTCAGCTTTCCCGTGGTACAGAGACAAAGGGTAAATCCCACAAGCCTGCACTTGCAGACCTGCGTGAATCGGGCTCTATTGAGCAGGATGCCGATATAGTAATGTTCATCTATCGTGAGAACTACTATAAATCAGAAACCGAGGATAATGTCGATCCCGAGAATATGCCCGATCCTAACAAGGCAGAAATAATCGTCGCCAAAAACCGTCACGGAAGCACCGATACGGTTGACCTTTATTGGGATGGTAAGTTTACAAGATTTGCTTCTCAGGATGTATTCAGACGATGATAAATAAGGTTGTTTCGGCTATCGAAAGGTATGGGATGCTGAATTTTACCGAAAAGGTGACAGTTGCTCTTTCGGGCGGTGCCGATTCGGTCTGTTTGCTCTCACTGCTTTCGGAGCTCAAGGATAAATACGGTTATCAGCTTTCGGCTGTCCATGTAAATCATATGCTGCGCGGAGAGGAATCCGACAGAGATGAGGCGTTTGCCGTAAATCTTTGCCAAAAACTTGCTGTTCCCTTAACCGTAAGGCGTATAGATATAAATGCACTTGCACAGGAGCAGGATGGTAGCATAGAACTGGTTGCCCGTAACGCAAGGTATGAGATTTTCAGGGAGCTCGGAGACGGGGGAGTAGTGGCAACCGCCCATACTGCTGATGACAACCTCGAAACGGTGCTTTACAATACCGTGCGGGGTTCGGGGCTAAAAGGTGTGTGCGGTATTCCGCCCAAGCGGGATATATATATCCGCCCACTGCTTTTTTGTTCCCGTAAGGAGATTGAAGAGTATCTGCAATCCCGCGGACTCGACTTTGTTACAGACAGCAGCAATCTTACGGACGATTATACCCGTAATTTTATCAGGCATAATGCAGTGCCTGTTTTAAAAAAGATTAACCCAAAAGCAGAGCAGACGGTAGCATCAATGTGTGCTATCCTCAGGGAGGATGAAGAATTCCTTTTTTCCACAGCCAAAAAAATATATGCTCTGTGCCTTAGGGAAAATTTTCTTGATGCACAACTTTTAAGGCTTCAGCCTGTGGCTATAATAAAAAGGGTTATAGCACTGTATTTATGGGAACAGTCGGGTATTAAGACCGATGCTCTTCATCTTGAAAACTGTAAAAAGGTGCTTTTAAACGGAGGAAGAACAGGACTCGAAAAGG
Source organism: Acutalibacteraceae bacterium (assembly GCA_045596085.1). Taxonomy (GTDB): domain Bacteria; phylum Bacillota; class Clostridia; order Oscillospirales; family Acutalibacteraceae; genus SFWF01. Next base: position 9,208 of record JAZOBS010000027.1, on the reverse strand, counting down.
GTGTATCGGCACTCTGCAGAGACGAGCGCTTTTTCTTATCAAAAGAGGGTGATGCAAAGCCTGATATAGAGTACAAAACAGAAATTATAAGAAAAACTTTGTCAAAAAATGAAAAAGTTAACAATTTGTTTTTAAAAAACACAATAGACTGTGATAAAATTAACGGCAGTTTGGTCCTTCGCACAAGACTCCCCTCGGATGAGATTCGTCTTAGCGGCAGAAACTGCACAAAAAGCTTAAAAAAGCTTTTTAATGAGCTTAAAATTGCGGCAGAACTGCGGGAAATTATTCCTGTTGCTGCCGACAACAGCGGTGTGGTGTGGATATACGGCGTCGGCGTGAGCGAAAGAGTCGCTGTAGACGAAAACACGACAAACACGATAGAGTTTGCTGTTTCGGTAATCAATAAATCATAAATTTCGGGGGATGTTAAGTATGTACGACCAAAAAGAAATTGCAAAAATTCTTTTGAGTGAAGAAGAAATCAAGGAAACAGTTGCCCGCTTAGGCAGAGAGATAACAGAAGACTACAAGGGCAAAAATCTTCTTGTAGTAAGCGTGTTAAAGGGCTCTGTTATGATAATGGCAGATCTGCTTCGTCAGATAAAGCTTCCCCTTAAAATCGACTTTATGTCGGTTTCCTCCTACGGCTCGGGAACTGCCACATCGGGAAGCGTTAAAATAATCAAAGACCTCGATATCAATCTTGAAGGCTATGATATTTTAATTGTCGAAGATATTCTCGATTCGGGAGTAACCCTTTCTTCTCTTAAGAGAATACTTCTTACACGTCATCCCGCAAGCGTAAAAATATGCACCTTCCTCGATAAGCCCGAGCGCAGAAAGGCTGATATAAAAGCCGATTATGTGGGAGTGCAGGTGCCTGACGAATTTGTTGTAGGATACGGACTTGACTATGATGAAAAATACCGCAATTTACCCTTTGTAGGAGTACTCGCTCCCGAGGTTTACGGCGGAAAGTAGAATTTGAACAAGCCCACATTTGGGTTTGAACATAAAATTTTCCCAAAAGGAAAGGAAGACTCAGTTTTGAAGAAAAATATACGCAACATACTGCTTTATATCGGCATCCCGATAATTTTTATAATAACCATTGTCGCGGTTTCGGTAAGTACAAAGGCAGTCGACAAAACCAAATATTACGAAATCGTTGAGATGATTAAAACAGATAAGGTTTCTGAATATCAGCTCAACCTCTACAGCGGAGAGCTTGTATACACAAAGCGCGACGGCTCGGGAACATACCGCTACACCGTGGCAGATCCCTCAATATTCTATAACGATGTTAACAAGTTCGTTATGGAGCATAATGACGCTGTCAGAGCCGAAGATCCCGAAAACACCAAAGCAATGATAAAGGTCGACTATAAAAGCGGTGGAGAGACCTCTTGGCTTTTAAGTCTTCTTCCTACAGTCCTCCTGATAGGCGTTATTGCCGTATTCTGGATCTTTATGATGCGGAAGATGAACAGCTCTATGGGAATGGACAAAACAATGGGCTTCGGCAAGGCAAAGGTCAAAAAGGCAGACCCCAACAAAAAAACTACCTTTATTGACGTTGCAGGTGCCGACGAGGAAAAGCAGGAGCTTGAGGAGATTGTCGACTTCCTTAAAAATCCCAAAAGATTCAACGACCTCGGTGCTCGTATTCCCAAGGGCGTACTTCTTGTCGGCCCTCCCGGAACGGGTAAGACCCTTCTTGCAAAAGCAGTTGCAGGTGAGGCTGGAGTGCCCTTCTTCTCGATTTCCGGTTCCGATTTTGTGGAAATGTTTGTAGGTGTGGGTGCATCACGTGTCCGCGACCTTTTCGACGAGGCAAAGAAAAACGCTCCCTCCATCGTCTTTATCGATGAGATTGACGCGGTAGGCCGTCAGCGCGGAGCAGGACTCGGAGGCGGTCACGACGAAAGAGAGCAGACCCTCAACCAGCTGCTTGTTGAGATGGACGGATTCGGTGAAAACTCGGGTGTTATCGTTATGGCGGCAACCAACCGCCCCGATATTCTCGATCGTGCGCTTCTTCGTCCGGGACGTTTCGACCGTCAGATAACCGTAAACTATCCCGACGCAAAGGGCAGGGAAGAGATACTTAAGGTTCATTCCCGCGGTAAGCCTCTCGGCCCCGATGTAAACCTTAAAAATATCGCAAACTCAACCTCAGGCTTTACAGGTGCCGATCTTGAAAACCTCCTCAACGAGGCTGCACTCCTTGCCGCCCGTGCAGGTCTTAAAGCAATTACTCAGACCCAGATAGAAGAGGCGACTATAAAGGTTGTAATGGGTACCGAGAAGAAGTCTCACGTTGTTAAGGATAAGGATAAGATGATAACCTCCTACCACGAGGCAGGACACGCTATCGTCTCCTACTTCTTACCCACGCAGGATCCCGTTCATCAGATTTCTATTATCCCCCGCGGAATGGCGGCAGGCTACACAATGTATCTGCCTACAGAAGAAAAGGGTCACGTGTCGAGAAATCAACTTATCGAGCAGATTTGCTCTCTGCTTGGCGGTCGTGCAGCTGAACAGCTTACACAGGACGATATCTGCACAGGTGCATCCAACGATATGCAGCGTGCTACCGATATTGCCCGTAAGATGGTTACTAAGTACGGTATGAGCGAGAAGCTCGGTCTCGTTGTCTACGGCAACGATAATAATGAGGTATTCCTCGGCCGCGATTTCTCCTCAACACCCAACTATTCCGATAAGATTGCATCTATGATCGACGAGGAAATTGAAACCATTGTTATGTCTCAGTATGACAAGGCTATCGAAATCCTTAAGGGTAATATGGATAAGCTCAACGAGGTAGCAAAGGTCCTCTTTAACGAAGAAAAAATTTCGGGAGAAGACTTCCGTGCTATTATGGAAGGCAAAAAAGCCGAAGAAACAAACGAATAATTTAAACCCGCAGTTCTAAGCAACTGCGGGTTTAAATTATATATCAACATTAAACTAAAAAAATACCAATTTTTTGAAAATAACACTTGACAAGCAGGGTAAAGGCTTGTATAATATGAAATTACTGATACTGGGTCAATATGGACTTTTTTGCCCTTTTTTAGGTTAAAAACGGCTAAAAAATGTATGACCGTCAGTCGTTCGGTGCGGCGAAAACCGTGCATAATTATTAAGGAGTGATTAAAGCTTATGGCATCTGAAGCAATGGTAAAATCGGTTCAGCTTGGCAAAAACACTCGTATGAGTTTCTCCAAAATCGGTGAAGTTATCGATATGCCTAACCTCATCGAAATTCAGAAAGACTCTTATAAGTGGTTCGTGGAAGTAGGCCTTAAGGAAGCCCTTCAGGATATGTCTTCCATCACCGACTATACCGGCAATCTTGTGCTTGATTTCATTGACTACCGTCTTGATGAGAAGCCGAAGTATGATGTAACGGAGTGTAAGGCAAGAGATACGACATATGCTGCACCACTGCGTGTAAAAGCCCGTCTTTTAAATAACGAAACAGGCGAAATCAAGGAGAGTGAAGTTTTCCTTGGTGATTTCCCCATTATGACCGAATCGGGAACCTTCGTTATCAACGGAGCAGAGCGCGCTATCGTTTCCCAGCTTGTTCGTTCACCTGGTGCATACTACGGTCTTAAAATCGAAGAAAAAACAGGTAAAAAGTTATTCAACTCTACCATTATTCCTAACCGCGGTGCCTGGCTGGAATACGAAACCGATTTAAACGACGTTCTCTATGTTAAGATCGACAAAAACCGTAAGCTTCCCCTTACTACCTTTGTTCGTTCCTTCGGCGTTGTAACCAACGAGCAGATTCGTCAGCTTATCGGTGATGAGGAGCGCCTTGCAGCAACCCTCGATAAAGATACTACCACTAACGCAGAGGACGCACTTATCGAAGTTTACAAAAAGCTTCGTCCGGGCGAGCCTGCAACAGTTGACGGTGCACAGAGCTATATTTCACAGCTCTTCTTCGACGAGCGCAGATATGATCTTTCCCGCGTAGGCCGTTATAAGTATAATAAGAAGCTCAGCCTTGCACCCCGTCTTACAGGCAAGATTCTTTCCCGTGCTATTGTAGACGATATGACAGGGGAGATAATTGCAGAGCCCCAGGAGCTTATTACCAAAGAGCGCGCTTTAGAGCTTGAAGCAAAGGGCGTAAGTGAGGCATACGTTCAGGTCGAAGATGCTGTCGGAACCGTTCGTGAGCTTAAGATTCTCACAAACGGAATGGTCGACATTAACGATTTCGTTTCCTTCGACACTAAGGAACTCGGTGTAAACGAAAAGGTTTCCTACCGCGTTCTTAAAGAAATACTCGAAAACAACTCTACCGAAGAGGAGATAAGCGAAGCTATCACCGCTAACCTTGGTGCGCTCATCCCCAAACACATCACCGTAGATGATATTTTTGCATCTGTAAACTATTTCGTTAACCTTCCTTACGATATTGGTACAACAGATGATATCGACCACCTCGGCAATCGTCGTATCCGTTCGGTAGGCGAACTTCTTCAGAATCAGTTCCGCATCGGCTTCTCCAGAATGGAGAGGGTTGTGCGTGAAAAAATGGCTCTTCAGGCTCAGGATGCAGACGCTATCACTCCTCAGTCTCTCATTAATATCCGTCCTGTTGTAGCCGCTATTAAAGAGTTCTTTGGCTCTTCACCCCTTTCTCAGTTTATGGATCAGACCAACCCGCTTTCCGAGCTCACTCACAAGCGTCGTCTGTCCGCACTCGGTCCCGGAGGACTTTCCCGTGACCGTGCATCCTTCGAAGTTCGTGACGTTCACTACACTCATTACGGTCGTATGTGTCCTATCGAGACTCCTGAAGGACCCAACATCGGACTTATTTCGTATCTTGCAACCTTTGCAAAGATAAATGAGTACGGCTTCATTGAAGCTCCTTTACGCAAGGTAGATAAGGCTACCGGAAAGGTGCTTGCTGAGGTTATCTATATGACAGCCGATACCGAAGATGATTATGTAATCGCTCAGGCTAACGAGCCTCTCGATAAAGACGGTCACTTTGTTCGTGCAAAGGTAAATGCCCGTCATCGCGACGACTTCCTTGAGATTGCACCCTCCGAAGTCGACTTTATGGACGTTTCACCTAAAATGGTCGTATCGGTTGCAACCGCAATGATTCCCTTCCTTGAAAACGACGATACTAACCGTGCGCTGATGGGATCGAACATGCAGAAGCAGGCAGTTCCGCTTCTCGTTACCGAAAGCCCCTTCGTAGGAACAGGTATCGAGTATAAAGCCGCAGTCGACTCAGGCGTTGTTGTTCTTGCAAACCGTGCAGGTACTGTTGTTACTGCCTCAGCTGATAAGATCGTTATCCGCGCTAAAAACGGCGAGGTAGACGAGTATGAGCTTATTAAGTTCCTTCGTTCCAATCATGGCACCTGCATCAATCAGCGTCCCATCGTTGTTGCAGGACAAAAGGTAGAGGCAGGCGAGGTTATCGCAGACGGTCCCGCTACAGACAACGGTGAAATCTCTCTCGGACGTAATGCTCTCATCGGCTTTATGACCTGGGAAGGCTATAACTACGAGGACGCTGTTCTCATTAACGAGAAACTCGTCCGCGAGGATATGTACACCTCTATTCATATTGAAGAATATGAAATTGAGGCAAGAGATACCAAGCTTGGACCCGAAGAAACCACCCGCGACATCCCCAATGTCGGCGAAGATGCACTCAAGGATCTCGACGAGCGAGGAATTATCCGTGTTGGTGCTGAGGTTACTGCAGGTGACATCCTTGTAGGTAAGGTTACTCCCAAGGGCGAGACAGAGCTTACCGCAGAAGAACGTCTTCTTCGCGCAATTTTCGGTGAGAAGGCTAGGGAAGTGCGTGACACCTCTCTCCGCGTTCCTCACGGTGAATACGGTACCATAGTAGATGTTAAGGTATTCTCCCGCGAGAACTCTTCCGAGCTTTCTCCCGGTGTGAACCTTGTTGTCCGTTGTTATATTGCACAGAAGCGTAAGATATCTGTCGGCGATAAGATGGCAGGTCGTCACGGAAACAAGGGTGTTGTATCCCGTATTCTTCCCAGTGAAGATATGCCCTTCCTTCCCGACGGTACACCCCTTGATATCGTTCTTAATCCTCTCGGCGTTCCTTCCCGTATGAATATCGGACAGGTGCTCGAGGTTAACCTTGGTTACGCTTGTAAGGCTCTCGGTTGGCATATCGCTACCCCCGTATTTGACGGCGCACACGAAGCTGATATTATGAAGTGCTTCGAGGATGCAGAAAAGCTCACAAAGGGCGAAAATTACGAGCTTAAGGACAGCGCAGGACTCGACTTCTCACGCATTCCGCTCAGAAATGACGCTAAAACTCAGCTTTATGACGGACGTACTGGTGAACCTTTCGATAATCCTGTAACCGTTGGTTATATGTACTATCTTAAGCTGCATCACCTCGTTGATGATAAGATCCATGCCCGTTCTACAGGACCTTATTCCCTCGTTACTCAGCAGCCCCTCGGCGGTAAAGCTCAGTTCGGTGGACAGCGTTTCGGAGAAATGGAAGTTTGGGCACTCGAGGCTTACGGTGCTGCGTATACCCTTCAGGAAATACTCACTGTTAAGTCCGATGATGTTGTAGGACGTGTAAAGACCTACGAATCCATCGTTAAGGGACAGAATGTTCCCACCCCAGGCGTTCCCGAATCCTTCAAGGTTCTTATTAAGGAACTTCAGTCCTTAGGGCTTGATGTTAAGGTTCTCGATAAGTATAACGAAGAGATTGACCTTAAGCAGACCTTCGAAGAGGATGAAGAATTAGGCCTTGCACCCCCTGTATTCGACGAGGAGCTTACCGACGGTGTTATGGATAGCATGGCAGGCTTCGGCGAGGTCGACGAAACAGGCGAATATGTAGCAGAAGAGACCGAAGAGTCCTATGCTGACGACGAAGAATAATTAGGAGGACAGACACTATGGAAAATATCGAATTTGAGTCAATAAAAATTGGTCTCGCTTCTCCTGAACAAATAAGAAGCTGGTCTTACGGCGAGGTTACCAAACCTGAGACTATTAACTACAGAACCTTAAAACCCGAGCAGGGCGGTCTTTTCTGCGAACGCATTTTCGGACCCCAGAAGGACTGGGAATGTCACTGCGGAAAGTACAAGCGCATTCGCTATAAGGGTAAGGTTTGCGAACGCTGCGGAGTAGAGGTTACCCGTGCTAAGGTTCGCCGTGAGCGTATGGGCTCTATCGAGCTTGCCGCTCCCGTTTCGCACATCTGGTACTATAAGACCATTCCTTCCAGAATGGGTCTTGCTCTCGACATTTCTCCCAAAGCTCTCGAGCAGGTGCTTTATTTCTCAAAGTATATCGTAACCGATCCCGGCAATACTCCTATCGAGAAAAAGGCTCTTCTTAGTGAAAAGCAGTACCGCGATATGCGTGAGCTTTATGAGGATGACTTTAAGGCTGGTATGGGTGCAGAGGCTATTAAAGAGCTTCTTTGCGAAATTGACCTTGACCAGACCTGCAAGGAGCTCCGCGACGAGCTCGAGTCTGCAACAGGACAGAAGAGACTTCGCATCTTTAAGCGCCTCGAGGTTTTAGAGGCATTCCGTGCATCAGGCAACCGTCCCGAGTGGATGATTCTTGATGTAATTCCGGTAATTCCTCCGGATCTCCGTCCTATGGTACAGCTCGACGGCGGACGTTTTGCTACCTCCGACCTTAACGACCTGTACAGACGTGTTATCAACCGTAACAACCGTCTTAAGAGACTTTTAGAGCTTGGTGCTCCTGATATCATCGTTCGCAACGAGAAGCGTATGCTTCAGGAGGCTGTTGACGCTCTTATCGATAACGGCAGAAGAGGAAAGGCTGTTACAGGCCCCAACAACCGTGCTCTTAAATCCCTTTCCGATATGCTTAAGGGTAAGCAGGGACGCTTCCGTCAGAACCTTCTCGGTAAGCGTGTTGACTACTCGGGACGTTCGGTTATCGTTGTAGGACCTGAGCTTAAGATGTATCAGTGCGGTCTTCCTAAGGAAATGGCTCTTGAGCTCTTTAAGCCCTTCGTAATGAAACGCCTTGTAGAGACCAAGGAAGCAACCAATATTAAAACTGCCCGCAAGATGGTAGAACGCGCATCTGACGAGATCTGGGATGCACTCGAAACCGTTATTAAAGAGCATCCTGTGCTCCTTAACCGTGCGCCTACACTTCACCGCTTAGGTATTCAGGCTTTCGAGCCCGTCCTTGTTGAGGGTAAGGCTATTAAGCTGCACCCCCTTGTATGTACCGCTTATAATGCCGACTTCGACGGCGACCAGATGGCGGTTCACGTACCCCTTTCAGCAGAGGCTCAAGCTGAGGCGCGTTTCCTTATGCTTGCCGCAAATAACCTGCTTAAGCCCTCCGACGGAAAGCCTGTTGCAGTTCCCACACAGGATATGGTACTCGGTTCTTACTACCTCACCCTTGTTAAGTCTGATGAACCCGGTGCAAACAAGGTGTTTAAGGATAAAGATGAGGCTATAATGGCTTATAACGACGGCGTTGTAGGACTACACGCTCCAATCCGTGTCCGCTTTACTAAGGACGGCGTTTCCAAGCTGGTTTGGTGTACGGTAGGCTTTATCCTATTTAACGAATCTATTCCTCAGGACCTCGGCTTTGTTGACAGAACCGACCCCGAGCACGAATTCGACCTTGAAATCTGCTATAAGCTTAAGGATAGCTCTAAGCTTTTGGTAGAAAGCAATGATGATGTGGTACAGAACAAGGTCGGCAAGAAGCAGCTCGGTAAAATTATTGATGCTTGTATTGCTAAGCACGGCACCAGCGAGGCTGCCATTGTCCTTGACAATGTAAAGGCTACAGGCTTTAAGTTCTCCACCAAGGGTGCAATTACCGTTGCTGTTGTTGATGCGGTAATTCCTCCTGTTAAGGCACAGCTTATTTCTGATGCTGAGGCTCAGATAGATAAGGTAAACAAGAGCTACAACCGCGGTCTTATCAGTAAGGACGAAAAGAGCCGCCACGTAATCGAGATTTGGAACAAGACCTCCGAGGATGTCGGTAATGCCCTTAAGGACCACCTTGACGAGTTCAACCCCATCTTTATGATGGCAGACTCGGGAGCCCGTGGTTCTATGGCGCAGATTCGTCAGCTTGCAGGTATGCGCGGACTTATCTCCAATACCGCAGGTAAGGTTATCGA
>JAZOBS010000026.1:0-37467 GCA_045596085.1 Acutalibacteraceae bacterium | reverse complement strand
GGATTTGTTGGTGGCGTAGGTGGATCTGCAATGGGTAAAGTCTTTGACAGCCTTTTTGTTGACGATACTGTTCTTGTTCAATTTACCAGCACCACCGCTAGCGGATCCGCCGGTGGAGTAATCGGATATATGGAGAAAGGATCTGAGACGATTTATTCTGCTATTTCAAACTGCTATTCCTCTGCTACACTTATTGCAGGCAAAGCTCCTACACAACGTCAAAACGGAATCGTAGGAGGTGCATGGAATTCGTATTATACGGTAACAAATTGCTATTCTATCGGTTATAAGCCCTATTACGCAGCTACCACCAACACTGTTTCATCTATCAGCGATGCGTATCATAATGTATATACCGATTCAACAGTTCCTCAAAGTCAAGCACCATATACAAACCTTTCTATAGTTGAAATGAAGGGTGTAAATGCATTAAACAGCATTAAAAACTTCTCTGATGAAATTTGGTATGCTGTAAACGGAGATAAAACTCCTATGCTTCGTGTTTACGGAACTACTATAGGTGATGTTGACGAAAATGGCTCGTTCAACCTTGATGGTGACGCAACAGCTCTCCGTCAGACGCTTATAGGTGCAAAATCGGCAAAAAATGCTGACTCCGACAAGAACGGAAGCGTTAACATCTGCGACCTTGTAACCCTTTATAATAAATGATCTTAAGAAGACCGCTGAGGCGGTCTTCTTTCATATTAAAAACAGAGAAAAAAGTTCTTGACATTACTAAGTATTAGTGGTAAAATAGTCAAGCCGCGTATTGGAGGCTTTTAAAGTTGCGCTTATTTGCACGCCTTCTGTAGCGAGACTTATATTAAGGCAGGTGCCAAAGGAATGTACGCTATTATTGAAACAGGCGGAAAGCAGTACCGTGTAGAAGAAGGAGATTTCATCTACGTAGAGAAGCTCGACGCTGAGGAAAACACTGAGGTTGTTTTTGACAAGGTTGTTGCTGTTAAAAAGACCGCAGCCCTCAAGGTTGGTAAGCCCTATGTTAAGGATGCCGCTGTTAAGGGAACCGTAGTTAAAAACGGTAAGGGTAAGAAGATCACTGTCTTCACCTACAAGCCCAAGAAGGGTAGTGCCCGCAAAATGGGTCACAGACAGCCCTACACCAAAGTACAGATCACTGAGATCGTATAACGAGTTTTATGACAATAGTCAATATGTCCGAAAACGGTTTTTCCGTGAAGGGACACTGTACAACTGATGCTTTTGATGAAACAGGCCGTCTTGTATGTGCGTCGGTATCTTCCGCAGTTTATCTCACCGTTAATACCATTACCGATGTATTAGGAGTAAAGGCAAAAATTCGTGAAAGAGACGGAGAAATGACTGTAAGGCTTTCATCCGTATCAAACGAATGCTGCAATCTTCTTAAAGGCTTCAAGCTTCATATGCTTCAGTTAAGTGAGCAGTATCCAGACTGCATTAAAGTAATTTCGGAGGTGTAATTATGTTAAAGATTAACATTCAGTTATTCGCCCATAAAAAAGGTATGGGTTCAACCAAGAACGGACGTGACAGTGAATCCAAGCGTCTCGGCGTAAAGCGCGCAGACGGTCAGTTTGTTCTCGCAGGTAACATCCTCGTTCGTCAGAGAGGAACTAAAATCCATCCGGGCAATAATGTCGGCATCGGTTCCGACGATACTTTATTTGCTCTTATCGACGGTAAAGTTAAGTTCGAGCGTGTAGGCCGCGACCGTAAGCAGGTAAGCATCTACGCTGTTGAACAGTAAATCGGTTATCAAAGCTCGGCAGTGCCGGGCTTTATTTCTTGTTTTCGACACTTAGAAGTATTCGGAGGTGACATTATGTTTGTAGATATTGCTAAAATACACCTTAAGGCAGGTGACGGAGGCAACGGTGCCGTATCCTTTCACCGTGAGAAATATGTTGCCGCAGGAGGCCCTGACGGTGGAGACGGAGGACGTGGCGGCGATATTGTTTTTGCCGTAGACGACAATCTTTCTACCCTTGCCGATTTCAGGTACAAACGTAAATATGTTGCAGAAAACGGTGCCAACGGAGGCACCTCCCGTTGCACAGGAAAAAGTGCTAAAAGTCTTGTGATAAAGGTGCCCAGAGGCACTCTTGTTAAGGATGCTGAAACAGGCAGAATAATTGCAGATATTTCCACTGATGAGCCTGTCGTTATTGCAAAAGGCGGTAACGGCGGTTGGGGCAATATGCACTTTTCAACCTCAACCAGACAGATTCCCCGTTTTTCAAAGCCGGGAAATCCGGGTGAATGTCTTGACGTTACTCTTGAACTGAAGCTCTTGGCAGATGTTGGTCTTATCGGCTTTCCTAATGTTGGAAAATCTACTCTTGTCTCAGTAGTCAGTGAGGCTAAACCAAAAATAGCTAATTACCATTTCACTACACTTACCCCTGTGCTTGGAGTTGTCAGAATGGGTGAGGGTTCATCCTTCGTTATGGCAGATATACCTGGTCTTATAGAGGGCGCAGGTGAGGGTGTAGGTCTTGGTCACGAATTTTTACGCCACGTAGAAAGATGTCGTCTGCTTCTTCATGTGTTAGATGTTTCGGGAAGTGAGGGAAGAGACCCCATAGAAGATTTTAACACAATAAATAACGAACTTAAGGTTTTCAGTGAAGAGTTGTCAGAGCGTCCGCAGATAGTTGTTGGCAATAAATGTGACCTCGCTGATGAAGAAAAGGTTGAGGAACTAAGGCAGTATTTTGAAGCAAACGGATATGCCTTCTTCCCCATAATGGCTCCCATCAATGAGGGTACTGATGAGCTTATAAACTTTGTTGCGGCAGAACTTGCAAAGCTTCCCGAAATTAAGATATACGAGCCCGATATAATTCCCGAAGAGGAGCTTATAGTCGAATCTAACCGCAGAAGCTTTACGGTTGATGTGGTTGACGGTGTTTTCATCGTTGATAACGCTCCTTGGCTTCAGAAAATACTTGAGACCGTCAATCCCGACGATTACGAATCCCTTCAGTATTTCCAGAGAACTCTTCAGCAAAGCGGAATTATTCAGGCGCTTATAAACGCAGGAGTCGAAGACGGAGATATTGTAAGCGTCTACGATATTGAGTTCGAATTCGTATCTTAAGAGGGTTTCATATGGATGTAAACAGTTTAAGTCCGTCGGCACTCGCCTTTGTAGGCGATGCCTATTACGGATTACTCGTTCGTGAAATGTTAGCAGAGGTCAACAGACCGTCAGGTGAGCTTCACTCGCAGTCTGTAAAGCTTGTTAAGGCAGGAGCGCAGGCTCAGGCTTACAAAATCATTGAATCAGAGCTCACCGAAAAGGAACTGTCGGTTTATAAAAGAGGCAGAAACGCTCACGTTAACTCAATACCGAAAAATTCAAGCGTAGGAGAATATCATTCTGCAACAGGATTAGAAGCTCTGTTCGGTTATTTGCATCTTTCAGGAGATGACGAACGAGCAAAACAGCTTTTTAAGCTTATAAAAGACAATTTTAAAGAAAGGTGAGGGCGTAGTAGCATATAGAAATACGAACCTCAACGGGTTTTTAAAATGGTAGAACTTAAAATTAAAAAATTAAACCAAAATGCAACTATTCCTTCCTACGGCTCGACCTGTGCTGCAGGTGCAGACCTTTACTCATCTGAAGGAGAGCTTACATTTGCTCCCGGTGAGACTAAACTTGTTCATACAGGCATTGCTATGGAAATACCTGACGGCTATGTGGGTCTCATCTATGCCCGTAGCGGAATTGCAACCAAGCGTGGACTTGCTCCTGCGAATAAGGTTGGAGTTATTGATTCGGATTATCGCGGTGAAATTATGGTCTCGCTTCATAACCATTCGGATAATCAGGCAAAAATCGAAGCAGGGGAAAGGGTGGCACAAATCGTTATTACACCCTATCTTACCGTAAATTTTGTGGAGACCGATACCCTCGACGATACCGAAAGAGGAGAAGGAGGTTTCGGCTCTACGGGAACGAAATAATCAAAATGCGTGAAGCAATAGCTTCACGCATTCGTTATTTTTTGAGCTTTATAATGTTACTCCATCTTTAAAAATTGATATTTCCTCATATCCGTTTTCTTCGTTTTTAGTCTTTTTGCCCTCGGCAACTGATATTACATATTCAAGTAAGTCATCCGAAAGGTCAAACCCGTCTAAGCAGGGTGATGAGTCAAAATCAATCCAGTGTGGCTTGCTTTTTGTAAGAATCTTATTAGTTGACACCTTTACTGTTGGTACAGGACCGCCAAGAGGCGTACCTCTTCCTGTGGTAAAAAGAATTATATGAACACCCACAGCTGCTAAATTTGTAACTGCTACTATGTCATTACCGGGTCCGTTAAGCAGTGAAAGTCCCGACTTTGATAAAGTGTCTCCGTAGTTGAGTACGTCTACAACGGGTGAAAGACCGCCTTTTTGAACACATCCCAAGGATTTTTCCTCAAGTGTAGTTATACCCCCTGCTTTGTTTCCGGGGGATGGGTTTTCGTATATCACCTGACCGTGGTTTTCATAATAGGTCTTAAATTCGTTGATAAGACTGACGGTTTTATCAAAAACCTCTTTTGACACGCACCTTTTCATAAGCAGATGCTCTGCGCCGAACATTTCGGGCACTTCTGTAAGTACACAGCTACCGCCGTAAATTGTAAATTTGTCGCAAAATCTTCCAAGCAGAGGGTTTGCAGTAATTCCGGAAAAACCGTCACTTCCACCACATTTAAGACCAATTCTGAGTTTAGATATATTTACCTTTTGTCGCTTAAATGTGTCAGCATAGGCTTTAAGCTCCTTTATAAGTCTTACCCCTTCAGAAATTTCGTCTGTAACATCCTGTAGGTTTAAAAACTTAACACGGTCAGTGTCCCACTCGCCCAAAAATTGTTTAAAGATGTTAATGTTGTTATTCTCACAACCAAGCCCCAGCACAAGCACACCGCCTGCGTTTGGGTGATTTACGAGACCTTTTAAAATATGCTGGGTAACCTTTTGGTCATCGCCAAGCTGAGAACATCCAAATGGGTGTGGAAAGCACTTGGCTCCCGTAAGAACTGCAAGTTTTTCGGCTGTTTTATTTACGCAACCGACAGTATTTATTATCCAGATGTCATTTCTTATGCCTACATCACCGTTTTTGCGAAGATAACCCATAAAATATCTGTCGGTTTGATTAGGTAAATATACATTGTTTTCGGGAGAGAAAACATAACTTAACCTTCCTGAGAGATTGGTTTTCAGGTTTTGTGTATGTACATGCTCGTTCTTTTTTATGTCCTGTGTAGCGTGACCGATAGGCTGACCGTATTTTATAATGTTTTCGCCCGCAGCAATATCCTGCCTTGCATATTTGTGCCCGTTTTCTGTGTTTACATATACATTATCGTTAATATTTATTATCATCTGATATTCTCCGGTAAATGTTTTATCACTTCATCATAAAGGAAGGACATATCCTCAACCCAAAAGCTTGTGTTTTTAAGTATATCGGTTACCGAGGCCTCCTTCATGAAAGTTATAACCTCTGGTAGGTCGGTTGGAGTCCCCGTCTTGTAAAATTCGATGAGTTTTGCAAAAGAGAATACAAGAGTATCTGGGGTCTTACCGAAACGCCTAATGTATTCGGTTATTGAGGGGAGAACCCTAACCTTGAATTTGCTTACCGAGTTCAGTGAAATTGAAGATAAATAATGCTTTATATAGGGGTTTGAAAATCTTCTTAGTACATTGTCAGCATAATCAATAAGCTCATCTTTAGGCAAATCAAGAGTAGGAATAATTTCATTGTAAATACAGTGCTTTATATGCGAAAGCATAGTCCCGTCGTCCATACAGGATTTAACCGTATCAAAACCCGAGAGCATAGCGTATGGCACAAGTGATGTGTGCGCTCCGTTTAATATGCGCACCTTTCTTGTGCGATAGCGCTCAAGGTTATCGGTGAGAATTACATTAAGTCCGCATTTATCAAAAGGTAACTCGTCAAAAAGACCGTTATACCCCTCTATTACCCATAAATGGAAGTATTCTGATGTGTTGAGAAGCTTGTCTTCGTATCCAAGGTCAATGTTTTCATCTTTCGGAAAACCTGTGTTTATTCTGTCTACAAGAGTGTTACAGAAAATGTTTTCGCTTTTTATCCAATTTATAAAATCTGTACCAAGCGACCAAATCTCAGCGCTTTTAACAATGCATTCTTTCAGCTTATCTCCGTTTCTGTCGATAAGTTCGCAAGGCAGAAATATAAATCCATCAAGTCCTTTTATAAAACGCCTGAAAAGAAGCTGAGTAACTTTTCCCGGAAAGGATTTACAAGGCTTGTTTTCGAGTTTATCGTTTTCGTCAAACACAATTCCCGCTTCGGTGGTGTTTGAAATGATAAAGCGATAGTCAGGGTCATCTGCAAGACTTAAGTATTCATCAAAATCCCTATACGGATCTATGCATTTTTTAATCACAGAAATCTGCCTTGCCTCAACACCTTCAACGCCTCTGCATATGTGGGTGTATTTGCAGTTCTGAGCGGAGAGAAGTGAGCATAAACCTGTCTCGATTGGCTGAACCACAGTAACCATAAAATCGAAACCTGCTTTTTCATTTACAATATCAAGCATCCAATCGGCAAATCCACGCAAGAATCCACCCTCTCCAAACTGAATAATTTTTTTACTACTCATAAAATCACCCTGCTTAAAATAATGTTTATATTGAAATCATCTGTGGTAAAAGTGGTATGTTTCGATATTTTCTTGCTGTATTTGTATATCAGCTCAGACTTTCATATATTTAAATTATATATTTGTTTTTTCAAAAGTCAACACCGTATCTTTTAATGTTAAATTCTCCTTGACAACCTGCTATGTGGTTGTGTATAATATATCAGTAAATGAATATAAAAACTGTGATCGAGTTTTAGTAAGCAACAGTAATTCTTTTAAAGAGAGCGGCGTTTGGTGGAAAGCCGCAAAGACCTGTTTGCCGAATTTCGCCTCGGGAGTTGCCTTTAGAAATAAAGGATGTAGTTGCTGCATTAAAGCAAAAGAGTGGCGGTTTTATACCGCAATTTGAGTGGTACCACGGAAATTTTTTCGTCTCATACTTTTGTATGGGACGTTTTTTTATGGAGGTTTATAATGAACGAGCAAATCGTAAAACTGCAACAGCAGTTTGAAGCCGAGCTTGCTGCCGTAAACGATGCAACAGAGCTTGAAAACATAAGGGTCTCTTACCTTGGTAAAAAGGGAAGTATCACCGACCTTTTAAAGGTAATGAAAGACTTGTCGGTTGAAGAGAAAAAGGACTTTGGCCAGAAGGTAAACGTCCTTAAAAACGAAGTTACCGAAAAGATTGCCGCAAAAATGGTTGAGCTCAAGGAAAAGGAAATCGAAAGGGAAATTAACTCAATGCCCGAGTTCGATCTTTCTATGCCTGCCGATCTGACCCGCGGTTCTTATCACCCCATCACACTGGTTCAGCGCGAGTGTGAAAGAATATTCAAGTCTATGGGCTTTGATGTTGAGGATTATAGCGAGGTCGTAACCGACTATGAGTGCTTTGAGGCTTTAAATATTCCCAAGCATCATCCCGCCCGCGATATGCAGGATACTTATTATCTCGAAAACGGTCAGCTTCTTAAGTCTCATACCTCTGCCGCACAGAATGCGATTTATAAGAAATATAAGGACGCGCTCTTTAACGAAGGCCGTCCCATAAAGGCTATTTTCCCGGGCAGATGCTTTAGAAATGAGGCTACCGACGCTTGTCACGAAAACACCTTCTTCCAGATGGAGGGCGTAATGGTAGATAAAGACATCTCCATTTCAAACCTCATTTTCTTTATGAAAACAATGCTTTCCGAGGTGTTTAGGCGTGATGTTAAGGTTCGACTTCGTCCTGGATTTTTCCCCTTCGTGGAACCTGGATTTGAGCTTGATATAAGCTGTGCCATTTGTGGTGGCGAAGGCTGTCCCTCCTGTAAGCACAGCGGCTGGCTCGAGCTTTGCCCCTGCGGAATGATTCATCCCGAGGTGCTCAAAGCAGGCGGTATTGACCCCGAAGAATATACCGGATTTGCGTTTGGCCTCGGACTTACCCGTCTTGCTATGATGAAATACGGCGTTAAAGATATTCGCGATTTAAACGGCGGAAGCCTTAAAGCTCTCGCTCAGTTTACCGACGACGAATAAGAAAGGAGAGTGCCTATATGTTACTTTCAATGAACTGGATTTCCGACTTTGTTGATTTTACGGGTCTGGATAAACTTAAACTTATAAATCAGTTCTCACTTTCTACCGCCGAGGTTGAAAATGAGATATTTATGAAGGGTTCCGACATCAGCGGAATTGTTGTTGCCGAAATCAAGTCGGTGGAAGACCATCCCGAGTCTAAAAAGCTTCACCTTTTAAAGGTCGATGCGGGTGACGGTAAGCTAACCGATGTCGTTTGCGGCGCACCAAACGTTCGCGTTGGAATGAAGACCGCCTTTGCTAAGGTTGGCGCTAAAATAGGGGACATTACCATCGCTCCCAGACCCCTTGCAGGCTTTGACTCCTTTGGTATGTGCTGCTCTGAAAAAGAGATCGGCATTTCCGACGATAATTCGGGAATTATGGATATAACCGAGAATGTAGCAAACGGTACCGATATTAAAGATGTGTATGAAATTGACGATATAATCTTCGAAGTTGATAACAAGTCTCTTACCAACCGTCCCGACCTTTGGGGTCATTATGGAATAGCACGTGAGTTTGCCGCACTAGCAGGTAGACCCTTAAAGGCTCTTGATACGGTAGACCTTGACGCATATAATGACCTTCCTAAGGTGGATATGAAGATTGAAGACCCCTTGTGTCAGCGTTATTCCTGCCTTCAGGTTGAAAATATCACTAAAAATGTAAGTCCTGTTAATATGCGTATTCGCCTTTTCTACTGCGGAATGAGAGGAATAAACCTCCTTGCCGACCTTACCAACTACCTTATGCTCGAAATGGGTCAGCCTATGCACGCGTTTGATTCCAGAAAGGTTGAAAAGCTTCGCATAAAGCGTTTTGCAGAGCCTTTTAAGTTTCAGACCCTCGACGGAGTAGAGCGTAATATCGACGAAAATACCCTTATGATATGCAACGATAACACCCCCGTTGCTATTGCAGGTATTATGGGCGGACTTGATTCTGAAATTGTTGAAGATACCACTACATTAACCCTTGAGTCGGCTACCTTCGACGCCGTTTCTATCCGTAAGTCTACCGTTCGTCTTGCTCACAGAACCGATGCTTCTCAGAGATATGAAAAATGCCTTGACCCCGAGCTTACCGTTCCTGCTATTGCACGTTTTGTTAAACTCCTGACCGATATTGACAGCGGTGTTAAGGTGGTTTCCTCTCTTACCGACGAATATGCTTTCAAATATGACACCGTCAATCTCGATTTCAACAAGGCATTTGTCAATCGTTATACGGGAATTGAAATTTCGAACGATACTATTGTCAAGACTCTCGAGTCATTAGGATTTGAAGTAAATCTTACAGGTGATGATTTCAGCGTTACCGTTCCAAGCTGGCGTGCCACAAAGGATGTAACAATGAAGGCTGACGTTATCGAAGAAATTACCCGTATTTACGGTTACGATAATTTTGAGATACACACCGCATCTGCTCCCATTGCTCCTGTCCGTCCTGATATAGTGAAAACGGTTGAAGACAAAGTAAAAGATATACTTGTTAAGCGTTATTCTATGCACGAGCTTCATTCCTATGTATGGCAGTACTACGACGAATACAAGGCTTTAGGCATTGAGGTTGAGGATAATATCAAGCTTATAGGTGCTGTTAATCCCAATATTGAAACTATCCGCAAATCTATTGTTCCCACTCAGCTTTGTCAGGTTAAATATAACACAGGTTATTCTGCCGATTTCGGTGTTTTTGAGATTGGACGAGTTATTGACGGAGTTGACGAGAACAACCTCTGTGTTGAAAATAAGAAGCTTGCTATCACACTCTTCAGCAAGACAAAATCTGTGGAGACCCTTTATTTCGAGCTTCGCGATATGCTTGCCGTTGTTGCCGACGATATCAAGCACAAAGGCCTTTCCTTCGAGAAAAAGGAAGCAACAAAGTCTTATCAGCATCTACGCAATCTAAACACTATTATTTGTGACGGTAAGGCTGTCGGCGAAATAGGCATAGTACATCCCACTGTTTCAAAGAAGATAGATAAAAAGGCTTCTATTGTATATGCAGAGATTGATTTCAAAGTATTTGCCGAAATCGATAATTTAAGTATCAAGTATGCTGAGCCCAGCCGTTTCCCTGAAATGGAAATAGACTTGTCCTTCGTGTCAAACACCTTTGCGCCTATAGAAAAGGCAATTGAGGCTCAGAACTGCAGTCTTATCAAAGATGTTAAGGTGGTTGACACTTATACCGACGAAACAGGTAAGTCAATTACTGTCCGCATTCTCTTTGCTCACCCCGAGCGAACTCTTACAGGCGAAGAGGTAAAGGCAGTTACCGATAAGGTTATCGAACACCTTGCCACACAAAATATTTCGCTTAAACAGTAAAAGAAAACCCTTGGCAGTGTCCAAGGGTTTTACTATTATTATATACACAATATTGATATTCTTCAGCGGATATTGCAGTTTTAAATAAAATATTTTTACTGTACGAAGAAAAAACAATCTTCGTGCTGTTTTTTTATGCAAAAATGCGCATACTATCCTTGAAACGGTGCTTTTGCATTACTTTTAGGAGGATAATATGAAAAAAACATTAGCATTATTTTTGTCGGTTTGTATGCTTGTCGCACTTTGCGGATGCGGTAGAACAGCAGACAAGGGCTCGGTATATTTTCTTAATTTCAAGCCGGAGCAGGATAGCGCTTGGCAAAACCTTGCATCAGAGTATACAAGAGAAACAGGTGTAGAAGTTAAAGTTGTTACTGCAGCGCAGGGTACGTACGAACAGACACTTTTAGCAGAAATAGATAAGGATGACGCTCCAACACTTTTCCAGATAAACGGACCTGTCGGTCTGCAGTCCTGGAAGGATTACTGTCTTGACCTTCGAGGTTCAGCGGTTTATAACCAACTTGTATCCGATGAGTTTGCACTCACCGATGACGGCAGGGTTTTAGCGGTGGCTTACGTCTATGAGGCGTATGGTCTTATTACCAACAAAAGTTTGCTTCATAAAGCGGGCTACAGTATAGATGATATAAAGTCTTTTGCAGATTTAAAGCGGGTTGCTGAGGACATTACAGCAAGAAAACAGGAACTTGGTTTCTCAGCGTTTACTTCTTCGGGACTTGCCTCATCCTCTAATTGGCGTTTTGCAGGACATCTTGTAAATATGCCTCTTTTCTATGAGTTTGAGGACAGAGATATAAGCGGACAGCCTTCCGAGGTTAAAGGCACCTACCTTGAGAACTTTAAAAATATATGGGATCTTTATATAAATAATGCGACGATAGACCCCAAAACCGTTACAAGCGATCAAAACGACGCTGCGGCAGAATTTAAAGCAGGGAAAGCGGTTTTCTATCAAAACGGTACTTGGGAATACAATTCGATAAAAAGCATTGGCGACGAAAATATTGGATTTTTACCGATATATATCGGAGTAAGCGACGAAAATCAGGGTCTCTGCAGCGGAACCGAAAACTATTGGGCGGTGAATTCTGAAGCAACTAAAGAAGACAGACAGGCAACTCTCGATTTTTTAGAGTGGGTCGTCACCTCGGATAAAGGCACAGAGAGTCTGGCAGAAGATATGGGCTTTTCAGCTCCGTTTAAAGAGGCAGAGTCTGTAGATAATGTTTTAAGTGATATTATGACCGACTATGTTGAAGACGGAAAATATTCTGTTACCTGGGCGTTTTCAACTACTCCAAATGTCGAAGCGTGGAGAAACGATTTTGTAGATGCTCTTGCCGCCTACACCGCAGGTACAGGTGCGTGGGAGGATGTAAGAAAAGCCTTTGTTGACGGTTGGGCGAAGCAATATAAAGCTTCTAAGCAATAAATTTTTTTGTTCGGGGTGCGGACATAAATCCGCATCCTGATTTTCAGCACCAAGGAGGACGGTGACGGGTGAAAACAGTAAATCACTCTGCAATGCTTAATTCTAATCAGCTTCGGGCGACAAAGCGATATGCACCGATTTTTCTATTTCCTACTGTAATTGCATTTATAATTGGATTTGTCTGGCCTTTCATCTGGGGAATATATCTTTCTTTTTTCAGGTTCAGAACACTAAGTAAGACTACCTTTGTAGGGTTTGAAAACTACAGCAAAGCTATAAGTGACAGCAGTTTTATATCATCCTTTATATTTACTCTGGTATTTACGGTTGTTTCTGTTGTGATAATCAATATATTTGCGTTTACAATAGCTTTTTTCCTTACAAAGGGAATAAAAGGCTCCAACATTTTCAGAACAGTTTTCTTCATTCCAAATCTTATCGGTGGAATAGTGCTGGGTTATCTTTGGAAGATAATTCTCGACGGAGTGATTATGAGGTATTTAGATTCAGCTCTTGCTCTTAATTCTACCTATGGCTTTTGGGGTCTTGTAATTCTTGTCAGCTGGCAGCAGATAGGTTATATGATGATAATTTACATTGCTGGTCTGCAAAATGTACCAGGAGAGTTAATTGAGGCAGCAAAAATTGATGGTGCAGGCAGCTTTCAACTGCTCAGACATATCACATTACCGGCTGTAATGCCCTCAATAACCATATGTACCTTTCTGACGCTTACAAACGGATTTAAACTTTTTGATCAAAACCTTGCATTAACAGCGGGAAAGCCTTATAATGAGACGGAGATGTTGGCACTTAATATTTACAATTCCTTCTATGAAAGCACAACAAATATGGGCGTAGGTCAGGCAAAGGCTGTAATATTCTTTATTGCTGTAGTCATAATATCTCTGTCTCAGCTTTACCTTACAAGAAGTAAGGAGGTTGAGGTATAATGATAGAAAACATCTCAAAGCAGGAAAAACTAAAGAAAAGAATACTGACTGTAGTTTTTTCTCTTTTGTCTGTAGCTTGGGTATCTCCCGTTTTTATAGTACTGTATAATTCATTCAAGGATAACGATTCTATTAAAACATCACTGTTTTCTTTGCCCGATAAAGGTGATTTTGCAGGCATGTCAAACTATATCAGGGGAATAGCTCACGGTAATTATCCTTTTTATTATGCAATGCTGTTCAGCCTTATAATAACAGTGCTTTCTGTTGCACTGATTCTTATTTGCACATCTATGTCGGCTTGGTATATAAACAGGGTCAACAGTATTTTTTGCAGAGTTATATATTATCTTTGCATTTTTTCTATGGTAGTACCCTTTCAGATGGTGATGTTCACCCTCTCAAAGACTGCCGACAGATTGGAACTTGACACGCCTCTTACTATCCCTATAATATATTTAGGTTTCGGTGCAGGACTTGCAGTGTTTCTGTTCAGCGGATTTATAAAGAGTATACCACTAGAGGTTGAAGAGGCAGCAACTATTGACGGTTGTAACACATTGCAAACATTTTTTTATGTGGTAGCCCCTATACTGAAGTCGACATATATTTCGGTAGGTATTTTGCAGACAATGTGGGTATGGAATGACTATTTACTGCCATATCTCGTGCTTGATAAACGGGAATACAGAACCATTCCGATACAGATACAGTACCTTCAGGGCAGTTACGGTCAGGTAGATTATGGAGCAACAATGGCGCTTATAATACTTTGTCTGTTACCGATAATTATTGTTTATTTTATAAGTCAGAAGCATATAATCAAAGGTGTGCTTTCGGGTGCAGTTAAGGGTTAAACTGCACCATACATACAAAAGAACGGAGATTTTTATGAGAACCAGCGGAATACTTATGCCGATATTTTCTCTGCCTTCTCGAGGCGGTATCGGAACACTTGGCAAGGAAGCCTACCGTTTTGTGGACTTTCTTAAAAAATCGGGTCAGTCTTGGTGGCAGATACTACCGCTTAATCCTACAAACTACGGCGATTCGCCCTATCAGTCCTTTTCTTCTTACGCAGGGAACACATATTTTATTGATCCCGAGTTTCTCATCGAAGACGGTCTGCTCACGGAAGATGAGTTTCTTTCCTTTGACTTTGGCAGTGATAACACGACCATAGATTACGGCAAGCTCTATGAAAACAGAATAAAACTCCTTAAAATCGCATTTGAAAGGTTTAATCCCGATAAGGAATATAAAACCTTCTGCGAAGATAATGCTTTCTGGCTCGATGAATATGCGCTTTTTATGGCACTTAAAAACAGTCATAGTGATATTGCTTGGGAAGAATGGGAAGAAAAGCTAAGAGTCAGAGATGCTCAGACTATTGAAAGCGTTAAGACTGAGCATAAGGATGTAATAGAATTTTACCGTTTCGTTCAGTATATTTTTTCCAAGCAGTGGTTTATGCTTAAAGCATACGCAAATAAAAACGGTATAGGAATAATAGGGGATATACCCATATATGTTGCTTATGATTCGGCCGATGTATGGTCGGAGCCTGAGCAGTTTCAGCTTGACAGTGAGCTAAAACCTAAAGCCGTAGCAGGTTGTCCGCCTGATGCTTTTTCTGAAGACGGTCAGCTGTGGGGTAACCCTCTATATAACTGGAGTTATATGAAGAAGGATAATTTCGGTTGGTGGAAACGTAGACTCGGCTACGCGCTTAAGCTTTATGATATGGTTCGAATTGATCACTTTAGAGGTTTTGAGGCTTACTGGGCAATACCTTACGGTGATAAGACTGCAAAGGGCGGAAAGTGGCTTAAAGGTCCTAATATGGCACTTTTTAATGAAATTAAAAGGGAGTTCGGCGACAACCTGCCTATTATTGCAGAAGACTTGGGCTTCCTTACACCCGAAGTGCACAAGATGCTTAAGAAATCAGGCTTTCCGGGAATGAAAGTGCTCCAGTTTGCTTTTACCGTCGATGTAGACAGTGATTATCTACCCCATAATTACAATAAAAACTGTGTGGTTTATACAGGCACTCATGATAATGATACCATTCTCGGGTGGGCTCAGTCTGCCGAAAAAGAAGACCTCAGTATGGCAATAAAATACCTCCACGTAGACGAGCAGGAGGGTATCAACTGGGCTATGATGAGGGCAGCGCTTATGTCTGTTGGGGAGATATGTATACTCACTATGCAGGATATTATCGGTCTTGGTACAGAAGCAAGAATAAATATACCCTCTACCGTCGGAGGAAACTGGCAGTGGAGAATTGACGGCAACTGTATAAACGATTGGCTTGCAGGCATTGTGTATGAAAACACAGCCCTTTATTTCAGAGTTCCCGAAGATCAATGATAAATAATGAGCAGAGAGTAAAAAACACTCTCTGCTCATTATTTATTGCCAATCTTTACATACATCGATAACTTCAACACAGTTACTGTATTTTTTAAGTTCTTCTATCGTCATTTCAATAGCCATAGTTTATACCTCCGTTTTCATATATTATAAAGATATGTGAATCTACAGTCAATATTTTACTTTGAAGTTTTTGGTATTTGTGTTATAATTATTAAAAACTTTTAGGAGAGCATTATGTTCGTTTCTTTTGCGATAGTTGCATATAATGAAGAGGCGTCTTTACCGAGGCTTCTCAGTGATTTAAAGGAGCAGGATTACTGTCACGGTAAGATAGAAGTCTTGCTTATTGACAGTTTGTCTACCGATAGTACCCGTAGTATTATGGAATCCTTTGCAAGCCAAGACAATGGTTTTGCATCTGTAAAGGTGCTTGAAAACGAAAGAAAGTCTATACCCTGCGGACATAATGTTGCCCTTGATAATTATACTGGGGAAGCACTTCTTCGAATCGATGCTCACGCCTCTATGCCATCTGATTTTATACGTAAAAATGTTGAGGTTTTAATGAGCGGGGAGATGGCATCGGGCGGAAGAAGACCGAATATTATTGACGGCTCCACACCCTTTAAAGAGACCCTTCTCACAGCAGAACAGTCGATGTTTGGCAGCAGTATTGCTCCTTACAGGCATAGCGAAAAGAAAATGTATACAAAATCACTTTTCTGCGGAATGTACCGCAGAGAGGTATATGACAAGGTCGGAAGATATAACGAGCTTTTACCCCGTTCTGAGGATAACGATATGACCTACCGTATGAGACAGGCAGGCGTAAAGCTTTGTTACAGTCCTGATATAGTTTTTTATCAGCATACACGCAGTACGCTTTCTAAAATGCTAAAACAAAAATATCTAAACGGCTACTGGATAGGCAAAACTCTTGGTGTATCGCCAAAATGCTTTTCGATATTTCATTTTGTACCATTTTTGTTTGTTCTTGCAATTATCTTCACATCGCTTTTATCTGCCTTTGGATATCCCTTTCTCAGTATTTTGATGTGGTCTATGTACGCTGCACTCGTTTTGGTTATTACAGTAATTGAAACGGTGAAAAAACCAAGAATAACAAATATCTTATTGCCATTTATTTTTCTTTTCCTTCATTTGTCCTACGGAGTAGGAACTCTTCTTGGAATAATTGTATTACCGTTCTGGTTAAAAAAGGTTATCTAAACAAACCGCACTGTAGGGGCGAGCCCCTACAGTGCGGTTTGTTTGCTATTTGAATATTGACATATCAACAGCCGCTGCCATTCTGCGGTAGCCTTCAACACTTGCGTGCAGATTATCTCCGCGGTTACAAGCAGGATCAAATGCTCTCGGGTCAGATGCACTGATAACTGCTTTTTCGAAGTCTATAAAGCCGTCTGAAAGAGTTTGCGTTCTTATCCAATTGTTAAATGCAATTCTGATGTTGTCACGCGGCACATCGTAGGTGCGCCAATCTTTAATAGGCAACAGTGTGCCTACATATGTTCTGTATCCAAGCTCTTTAGCTGTATCGATATACCATTTAATACCTTCAGAAAGTTGTTCAGCTGTAGGCATATTGCTCATAGGTCGCATCGGATTTTTACCGTCGGGATGAATTATGTCGTTTATTCCGTGAAGAATGATGACACCGTCAACTCCATCGTGCATTATTTCTCGTTTAAAACGGGTCTTACCGTCTTCTCCGTAATGGAAATAGGAAAGTGCAGGGTAGGAGCCGAAAATTCTGCTTCCGCTAACCGCTCTTCGAACTATTGCTCGGTTATTTATACCCGCATCAATAAGCTTGTTCGCTAATATATCAACCCATTCTTGGGATGTGATAGAATCGCCGTAGGCGGCAATAGAGTAGCTATCCTCATATGTTAGGAAATCAACACTCCACAAAAAGTTATATGCTGCAGAAAAAGACATCTTCATACTGTCAAAATTCTCAGACTTAGTGCAGTTACCTTCAATAAATCTGCGTACCATAAATGTATTTTCATAGGTAAAGCCTGTGTTCATCTGGGTAAACTCGCCAAAATATATGCTGACCGCAAGTTTTTCTCCTGATTTAATACTAAACGGTATAGCATCGCTGGTTATTTCCCCATGAGGCGGAATTGTTACCGATGTGCAGCCTCCAAAAGTAACATTTGTGACGCTACCCTCTTTAACAGCACATTTTCCGTCGGCTGAAATGGCTACAGTCACCTCGGTAAGTGTTGCAGGATGTTCACCGAAGCGGTTAGTAAATTTAAGACGTACCGAACCGGCATCGAGACTGTTTATAAGCACATATCTGACTGTAGTGTCTTTAGTCCATTGCGCCTCTGTAAGTGGTGGATGTGCAACACCAAGACCCCATCCGTTTACCCATTTTGTAAAACTCATTGCTCTACTCCAATTGCTTTATTTTTAGTATGATTATCCCTTAACTCTGTCTTTTCCTAAATGCTGGAACGAAAGGTATTATATCATTTTTATCGACTGAATACAATCTTCAGTTTAGAGATTTGTAGATTTTTCTACAAATTTTTTTTGCGATTTTTACAGTTTTTTTATAAATTCAACCGATGATTTGACCTTTTGTACGCTTTTTTGCGCTATTTTTTTTATAAAACGACTAAATTAGCTCTTTTTCAATACTGTAAATAACGCACAATGTCAAAATAAGAAATATTTATACTTGAAATACTTGGAAATATGTGCTACAATGTAGAAAACCAAAAGGAGGAAATAAAAAATGAATAATTTAAAAGTATTGATTGCAGATTCTTCTGCAGAATTTGGTGTTAACTGTCAAAAGGTGCTGTCAAGCTATGGGATGAGCGTAAGCCTGTGCGAGAAAGACGGAATTAAACTTCTTGAAAAAGTTCGCACATTAAAGCCAAATGTTGTTTTGGCAGATATATTTATGCCTAATCTTGACATAATAGGTGTCCTGTCCGCCATAAAGGATATAAATGAAAAAGACAGACCTATGGTTATGGCGTTTTCCGCTATCGATAACCATCATCTCGAAACAGAGGTATTAAGAGCAGGAGCAGCTTATTTCTTTATTAAACCTATTGATTTCGGTATGTTGGCAGAGCGTATAATTAAGTTTTCGGGCTGGAAGACCGATATTCATCCAATTCCTACCAAAGATGGTGTTATAACTGACCACGATCTAGAGCTTATGATAACCGAAATTATTCACCAGATAGGCGTGCCTGCTCATATTAAGGGATATCACTATCTCAGAGAGTCTATAATGCTTTCTATTAAAAATGAGGAAGCAATAAATTCTGTAACGAAAATTCTTTATCCAACTGTTGCCAAGAAATTCTCCACAACCTCTTCAAGGGTAGAGAGGGCAATTCGCCACGCAATTGAGGTTGCATGGGACAGGGGAGACCTTGATGTACTTAATGCATATTTTGGATATACAATCAATAATGATCGCGGTAAACCAACAAACAGCGAGTTTATCGCTATGATTGCAGATAAAATTCGCCTTCGCATCCGTGTAGCTTAAAAGTCTTGACATATCGTTGAGTAGAGCATATAATGGTAATGTCTTCGGGGCGAGGTGTAATTCCTCACCGGCGGTACAGCCCGCGAGCCTATATATGGCAGATTTGGTGAAATTCCAAAGCCGACGGTATAGTCCGGATGAAAGAAGAGAAAGTATTATACACAGTAAGTATACCCCAAGGACTTATTATCCTTGGGGGCTTTTTCTTTCCGAAACAATATATTTTTTGGAGGAAAAATTATGAAACAAGAGAAAACGAAAAAAATTGCAGTATCTGCAATGCTGGTAGCGGTAGCTTTTTTAGTCACATTTTTAACATCAATGTTTAAGGTTGGCGGATTCTTATCCCTCGACTTAAAGGATGCCGTTCTGTCGGTAATAGCGCTCTTGTATGGACCCGTTTACGGACTTATCTCAGTTGTAACCGTTGCTTTAATAGAGTTTTTTACTATTAGTACAACAGGCATTTACGGACTTGTAATGAATATTCTATCAAGCGGTACCTTTGCGCTGGTTTGCGGACTGGTTTATAAGTTCAAACGTAGTTTTTCAGGCGCAATTATCGCTGCTGCACTTACGGTTATCTGTGTAACAGCAATAATGCTTACAGCAAATATTTTTATAACTCCGCTTTATTTTAAAATGCCTACACAGGCTGTCATTGATATGCTTCCCACAGTGCTGCTTCCGTTTAATCTGTTTAAATCTGTTATGAATGCTTCTATTATGCTTCTTGTATATAAACCCTTCACAACAGCACTCAGAAAAACGGGGTTTGTCAAAACATCTGATAATGCAGCATATAAATTCAACAAAAAGTCGGTTGTGCTTACTGTTGTTTCAGTACTTCTTATAGTTGTTGCAGTTGCTGTTATGCTGATGCTTGGTATCGAAGTTAAAAACTCATAACAGAAATCTTGACAAAGTTCGATATGCTTGTTATAATGTAATATGCTGATAAACTTAATATTACCTTATCAAGAGCGGTGGAGGGACAGGCCCTGTGAAGCCCGGCAACCTGACTTTAAGTTCAAGGTGCTAAATCCTGATAGATGAGGCATTTATACCTCGTCCTTGGGCGAGGTTTTTTTATGAGATTTACGGAGGTAATTATGTCTAAATTTCTTTTCACATCTGAATCTGTTACTGAGGGACATCCCGATAAGGTTTGCGACCGTGTTTCAGACGCTATACTTGACGCAATGCTCGAACAGGACAGTATGTCCCGCGTGGCTTGCGAAACCTTTGCCAGTACGGGAATTGTTACCGTAATGGGAGAAATAACAACCAAGGCTGTTGTGGATATTGAGAGTATAATACGCGAAGTAGTATGCGATATCGGATATAAATCTGAGGATGATTATTTTGACGGCAATACCTGTAAGGTTAATATAATGCTCGACAAACAGTCTCCCGATATTGCTATGGGAGTAGACCGTTCCTTAGAACTCAAGGACGGTCAGGATGATGAGCTTAATCAGTTCGGTGCGGGAGATCAGGGTATGATGTTCGGTTTTGCCTGCGACGAAACGCCAGAGCTTATGCCTATGACCGCGGCACTTGCACATAAAATGGCTAAAAGACTTACCGAGGTAAGAAAGTCGGGTATTTTACCATATCTGAGGCCCGACGGAAAAACTCAGATAACTATAGAGTATGAGGATAATAAGCCTGTTCGTCTTGATACCGTTGTTGTTTCTTCTCAGCATTCTGCAGATATTTCCCTGGAAAAGTTACGTGAAGACATATTTAATGAGGTTATAATGCCTGTTATTCCTGAGCAGTTTAAAAACGACGATTTTAAGGTTTTCATCAATCCTACAGGACGTTTTGTTGTAGGCGGACCTGCAGGAGACACAGGTCTTACAGGCAGAAAAATAATTGTCGACACCTACGGCGGTGTTGCCCGTCATGGCGGCGGTGCCTTTTCAGGCAAAGATCCCACAAAGGTTGATCGTTCGGCTGCATATGCTGCACGCTATGTTGCTAAAAATGTGGTTGCTGCAGGTCTTGCTAAAAAGTGTGAAATTCAGCTAGCTTATGCAATCGGTGTTGCAAAACCCGTATCTGTAATGGTAGACACATTCGGTACAGGAAAATATTCGGATGAAGAAATCTCAAAGGCAGTCTGCAAGGTCTTTGATCTTCGTCCCGCCGCAATTATCCGTGATTTAAAGCTTCGTGAGACCTCTTATCGTGAGCTTTCCGCTTACGGACATATGGGTAGAACCGATATCGATGTTTCCTGGGAAAAGACCGACAGAGTAGATGAACTAAAATCTGCATTTTAACCTAAAAACCGCGTAGAACTGGAAGTTCTACGCGGTTTTTTATCTCTTTTTAGGTTTATGCTTATTACGAATAGCCGACCGTTTTTTTGTAACATTTGATTTAGTCGATGCTTTTGCGTTACCGCTGTGATTATCGGCAATCAGGCAGTCTTTACCGTTACCGATAAGGTCATATCTGCCGTACTTTTTAAGTGTGCGTAAAACAATTTCGCGGTTCTGGGGCAGAAAATACTGTAGTAGAGCACGCTGCTGAGCTTTTTCCTCAGGTGTTTTAGCGGTGTAAATAGGCTTCATTGTATAAGGGTCAAGTCCTGTGTAATACATACAGGTGGATACTGTTCCGGGTGTGGGATAAAAATCCTGCACCAGCACAGGTCTTAGTCCTTCTTTTTTAAGGAAAAGAGAAAGCTCTATTGCATCCTTCACAGTGCTTCCGGGGTGAGAGGACATCAGGTAGGGAACAAGAAATTGCTCTTTTCCAAAGCTTTTTGTAAGCTCAAAAAAGCGCTTTTTGAATCTTAGATAGGTTTCAATTTCAGGTTTACCCATAGCAGATAAGACCTGTGCAGAGCAGTGTTCGGGTGCTACCTTTAGCTGTCCGCTGACATGATGTGCAACAAGCTCCTTGAAGAAATCCTCATTTTGGTCCTCCATAAGATAATCAAACCGTATCCCAGAGCGTATAAATACCTTTTTAATTTTCGGTATTTTTCTGATTTTTCTAAGAAGCTCAAGATAATCGGAATGGTCAACCGTTAAATTTGGACAAGGCTTTGGAGCAAGACATTTTCTTTCAGGACAAAGTCCTGCTTTCAGCTGCTTTTCACAGGAAGGAAATCTGAAATTTGCCGTTGGACCGCCAACATCGTGAATATAGCCTTTGAAATCTTCTATTTGAGAAATGGTTGTGGCTTCTTTCAGTACCGATTCGTGGCTGCGAACCGCAATTTGCCGACCTTGGTGATAAGCAATGGAGCAGAAATTACAAGCACCAAAGCAACCGCGGTTATGAGCTATTGAGAATTTAACCTCCGCAATTGCGGGAACACCGCCCATTTTTTCGTATGACGGGTGATAATTGCGCATATAAGGCAATTCATATACGCGGTCGAGCTCTTCGGTGGAGAGAGGAGGCATAGGCGGATTTTGTACCACTATCAATCCGCCGTGCTTTTGTATAATAGCTTTACCTCTAACCGCATCATGTTCGGTTTGTTGAATTTTGGTGGAAATTGCATACTGCTTTTTGCCGCTTTCTGTCGGCTCTTTAACAATATCGTAGGAAGGACATTCTCTGCAGGAACGCCACTCGTATTTTGAAGCCTCTGTTTTATAACAGGTACCAAGAATATTGGTAAGCTCCTTAATATTTTCGCCTGTGTCAAGCCTTTTTGCAATCTCAACCGCGTGACGCTCTCCCATACCGAACATAAGTATATCGGCATCACTGTCGATAAGTATCGAAGGTCTGACCTTGTCATCCCAATAGTCGTAGTGAGCAAATCTTCTTAGAGAGGCTTCTACACCGCCTATAGCTATAGGAACATCGCCAAAAAGCTTGCGTATTTTTTTACAGTAAACAATAGTAGCGCGGTCAGGACGCGCACCTGCTTTACCGCCCGGTGTATAGGCATCGTCACTGCGCTTCTTTTTGGCTGCAGTATAATGCGCGACCATAGAGTCTATGTTACCGCCGTTAACAAAAAAAGCAAGTTTTGGCCTGCCGAACCTTAAAAAGTCCTCATCACCTTTTGGCTGAGGAATAATGCATACATTAAAACCTGCTGCATACAGTACGCGTGAGATTATGGCAGTTCCAAAGCTTGGGTGGTCCACATAAGCATCACCGCTTACGATTACTATATCGGGTGTATCAAAGCCGTAGGCTTTCATTTCTTCTTTAGTAATTGGTAAATAAGGCATAGTTACTCCTAAGTGTTATTTATATATAATTTATCATATAATTGATTTTTTTACAATAAAAATTATGTGGGAGTGATAGATATGGAGTTTTTGAGGAAGTACATCACATTACTTATTATACAGTGCGTGTTTATAATACTGTTCATAATATTTTTAACAGCGGTGCGTTTTTTTGATAATACAAATTTTGAAGAGCTCAAGGATATTTACACACAGTATTCTACATACGATGTGAGCACATCTCTTGTATATAGCGGGGAATAGGTGTGCAATTTACTATTTGCGGTATTCCTTGCACTATAAGTTATTTTTTCGTCTGCTCGGTTGCAATATTTGCAGCAATAGATAGAACTCAGCTGTATATCCCTACTTTGCTTTCTATGACTTTGCACGAAGCTGCGCATATTTTAGCACTTGTCAGCTTTGGATGTAAAATTGAAAAGGTGCAGCTGCTTATAGGAGCAATTGGAGTGAAATATTCGGATATTACTCTTACAAGGTTAAAAAAACTCACCGCAATAATCGTAGGACCATTATGTAATTTTATATTAGCATTTATAGCCTTTTATGTCGGTTCGTACAAATATTTCGGAATAAATCTTGTGCTTTGCGTATACAACCTGCTTCCCGTAAGCGGACTGGACGGTGGCTCAATTATTAAAACGCTGCTTTGTGGCGTAGTTTCATTTAAATGTCTTGAAAATATTCTCATTGTACTGACAGCTACTACGGTCTTAGTGATTATATGCATTTCAGTGACCTGTGGCGGACTTGCGGTAAATTACAGTATCTTGCTTTTTTGTATATATCTTTTAACACCCATCATAATTAAAAAACTGTTGAAAGATAAGGGCGTTTAATGTATTATTATATAAAAACAAAAGATATGGAGCATTTATGAATAACAGGAAGTTTGAAGAGTTACTGCTTAGCGTTCAAAAACCGGGCAGATACACAGGCGGAGAGCTTAACAGCGTAGTTAAAGATAAGCAAAAGGTTGATGTTCGGTTTGCCTTTTGCTTTCCCGATACTTATGAAATAGGTATGTCTCATCTCGGAATGAAGATACTTTATTCTCAGTTCAACTCTCGGGATGATATATGGTGCGAGAGGGTTTTTGCCCCTTGGATAGATTTTGAAGAGGTTATGCGCAAAAACAATATACCTCTTTACGGACTTGAAAGTCACGATGCAATAAGAGATTTCGATTTTGTTGGGTTTACTCTTCAATATGAGCTTTCTTACACAAACGTTCTCAATATGCTTGATCTGGCTGATATACCCCTCAAAACCTCAGAGAGACCTGACTGGTCAACTCCCGTTGTGGTTGCTGGTGGACCCTGTGCCTGCAATCCCGAGCCTCTTGCAGATTTTATCGATATTTTCTTTTTAGGTGAAGGCGAAGAGGTAGATCTTGAGGTTATTGACCTGTATAAGGAAATGAAATCGGCAGGTCACACAAAAGCCGAATTCCTCAGACGTGCAGCAAAAATAGAGGGAGTTTATGTGCCGTCGCTTTACAGTGTTACATATAATTCGGACGGTACTGTAAAATCGGTATCTCCGGAAGCAGGTGCTCCTAAAACCGTTCGCAAACGCATTATAAAGGACCTTGATAAGGCACATTATCCCGATAAGTTTATCGTTCCCTTTATTGAAATAGTTCACGATAGAGCTGTGCAGGAAATATTCAGAGGCTGTATCAGAGGCTGCAGATTCTGTCAGGCTGGATATATTTACAGACCTGTTCGTGAGAAGAGCGCAGAAGTAGCAGACAAGCAGGCCAAGTCTTTATGCGACTTATGTGGATATGATGAGGTTTCTCTTTCGTCTCTTTCAACCAGTGATTACCGACAGATAGAAGAGCTGTTAAATAAAATGCTTTCTTGGAGTGAAAAAGAAAAGGTAAGCATAGCTCTGCCTTCGCTCAGAATAGATAATTTTCCCAAAGAGCTTCTCGAAAAAATTCAGTCTGTCAGAAAGAGTAGTCTTACCTTTGCACCTGAGGCAGGGACTCAGCGTTTGCGTGATGTTATCAACAAAAATATAACAGAGGATGAAATTATTTCAACCTGCAGAATGGCTTTTGAATCGGGCTATACTGCTGTTAAGCTCTATTTTATGCTGGGTCTTCCTACCGAAACAAACGAAGATCTTGAAGGGATTGCAAATCTTGCGCAAAAGGTTGTTGACGAATACTATAGCAACCCTACAAGGAAAAAAGGTAAGCCCGTAAATGTTTCTATAAGTGTGGCTACCTTTGTTCCGAAGCCCTTTACACCATTTCAGTTTGAGCCACAGGCACAGCTTGAGGAGATACCTGAAAAGCAGCAGCATCTGCTTAAAAGTGTCAGAACCAAAAAAATTACGGTAAGCTACCATCAAAGCTATACAAGCCTTTTAGAAGGCGTGTTTGCCCGAGGAGACCGCAGACTTTGTGATGTGTTGTATCGTGCACATAAGAAAGGTCTTCGTTTTGATGGTTGGGACGAGTGTTTCGAGTATCATAAATGGCTTGAAGCGTTTAATGAATGTGGTTTAGATACTGCTTTTTACGCTTCCAGAAAACGCGAATATAATGAGACCTTGCCTTGGGATCATATCGATTTTGGTGTTTCCAAAAGCTTCCTAATAAAGGAAAACGAGTTAGCGCATAAGGCTGTTACTACAAAAAATTGCCGTCAGGAATGTGCGGGTTGCGGTGCGGCTTGCTTCGGAGAGGGTGTTTGCTATGAGAAGCGTTAGAGTGTTTTTTAAGAAAGAGGGGAATATGAAATTTATATCACACCTCGACCTTAACCGTTTTATGATACGTATGGTGCGTATGTCGGGAATTCCCGTATGGTATTCCGAAGGATTTAATCCTCATCCTTATATTACCTTTGCATTACCATTATCGCTGGGTTTCCAAAGCACCTATGAAGTGATGGACATCCGCCTTGATGTTGATGCATATCCTAATAAAAGCGTATATGACTCACTTAAACCTTTGATGCCACAGGGGATTGAAATACTGTCTTGTGCAGATCCCGTAATGAAAGCGGGGGATATAGCTTATGCTGAGTTCTGTCTGGAGTTTGACGAGTCTATTCCCAAGGATAGCCTTATTAAATTTTTGTCGGCTGAGGTTATTGAAGCTGAAAAAAGAACAAAAAAAGGCGGATATAAAACCGTTAATTTAAAGGAATATATACATAGCTTTGCTGTTCAAAACAAAACAGTAAAACTTATTCTTGCTGCAGGCGGAAGTAATAATCTTAATCCTAAACTGCTTTTTGACACCTTTGTTTCTGGTAAAGGGGAGCAGTTACCTGCTTTTTCAATAATTAGAACGATGCTGTACAACTCAGATATGAAACCGTATAAATAGTTAAAATCCGCACAGTCTGTGCGGATTTTATGTTAGTAGTTATTTGTATCTATAAATCTTTCGATACGTTTTTGGTCTTCAGAGCGTAGGCTTATGAAACTGAGATATAGGTTGTTCATCTCAATTTGTTTGTTTAAATCTCCAAAAATAGTGAACTCTGGCTGTCTTAAGCTACATCTCATTTTCAGCATTTTGGCAAGTGCATGTAAATCGTCTTCCTCGGCACCATACTGTAAAAAGTAGGGGGAGGTTTCAAAAAATTCTGCAACAAGCTCAATATCTTCCCAAGCAAAATTCCCCTCGGCTTCACGGCTTCTGAAGGCGCCCCTTTTCATACCTATATAGTCGGCAAGGTCTTGTTGGGTAACTTTTTTTAATTTTCGGTAATCGCGAATTCGGTCTCTTATCTGTTCGGGATCGTTAGAAAACATATTATCACCTAAAAAATACTTTATGCTTGACAACATTTTAATAAGTTGTTATAATTTTATGGCTATCTGCTAGAGTGGCTCAGGTGGTAGAGTAACTGATTCGTAATCAGTCGGTCGTGGGTTCGAGTCCCATCTCTAGCTCCATAGTTTCAGGCAACCGCAAACCTTGCGGTTGCCTTATTTGTTATAATTATATATTTTTTCACGAGCTTTGTCAACTTTTGTAGAAAAAAGACACCAATATAGGAATAAAAAATCCCAGACAACCGTTTAATTGTCCGGGACTTAATAGTGTATTATTTTGTTAGCATATCAATAAGCGTTCTGTATACAAGAGCGGGGTCGTCAAGATAGTTTTCTCTGATTCTGATAGCCTGTGCATCATCAGCCGCCTGCAGTGAAAAACTCATAATAACATTGCCCTTCTCTATTGCGGAACAGGTGACCTTGATAGTACCATCCTCCTCGTGAGAAATTACTATGTCGGTTTCCTTCATATGGCGGTTACGCTGTAGCATTTTCCTCAGCAGTTTAAGAGACTTTTCCCGAACTGTAAAGGGAACAGAAGACTGAAGAGTCTGTCCGACATCGTGCCCCTTATCATTGATTACATAGGTTTCCTTTGCATCCTGTACTTCGTCGATAAGCTCGTTTTTAAATAACTGATAAAAAGCTTCGTTAACTTCAAATGTATTGGCGATACCCTCTAAATGAAGCAGATCGGCAATCTGGTTTGATGGAACAGGTTCGTCAACATTCATAAGGAGGTATAAAACAAGAATTTTGATTTCTGCGGTGCTTTTTAGACCGCCTCTGCCTACACCTACAGATATTGCATCTTTTTCCAACTAAATCCCTCCTAAGTTTGGTACTTACATATTATATAAAACAAAAATTAAATTGTCAAGTTTACAGTATTATCCGTCGAAGTCTTCTATGATTCTGTCTGCCTCCTCTGGCGAGCGCACGGTAATTCCTTTATAAAGATTTACAGTATCCTCAGGAGGTAGTACCGAGAGATCTATATCGTAATATTTAACTATTTTTCCGTTTAGTGTGAGACAAACCGATTCTTCGTCGGCAATAACCTTGTAGACACTTAAGGTAATACTGCTGTTTTCTTTTTTGTTGTCATCTGATGTTAGTGGTCTTGATATAAGGGTTATAACAATTATAACCGAAAATATCACCAAAGCTAATGCTTTTGGGCTAAATTTTTTAAGCATTTTATACTCCTTAACAAATAATTTATAAATTGTAAAAAAATTGTTACCCACTTTTGCGATAAATATGCTATAATGGGAAAAAATGTATTGTGGGGTGTAATGCTTGTACAATCGAAATTTTGATGAAGAATATACAAACCTCTTTGGTGAACCTGAAGACAATAGCACTAATGATGAAGAGAAATCGGATGAAGTTGATCTTTCCAGTACAGATTCTGATGTGCTTGATTTAAACAGCTTTTTCGATACTGGCGCTGACGACGAAGCAGAAACGGCTGATTCTAAAGGTAAAACAAAAAAATCTTCTAAGAAGACAAAGACCAAAAAAATTCTTACTACCGCTTTGATAGTATTCCTCGTTTGTGTTATGCTTGGCTGTATCGGTGCTTGTGCGCTTATCGGCTATGTAATTATGTTTGTTGACGGAACTATGGAAGAAGATCTTGAGCAACTTACTCTTAATTACGCAACAACCATATATGTACAAGACGATAAGGACCAATGGGTTGAGTACCAGCGTTTGCATGGGGAAGAAAATCGTATATGGGTTGACTACAATGAAGCTAAAGCCAAGGCAGAGGACGAAGATTACACAGGAATTCCCCTTAATCTGGCAGATGCCTTTGTTGCTATCGAAGATAAACGTTTTAATGACCACGACGGTGTAGACTGGAGAAGAACCTTCGGCGCATTTATCAATATGGTTACAAACCGTACTACCTCGGGCTACGGCGGATCTTCTATTACTCAGCAGCTTGTTAAAAACCTTACCAATGATAAGGACAGAAGCGCAACGCGTAAGGTTCGCGAAATTATGCGTGCCCGTTATCTCGAAGGAAAATATACTAAAGAAGTAATTCTTGAGTGTTATATGAACACTGTCGCGATGGGTAACGGTCTTTACGGTGTTGAGGTTGCTTCCGAGTTCTATTTTGGTAAGAATGTTAACGAGCTTACCTTGGCTGAGTGCGCTTCAATTGCAGGAATAACCAATATACCTGAGTATTATCGTCCTGATAAAAATCCCGAAAATAATAAAAAACGTCGCAATCTTGTTTTAAGTCTTATGCTCGAACAAAAGCTTATAACTCAGGAAGAATACGACGAGGCAGTTGCTGAGGAGCTTAATGTTGTAGCAGACAAGTCGATTCTTAAGGAAGAAGAGATTAACAATTATTTTGTTGATGCTCTTATCGATCAGGTTGTTGCCGCTCTTATGGAAAAGAACGGTTGGGAAAAGAGTCGCGCCGAAGCTAATTTCTATAACGGTGGTTACAAGATTTACTCCACAATGGATCCCGATATTCAGAATACGATTGATTCTGTTTACAAAAATGAAAAGTATGCGATGAAGGGCGACGACGGAGAGCCGCTGGAAGGCTCTATGGTCGTTATGGATTATAGCGGTAACGTGCTTGGTATGTCAGGCGGAATGGGAGAAAAGACCGAAAATCGCGGACTTAACAGGGCAACTATGTCACCCCGTCAGCCCGGTTCTACCATAAAGCCACTGTCGGCGTATGCTCCCGCTATGGAGAAGGATCTTATAACCTATTCTTCAATTGTTGATGATAAAAGCACATATTATAATAATAAAACCTGGCGTCCTGTAAACTGGTACAGATATTACAAGGGCAGAGTTACTGTGGAATATGCTCTCGAAATTTCTATGAATACAATACCTGTGTATCTTGTTGATCTGCTTACAAAACAGGAATCGTATGATTTTCTTACAAATTCTCTCGGAATGAAGAATCTTACTGCTGCCGATGTAGATTATTCTCCTCTTGGAATGGGTGGTACAAACGGAGGTTATACTACTCTCGAGGCTGCTGCAGCATTTGCAATTTTCGGCAATAAAGGTAAGTATTACGAACCGGTTACCTTTACCCATATATATGATCAGTTTGATAATTTGGTTTTAAGCCATGAGTCAAAGGCAACGGTAGCAATCAGCGAAGATACATCCGTAATTATGAATAAACTCTTACAGAATGTTGTATACGGATCTGAAGGTACAGGTGCCGCTGCCCAGTCTTTTATAACCAATATGAAGCTTTTTGCAAAGACCGGTACTGCTAACCATACAAATGATATCTGGTTTGCTGGAGGTTCCCCGTATTATGTTGCGGCAAGCTGGTGCGGATACGATGAACTCCAAAAGATTGATGATGCTAAGAGGGCCCGTACAATGTGGGGCGCTGTTATGAAAGAGATTCATAAGGGTCTGGAAGCTAAAAACTTCCCAACCAGTGAATATGTTGTATGTAAGCCGTACTGTTCACAAACAGGTCTTGTTGCAAAGAGCGGTTGTCCCACCTATGGTTATGGATGGTATAAAACAAGCAATCAAAAGACCTGCTCGAGTCATGGCGGCGACAATCTTAAAATTACAACCGAAGGTGATGCAGCAGCATATATTTCATCGCTGAATGCTCCGCCTCCCAGTGAAGAAACACCTTCTGACACAGGTGACGGTGCGCAGCAGAATACCGAATCAGTGCCCGAAAGCACAACACCTACGGATTGATAACGATAAAAAGTGAGTAGTATTATTTGCTACTCACTTTTTTAGTAATAAATATTTCTTGACAAAATATGTGATTTGGATTATTATTGAATATATATTAGTGAATGATGCTACTTTAGGGTAAATATGTGCAAAAACATTGTGAAAAAATACAATAATCTATCAGATGACGAACTTATTGTAAAAATCCGCGAAAACGATCAAGACGCATTTGAGTCTTTGTTCTATAGGTATCTGCCTCTTATTAAGTATATAATTTCCAAAAACTATAATTTAGTTGGAGATTATGATGATATGCTTCAAGACGCTACAATATCGTTTTATTATGCGGCGCAGATGTTTGATTTTCGCTCGGCTTCGTTTTCAACCTATCTTACTCTTTGCGTAGACCGTTCACTTAAATCGACAATTAAAAAGGCTGCCGCAAAGAAGAGAATTCCGGAAGAACTTATTGTGTCTATAGAGGATAATGCTCAGGCAGATATTAAAACAAAGAGCGCCGAAGAAGAATTTTTTGGTAAAGAAGGCTCACAGGATATCTCAGATCATTTAAAAAAATCTTTATCTCAAATGGAGTTTAGGGTTCTTAATGTGTTCCTTGTAACAGGTAGTTATGACGAGACGGCTAAACAACTTGGTATTTCCAGAAAATCTGTCGATAACGCACTGGTAAGAATTCGCAAAAAACTTAATTCGTAAATATGCGGTTATCCGCTTATTTATATATGCCCACGTAGCTTAAAGTCAAAGCATATTGATGTCGGTGCAAGTCCGTCCGGGGCAAACCAATTAAATCGAGAGAGGTAAAAAAGATGTTTGAAGACAAGACACTAACCTGCAAAGATTGCGGACAGGAGTTCGTATTCACTGCAAGGGAGCAGGAGTTCTATGCAGAAAAAGGCTTCGAGAATGAACCTTTAAGATGCAAACCCTGTCGTGACAAACGCAAAAACAGAGGCGGAGCACCCAGAGAATTGCACGAAGCAGTTTGCAATGCGTGCGGTGGAGTAGCAAGGGTTCCTTTTGCACCCCGTGAGGATCGTCCTGTATATTGCAGCGAATGTTTTGCAAAGATGAAGGAAGAATCTGCAGAATAAGCATTAAGACCGTCATTCGGTGTTCCGTTTGACGGTCTTTTAATTTTTTTCTTTATTTTTGCGCTACTAAGTGTTAAAATTATTTACAGTCTATTAACAGAAATATGTTATTATAGTTTTATAATAATCTTAACAATCATAATTGAGGTGCATTATGGATAAATTTAAGGTTCTTGTTGTTGATGATGATTCCAATATTTCTGAGCTGCTAAGGCTTTATCTCGAAAAAGATGGTTTTAATGTTATTACTTGCGGAGACGGTATGCAGGCTGTTGAATTGCAAAAATCACAGTCTCCTGACATAATCCTGCTTGATATAATGCTTCCAGGTCTTGACGGTTGGCAGGTTTGTAAAGAAATACGCAAAACCTCAGAAGTTCCCATTATTATGATTACAGCCAAAAGTGAAACCTTTGATAAGGTTC
Source organism: Acutalibacteraceae bacterium (assembly GCA_045596085.1). Classification (GTDB taxonomy): domain Bacteria; phylum Bacillota; class Clostridia; order Oscillospirales; family Acutalibacteraceae; genus SFWF01. The sequence continues at coordinate 5,272 of JAZOBS010000026.1, read as the reverse complement.
TGGGGCTTGAGCTTGGCGCTGATGACTATGTTTCAAAACCTTTTGACGCAAAAGAGGTTGTTGCCCGCGTAAAAGCAGTGCTTCGTCGCAGCGGTCAGAGTACAAAAGATAGCGGTGATGAGGTTTGCTTTGATAAGCTCAGGATAAATATTGCGAATTATGAGTTGATCATTGACGGAAAGCGTATAGATACACCGCCTAAAGAGTTGGAGCTTATATTCCATCTTGCCAGCAATCCAAACAGAGTATTCACGCGAGATCAGTTGCTCGACGAGGTCTGGGGATTTGATTATTACGGCGATTCCAGAACAGTTGATGTACATGTTAAACGATTACGCGAAAAACTGGAAAATGTGTCTGAACTATGGACCCTTAAAACTGTTTGGGGCGTTGGATATAAATTTGAAGTGAAATAAATTATGAAGTTAAAAATATTTAAGAAGCTTTTTTTTACAACTTCTTGTGTTTTATTTATCACCCTTACTCTTGTCTTCGTATTGCTTTCGATTGCAATAAATGATGAATTTGCAAGTAATAAGTATAGTATAATCAGCTCTAGCAGCGATTTAATTGCCGATATGCTCACAGAGGGTGTTGAGCCTAATGATAAACTTTTGGTCGAGACGGTTCACACCTTATCTACCGTAAATCAGCTTGATATTTATCTCGTGGATAAAGCAGGACGCATACTTGTTTGTGGCTGCGAACAGTATAACGATAAAGGCAACTGTGTTCATGCTAACGCTATACTAAGCTCAGATTTTTTAGAGCAGATTTCCTATGAGGGGAAGTTAGAGCTTTCAAGTATCGACGGTATGTATGACAAAATGAACTATACATCTTCTAAAAGGGTGGTTGCAGGTTCTCAGCGACAATTTTTTATTATTTCCGTGTCTAAAGCGATGACTGCAGGCGATCTTATTAAAATGATGTTTGGTATGTATACAATTTCGGCTATTTTTCCGCTACTGTTTATGTTTGTAGCCCAGTACAGTATAGTTTATCGTCTGACACGACCGCTAAAATATATGTCTATTGCTGCAAAATCTATAGCAAACGGAGATTTTTCAAAAAGAGTACCTGTAATCAGCGATGATGAAATAGGTGAACTGTCGCTTCTTTTTAACCGTATGACAGATTCTCTTTCAAGGACAGAAAAAACGGGTAAAAGCTTTATTGCAAATGTTTCTCACGAACTTAAGACCCCGATGACGACCATCAGCGGGTTTATAGACGGTATAATAGACGGAACTATAGATGAAAGCAAGAGAGATTATTATTTATCTATCGTAGCTGAAGAGGTCAGGAGACTTTCGCGGCTTGTGCAATCAATGCTCAGTCTTTCACGGCTTGAGTCCGGAACGAATGCCCTGAAATGCACAGACTTTAAGATCTCGGAAACTGTGCTCAGCGTGGTTTTGTCGATGGAACAAACGATTTTTGCGAAAAATATCGAGATTTCAGGCCTTGATTCACTTTCCGAAACAACAGTTTTCGGAGACAAAGACCTGCTCCATCAGGTCTTTTACAATTTGACAGATAATGCAGTCAAATTCACCGATGAAGGCGGAGAAATTGAATTCTGTCTTCATAGACTTGATAAAAATCTTGAATTTAAGATAAAAAACACAGGTGCAGGAATCCCCGAAAAGGATATTCCTCATATTTTTGAACGTTTCTACAAAATAGACAAGTCAAGATCAAGCCATAAGGAAAGTCTCGGACTCGGTCTTTATATTTGCAAGACAATTGTAGAACTGCACGGCGGAACAATTTATGTTGACAGTAGGGCAGGAGAGTATACAGAATTTACGGTTCTTTTGCCTCTACAAGGATAGGAGAAAATTATAATGGAAAACAATGAGAACAATTTTGAAAATAATGAAACAGTAGAAAAGAATGGTCAACCCGAGGAGCAGCTTTGTGCAAACGATACTGATTGTGCAGAGGATTCGGATAATGTTGATACGCCGAGCGACTCTTTAGAAGACGTGGTTACGGCTGAGCGTGTCACAATCCCCGAAGAGCAGTCACCGTCGGCAAAGGTGCCAAATAAAGGACTGAAGCTGTTTTGCATTTTACTCGCTCTTGTTATTGCCTTGAGCGTATGCACCTTAGGCGGATATTTTCTTGGAAAATTTGGAAATAGTGTTGGTCTTGGAAGCAGTGATTCTGCTGGAATAACCCTTGAGGACCGCCCAACAGATGGTTCGTTTATGACGGCATCTGCAGTCTATGATAAGGTTGCAGCTTCAGTAGTGGGGATTCTTGTTTATAGTGATGAAGGCGATATGGGTGAGGCATCAGGAGTGGTTTTCTCCGATAACGGATATATTGTTACAAACGATCACATATATTCTGAAATTCCGTCGGCAAAGTTTAAAGTGTTTCTAAATGACGGCAACGAATACAATGCCTATTATGTCGCAGGCGATACACGCAGCGACCTTGCTGTGCTTAAAATTTCCGAAAATGTCAGACTTTCTGTTCCTGAATTTGGCGATTCAACTAAGCTTCTGTCAGGAGAAGAGGTTTGTGCAATCGGTTGTCCTAACGGATACAGTTCGAAATCAACGATTACAACAGGAATTGTTTCTGTTCCAAAGGTGCGCAAATCGATTACAACAAGCTATACCTCAAACTTCATTCAGACCGATACAGCTATTAATCCCGGAAACTCAGGTGGTGCACTTGTAAATATGTACGGGCAGATAGTAGGAATCACATCCTCAAAAATTGCTGATACTGCATATGAAGGTGTTGGATATGCGATACCTACTAAAACCGTAAAGAAGATAGTTGAATCTCTTATAGAGCACGGTAATGTTAAAAACAGAGCCAGACTTGGAATAACATACTATTTCTACAATAAGGCTTTAGCAGAGATAGGTGGGCTTGACTCTTGCGGACTTCTTGTTGAGGAGGTTTCACAGGACAGTGCGCTTTACGGTCAGCTTGAAAAAGGTGATATGATCGTGCGAGTGAACGACATTCTTATTTACGACGATGCTATAATTTTGGATACTCTCGAGGAATGCAACGCAGGAGACACTATACTTCTTACCGTCCTTAAAAGTACTGGAGAGACGGTCAATCTTAACGCTGTGCTTCTCAATGATGAAGGCTCGTCAAGCTATGTTAATTCAAGCGGTGAATCGGACGAGAACAATCAAAATGGTGGCTCCTTTGATTGGCCCGAAGGTTATTAAAAACGGCAATGTGGAAGGTCCATTCGCCACTTGAGAGCACAGTCGGTTTATTCATCTCTATTATCGTATATGGTACAGTTGTGAGTCTGATTTATGGAATTACATGTTGGAATATGCAGATGTTAAAAGAAAAGGCAGGGTTTCCTGCCTTTTCTTGCATATTCCGCAAAGAATTGTGGTATGATTTTGTAAAACGGGGTGATCTATATTATATTAAATTGTCGCTTTGTTGTAAACAATTGCCAATTTTATAAATAGATTTGATAGATTTCATAATAAACCTCAATACTTTTTATATAGAAATGGTATCACACTATTTAAGCCTTGTAAAACATTAAAGTTTGACTTAACGAGAATTTTTGTTTGAATAAAGTTAAAAATATATATATAAATATAAAAAAACGGAGGCAGTATGAAAAACAACAGGAGAGTTATTTGTTTTGATAATGATGTCAGCATAGTTTCGTACGCTGGTATTGCAGGACCAAAAGAAAAAGAAGGTCCATTAGGAAAATATTTTGATTTTTGTTTTGATGACAGCTATTTTGGTGAAGAAACATGGGAAAAAGCAGAAAGTAAATTGTTAAAATGTGCTGTTGAAAAAGCCTTGCAAAAAGGAAGTATTCAGCCAGAATGCGTTGATATTATATACGCAGGAGATCTGCTTAATCAGTGCGTGGCAAGTGCTTTTGGCATAATTGACCTGAAAATTCCGTTTTCAGGCGTTTACGGAGCATGTTCAACTATGGCACTCTCTTTAATCAACGCAGCTATAGGTGTAAATAGCGGTTCAGCCACGTTATCTGTAGCTGCCACATCATCTCATTTTTGCTCTGCAGAACGTCAGTACAGATTTCCACTTGAATATGGGGGAGTTCGACCCCCAACAGCACAGTGGACGGTAACAGGGTCAGGTGCTGTCGTGTTAGGGAAAGGCAGAAAAATCAAGCTTGTAGACTGTATGCTTGGAAAAATGCTTGAGTTTGGAATAACTGATTCAAACAATATGGGTGCAGCCATGGCACCTAATGATGTTAAAATAAGACCATACCCAAAGTTAGAGGGTATGGTCTTTTTCTACACACAAATCCAGTATTTAAGGGGGTTCCGAGCACTTTTTAACTGTTTCAAACCATATAAATTACATTGTAAAAATAGGGAGTAAATTTCACGCACTATGTGAAAGTTTCTCCTAAAAACAAGGAGGTTAAAATGAGTTTATTTATTTTTTTAACGAAAACATATGGGTACAACAAACCCATATTAGCCAATGAGGTTGAATACGAAAACTATTCCAAACAACAAATCTACAAAGAACTAAGCGAACTATGTAAAGCCAAAAAGATAGTACGACTTGAACGAGGTGTATATTTTATACCTAAGAAAACCAAATTCGGTACGCTTATATTTAATACCCTAACCGCTATTGAGAAGAAATATATTTGTGATAATGAAGAAGTCTTTGGTTATTACTCAGGTACTTATATGCAGTATCAACTTGGGTTAACAAAGGTTAAGCCAAAAACAATCAATATTTATACTAACGTCGAAAAGAAGAGGTCAAGAACAGTAACGATTGCAGGACAAAGAATATCATTACGCGCTGCAAGAACGAAAATTGATAAATTTAACGCACCTGTCCTATGCTTCTTGGAACTAATGAACGGTATTGATACCGAAACCCTTGATGAGTATAAACGTAAACTTATATCCGACTATATCTCAGAAAACCGAATCACCCAAAAGCAAATCACTAAATACATACCTTATTTCCCCGATAAGACCTGCCGAAATTTAATAGAAAGCGAGGTAATCTACCGTGTCCCGCAGTAATAGTTGTATGGTTTGTACATATCTAATCGAATTTGTAGCCGGAATAATGACCGGTTACATATTTATCTATCTTGACGATGCTATCGTGATGAGATTTGCACTGTCGATGCTATATATCCCCGCAGTTCTTGTGCTTGTGGACGCCAAATCAAAAATGGTGCGGTTTTTGGTCTATGTAATGCTAACCGCAGTCTGCTTTTGTGGTGTACTTTACGCTATCTATTTCCGCC
>JAZOBS010000025.1:0-19713 GCA_045596085.1 Acutalibacteraceae bacterium | reverse complement strand
GCTTACCGATTTTGACCCTTATGAAGACCATAACCAAACCCTTTAAACCCGAACCAGCCTTAAAGGGTGGATTTTAAGGCATCTTTTGGCTCATCGTCGTTCATAGGCGTCAGCCTTATGAACTTCTCTTCACCAAAATCTACTCAAAAAACCACTCCTTTAAGGTCGAAGAGTTTTGTAAACAACGTTATTTTTTGATATACGAGGAAAAAACACAGTAAATCCTGTCGGATTTGCGAGTATTTTGACGAAGTATAGCGAAAAATTTGTCTTCCAAAACCTGATTCGGGTTTGAAGGGCTTGGTTAAAGTACATCCCGAAGGGTGGTTCAGACTGTAAATGGCAAAATTTAAAAAAACTTATGTGGAGGTTACCGCCCGTTTTGACACCGAGGGCAGAATACTTCCGCTGAAAATTCTTTGGGAGGACGGTTCCTCCTTTTTTATCGACAAGGTGCTTGATATCCGTCCTGCCGCATCCCTAAAGGCGGGTGGGGCAGGCATAAGATACACCTGCAGGATAAATATGAAAGAGCGTTTTTTGTTTTTAGAAGAAAGCCGCTGGTTTGTTGAAGAAATTCTCAAAGAATAGTGTTGTAAAATTCCACTTGTTTTGATATAATGATAACACTTAGTTTTTTTGAGGTGACCAAAATTGGATTTTAAAGAAAAATATCTTCACTGGATAGAAAAAGCCGATACTGCTACTGTAGCCGAGCTTGAGGCTTTAAAGGATAACGAAACCGAGATTAAAGACAGATTTTATAAGGATCTGGAATTCGGCACTGCAGGTCTTCGCGGTATTATCGGTGCAGGAAGCAACCGTATGAACAAATACACCGTATCAAAGGCTACCGAAGGCTTTGCAAATTATATTTGCTCTAAAGGTGATAAAGCCAAGGAGGACGGTATCGTTATTGCTCACGACAACCGCAGAATGAGCCGCGAATTCGCCGAGGTTACGGCAGGCGTTCTTGCCGCGCACGGTATAAAGACATATCTTTTTGAGGATCTGCGAACCACTCCTGAGCTTTCCTTCTCGGTAAGATATTTAGGCTGCTTCGGCGGTGTTGTAATTACCGCATCCCACAATCCCCCCGAATACAACGGATATAAGCTATACGACGAAAACGGTTGTCAGCTTATCCCCTCTATTGCTGATGAGGTGACAGGCTTTGTAAACGCTGTTACAGATGAGCTTGATGTTAAGTGCCTTTCTCTGAGCGGGGCAGGAGAGCTTGTTGAAATCGTTGGAGAAGAGATTGACGAGACCTATTACGAAGAGGTTCTTGCTCTTCAGTTCGACCCCGACGAGGAGAAAAACATAAAGGTGGTATACACTCCTCAGCACGGAACGGGAAATATTCCTGTTCGCGATGTTTTAGACGAGGCAGGATATACCGTTTTACCCGTTCTCTCACAGTGTGAGCCCGACCCTGATTTTTCGGGCACAAAAAGTCCTAATCCCGAGGTGCCTGCGGCATACGATGCGGCAATAGAGCTTATGCGTGAGCACAGTGCAGATATCGCTATAGCAACCGACCCCGACTGCGACCGTCTGGGTGCGGCTATAAACTGCGGTGACCGCTGTGAGCTTATTACAGGAAATCAGTCGGGTGCACTTCTTCTCCACTATATTCTCACCCGTATGACCGAGCAGGGCTGTCTGCCCGAAAACCCCCTTATGATAAACACCGTTGTTACCTCTACTCTTGGTGACAAGGTGGCGGAGTCTTTCGGTGTAGAGGTTGAAAAGACCCTTACAGGCTTTAAGTTTATAGGTGACAGAATTAAAGTTCACAACGCCCTTGGTGACAAGAACTATGTATTCGGTTATGAAGAAAGCTACGGCTGTCTTATCGGCGATTTTGTCCGTGATAAGGACGCTGTTCAGGCCTCTCTTATGTTCTGCGAGGCGGCAGATTACTATAAAAAGCAGGGTAAGACCCTTATCGATGTTTTAAACGAGTTGTTTGAGGCTCACGGCTATTTCCTTGATACCCAGTCCAGCACCTTCTTCAAGGGTGTAGACGGAGCCGACAAAATGAACGCTTTGCTTGACGGTATGAGAAAAAATCCCCTTACAGAGGCTGCAGGTATCAAAGTCACTTCGGTAGAGGATTTCCTGCTCAGTCCCCCCGAGGGATTTGTACCCTCCAATGTTTTACGCTATAATTTAGAGGACGGTAGCTTTGTTGCTATCCGTCCCTCAGGCACCGAGCCTAAATGCAAGGTTTATTACTGTGTAAGAGGCAATGATAAGGCCGATGCCGAAGCCAAGCTCTCTTCCCTTAAAGAAATTTTTGATATAAAGGCTTAAAGCTATGATACACCCACTAAAGCATTTTCTAACCGTTTCAAAACACAGAAACGCAGTTATGCGACACTGCTTTAAGGCAGGAATTCCCGTAAGGGGTCTTCTTCACGACCTTTCTAAGTTTTCCCCTGCCGAATTTATTGCAGGTGTTAAATATTATCAGGGAAACCGCAGCCCTAATGAGATGGAACGGGAGCTTTTCGGCTATTCGGCTGCCTGGCTGCACCACAAGGGCAGAAATAAGCATCATTTTGAATATTGGAACGATGTAAGTCCTGTCTCTAAACGGTATGAGCCTGTAAAAATGCCCGTAAAATATTTTAAAGAAATGTTTTGCGACCGCGTTGCAGCAAGTAAGATATATCAGGGCAAAAACTATACCGACGCCCACCCCTTTAATTATTTTGACAAGGGTAACGCTCGTCTTTATCTGCATAAAGATACAGCGGCACTCTTAGAAAAATGCCTTATAATGCTTAAGTGTGAGGGTGAAAAAAAGACCTTTGAATACATAAAGAATCTTAAGGAGTATTAAAAAGGCTGCTTCAATAAGTCATATGCACCTCGAAAACTAGACACTTTTGGAGGTGCATATTTTTTATGGCAAAACGCACAAAAAGTTTGTTAAAAAAATATCAATATTGTGTGAATAAACTGTTGACATTATTCGATAAAATAACTATTATTATATAGTACATATTATATAATGCACCCAGATGGGTTTTTTTTAACTGTTTGTGTGCATAGAAAGGTCAAGGCTATGGAAACATTCATTGCACTCTTAATTATTTTCCCCTTCCTCGCGGCTTTGGTACAGGCCTTTGTGAAGAACAACAATCTTCGTAAAGTGTCGGTATACATAAGCAGCGGTGCCATTATTATAGCTACCGTAATTTTCGCGGTGCTTAATTTCGGCAAGGAACAACATTTCATCCCTCACGATTTTGCTCTGGGTGGATTCGATATTATCGGCACCGTTAACTACGGTATGCTGGCTATCGAATTTATCCTTATGGGTATAATCATCTACCTGAGCTTTAAGTACAAAAAGTACTATGCTGCTCTGCTCTCTGTTGTTCAGACCTGCTTTATTGCCTGGCTTGAGCTTTCGGGTAATGCTCACGCAGTAAATGAATATATTTTCTGCGACAATCTTACCCTTATTCTCTGCCTTATGATAGCAATTGTCGGCGGTCTTATCTGTGTATATGCCGTTGGTTACCTTAAGGATTATCACCACCATCACGGTGACGAGGTTAAGGACAGACGTTCCTTCTTCTGCTCTATGCTCTTCGTTTTCCTCGGTGCTATGTTCGGTATTGTCTTCTCGGCAAACCTTATCTGGATGTATTTCTTCTGGGAGATAACCTCTGTAGTTTCCTTCCTGCTTATCGGCTATACCAAAACCGAGGAGGCTGTAAACAACTCCTTCCGCGCCCTTTGGATGAACCTTTTAGGCGGTGTAGGTTTTGCGGCAGCTATCGGCTATGCGGCACTTAATATGCATATATTTAATCTTCAGGATCTTGTAGAGTCTAACGATCCTGTTATCGTTATTCCCCTTATCTGTCTTGCTCTTGCTGCTCTTACAAAGTCGGCACAGCTCCCATTCTCACGCTGGCTTATGGGCGCAATGGTGGCTCCTACCCCCTCCTCCGCACTGCTCCACAGCGCTACTATGGTTAAGGCAGGTATCTATCTCCTTATCCGTATAGCTCCTGCTATGACAGGTAATCTTGTAGGTCTTACAGTTGCTCTTATCGGCGGATTCACCTTCTTTGTTGCTTCTATCCGCGCCATCATACATACCGACGGTAAAAAGGTTCTGGCTTATTCCACAATTTCCAATCTCGGTCTTATAGTTGCCTGCTGCGGTGTAGGTATCAACGAAACTATATGGGCTGCAATCTTCCTTATGATGTTCCACTGCGTATCCAAGTCTCTGCTTTTCCAGACCGTAGGTTCTGTAGAGCACGCTTCGGGCAGCCGTAACATCGAGGATATGCACGGTCTTATTAAGAGATATCCTGCCCTTGCTATCGCAATGGTTATCGGTATCGCAGGAATGTATCTTGCCCCCTTTGGAATGCTTATTTCCAAGTGGAGCGCACTGCAGGCCTTTGTAGATGCAGGTAACATTATACTTGTTCTGCTTCTTGCATTCGGTTCTGCAACCACACTCTTTTACTGGACAAAGTGGATCAGTAAGCTTCTCGCTTATGCCCGTCCCACCGTTCGCAGAAAGGACACCACCAGTCTTGATCAGTGGATCTCTATCGGCGGTCACACCGTTATGATGGTAGCCCTCTGTCTGGTATTCCCCTTCCTTTCGGGCAGTCTCGTTACCCCCATTGTTAACTCACTTTACGGTACCGTAGACTTTAAGCCTGTACTTTCCGATGAAAATCTGTTTATCCTTATTCTTATGATAATCGCTCTCGCGCTGGTTATAGTTGCAGGTTTTGTTATCACCCGCTTTGTTAAGACCCGTAAGACAGGCGTTTATATGTCGGGTATTGACACAGGTGACGAACGTCACTATGTTGGTGCCTTTGACGAGGAGCGCACAATGTACCACGCAAACTGGTATCTTTCTGATATGATTGGTACCGACCGTCTTATGAATGTTGCCACCGCTATTGCGGCAGCAGGACTTATAATCGGTATGGTGCTTACTGTAGGAGGTGTTCTGTAATGACTGCTTTAAGAATTATTTGTGCTATCTGTTATATCCTTTTAGGCGGACTTGTTGCAGGACTTCTTGCAGGTATCGACCGTAAGCTTTCCGCCCGTATGCAGGGCAGACGCGGTCCCTCTGTCTTCCAGCCCTTTTATGATGTTGCGAAGCTGTTTTCCAAAGAGACCCTTGCTCTTAACCACGGACAATTTGTTATCGCATTCAGCTTTCTTATTCTCATAATCTTCACCGGCGTTCTTTTCTTTGCGGGTGTTGACCTTCTGCTTGTATTTCTGGCTCTTTCTACCGCTGCTATGTTCCTTGTGTTTGCCGCCACCTCTTCTAACTCGGCAATGTCGACAATGGGCGCTCAGCGTGAAATGATGCAGATGCTCGCTTACGAGCCTATGGTACTTATCACCGCCGTTGGCTTCTATATGGCAACAGGAATTATGAACAACGGTGTCGGCTCCTTTAAGATTATGGACATCGGAAGCAACGACCTTCCCGCTATCATTTATCTCCCCGGAATATTTATAGGCTTCCTCTTCATACTTACTATCAAATTTAGAAAATCTCCCTTTGATATTTCTACCTCACACCACGCTCATCAGGAGCTTGTTAAGGGTGTTACCACCGACCTTTCGGGCAGAAATCTCGGTATGATAGAGGTTGCTCACTGGTATGAAAACACCTTCCTTTTAGGTGTTGTAGCTCTCTTCTTCCTTTGTAATGAGTGGTGGAGCATACCCGTAGCTATTGCTGCTGCTATAATCGTGTACTTCCTCGAAACACTTATTGATAACATCAGCGCACGTGTTAAGTGGGAGCTTATGGTTAAACTCGCCTGGGGCGTTACTATCGTTTGCGGCGGACTCAACCTTCTCTTTTTAGAGTACATTTTTTAAGGGAGGAAATCTAAATGGCTAAAATTGCAAAATCACCCTGGTTGCTTCATTACGATGGCTCCAGCTGTAACGGATGTGACATAGAGGTTCTTGCCTGTCTTACTCCCGTTTACGATGTAGAGCGTTTCGGTATTATCAACACAGGAAATCCCAAGCATGCCGATATTTTCCTTGTTACCGGCGGAATAAATGAAAAAAACAAGGCTGTCGTTAAGCAGCTTTACGATCAGATGCCCGAGCCTAAGGTTGTTGTAGCTGTTGGAATCTGCGCCTGCAACGGTGGAGTTTTCAAGGACGCTTACAATATAATCGGCGGTGTGGACAAGGCAATTCCCGTAGACGTTTATGTTCCAGGATGTGCCGCCCGTCCCGAAGCAATTATCGACGGTGTCGTTAAGGCTTTAGGCGTTCTTGACGAAAAACAGAAGGCTTTCAAGGAAGCAAAGAAAAAGAAAGGGGAAGAAAAATAATGAGAGAAAACTATGAGCTTAAAACACTTTCTCCCGACCAGATAACCATTAAGGCCCACTCCCTGAGAAACAAGGGTGCCCGTCTTTCACAAATCTGCTCGGTAAGAACAAAGGACGGCTACGACCTTCTTTATTCTTATGTTATAGGATACACCTTTAAAAACTATAAGGTATCTATCCCCGAAGATGCCGAGATTGAAAGCATCACCGCTATATTCCCCAACGCTTTCCTCTACGAAAACGAAATGAGTGAGCTTTTCGGAATTAAAATTAAATACATCGCTCTCGACTATAAAAACAAGCTGTATGATATAGCTGTCGAGACACCGTTTAAATAAGGAGGGTAATGAAATGAGTAAAAGAAGTATTGTGCCTTTCGGCCCTCAGCATCCAGTACTCCCCGAGCCTATTCATCTTGACCTTGTGCTCGAGGACGAAAAGGTTGTAGAAGCTATTCCCTCTATCGGATTTATTCACAGAGGTCTTGAAAAGCTTGTTGAGAAGAGGAATTTCCACGATTATATGTATGTTATCGAGCGTATCTGTGGCATCTGCTCCTTTATGCACGGAATGGGTTACGCAGAGGGTATTGAGCGTATTATGGATGTAGAAATTCCCGACAGAGCCAAATATCTGCGCACTATCTGGTGCGAGATGTCCCGTCTTCACAGCCATCTTTTATGGCTTGGTCTCCTTGCAGACGCATTCGGTTTTGAGAGCCTCTTTATGCACTGCTGGAGAATGAGAGAAACTATTCTCGATATGTTCGAGGCTTCCACCGGCGGACGCGTTATCTTCTCGGTTAACAAAATCGGCGGCGTTCTTAAGGATATGGATAACTCCATGCTCAGAAGCTTTGTTGATATGTTCGACAAGATGGAAGAGGAAGTCAGAAGCCTTACCAACGTATTTATGAAGGATTACACCGTTGCATCCCGTCTTAAGGGTGTAGGTATCCTTACTAAGGAAGACGCTATCTTAAACGGCGCAGTAGGTCCTATGATGAGGGCTGCAGGAATCGAGCAGGATACAAGAAAGCTTGGTTATGCCGCTTACGACGACCTTGATTTTGATATAATCACCGGTAAGGACTGCGACAGCTATGCACGTTGCGAGGTTCGTGTTGAGGAGATTTTCCAGTCCTTTAGTATTATCCGTCAGGCAGTAGATAAGATACCTGAGGGTCCCGTTGCTGTTGACGTTAAGGGCAACCCCAACGGAGAAGCCTTTGTCCGTCTTGAGCAGCCCAGAGGTGAAGCTGTATTCTACTTCCGCGGAGACGGAACACAGTTCCTCAACCGCGCCCGCGTACGCACCCCAACCTTTGCTAACATTCCTTCCCTCGTTAAAATTCTTGAGGGTTGTGACTTCGCAGATGTGCCGATTCTGGTTCTCACCATCGACCCCTGCGTAAGCTGTACCGAAAGATAAGGGGGATATAAAATGAATAAATACGGCTCCTTTACAGGCGGTGTTTTAAAGTCACTCTTTAAAAAGCCCGCCACCTACGGATACCCCTTTAATAAAAAAGAATTCCCTGAGCGTACCAGAGGAAGCATTGTTATCGATATTGATAACTGTATCTTCTGCGGACTTTGCGAAAAGAAATGTCCTTCTGCCGCAATTAAGGTAGATAGAAACGCAGGTGCCTGGTCTATTGACCGTATGGGCTGCGTTCAGTGTGAAAACTGCGTTGTCGGATGCCCCAAAAAGGTGCTTTCCTCCGACATTAACTACACCGCACCCAGCACCACCAAAACGGTAGATACCTTTAAAAAGGCAGGTGCTGAGATTTCTGAGGCTACAGGCGGAGCTTCAATGCCCACAGCCGACCTCGACAAGTGTGTATTCTGCGGACTTTGCGCTAAGAACTGTCCTCAGGGAGCTCTCTCGGTAGACCGCGCTTCTAAATCCTGGAAGCTTGATGAGACCCTGTGCGTAAGCTGTGGACTTTGCGTAGAGAAATGCCCCAAGAAATGTCTTGAAATGGGCACCGACACAACTAAGACCGAGGTTGCTCTTCCCCAGTATGATGTTGACGATCTGCCTATGGCTGATCTTAATACCTGTGTGTACTGCGGAATTTGTGCTTCGGCTTGTCCTCAGGGTGCTATTGAGCTTGACAGAGATTCAAAGCTTTGGAAGGTAAACGAAGACAAGTGCATCCACTGTGGAATCTGCTACTATAAGTGTCCCAAAAAGTGCGTTAAGATGGTTGATGCCGCTACTGCTACCGCAGCTCCCGAAACCAAGGCTGTGGAAGACAGCGGTGCAAGTCTTCCCAAGGCAGACCTTGACAAATGTGTTTTCTGTACACTTTGCGCTAAAAACTGTCCTCAGGGTGCTCTAACCGTTGACCGTGCCAATAAGGTATGGAAGCTTGACGCAGAAAACTGTGTAAGCTGTGGACTTTGCGTAGACAAATGTCCCAAGAAGTGCATTGATATGTCGGCATCTTCTGCCGCAGAGGCTAATGAGCCTGAGTTTAAGCGCGGATATGATGTTGACGCTACTCCAAAGGCAGATCTTGATCTCTGCGTATTCTGCGGAATCTGTGCAAAGGCTTGTCCTCAGGATGCTGTTACTGTTGACAGAGAAAATAAGATTTGGGTCATTGACGAGGAAAAGTGCATCCACTGTGCTATCTGCGCCTACAAGTGCCCAAAGAAATGCATTGATATGAAATAAGGAAGTGTATATATGCACGAGCATCATGAAGCTGTACATATTATAGAACACGCCCAGATGGCTCTTGAAGAAAGAGGCCATACTAAGGTTAAACAAATTAACCTTGTTATCGGCGAATCCAGCGGATTTTCTCCCGAAGCGGTTATTATGAACATTGAGATAAATGCAGTAGGAACCTGCTGCGAGGATGTTCCCGTAACCGTTCGCAAGGTGAAATCTATGCTTAAATGTCCAAGCTGCGGCGAACTCTTTATGAAAAAGCCCTTCCACTTTGAGTGTCCCCACTGCGGAACAGCCGGAGTGCCCAGCGAAATCGGAAAGGAAATGGCTATAGACAGCATCGAAACCGAATGACAAAAAGAATATTTATAACCGGTATCGTGCAGGGAGTGGGTTTCCGTCCCTGCTGCAAGAAGGTTGCAGACGAAATGCAGCTTTCGGGCACCGCCCGAAACCTTGGCGCCAATGCCGAAATTGTCATACGAAGTGATAACCGGGTGACGGAGGAATTCCTCCGTCGCCTTGTTTCTTTATTGCCTGATACTGCCCGTATCGACAATATTGAAGTAAGTGAAGCTGCCGAATTTGAGGGTGAAGGCTTTAGCATTACAGAAAGCGGAAATGATACTGAGCATCTCCCCGAAATAATACCCGATATTGCAACCTGTGAAAGTTGCCTTGCTGAACTTAGCGATAAAAACGATCGCAGATATCTGCATCCCTTTATTAGCTGTACCGTATGCGGTCCCAGATATTCTATAATTAAAAAACTCCCCTACGACAGAGAAAACACCCTTATGGAAAAATTCTCCCTATGCAGTGAGTGTCAGACCGAATACACCTCACCTCAGGGGAAACGGCTTCATGCTCAGACCATTGCCTGTAAGGAGTGCGGACCAAAGCTTCTTTGGTACCCCGAGGGAAACACCGCAGATCCGCTGCTCTCAGCCGTGAGCTGCGTATCCGATATGGGTGTTATTGCAGTTAAGGATATAGGCGGATACCATTTTGTTTGCAGTCCGTTTGAGCCAAAGGCGGTTGCAAGGCTGAGAGAACTAAAACTCAGAGAACAAAAGCCCTTTGCGGTAATGTTTCCAAGCATTGAGTCGATAAGAGAATTCGGCAAGGTATGTGAGCAGGAAGAAAAACTGCTTAGCTCCCCTGCCCGTCCTATTGTTTTAATAGAAAAAGTAAAGGATTTTTGTGAGGGCGTATGCGATGGCAGTCGTTTCATCGGCGCAATGCTTCCCTCCAATCCTGTTCAGCATTTGCTATGCCGTATGCTGGGACCCATAATTATGACCAGCGGAAATATTTCGGGAGAGCCTATTATTACCGAAAATAAAATTATGCTGGATATTGCTGAAAATAACCCTTATCTTGACGGAGTATTATATCACGACCGTGATATAGTGACACCCCTTGACGATTCGATATATTATGTGCGCGACGGTAAGGTCCATATTATGCGCAGAGGCAGAGGAGTTGCCCCTGCGGGTATTTCTGTCTGTGCAGGAGCAAAAACGATTTTTGCCGCAGGCGGTGACCTTAAGTCCTGCTTTGGATTTTATAAAAATAAAAAAGCTGTACTGTCTCAGCATTTTGGAGATTTAGAGGACGACGGCTGTGCAGCAGTTTATGAAAAAACAGCCACGCACATATCAAAGCTCTACGGCTTTACACCCGATATTACGGTTTGCGATATGCACCCTGCTTATTTCAGTTCGGGTATTTCACGCAGACTGTATGGAAAAGAAGCTATTCCCGTTCAGCACCATCACGCTCACATTGCCTCGGTTATGGCAGAGCATAATCTTGATAAGGTTTTAGGCTTTGCCCTTGACGGTACGGGTTACGGTCCCGACGGAAGCATATGGGGCGGAGAGGTGCTCTATTGTGAGGGTTCGGATTTCAGGCGTGTTGCTCATCTCAGGTCTGTTACTATGTGCGGTGGAGATGAGACGGCAAAAAATGCAGGACAGGCTCTTGCTTGTTACTGTACTGCAGGAGGAATAAAGCCACCTGCCGACATATTCTCTCCCGATGATGCAGCGGTAATATCCGCAGCAATTAAAATGAACCTAAACTGTGTCAAATCTTCGAGCTGTGGCAGACTTTTTGATGCTGTATGCGCACTTTTAGGCTTTGGCTCATATAACAATTACGAAGGCGAATGTGCGATAAAGCTTGAAAACGCGGCAAATTTTGCTATCAGCCGCAAAGCAGTTGCATATCCTCTTGATTTAGATTATAATAACGGTATACTTGATACCGTAAAGCTCCTTTGCGATATTGCGGTGGCTAAGAGCCGCGGAGTGGGTGTCTACTCACTGGCTCTGGGCTTTCACTACGCACTGTCAGATGGTCTCTTTAAGGTTGCAAAGGCCGAAAAGGTGCAAAAAATCGCTCTATCGGGCGGTACCTTTAACAACCGTATTCTCACCTCTTATTTAACAAAACGGCTGACAGCGGCAGGTTTTGAGGTTTATTTAAACGAAAAAGTGCCCTGCGGTGATGGGGGAATTGCTTTAGGTCAGCTTTACATTGCAGGAAGAAAGGAATAGCATATGTGCGTTGCATTACCCGGCAGAATTGAGAAAATAGAAGAAAATATTGCGACTGTAAACTTTTCGGGCAATATCGTCCGCGCTCACACGGGTGTTGTTAAGGTTTCGGTGGGTGATTTTGTGCTTGTTCACGCAGGTCTTATAATACAAAAGCTCGACGAAGAGGAAGCCGAAAATATGACCGAGCTTTTTGAGATGATAAAGGAAATTGAAAATGAATAAATTCGGCGAAATTGCAGATTTTTTAAAAAACTATGACGGCGCACCCGTTACTCTTATGGAGGTTTGCGGCACCCACACAGGTGCTATCGTCGAAAATGGCATTGAAGAAATGCTCAGCGACAAAATAAGGCTGATAACAGGCCCCGGTTGTCCCGTTTGCGTTACGGTTGCAGCATACATTGAAAAGCTGTGTGAGCTTTCCCTAATGGCAAACACCTGCGTATGCAGTTTCGGTGATATGATAAGGGTACCGTCACAAAAGGGCTGTCTTCGTGATGCACAGGCTCAGGGCGGCAGGGTTATGATGGTATACTCCCCTCTTGATATTATCGAAACCGCTAAATCCGAGCCCGAGACCACCTTTATTTTTGCGGCGGTAGGTTTTGAGACCACCACTCCCCTTTATGCGGTGCTGTTAGAGGAGCTTATCGCACAGAACATAAAAAATGTAAAACTGCTCTGCGCCCTTAAAACTATGCCTCGTGTTATCGACAGGGTGCTCACCGCTTCGGGTGAGATAACGGGTATGATAGCCCCCGGTCACGTAAGCGTCATTACAGGCAGTGATATTTTTAAGGAGCCTGCTGAAAAGTTTCAGATACCCTTTGCGGTTGCGGGATTTGAGGGCAAACAGCTCCTTACTGCCATATGGGCACTTACTAAGCTTCAGGGAAAGGGTGTTGTTAAAAATCTTTACCCCGAGGCTGTGCAAACCCACCGAAATGAAGATTCCTACCGTCTGGTAGAAAAGTATTTTGAGCCTTGCGATGCCGCTTGGCGCGGACTGGGAATAATTCCCCTTTCGGGTATGAGATTAAGGGCAGAATATTCTCATTTTGACGCGGGAAGCAACAATCTTTATGAGGACTTTGTTCCTAAGGGCTGTTCCTGCGGAGAGGTCATTACAGGGCTTAAACGACCCGAAGAGTGCCCTCTTTTTGGTAAGGTATGCACTCCCGTAAACCCTGTGGGGGCTTGTATGGTTTCCCACGAGGGAAGTTGTTTTAATCATTACAGTAACAAAGGATAATTATTATGAAAATAACCCTTGCACACGGCAGCGGCGGACAATCCACCAAAGAGCTTATCGAACAGATTTTTGCCGCATCCTACAAAAATCCCGTACTTATGCAGATGGAGGACAGTGCCGTAGTAGACGGCAGCAAAAGAATTGCCGTTACTACCGACAGCTTTGTTGTTGACCCCGTATTTTTTAAGGGCGGAAACATCGGCAGACTTGCCGTTTGCGGCACGGTAAACGATCTGCTTATGCGCGGCGCTGTGCCTAAATATATAACCAGCGCATTTATTATTGAGGAAGGCGCAGACACAAAGGAGCTGAAGCTCATTGCCGCCTCTATGGCTCAAGCTGCCAGAGAAGCAGGTGTTCAGGTAGTGGCAGGCGACACAAAGGTAATAAACGGAAACGGCGGAATTTATATAAACACTGCGGGTGTCGGCTTTGTTGAGGGAGAAGACTACGCGTCGACAAAATGCCGCGAGGGAGATGTTATAATCGTTTCGGGCAGTATGGGAGACCATCACGCCACTATTCTTTCGGGTAGAATGGGAATAAAAAACAATATTTCCAGCGATGTTGCCCCCCTTTGCGAGATGGTACTGAGTCTCAAAAGCGAGGGTGTAGAGGTACACGCTATGCGCGATATTACCCGAGGAGGTCTTGGCACCGTTTTAAACGAACTTGCAGAGGCGTCGGGTAAAGGCTTTGAAATTTATGAAGAGGCTATCCCCGTAAACCCTCAGGTAAGGTCGTTTGTTAAGCTTTTAGGTCTTAATATTATGCATATGGGCAACGAGGGTAAGCTTACCTGCGTTGTGGCTGAAAAAGATGCGAAAAGGGCTCTCGAAATCATCAAAAACAGTAAATACGGCGAAAATGCCGCTATTATAGGTAAGGTAACCTCAGGCGAGGGTGTGACTGTAAACACGGCTATCGGCGGAAAGAAAAAGGTAGGTATTCTTATCGGCGAGGGTCTGCCCAGAATTTGTTAAGGAGCTGATACAATGCGAGATTTTACTTTTTATGCTCCCACTAAGGTGTTTTTTGGCAAAAACAGAGAAAAAGATGTGGGAAGCATTATAAAAAGCTATGGCTTTAAGAAGATTATGCTCCAATACGGACAAAACAGCATTAAGAAAACAGGGCTTTATGATGTTATTATGACTTCTCTTAACGCTGAGGGAATTAAGGTAGTGGAAATGGGAGGAGTAGAGCCCAATCCCAAGCTCAGTTTTATAAGAGAGGCCGTGAAAATTGCAAAATCTGAAAATGTTGAGCTTATTTTGGCGGTAGGCGGCGGAAGTGTTATAGATTCCTCGAAATTTACCGCTCTGGGCGCCGCAAATGACTTTGACGTATGGGAGCTTCCCCTTGGCAAAAGTCAACCCACAGCCGCTCTTCCCGTAGGATGTGTGCTTACACTTGCGGCTGCAGGAAGTGAAATGAGTGCTTCTGCGGTTATGACCAATATGGAAGAGAATATCAAAAAGGGCTTTGGCAGTGACTATAACAGATGCTTATTTGCTATATGTAATCCTGAGCTTACCTACACAGTAAACAAATATCACACCGCTTGCGGAATCGTTGATATTATGTCACACACTATGGAGCGTTATTTCTTTCCCTGCGAGGACACTCCCCTTACCGACCGCATTGCCGAAGGAATTTTAAAATCAGTAATTACAGCAGGAAGAACTTTAATGAAAGACCCCGAAAACTATGAAGCGCGAGCGGATATGATGTGGGCGTCATCCCTTTCCCACAACAATCTTACAGGCTGTGGCAGAGAAAATGCACTTGCAGTACATCAGCTTGAACACGCGCTTTCGGGCGAGTTTGACCATATTGCTCACGGAGCAGGTCTTGCGGTCCTTTTCCCTGCCTGGGCAAGGTTTGTATACACTGCAAACACAGCACGTTTTGCTCTCTTTGCGCGTAATGTATGGGAGATAAACGATGCCGATGATAACAGTGCCGCTCTTAAGGGCATTGAGGCAATGGCAGAATTTTTCAAAGAAATCGGTATGCCATCGACACTCAAAGAATTCGGCGTTGAAAACTGCGCTGACCGTCTTGCCGAGCTTTGCACCTTTGGTAAGACCCGTGTGATAAACAGCTATATCCCCTTAGACTTTGAAACGGTTAAAGCCATTTTTAATATTTGTTATTAAAAAGATTTATTACCAAAAAAGATATATGTTCATGTTTGACAAAAAGCAATCGGCACCTGCACTGATGCAGATGCCGATTGCTTTTTTATAATGGTGATACTTGATAAACTGATTAAATTATTCCGTATGCACGGCAGATAATATATGCGGTATAACCCAGATATGCCGCAAAGGATATAACACCTTCGATTCGATTACAGCGTTTTCCTGTGAAGGAGAAGAGCATCATCAAAGCGGTGGCGACAAGAAGGATGATTGTATCGATCATCATATCTGCATTTACCGAAATGGGGCTTATGATAACGGTTGTTCCAAGAATGAAGAGGAGGTTAAAAATGTTGGAGCCGATAACATTACCTACTGCAAGTTCACTTTCACCCTTACGGGCAGCAACAACAGAAGTAACAAGCTCAGGCAGAGAGGTGCCGATAGCACAGATGGTAAGACCGATAAGGGTTGAATCCATACCAAGGTTCTCTGCTATTGTGGTAGCACTGTTTACAACAAACTGTCCGCCGCATATTATCATTGCAAGACCGATAAGAAGCAACAATATACTCTTATAAAGAGGCATCTGCTTGGTTTCGTCTTCACAAACCACGCGATTTTTTATGCTCTGATACACCATCCAGCCAATGTATATAACGAAAAGAGAGAGCAGTATTATTCCTTCTAAAACGGTGAGCCTTCCGTCCATTATCATAGGAATGAAAAGTATAGTAGTGCATATAGCCCAAGGGAAATCGCGTTTTAAGGAGCCTAATGATGTGGGAATAGGCTTTATCATCATACAAATGCCAAGTATAAAAAGAAGGTTAAAAAGATTTGAGCCGAGAATATTTCCCACTGCCATATCACTGGCTCCGACAACTCCGAAAAACTTTGCCTTAACACCTGCGGTTATACTTACTGCCGCTTCGGGAGCACTTGTTCCCATTGCCACAATAGTGAGACCTACGATTGCTGCCGAAATACCCAGTTTGCGGGCAAGTGACGCTGCTCCGTCTACAAAGAAATCTGCACCCTTTACCAAAAGGGCAAACCCTACGATAAGTAAAACATATTCCATATTTACTCCTCCTGATATGAATTTTATGTAAAAAAACAAGACTGCTGCCGTAAAGAATTTACAGCAACAGTCTTGTCATTTAATACATTACCCGACCCTAAAGAGGGTGTGATGACGAATAATGCAACACTTTTTTTCAGTGCCGACTACTCCCCGTTTGCAATATTTAAAGAGTATATATTAGATTGTACCGAATGCTCTTAGTATAATGTATGCAAGATAGGCAAAATAGAACACAAGCGAAGCTGCACCTTTTCCCTTTTGAAGCTTGGTGCCGTGAATGGAGAACAGATACATAATAACGGTAAATACCAAAAGCACAATCGAATCTACAAAAATTCCTGCAGCAAGGTCTATACCTAAAATCGGAGTGATGGTTGTGGTCATACCGAGTATAAAAAGCAGGTTAAACATATTTGAGCCTACTACATTGCCGATTGCCATACCACATTCGCCTTTTTTGGCGGCAACAATAGAGGTAACAAGCTCAGGTAAAGAGGTGCCAAGGGCAACGATAGTGAGACCTATGAGCATATCGTCTACTCCCCAGCTCCTTGCGATAGTGGTAGCACTGTCAACAACAAAGTCACCGCCGAGGACGATAAGAACAATTCCTACAAGGAGAAAGAGAATGCTCTTTGACCAAGAGATGTCTTTAATTTCATCATCGTCTGAGGTTTCACGATTTTTTATTGCCTTGTAAACCACATAAGCAATATAGGTTACAAAAAGCACAAGGAGTATCAAACCTTCGAGACGGGTTATCTGTCCGTCTATTATAAAAACGATAACCGCCACGGTTGCGAGAATATTCCAAGGATAGTCACGCTTTAATATCTCCTTGGTGGTAGGAACTGTGGTGATAAGCATACACACACCAAGCACTACAAGCAGGTTGAAAATATTTGAACCGACAACATTGCCTAAGGCTATTCCGTTGCTTTTATCTAAAGCTGCCGTTATGCTTACGGCGGCTTCAGGGGCACTGGTTCCCATTGCAACAATGGTGAGCCCTATGATTGTAGGCGAAATTCCTAGTTTTTTTGCCATAGACGCGGCACCATCTACAAACATATCTGCGCCCTTTATAAGGGCGAAAAATGCAACAACAAGGACAATATACGGTATAACAGGACTGAGTGCTAATATTGGTGCTATCATATTGTGTACTCCTTTTTTAAAAACTAAAACGAGACTATTATTGTATGCAAAACACACAATAATAGTCTCGTTATTTAATGCATTAACCGGTGGGTTCTCCACGTGATGACGATTAAGGCAACGCCAAAAGGCGCTAACTACTCCCTAAAATTACTATATTATAGTATCAAACAGAGTTTAATTTGTCAAGAAAAATTTAATCTGCCAACCAAACAAAGGGTGATGCGCAATATCCGTAAACTCCGTTTATAGTACTGAACAGATTGATGTCGGGGCTGTTTCTGTAGCCCATACGAACACCTGTTATCTCGGTTACACCGTCGGCTGTAACGGTCACTGCATTGTTTGCAAGTGTGCCCGTTGCGGCTATCCAGTTTCCGTCAGAGTTTCTTACCTCAAGCTCGGTAACAGTTTCGCCTGTGGTAAGCATAAGACCCTCTGCGGTATGGTTAAAGGTAACGGTTGCTGTACCGCCGTTTACGGTAATCTCATTATAGAGAGGTCCTGAATATTCGGGAGTTTCGTTGTAATCTCCCTGAGGATAATAGTAGGTTGTGAGAGCCGCATTGGCAAGGGCTTTAGCAACGGGAAGCTTATCGGTAGGATGGATATCCAACTTTCCGTCAGACGTTTTAGTATCCTCGCGGGAAAGCATTGTGCAGACGGTTATATTATCCATTGTGCGGGCAGCTTCACCCTGAGCAATTCGGATATTATACTCATCAACCGCATTTTTGTTTTTATCTTTTCCGGCATCTCCTGTATAGAGCATTATCTGTACGGTGTAGAAAGGCAAGGTGGGATCGTTCATACGGGTGCGCCAGCAATCAACAAACACCTTAAACATATCGAGATACCTATAAGCCTCGCCTATACCGCGGTTGCTTTCGCCCTGATACCAGAGCACGCCTGCGGTGGTCATTTTCTCTATAGGCAGAATCTGATTTTCATAGAGGCTGTGATGACCCTGATCGTAGTAAGTGTAATCGGAATGGGCGGTATTATCGAAATCGTATTCCTCGCAGAAGCAGTAATCACTGTGAATCCAGTCTTCGATTCTCGAAGCACCTTTTGATTCCGATATAATACCCACGGGGATTTTGTTATCGAGGGCCTTGCTCAGTTCCTGTGCAAAGAGAACACCGATAGCCGTAACTCTTTCGACGTTTTCGGCTGTGAATTCATTCCAGTCGTTTGCTCCCGTTTGTTTGAAACGGAGAAGAGGATTTGCCTTTACGGTACCGCTCTGCTCGGTAGAACTAATTCTAAACTGCATATTAGACTGACCCGAAGCAATGAACACGTCACCTATAAGAACGTTTTTATACTCGGTTTCGATTCCTGCAAAGTTAGTTTTAAAAGTAACGGGTGTGGTTGATGCCTTCATAGGCTCGAAATAAACCTCCCAGGAACCGTTATCGGAAACTACCTGCTTGGTCTGATTGCCGATGGTAATTTCACCCTCGCCGTTTCCTGTTCCGTAAACGCAGATGGGTTTATTTCTCTGGAGCACCATATTGTCTGCAAAGGCAGGAGAAATTATAAGTATATCCTTCCATACGGCATAAAGGGTGATTCCGTCCATTTCGGCGGTAACTATATTACTATCCAGCACATCTCCGTCGGGGGTAAGGCTCCAGCCTATACAGCCGTAACCGGAAAGGGTAGGTAATTCGGCCGAGATTGCTGTTCCTAAAGTCTGTTCTTTGGTGATAACGGTCTTGCTTCCTGCAAAGTTTCCGCCGTTAGCATCAAAAATTATAATAGGTCTATAATTGATACTCATTTCAACCAGATCACAGATATTGGTTTCGCCGTTTCTGTCAAAGTCGGTGTTCTTATAATTTGTTGCACCGATTAACGTGGTACGAAGGGCGGTGATATCTCCGCTTCCCTTTCCTGTTCCGTTTTCGTCGACGTCACCATTAGCAGTTCCGTAAACACGAAGCATAGGAGTTTTATCTCCGTTTACAGCATACCAAATGTCATCAGAGAAGTTTTTAATGCTGTTTAATGCATTTACACCCTTCATTTCAACTATAGAAAGGTTTGTGTATGGTGCTTGACTTTGAGGAACTGTTGAATCGGTATATACATTATTATAAGCGTTTGTCATCTTAGAAGCAGTTTTTTCATTGTTAGCGTGATAAGGCTTATAACCGATAGAATAGCAATCTGTTACTGTATAATACGAATTCCATGAACCTCCTACGATTCCGTTTTGACGTTGTGTAGGATCTTTGCCTGCAATAAGTGTAGCAGAGGAATAGCAGTTTGAAATAGCAGAATAAATCGTCTCAGTTCCTTTCTCCATATATCCGATTACTCCACCGGCGGATCCGCTAGCGGTGGTGCTGGTAAATTGAACAAGAACAGTATCGTCAACAAAAAGGCTGTCAAAGACTTTACCCATTGCAGATCCACCTACGCCACCAACAAATCC
>JAZOBS010000024.1:0-9417 GCA_045596085.1 Acutalibacteraceae bacterium | reverse complement strand
CACTTTTATTAAGCATTTTCAACACCCCTCTACTACTCTAATTATACCATATTTCTACCTCTTTTCCATCCTTTTTTTGCAAAAAAACAAAGCCCCTTTCGGGACTTTGTCTACAGTCTGAAGTCTTGCAAAAGAATTCATCTTCTGCAAGACTTAAAATTTTGTGTCTAAGTTACATTTTCTTTGCTTAATGAGACAACCCTTTTATCCTTCGAGTAGTTTTTGCTGTCTTATGTCACTGCCTATGAATTCTCTCATTTCATAGTTTCCGATAAAACGGGAGGTAATTCTCGGCGTGTAGCGTTTTTCAAGCTCATCAAAGGTGAGATTGGTGTTTATAATGGTTGGCTTTTTGTTGAGTATTCGCGAGTTTATGATGTTATAAAAGAGTGTGGAGGTGTATGAGGAATAAAACTCTGTACCAAGGTCATCTATAACAAGCAGATCGCAGTTTATAAGGGATTCCTCGGCTGTAGTTTCACCGCTAAATGAGAAATGCTCCTTTTCTGCCGCAGAAAACAGGTTTTGTGCGGAGCCGTAAACCACTCCGTAGCCTTTTTCTGAAATTGCTCTCACAAGAGCCAGAGACAGGTGCGTTTTTCCAAGTCCTGCACCGCCCATAAAGAGGAGTGAACGGGTGTCGGGAGAAAAACCGTCAACAAAGCGTCTGCAAAGATTTAGTATAGCGGTTGCTCTCTTTCGGGGGACTGCACCCTCGCTGTCGGCTTCCTCCGAGTAGTATCTAAGGTCAAAGTTCTCCAAACTGCAATCTTCCAGAGGCAAGGACTTCGAAAGCTCCTCATAGGCGAGTTTTTTGGCAATATCGGTAACACAGCTGCACATACCGCCTGAGGAATATCCGCTGTCCTCACATTTTTTGCAGAGAAAATCGGGCTTTTTAATGCCTGCGACATCAAGAATTTCCTGTTTGCGGGCATTGCGAACAAGACAAAACTCCTTAAGCTCGCTGAGTTTTTTGGTATCACCCGAAAAAGCAGTAAGAGCGATGGCGCTGCCCGCCTTATTAAGGGCGGTTTCGAGCTTACAAAACTCATCGTTTGTGTCTCTTAAATCATTAAGAGCAGTTTCATATGCGTTTTTAACAGCCCTTACCTTATCCTGCTTAATTTTTAAAGCTTTACTGTAAATCTCTTTACTGTATCCCATTTATATATCTTCTTTCGTTTTCTTTAAGAGCAGAATATTATCCTACTCGTCTTTTTTCAGAAGCTTTTTAACAAGCTCCTTATCATAAGTGCCCATATCGGTCTTAACGGTTTTCTTCTTGGCGGACTCTTTTTGGTCGGTAGCATCCTTTTCAGGAATATCTGCTACCGTCTTTATGCCTTTTTTCTGCCAAATTTTGAGAATTCCGTTTATATATGCGATATCTATCTTGGCCTTTTGGTCGATGCATCGGTTGTAGGCTTCAATTAGCATTTCTCTTGAAAAGCCCCAGTCGATTATCCAGCTTTGGGCGTATTCGAGCTCATTATTGCTGGGCTTTCGGTCACCAAAGCCGTAGGCGGAAGCAATTATTCCCCAGGCAGTGCGTCTTCGGGTCATAGCGCTTATCTCTTCATCAGCCTTTTCAATAGAATCTATTCCTGCTTCTATCCATTTAACAGCAGTTTTTTCCACAAAGGATGTCGTAGCACTTTTTACGCTTATTGCGTACTCCACCAGCATAAGGATTACCGAAGCGTTCATTCCAAGGTCAAGATAAAGCCAGGCGAGTGTGCTGATCTCACTTTGACGCAGAGCCCTGGCAAACTTCATCTCGGCTTCCTGAATTAAAATGGAGAGTTGCTCATCGGTTGCCGCAATAGCGGCAATTTCTTCTCTGGCAGGCTTGACCACTGCTGATTTAACGGGCTTCGTCTTAGCAGGAAGTGTTTTTTCATCAGTCGAAACAGCAGGTGCCACGATCGATATAAGAACTCCTGCCTGCACCCAGAATTCGAGAGCGTCTATCACCTCTGAAAGGGGCAATTTAAAATACTGTGCAACTGCTTCCTCGGTTATGCCCGACTGCATATTGCGCATATAGTAAAGAAGCACCTTAAGCTGTGTGCCTGTGGCGAGCTTTAAATGACTGTCTGCAATACTTGCGGGTATCCAGAATGGGGGAGTGCTTTGGTCGGTGCAGGGTATGTAATTCATGGCGGCTCCTTTCATAAAAAGTGATAAGTAATACAATTATATACTAATTTGCCCAACTTGTAAATACGATAATTTTAACAAAGGCAGATTGACAATACTGTGCAAAAAGTGTATAATACTCAAACAGAATGTCTTTGGAGTGTGATATGTTATGGCAATTTTAACAACAGGCGGCGCAGGATATATCGGTAGCCACACCTGTATAGAGCTTATTAAAGCAGGCTATGATGTTGTCGTTGTTGATAATCTCGACAATTCAAGCGAAAAATCTCTTGAGCGCGTCGAAAAAATCGTCGGCAAAAAGATAAAGTTTTATAAAGAGGATGTACGCGACAGAGAGGCTATGCGCAAAATCTTTACCGAAAATAATATTGAGGCGGTAATTCATTTCGCAGGACTTAAGGCTGTAGGCGAGTCGGTCGCCAAGCCTATCGAATATTACGATAACAACCTTATCTCAACCCTCGTCCTTTTAGAGGTTATGCGAGAGTTTGACTGTAAAAAGATAGTATTCTCCTCTTCGGCTACCGTTTACGGTGTTGCTAAGGAGATGCCCCTTACCGAGGATATGCCTCTTGGTGCTATCAACCCTTATGGCAGAACCAAGTATTTCATTGAAGAAATGCTTCGCGATGTATATGTTTCGGATAACAGCTGGTCAATAGCACTTCTCCGTTACTTTAACCCCATCGGTGCTCACGAAAGCGGAACTATCGGAGAAGACCCCAAGGGCATTCCCAATAACCTTATGCCTTACATAGCACAGGTTGCCGTAGGAAGATTAGAAAAACTCCACGTTTTCGGTAACGACTATAATACTGTCGACGGAACAGGTGTGCGCGACTACATCCACGTTGTAGACCTTGCAGACGGCCACGTTAAGGCTGTGGACTGGGCTCTTAAAAACGAGGGCTGCGAGGCAATAAACCTCGGAACAGGCAACGGAATTTCGGTGCTTCAGCTTCGCGACGCTTTTGTTAAGGCTTCGGGCGCAGAGGTGCCCTATGTTATCGACCCCCGCCGTCCGGGCGACCCCGACGAGGTTTATGCAAACGCTAAGAAGGCAAAGGACATCCTCGGCTGGGAAGCTAAAAGAAATGTCGACGATATGTGTAAAGACTCTTGGAACTGGCAGTCGAACAATCCCAACGGTTATAACGAATAACCAAAGGGGCTGTCTCACCAAAGCGCAGACCAAAAGAAAAGGTATAAGAAATAAACAAAAAGAGGTTTTGTAAAGCAACTATACGCTATACAAGACCTCTTTTTATATGAGAAATTCTTCGAATTTCGGGAGAATATTTTCTTTTTAAGCCTTTCTGCATCTTATTGAGACAACCCCTTTTGTAGGGCGCGACATATTGACGCACCGTCATACACCGCAAATTAACACTAACACCCGCCAAATATCGCGAAATTTCACCTTACAGGTAGAAATACTATAAATTTTGTCAAAAAAATAACATTTTACCTATTTACTTTTCGTTTCAAAAGTAGTACAATGTACGATGTATGGGAATGTGCAAAAGCATAGACCCTATTCACAAATTCAAGGAGGAAAATCTTCATGGCAAGAAAATTTAAAACCATGGACGGTAACAACGCTGCGGCTCACGTGTCCTATGCGTTCACCGAGGTAGCAGGTATCTACCCCATCACCCCGTCCAGCCCTATGGCAGACTATGTTGACCAGTGGTCGGCTCAGGGACTCAAAAACATTTTTGGTACCACCGTTAAGGTTGCAGAAATGCAGTCCGAAGCAGGTGCTGCAGGTACCGTACACGGCTCTCTCGCAGCAGGTGCACTTACTACCACCTACACCGCTTCTCAGGGTCTTCTTCTTATGATACCCAATATGTACAAAATAGCAGGTGAGCTTTTACCCTGCGTATTCCACGTGTCTGCACGTTGCGTAGCTTCTCACGCACTTAACATTTTCGGCGACCATTCCGACGTTTATGCCTGCCGTCAGACAGGCTTCGCAATGCTTGCTGAAACCAACACTCAGGAGGTTATGGACCTCGGTGCTGTTGCTCACCTTGCAGCTATCAAGGGACGCGTTCCCTTCATCAACTTCTTCGACGGTTTCCGTACCTCTCACGAAATTCAGAAGATTCAGGTATGGGATTTCGAAGACCTTAAAGAAATGTGCGATATGGACGCTGTTGAAGAGTTCCGCAAGCGTGCACTCAATCCCGAGCGTCCCGTAATGCGCGGTTCTCACGAAAACGGAGATATCTTCTTCCAGCACAGAGAGGCATGCAACAAGTACTATGATGCAGTTCCCGCTATCGTTGAAGAATATATGGACAAGGTTAACGCTAAGCTCGGCACCGACTATAAGCTCTTCAACTACTACGGTGCAGAGGATGCGGAGCGCGTTATCGTTGCTATGGGCTCTATCTGCGACGTTGCAGAAGAGGTTATCGACTATCTTACCGCTAAGGGCGAAAAGGTTGGTCTTGTAAAGGTACGTCTCTACCGTCCCTTCTCTGCAGAAAAACTTGCTGCAGCTATCCCTGCAACCGCTAAAAAGGTTGCCGTTCTCGACAGAACTAAGGAGCCCGGTGCTCTCGGTGAGCCCCTCTTCCTTGATGTTGTGGCTTCTCTTGCCGCTATGGGCAGAAGTGACCTTAAGGTTGTTGGCGGACGTTACGGTCTCGGCTCTAAAGATACTCCTCCCTCCAGCATCTTTGCTGTATATGACGAGCTGGCTAAGGATGCTCCCAAGGCTCAGTTCACCCTCGGTATCGTAGACGACGTTACAAACCTCTCTCTCGAAGAGAAAGAAGCTCCTAACACCGCAGCTGAAGGAACCAAGGAATGTAAGTTCTGGGGTCTCGGCGGTGACGGTACTGTTGGTGCTAACAAGAACTCTATCAAAATCATCGGTGACCATACCGATAAGTATGTTCAGGCTTACTTCCAGTACGACTCTAAGAAGACAGGCGGTATCACCATTTCCCACCTCCGCTTCGGTGACAAGCCCATCAAATCCCCCTACTATATAAATAAGGCTGACTTTGTTGCCTGCCACAACCCCTCTTATGTACTTAAGGGCTATAAGATGGTTAACGATGTTAAGCCGGGCGGTGTATTCCTCATTAACTGCCAGTGGTCTGCTGAGGAGCTTGATAAGCACTTAAATGCTGAAACCAAGCGTTACATTGTTAAGAACAACATTCAGCTCTACACCGTTAATGCTATTGACCTTGCTGCTCAGATAGGCATGGGCAAACGCACCAACACCATTCTCCAGTCTGCTTTCTTCGCACTTGCTGACATTATGCCCCGCGAGGATGCTATTCGGTATATGAAGGATGCTGCTACAAAGTCCTACCTCAAGAAGGGTCAGGATATCGTTGATATGAACCATAAGGCTATCGACGCAGGTGCAACCGCATTCGTTAAGATTGACGTTCCCGCTGCTTGGGCTGATGCTACCGATGATGCTGTAGATACTGTTTCGGTTGGTGCAGAGAAGCTCGTTCGTATGGTAGACGGAATTATGAAGCCGGTTGCTAAGATGGATGGTGACTCTCTCCCCGTATCTGCTTTCGTAGATTATGCAGACGGTACCTTCGAGCAGGGCGCATCCGCTTACGAGAAGCGCGGAGTTGCAGTTATGGTTCCCGAGTGGGATAACACCACCTGCGCTCAGTGTAATAAGTGCTCCTTCGTATGCCCCCACGCAACCATCCGTCCTTACGCTATGACCGAGGAAGAGGTTGCTGCCGCTCCCGAAAATATGAAGCTTGGCACCAAGCCCATCTTCAAGACCGCTTATAAGTATACCCTTGCTGTATCTCCTCTCGACTGTATGGGATGCGGAGTCTGCGTAGGCGTATGTCCCACAAACTCCCTTAAGATGGTTTCCCGCGAGAGTCAAGACGACCAGCAGAAGGTATTTGATTACTGCGTAGCAAACGTTACCGAGAAGGCTGATGTTGCATCTGGTGCTAACCTTATCACCAGCCAGTACAAGAAGCCCCTCCTCGAGTTCTCGGGCTCCTGCGCAGGCTGTGCTGAAACCTCCTACGCTCGTCTTATCACCCAGCTCTTCGGTGACAGAATGTACATTTCCAACGCTACAGGATGTTCGTCCATCTGGGGCGGCCCTGCTGCTACCTCTCCCTACACCGTAGACGCTAACGGTCACGGTCCTGCTTGGGCTAACTCCCTCTTCGAGGATAATGCAGAGCACGGTATGGGTATGTACCTCGGACAGAAGGCTATCCGCGACCAGCTTATCGAAAATGTTCGCGAAATGGCTGCTTCCGACAAGGCTTCCGATGAGTTTAAGGCTGCTGCCGATAAGTACCTTGCAACCGTTAACGACGGTGAGGCTAACGCTAAGGCTACTACCGTACTTGTTGCAGAGCTCGAAAAGGCTGCTGAGGCAGGTTGCCCCACAGCACCCGCTGTTCTCTCTAAGAAAGAATACCTCTCCAAGAAGTCTGTTTGGATCTTCGGTGGAGACGGATGGGCATACGACATCGGATTTGGCGGACTTGACCACGTTCTCGCTTCTGGCAACGATGTAAACATTATGGTATTCGATACCGAGGTTTACTCCAACACAGGCGGTCAGGCTTCCAAGGCTTCTCAGATCGGTCAGGTTGCACAGTTCGCTGCTGCAGGTAAGGCTATCGCTAAGAAGTCCCTTGCAGAGATCGCAATGTCCTACGGCTACATCTACGTTGCTCAGATAGCTATGGGTGCCGACCAGAATCAGACATTGAAGGCTATTAAGGAAGCAGAGGCTTATAACGGACCTTCCCTCATCATTGGCTATGCCCCCTGCGAAATGCACGCAATCAAGGGCGGTATGGTAAACTGCCAGAAGGAAATGAAGAAGGCTGTTGATTGCGGCTACTGGAATATGTTCCGCTTCAATCCTGCTCTGAAGGCAGAGGGCAAGAATCCTCTCACCATCGACAGTAAGCCTGCTACCACCGATTATAAGGAATTCATCCTCGGTGAGGCTCGCTACGCTTCTCTTACCCGCTCCTTCCCCGAGCGCGCAGAGGCTCTCTTCGACAAGGCTGCTGAGACTTCTAAGGAAGCTCGCGCACACCTCGAAAAACTCGCAGAGCTCTACGGAAAATAATCCCTTAAGTATAAAAAACGAGGCTGTCTCACCGAGGCAACCTCGTTTTTTTGTTTAAATTCTCCAATATCTTATATTGAAATTCTCCAATATTGCACCTTGAAAAAAGCATTTTAAAATGATATAATAAAATGAAAAATTCTAATAGTTTACAGAAAGGCGCGTTATTATGAAAATAAGAACCTTAGCGAACAAATTATTAGCGACAATGCTTTCCTTTGCAATACTTCTTTCCTGTGTTGTGGTTTCGGTTACTACTGCCACAGGCGGAGCAGCTTGGGACGGCGCAGTCGCAGAAGCTTTTTCAAAGGGCTCGGGTACCGCGGCAGATCCGTACATAGTTTCCACTCCTGCTGAGCTGAAGCTGGCGGTTACATCCACGGGTCTTAATGCCGACGGAGGACAGAACTATTATAAAATGACAAATAGTATCTACCTGAACTCCGTTTTGTCTGACGATTGGAAAACGGCATCTCCCAACGAGTGGAATGCAGTATCTCTTAATGACTCCACTGCCGAAACAGCCTTCAAGGGTAACTTTAACGGCGACGGATATATGGTATACGGACTTTATGTATCTGAGAGCTATACCGCTCCTGAGGGGACTACTGCAGACAGAAGTGTTGCAGCGGGTCTTTTCCCCACAGTAGGTGCAGGTGCGGTTATTAAAAATGTGGGTATAGATGCGGCACATATCTCTCTCACTAACGACCATACCACAGCTGCTATAGCATACGCAGGTCAGGTTGGACTTATCGGCTATGCCTATAACTCTGAAACCTCCGCTATTACCATAGATCAGTGTTTTATCGGCACCGACGTAACTTTGGAGGGTGTTTTTGCGGGTCTTGTAGGTGATGTTGCGTCCAACTCCGCTGCCTCTGTGGTTATTACAAACTGTTATGCAGTTCCAACAAGCGTCAAAACCTTTAACGAACCTGATGAGACCTATATCTATAATAATCGCTTTATGCTGGGTGCAGGTCGCGAAAACAGTGCCGCATACAAGCTTGATTATTGCTTTGCTGTGGGTGGACTCACCTTTACAGGTTCAGGCAGTACAGACACTAAGTATAATTACTGTACCCAGTGGACTTCGAGCAAACTTGGAACAAAAATATCCGAAGCAAATATGAAGGGTAGCGGAGCCTTTGATGCAATGCCTGGGCTTAACACTAAAAATGCATATGCCCTTACCGAAACCTATCCTGTTCTTAAGATTTTCGACAAAACTCCCGCAAATGTGTGGGATGGAACCACCGCAACCCCGACTGCAATGGACGATAACGGAAATTTAATTATCGGTACAGCCGAAGAACTTGCCTATGTAATCTATAACGGTGGCGGCTCAAACTATGTCCTCACTTCGGATATTTATCTTAACGATATTACCGCAATCGACTGGTCTACAGGCGAGGCAATTTACGGTTATACTCCTAAGGAGTGGTATTCCACCAGCGATGTAAAGGCACACTTTTCGGGAAATATCGACGGAAACGGACATATTGTTCACGGTCTGTATGTTAACGAAACCATCAACACCTCCGATTTGGGTGACACTGGAGATGCCCTTTTCCCTGGCTTCGAAAGTGGATATATCAAAAATGTTGGCGTAGACGATTCCTTCATTCAGGCTACCAATAACGGTGCCGCAATAGTTGGAATTGCTCAAGGGGGCACCTACCGTTCCATTGAAAACTGCTACGCAGGTGCTAATGTGACCGTTAAGGGTTATAATGCAGCAGGCATTTATGGTGGCGGTGACGCTATGCTTGATATAATCAGTTGCTATTCTCTTGCATCTGTTTCAGGAAGCTACCGACAGGCTGGAATTTCAGGTGACTGGGAGAGTTCTGAGTATTCAGGCAGTGAGACTGTCCATAATATAACAGACTGTTATACTACCGATTCAAAGATATGTTACAGCGCAACAAAGTGCGAAAACTGTCACTCGGGCGCATCAGCCAAAGGTGACGCTGCAATTAATGATTATACAAACCTCAGTGCTGCTTTTGTCCGTATAGGTAATACTTTCCCCGTTCTTAAGTCCTTCACTGACCTTCCGGAGAATATCCCTTGGAATGGATTTGGCGATACATCTTATATTGTGGACGGCAAGGGTGACTCTGCCGATAACCCATATA
>JAZOBS010000023.1:0-31882 GCA_045596085.1 Acutalibacteraceae bacterium | reverse complement strand
TGTCGGGCAAAATGGTGAAACGGAGCTTGCCTGTGTTGATCTCAATTGCTCTTACACCCTTTGACTTTCCGTCGTTGAAAGTAAAATCTCTCACACCGCCAATCTGTTCCACACTGCCGATGTGTTTGAGTAATTCTTTTTTATCCATATCAATTCTCCTGACGAATAATCTTGATAACCTGATTATATCAGACATACAAGGCAAATTCAACACCCTGAGTCATAATTATTTTTTTATTTGAAAATATATAGAAAAACCGGTAGATCAAGTCTTAAATCTACCGGTTTTATCGAGGTGACAGGACTTGAACCTGCGGCATCTAGTTCCCAAAACTAGTGCGCTACCAACTGCGCCACACCTCGATTTTACTTTACCGAACTATTATATGCTAAAAGTTTAATTTTGTCAATCAAAAATCCATCACCGTCCATGTGGTCGATGATGGATTTTTGATTGTTTAAGTTCACCCAAGGAGCCTATGTATTACAAATACTTTTTAAGCACTTCTTCGGGGAGTGTGGAGACGGTGTCGGAGGACCGGCCACCGAAGGCTTCTGTAATTATTGGTGCAAACTGATTTCTACCGTCTCCGTTTGGTGAGTTGAGCACGTGCTGAGCATAGAACATAGTCGCATTGTGGGTGCGGTCAATAAGCAGAAATGCTCCTGCGGCACCGCCCCAGCCGAAGTCGTAGGAAAAGCCTTCTTTCGGGCAACGAACACCCAGTCCGTAGCCGTAATCCTGTTTTCTCCAATAGGTCTCGGCCTGCTCGGGAGTTAGCATATTGGTGGTCATAAGGTCGATGGTCTCAGTTTTAAGGATAACATCGCCCTTGCGCATTGCCTCGAGGAATTTTATATAATCCTCAACAGTAGATACCATTCCCGCACCGCCGCTTTCGTAAAGAGAACCAAATTTGTAGACTGAGATTTCTTTTCCTATGTGACAGAATTCGTCCGTTTCGGCGTTATAACGGTATTGAGCACATATTGTATCCAGCTCTTCATCGGGCAGGAGGAAGGTAGAGTGGTTCATACCAAGAGGTTCAAAAATATTTTTCCTTACATATTCGCCGAATCTCTCTCCCGAGACAACCTCCACAAGACCTGCCAGAATGTCGTGGGAGAGTCCATACTGCCATTCTTTACCCGGTTGAAAGGGCAGGGGAGCCTTAGCAAACTCCCGCATAACCTCTCGGGTGGCACAGGTGCAGTTTGTTTCCTCTCGCATACGCTCTCTTACAGGCCAACCCACACCGTAGTTAAACCCTGAGGTCATTGTGAAAAGGTCTTTTATAAGGATAGGCTTTTCTGCGGGAACGATACCGTCTGCGGTTTTTACGGTCATATTTTCAAACTCTGGCATATAGTCCGAAAGCTTGTCGGAGAGCTTGTATTTGCCCTGTTCCAAAAGCTGCAGAGCCGCTGTACAAGTTACAGGCTTCGAGCAGGAATAGACATTATACCTCTCTTTACCGTCAACAGGAACTGTGCGCTCATAGTCGGAAAATCCGCCCATTTTGCGGTAGACAACCTCTCCGTCCTTCATAACGATACAGTCGTAACCGGGGATACCCATTTCGCTAAAACTGTCCAGAAGCTTATCAAGTTTTTTAAACATATTGTTTACCTTCATTCTTATTTGTCCTGCTCTTCAAGTTCGCGCTTAGAAAGTGGGATATATTTGACCTTACGGGTCTTTTTTTTGCCAAAATTCAGAACAATCACCCACAGTGCAAAGATTACAGCAGCAACAGCCAACGCAACATAGATAATTTTCATAAAGCCGGAGGTTAAAAAGTCGGACGCAGTTTTAAAGAAGACCAGCACAGAGCTTGCTTCAACGGTTTGTCCTGCTACAAGCTCAAGTGTGCCTATCTTCTCCTCAGCATAATAAATATCTGCGCTGCCTACAGTCTGACCCTTCTTTACGGGCGCCTCAAATGAAGGACTTGTCAGATGAATATCGTAGGTGATGGTAGAGGAGTCTGCTTCCTTAGGCAGCAGAGTCTTGAGCCCGTCTTTAAAGCAGATGGGGAGGTGGTCGGTCTCGGAGGAAAGAGAAACAGGGGCTTCGGTGACCGGGGTGTTAGAGTTGAAAACAGACTTGTATTCGAAGTTGTTGAATGCCCATCGGAACATATTTGCAACATCAATAAAGTCGTATCGCACACCGCCTGGAGTAGCGGTGTTCAGCACGATAGCCATATATTCGTAGCCCTTGTGGGAAGCGGTACTGACAAGACATCTTCCTGCCTTTTCTGTATATCCCGTTTTGCCTGCGCCTGCATAGGTGTAGTAGACATTGGAATTGGGATTTAGGAGCATATTTGAGGTAACAAGGGTGCGTTCGTTTGCCATATTGGTAGCACCCAGAGTGTAGCGCGACTTTGCGCACAGCTCTTTGATAAGCTTGTTCTGGAAGGCGGCAGTAGCCATTTTGTAAATATCTCGGGCGGTGGTATAATGATCGTCATCGTGGAGACCGACAGGATCGGTAAAACTGGTATTCTCCATACCCAGCTCCTGCACCTTTTTATTCATAAGGTCTACAAAGCCTTCGGTAGAGCCACCGACAAATTCTGCTATAGCGTAGGCAACATCTCCGCAGGAGGAAATCAGCAGAGCCGCAAGCATATCGTCTGCCGACATTTCTTCTCCGATTTTAAGGTTTAAAACAACCGAGCCTGTGCCGAGAATCTGATTGTTTGCCTCTTTTGTATAGGGTATCATAGTGCCCTTGAGGTCCTCTATTTCCTCGACCATAACCAGTGCAGACATAAGCTTGGTTATGGAGGCGGGATACATTTTTTTGTCGGCATTTTTGCTGTAGATTACAGTACCTGTATCAACAGATATTACCATACCTGCCTCGTGATGCAGTTCATAGCCGTTTATCTGATAGGCGTTTGCGGGAACAGAAAAACAAAGAGTAAGAATTATAAGAAACAGGGGAAAAAGCTTTTTTTTCATAAATATATCCTCGAACTTGAATTCTATGTGAATTTAGTATACAATATTATAAGTAAAAATAAAAGTAGTAATTTTAAATATTTACAAAATCTTAAGGAGAAATTCTATGATATATGTAACGGGGGATATGCACGGCGCAGAGGACCGTCTCTACGGCAAGGAATGGCGAAAGCTTAAAGCAGGAGATGTACTGATCGTCTGCGGAGATTTCGGTTATATCTGGGACGGCGGAAAATTTGAAAAAGAAGCGGTGGAATATCTGGGCAGTCGCAAGTTCACCGTCTGCTTTGTTGACGGAACCCACGAAAATTTTGATAAAATAAACGCCTGTAGAGAAACCTACTGGAAGGGCGGAATGGTCCACAGAATTCACGGAAACCTTCTTCACCTGATGCGCGGACAGATATTCAACATAGACGGAAACAAAATATTTACCTTCGGCGGAGGAGAGTCCACTGATAAGGATATCCGCGCAGAGCAGGGACTTTATTGGAAAGAGGAGCTCCCCACCCCCAGAGAAATGGCTCAGGGAGCAGCCAGACTTGACGAGGCAGGTCTCAGTGTGGATTATATCATAACCCACGAACCGCCAAAGCTTGTAAAAAGTGCTATGCTTCTTCGCACAGGCTTGGCAGACCGTGTCAATAAGCTTAACGGCTATTTTGAAGAGATAGATGCCGAGTGCGAGTTTAAAAAATGGTATTTCGGCTCCCTTCATGAGGACAGAGCGGTCACCCCGAAGCACACCTGTGTTTTCAACAAGATAATTCCCCTTGGAGAATAAATCGTAACAGTTGTATTTTTTGAAAAAATGTGATATAATATTTTGAAAACAAAGATTACCGGAGGTAATTTTATGGTAAACACAGATAGACTTTGTATGGGCTGTATGAATGATAACGGCGGAGAAAAGGTCTGTCCCATCTGCGGATACGACGCATCTGAGGACAATGCTCCCGAGTATCTTGCTGTAGGCAGCTGGCTTAACGCTAACAGATATCTTGTGGGTAAGGTCATCGAAGAAAGCGGTGACGGTGTTACCTATATTGCTTGGGATAACGACCTTAATGCAGTGGTCAATATTAAAGAATTTTTCCCCGCAGGCATTGCCCAGCGCAGTGAGGATCGTATTACGGTCACACCCGCCGAAAACAGAGGTATGGCTTTCAATACAGGTAAAGAAGAGTTCGAAAATCTTTTTGCCGCACTTGCAAAAATGCCCGAAAGCACAGCAATTCTCCACATTGTAGACGCTTTTGAGTCGGGCGGAACGGTTTATGTTGTTTCTAACACCGTTTCAGGCACCAGTCTTAAAGCCTTTCTTATCCGACACGGCGGAGCCCTTAAATGGGAGCAGGTAAAGCCCCTCTTTATGCCTCTTATAGCAACTGTAAGTCAGCTTAATGATGCAGGTATCGTTCATAGAGGAATTTCTCCCGACAGCATCATAGTAGGCCGAGACGGAAAGCTTCGTCTCTCCTCCTTCTGTATAAAGGGCGCAAGGGTAGAGCACAGCGAATATCTTGCACAGCTTCCCACGGGTTTTGCCGCACCCGAGCAGTATCTCGACAGTGCCGAGACCGATGCATCCTGTGATGTTTACGCGCTTGGTGCCGTTCTTTTCCGCTGCCTTATCGGAACAACTACTCCCGACGCTAAAGACCGTCTTGTAAACGATAAGCTTTCAATCCCTGCAAAAATTACCGAAACAGTTCCCCGCGGAGTGCTGGTGGCAGTGGCGAATGCCCTTAAGGTTGAGAAAAACGACCGTCTGCCTTCTGTAGAGCGCCTTTATAAATTGCTTGAGGCGGTTGCTTCTAATACTGTTATGATAAATGACCTTAACAGCGAAAAAACCGACAAGCCTGAGAAGAAGAGTACAAATGCAAGATATGTAGTTATATCCATTCTTATTACCGCACTTGTATTTATAATCGGTATTGTGGCGGCCTTCTTTATCTTTGATTTAGGTGATGCACTCTTCCCAAGCAGCAAACCCGTCGGAGGCAGTCAGCCCAGTAGCTTTGTCTCGGAGGAATCGTCAAGCAATCAGGGTTATGCACCGGGTACTGTGCTGTTAGAGGTGCCCGACCTTTTGGGCAAGAAATATGCCGATGTTTACGGCGATATGCAGACCGAGTATTCCCACTTCACCTTTGAAGTTGCAGGACGTGTTGCATCAGATACAGTGCCTAAGGGCAGTATTTGTCAGCAGTCTATCGCAGGTGGCACCAAGGTCGAACGCGAGACGGTTATTAAGATACACATCAGTCAGGGCCCAGATAAGGTGCTTATGCCCAACATCAAGGGCAAGACAGTAGCTGAGGCAAAATCGGCACTCTTCGATGAAGGCTTCTACAGTGATACCATAATTGTGAGAAAAGGCTTTGATACTTCTGCCGAGCCGGGTGCTGTTTATAAAGTAACCTACGGCGAAAGCGATTCAGAGGTAAAAGCAGGCTCTAAACTTTCTGTAAACGAGCTTATCGTTATCTACTATCGCGATCCCGATACAGTGGTATCTCCCGAAGAAAGCTCAGACAGTGACAGCTCGGATAGATCCTCTTCGGCTGCATCCTCCTCGGGCGCATCTTCATCCAATACAACAACAGAATGATAAAACAAAATCCCGTCATAGGATGGCTATGATAAGGGATAAAATTAGCGATAATTTGATTTAATTTGTCACATTATCGCTTTGCTTTTGTAAAAAATATGGCGAGTGTAGGGCCGAGGGCTATGAATAGAGTAGCACCTTCGGTGCGAGTATAAAGAGTAACGCCTACGGCGTGAGTAAATCTTTACGGCAGCCGTAGGGCGGTGCCTTGGTGCCGCCGTGAGATATTGCAATTTTAACGAAAACCAAACGGCTACCGTAGGGCGCGACGTCTCGACGCGTCGTGAGATCTTGTAAATTTGCATAAACCAAACGGCAACCGTAGGGAGGGGGCTTGCTCCCGCCGTCAGACACTCGCCATTTAATTTCACAAAAAACAAAGACGATATGTATAAGTAAAAAATACATATCGTCTAATTTTTCCCTAAGATAAACACCCGAAGATTCAGGTACTTGTTACTTTCTCTCAGATTTAGGGTAAGGCTCCTTTTGGTCGGTTCTGCAAAGAAGATAATCAATGCTTGTTTTATAAAAATCTGCAAGAGCATTTAATATATCGACCGGTATCGGCCTTTCGCCGCGTTCATATTTTGAATAAAGAGATTGGTCACAAAGCAGGTAATCTGCAACCTCGCGTTGTTTTAAATCGTTATCTTCTCTTAGGTCGCGAATACGGTATTTCATAACATCACCGATAATAATATACCGCAGGACATATTGTCTTATTGACAAATAGGACAATATGTCCTATAACATAAGAAAATAACATTTTTACATTATAAAAAAGGGGAATCATTATGCCGGATTATAAACAAATGTATTTAACGCTTTTAGACGCAACAGAAGTTAAATAAAAAAGCACCTTGCCAGCGGCAAGGTGCTTTTTTGTTATATTCACTGTTTAAATGGATCTGATATTAGCAAACGCCCTGAGCCATCATAGCCTCTGCAACCTTTTCGAAGCCTGCAATGTTAGCACCTGCAACAAGGTCGCCTTCCATACCGTACTTCTTGGCAGCAGCTGCAGATGCCTCGAAGATGTTCTTCATAATCTGCTTAAGCTTTGCGTCAACCTCTTCTGCGGTCCAGCTGTAGCGCATAGAGTTTTGGCTCATCTCAAGGCCCGAAACAGCAACACCACCGGCATTAACTGCCTTGGAGGGAGCGATAACTACGCCGTTTTCCTTAAGGTATGCAACAGCCTCTGCAGTGGTGGGCATATTAGCAACCTCAACATAATACTTAACACCGTTTGCTACGATGTTTTTAGCATCGCCAATGCCAACCTCGTTCTGGGTTGCGCAGGGCATAACAACATCAACCTTGGTAGCCCAGGGACGCTGACCCTTGAAGAAGGGAACACCGAATTTTTCAGCATAGTCTTCAACCTTGTCGCGGCCGCTTGCACGCATTTCGAGCATAAAGTTAACCTTCTCCTCGGTAGAAACGCCGTCTTCATCATAGATATATCCGTCGGGACCCGAGATGGTAACTACCTTACCGCCAAGCTCGTTAATCTTCTGAACGGTACCCCAGGCAACGTTGCCGAAGCCTGATACAGCAAAGGTCTTACCCTTAATGTCCTCGCCGAAGGATGCGAGCATATTTTCTACGTAGTAAACTGCGCCGTAGCCTGTAGCCTCGGGACGGATAAGGGAACCGCCGTAGGAAATGCCCTTACCTGTGAGAACTCCTGTGAACTCGTTGCGAAGACGCTTGTACTGACCGAACATATAGCCAACCTCACGCGCACCAACACCGATGTCACCTGCAGGAACGTCGGTATCAGCACCGATGTGACGGGAAAGTTCGGTCATAAAGCTCTGGCAGAAGCGCATAACCTCTCCGTCAGACTTGCCGCGGGGGTCGAAGTCGGCGCCACCCTTACCGCCGCCCATAGGCAGAGAGGTAAGGCTGTTTTTGAAGGTCTGCTCAAAGCCTAAGAACTTCATAATAGAAGCGTTAACGGTGGGATGGAAACGGATACCGCCCTTGTAGGGACCGATAGCCGAGTTAAACTGAATGCGGAAGCCGCGGTTAACCTGAGTTTTGCCGTTATCGTCAACCCAAGGAACGCGGAACATAATCTGACGCTCAGGCTCTACCATACGCTCGATAACACCTGAGGTAATGAGCTTTTTGTTCTGCTCAACAACGGGCTCTAAGGATTCGAGAACCTCGAGAACTGCCTGAAGAAATTCGGGCTCACCGGCATTGCGCTTTTCAACGTCGGCATAAACTTTTTTAAGATATTCGTTTTTCAACATGAAATGCTTCCTCCTATAAAAGCAAAATTTACTAAAACATAAAATGATTTAATACACTAAAGTATAAACTTTTGGCGGCAATTTGTCAATACTTGTCATTTATAAAAATTATCGAAATTTCCCCTTTTCACCGATAGTGTTTTGTCAGAATGTACAAATGTACGCCTGTGGCGCACAGTTTTGAGGAGCAAATGACATTAAATCAATAAAAACCATCGCTAAAATGCTGTGTAACCGATAACTTAACATCTGTTTTCGACAAAACCCGACAAAACAGGACAAAGCTAGGTTTTTTTGATGATAAAAATCAGCAAAAAGCCTATTGATTTATCAGGGAAGTGCAGTTATAATAAATACTGTAAAAATATAAAGTTATTCACAGTATTTAAAATTAAGGTTGGTAATTACAATGAATCTTGCCGATTACAACACCCTTGTAAGGGTGCTTCAGAGCGAGGGCTTTAACACTAAAAAATCTCTCGGACAAAACTTTCTTGTTGACCCCGAGGTCTGCCCCCGTATGGCAGAGCTTGCCTGTGATAAAAGCACAGGTGCTCTTGAAATAGGACCTGGTGCAGGGGTGCTGACAAGGGAGCTTTGCGACGCGGCAAAAAGGGTAGTATCTGTCGAGCTGGACGAAAGGCTTCGTCCCGTTCTTAAAAGAACCCTTGCCGACAAGGATAATGTTGAGGTCATTTTCGGGGATGCTATGAAGCTTGACCTTGCGGCACTTATAAAGGAAAAATTCGCCGACTGCGAAAGGGTAGCAGTTTGTGCAAATCTGCCCTACTATATAACCTCGCCCATAATTATGATGCTGCTGGAAAGCCGTCTTCCCATTGATAATATCACCGTAATGGTGCAAAAAGAGGCGGCAGAACGCCTTTGTGCCGAGGTTGGCAGTCGCAATGCAGGTGCGGTGACCGTAGCGGTCAACTATTATGCTAAGGGAGAAATACTTTTTGAGGTAGACAGAAGCAGCTTTATGCCTCCGCCGAATGTAGATTCTGCCGTTATAAAGCTTACCCTCAGAGAAAAGCCCGAAATAGAGCTTTCAGACGAAAAGGCTTTCTTCCGTTTCGTAAAAGCCTGCTTTGCGCAGCGCAGAAAAACACTTGTAAACACAGTTTCCGCCTCTATGGGGATAAATAAAGACCTGCTCAGAGAAGCTCTTGGTAGTATAGGTCTCCCAGAGACGGCAAGGGCAGAAAGCCTTACGATGGAGCAGCTTGCCCTTGTATCAAACTACATTTTATAGCAAGGTAGAACCTTAAGAAAAGGAGAAATTATGGCAAAACCCAGACCCGAACCCCGAATAAAGCTTTATTACAGAGACTTTGTAACCGAGTTCGAAAAATACGAGACCGAGGGTCAGGAACGTCACTGGCACGAAGAAAAATATGAAATAGAGCTTGTGGCAGACGGCAAGGGAATCCACCGTCTTAACGACAAGGAGTACGAGCTTAAGAGAGGGCTTATGTTTGTCAGCCGACTTAAGGATTATCACGAAATGGAGATAACCGAAAAGGCTACCATATACCGCTTCAGACTGCCAATAAAATGTATGCCCGAACGTTTTGTTTACAGTATGCTTAAAAACAAGGCTAATCTCATCACACAGATGGAAGAGGATATGACCCAGCATCTGCAGAATATGTTCGAGCTGCTGCTCAGCCGTCCAAAGGCAGGAATTTACGACATACAGGAAATATATATGCAGGAAGGGCTTATAAATATTATAACTATGCTCTTCACCTCGGAGGTTAACCGCAACCCCGGTGACCTTTATGAGACCGAGCTTGAAAAGATGGCAAAGGTGTGGTATTTCTTAAACGACAATTTCCGCCGAAAGCTGAGTGTTGCCGATGTTGCTGCCCACTTTAGTATGAATCCCAATTATTTAAACCGAGTGTTTGTGAAAAAGTTCGGTATAACCGTTTATGCCGCCATTAAGGCTCTCCGTCTTGCATACGCGGCAAAGCTTGTGGAGGAGACCGAAATGCGACCCCCCGAAATATGTGCCGCCTGCGGATATTCGGGTGACGCCAATTTTTCAAGAGACTTTAAGAACAAGTTCGGAATGTCTCCTACCGCTTACCGCAAGGCATTCAGGGCAGGAACACTCCCCCCTGTGGAAGAGGATGTAGTAGATGCAGAAAAACTCAGTTAAAAACTATCTTATAGTCGACAAAGCTTTTTACGGCAGGGTAGTTTCCATA
This sequence comes from Acutalibacteraceae bacterium, assembly GCA_045596085.1. Classification (GTDB taxonomy): domain Bacteria; phylum Bacillota; class Clostridia; order Oscillospirales; family Acutalibacteraceae; genus SFWF01. The sequence continues at coordinate 21,806 of JAZOBS010000023.1, read as the reverse complement.
CTCCTTCCCATAGTTGTTCAGAATGCAGATTGCTCCAATTAAATATAGTTGCTTTTTTGATTTTAATTTGATATAATAATTGTTACATTAAATATGCGAGGAGGGCAGATATGGGAAAGATTATCTCGGTTGTTAATCAGAAGGGCGGAGTAGGTAAAACCACCACCGCCGTAAATCTTTCGGCAGGAGTCGGCAAGCTTGGAAAAAAGGTTCTTATTGTGGATGCCGACCCTCAGGGAAACACTACCTCTGCCTTCGGTGTGGACAAGCAGAGATTAGAACTTTCGGTTTACGACCTGCTTATAGGCAAGGCAAAGGCAGAAAACGCCATCATCAAAACCAAGTTTGACGGGGTGGATATAATCCCCTGTAATATGGACCTTGCAGGTGCCGAGGTAGAGCTTATCTCTATAAACGGGCGTGAGGCTCAGCTAAAAAATGCACTCTGTCTTATAAAACCGAATTACGACTTTATTTTTATCGACTGCCCACCTTCTCTGGGACTTATTACAATAAATGCTCTGTGCGCGTCGGATACGGTGCTGGTGCCCATTCAGTGCGAATATTTTGCGCTGGAGGGACTTTCTCAGCTTATCGGCACAGTCCGTCAGGTAAAAAGGGTCTACAATCCCCGTATCGAGATTGAGGGCATTCTCCTCACAATGTTCGACGGCAGACTAAATCTTACTCAGCAGGTAGTGGCAGAGGTTAAAAAGTTCTTTAAGCGTGAGCTTTTTGCAACCACAATTCCCCGAGCAGTGCGTCTTTCCGAGGCACCAAGCCACGGAAAGCCCATTCAGTATTACGACCCTAAAAACAAGGGTGGCCGCGCATACGATGACCTTGCGGCAGAGTTTATAAAGAGAAACGGAGGTTAAGCCTTATGGCAGAGAAAAAAGGTCTTGGCAGAGGGCTCGACTCCCTCTTCGATATAAACAGTGACGACAGCAGCATAACCGAGGTAATGCTATCTGAAATAGAGCCTAACCGCGATCAGCCCCGAAAAGATTTTGACGAGCAGGCTCTGGCAGAACTTGCCGATTCGATTAAAAAGCACGGACTTTTACAGCCGATACTTGTCCGCACAAAGCCTGCAGGCGGATATGAAATAATCGCAGGTGAACGCCGCTGGCGTGCATGCCGTATGGCAGAGCTTCGCACCGTACCCGTTGTCATCCGCGAGATGGACGAGCGCGAGGTGATGGAGGTTGCCCTCATAGAAAACCTACAGCGTGAGGATTTAAACGCGGTAGAAGAGGCGATGGGCTACCGTTCCCTTATGGTCTCATACGGACTGACGCAGGAGCAGGTTGCTGAGGCAATGGGTAAATCCCGTTCGGCAGTGGCAAACACACTTCGTCTTTTAGAGCTTTCTCCAAGCGAGACCGAGCTTCTTCGTGAGGGTAAAATCTCGGCAGGCCACGCAAGGGCACTGCTTTCAGCCGAAAAGGGCTCGACTCTCAGGGCAGAAATGCTTAAAGCCGCCACCCAAGGTGCCTCGGTGAGAGAACTCGAACAGATGCTTAAAGCCGCAAAGACAGCACCCAAAAAGAAAACTCAGGAAAAGCCCGACACCTTCTATAAAGAGGTCGAACTTTCTATAAAAAACGAGCTTGGAAGGACAGTTAAGATAACACCCAAGGGCAATAAGGGCAAAGGCACCCTTACTATAGAGTTCTATAACAAAAAAGAGCTGGAAGATTTTGCAAAAAGACTTACAGAGTAAGGAGATATAAAAATGTTAGACATCAAAACCGTACGACAGGACCCTGAACGAGTAAAACAGGCGGTACGTGACCGTCAGGGTAATCTTGATAAGGAAATAGACGAGCTTTTGGCTATAGACGTTCAGCGTCGTGAGATAATCTCAAGCGTTGAGGAGCTTAAGGCTAAGCAGAATGCCGTTTCCAAGCTTATTCCTCAGTATAAGAAAGAGGGCAAGGATGTTACCGCAATTTTTGCCGAAATGAAGGAAATTTCCGACACTATTAAGGCAGACGATACCAAACTGTCCGAGCTTGAGGCAAAACAGCGTCAGCTGCTGCTGTGCATCCCTAACATTCCCTCATCTACCGTTCCCGTGGGTGCAGATGATTCGGCTAATCCCGAGATAAGAAGAAACGGAGAGCCCAAAAGCTTCACCTTCGAGCCTAAGGCTCACTGGGACATCGGACAGAATCTCGGCATCTTAGACCCCGAGACCGCTGCCAAGGTTACAGGCACACGTTTCCATTTCTATAAGGGTCTCGGTGCCCGTTTAGAGCGTGCAATAATCTCCTATTTCCTCGACACCCATACCGAGCACGGCTATACGGAAATTTTTCCCCCTTTTATGGCTAACCGTGCATCTATGACTGCTACAGGTCAGCTCCCCAAATTTGAGGAGGACGCTTTCAAGCTTTCAAACGGCGAATATTTCCTTATTCCCACCGCTGAGGTGCCCGTTACTAATATGCACCGCGACGAAATTTTAGACGGTGCTCAGCTTCCCATTAAATACTGCGCATATTCTGCTTGCTTCCGTGCCGAAGCAGGCTCTGCTGGTAGAGATACCAGAGGACTTATCCGTCAGCATCAGTTCAATAAGGTAGAGCTTGTTAAGTTTTCCGACCCCGAAACCTCTTATGACGAGCTTGAAAAGCTTACCGCCGATGCAGAAAGAGTTCTCGCAGGATTAGGACTTCCCTACAGGGTTGTCTGTCTGTGCACAGGCGATCTAGGCTTCTCTTCTGCTAAAACCTACGATATTGAGGTGTGGATGCCCTCCTACGGCAGATATGTTGAAATCTCCTCCTGCTCTAACTTTGAGGACTATCAGGCACGTCGCGGTTCTATCCGCTTTAAGAAAACTCCTAAGGACAAGGCTCAGCACGTTCATACCCTTAACGGCTCGGGCGTTGCAGTAGGACGTACCGTTGCCGCAATTCTCGAAAACTTTCAGAATGAGGACGGAAGCGTCACAATACCCGAGGCACTCCGCAAATATATGGGCTGTGATGTAATAAAATAAAACAAGGGTACATACTCCATAGAGCAATTTCGCTTAAAATGCGAAATTTTGCGGTGTTCTGTGTTAAAAAACCACGGTACGCGTCAGCGTTTACCGTGGTTTTTGTCTTGATTATCACTAAAATTTTTGTTCTCTAATTACATTTTTCTTTTGTTCTGCGCTTAGTGAGACAGCCCCAACGGGCACACTTATTTTTTAGCTCTATATCCTGATGGAGTTTGTCCTGTAGACTGCTTAAAGCATCTACCGAAATAAAGGGGGTCTTTAAAACCGATAACGGTGGATATTTCTTTAATTGACAGGTTGGTTGTGGAAAGTAGATTTTTTGCAATGTTTATGCGCTGAAGCTGCTTGTATTCCATTGGGGAAAAGCCTGTAATTTTTGTGAAAAGGTGGGTAAAGTATGAGGTCGAAAGATTGCACAGCTTGGCATAGTCGTCTACACCCAGTTTACTTGTGCAGTCGGAGTTTATGGAGCTTAGCGCAGGGGCAATTTTATCATAGCCCTTCGACTGGTCGTGGGGGAAAATATGTATTGCAAGACGGGACATATCCCCAAGGGCTGCTACAAGCAGAGCCGAGCTTACAACGGGAGAAATAGAATCCTTTTTTTCGAATTCTGCCACAATTTTATCGAGAGCAGAGGTGAGCTCGTTATCGTGACCCACAAAATATTTATCTCTGCCCGCAAGCTTTAAAACGGTGAGTATGTCTGTGGAAAAACGTCCGCCGAAGGAGAAATAGTAATACTCACAAACCTCCTCGGTATCAGGAACGAAGCTTTTAGCTTCTCCTGTGCGTCCGATAATAAAATCTCCTGTAAAAAGGGGAAAAACGCGGTTTCCCGAAGAAAATTCTCCCGAACCTATACGGATATATATAAGGACGTATTCGTCGGTGCCAAATATTTTGGCAGATTTGTCTTTTCGGTTCAGACCGCAACCGTTAAGGTCTATTATGGAAGAGCCCTCCACCGAAGCGGAAGCTTTGCTGTGTTCCTGCAGTAATATGGTGTCCACCTACCTCTCATTTTGCTTATTTAATAATATCATATTTTTACAAAAAGAGCAAGACCAATTGGTTTTGCTCTTTTTATGCAAACTTAACACAGGTTTAACATTGGCAGTCGGCACTGTTTTGCATTTCGAACAAAAAAATTGCATTTCGCACAAGGTTTGGAATTTTTGGAAATTTTTTTGATATAGTATAATCAATGAATAATGAGAAAGGCGGTGACCTATGTATGTAGCAGTTTTATCGTCCGATAAGCTCAGGGCGAAGCGGCTGGGAGACAAAATTCTCGATACTTGTTTAAGTAACGGCTGCTACAGTACATTCATTCACTTCACGGCTGATAAGAGCTTTCTCGAAGAACTTGAAAAGCTGGATGTAGGCACAGTGGTGCTGACAGCAGACAGTCACGAGGAGCTGAAGCTGGCAAAAACCATAACAGAATTAAAGCCGAAGGTCAAGCTTATACTTTTGGGCTCCGACAGTGTGGCAGTAGAGGGTTACTCGTTAAGTGCCCACTATTGTGCAGCGGCAGAGCCACAGCAGGAGGACCTGAAACGGATTGCAGATGTGATATTCCCCGTGGCATAAGAAAGGAAGAACTAAATGACTATTAAAAACAATCTACTGAAAAGAATAATTGCGGTATTTGTTGCGATTACAGTTTTCGCAGTTACGCTGCCTCTGTCAGGACTTGTAGCAGGAGCTGCAGCCTCCGACAGTTACTATAACCGTGTAACAGACGCAAATACTATGGACCTGTGGAAGGAATACTTCGACCTTGAAGATCTGACCACTGCAAACGCAGGCGGTGTATGGACCGATAAATCGGTCTTCACTAATACCGATGCCTTTTCCGACAGCGGACTTCAGATGATAGATAGCGGTAAAAACTTTTTAACCGCCCTTTCGGCTCTTGCCGCTAACAAGGAGATAGTAGGTTATTCTACCGTCCCCACCGATACCGTGTTTATTCTCGACCTTTCAAATTCTATGTCGAGCAGCTCGGTAACCGATCTGGTAGACGCAACCAATCAGGCAATTGCTAAACTGCAGAATATGAACAATAATAACCGCGTGGGTGTTGTGCTTTATTCGGGCGCAAGTGCAGACAGAACCTACGATAACGCGGTTGCCCGTCTTATGCCCATCGACCGTTATACCACAACCAACCGAGACGGCAAATTTATTGAATATAACAGCGGTACAGTTCGTCTTGTAAGGAGCGGAAACAGGGTGCAGGTAAGCGGCTCCAACGGAGCAGTAACCTCCGAGTCCAAGGCTCATAGCGGTGCTACCTACATTCAGGCAGGACTTTGGGAAGCCTGGCAGATGTTTGACGAGATTCCGGATAGCGACATCATTATCGGCGAGAACAACTGGCAGTCAGACAAGGGAAGAATGCCTATAGTTGTTCTTATGTCGGACGGTGCCCCCACCCTTGGAACAAGCTATTATGATGATGTTGAAAACTCCTTCTATGGTAGCGGCAACCAAAACAGAACAAAAGCCAACGTGGGAAGCGGCAACGATACCAACATCACCGTAGGACAGGGCTTTTTGGTTCAGCTAACCGCGTCCTATATCAAAAACAGCATAGAAAACAAATATAAGGTGCACGAGCAGGACGGCGCAGGCAGAAGCCTTTTCTACACCCTCGGATTTAATATAAACGCTCTCGGCGACACTGCAAGAACTGTTGCAACCAGCGTTCTTAACCCCGATTCCTCCACCGCTACCGACAGTCTGTGGAACACCTATAACAGACTTAGCGGCAACAACACAATGTCGGTAACGGCAGGCGGGCGCAGCAGCGGCACCACCACCGTCTCCGTCGGCAAAAACTCTTATGCAACCTCTAAATCCTATGTAGACGAGTATTTCTCGGCTTCGGGCGACGGACTGACCGATGCCTTTGAGGATATAGTAGAAGAAATCATACTCCAGTCCCGCTACTATCCCACCCACCTGGAGGGCGGTAGCCCCGACTTTGCGGGTTATGTAGAATTCACCGACGAGCTCGGCGAATATATGGAAGTAAAGCATATAAACGGTATTCTCCTCGGGGACACTCTCTTCGACGGACATATGATGGCTTCCAAGCTTAACGACCGTGATGAAGACGGTCTCGGTTCGGTAGAAAGACCCACTGCACTGGGTGACGAGTTTATCCGTGCGGTTAAAACCCGCCTCGGAATAAGCGAAACTATCGAAGCACAGACCCTTGTGGCAGAGGCATACAAGGCAGAACAGATATGCTATGTTACAGATAATAGAGGAAATGTTATAAAATGGTCCAACTACATCGGCTGGTTTGCCGACGCAGAGGGCAAATATGTAGGACACTGGAACGAGAATCCTGCACAGGCAGTTCCCGCAGGAGCAGTCTACAAGGTTAAATCCTACGGCTTCCTTGGAGAGACCACAGGCAGCATCAAAAACTCTGATATGATGTATATGTCGGTTCAGGTAAAGACCGACATCGCAACAGGCAAGGAAATCGTATCCTGGAAAATACCTGCTGCCCTTGTTCCTATGGTCACCTATCTTATAGAGGTTGACGGCACAAGTGTAGACAAGGCAACAAATGTACGCATAAGCGTCGAGGATGAAAATATAGCACCCATCCGTCTTGTATACGAAACAGGTCTCCGCTCCGACCTTAACGAGTTCAATATTACCCGCATTCAGGATGAAGAGCATATAGCAAGTGACGGATATACCCGAGTTTTCTGGAACAACTACTTTAACATCGATGCCGAATCTCACGACCAGCACATAACTGCTATGTCGGAGTTTACGCCCAATAAGGAAAACGAGCGTTTCTACTATACCTTCGATTCTGCAGTTCATAAAAAGGTCGGAGAAGATTATGAGATAGTCTCTCAGGCAGAGGGTCTCGACCCTGAAAATAAAACCTATTATCACCGCCGCTACATTTTCACAGATGATTCCAACATTCCGGTTTTCTTCTATGAGCAAATGTCAAAGGCTTCGGTACAGGCGGCTCTTACTAACGGCTTTAAGAGTGATTTTGAAAGCCTTGAGCACAATACAGTAGGAGCATGGGTAGTTCCCGCGGGAACCCCCGCCCGTGAGCTCCAGATGTACGACAGGGAGAAGACCGAAAACACAACAAATTCGGCAGAAATGATCTTCCATCCTTATCTGAGTGAGCATAACAATCTGGTTTATGTTGATATGAACCTTGGCAATAACGGACTTCTCACTGTAACCCCAGCAACAGGCATTAAGATTTCTAAAACCGTAGATATTTTTGAAGAGGGCACATCAGATACCTTTAAATTCCGTATTACCGCCTCCGAGAGCGGCACCTTCGACAGCTGGATAACTGCACTTGATGCAACCCCGTCGGGTGAGGGCACACAGATAACCCTCAGAAACGGTGTTTACGAGTTCGAGATGAGCAAGGACCAGACCTTCTGGCTTTCGGGACTTTCTGCAAACACCGAATATACGGTTGAAGAAATTTCGGATAATGACGATTATAAGATAAAATCTGTTCATGTTAACGGCGTTTCCACAGGAAAGGCTGCAGTAGGCACAGTAACACAGTATCACATAGATGATATAGACTTTGTTAATACCGCAGTAGGCGAGGGAGACCTCGTTATCACAAAGCAGGTTGTTGACGCAAACGGAAATACTGTCGACATAAACGACAGCGTTACCTTCACCGCCGTGGTTTCCCTTACAAAGGCTGATGGTGAACCTGTTTCGGGCACCTTTAAGGCTAATAATACCGCAGGTGAAATTATTGTTCCTGCAAACGGTATCTTCACAGTTACTCTTAAAGAAGGTGAATCCTTCATTTTGAGAAAAATTCCCGAAGAGACTCGCTACACCGTTACCGAAACCAATGTTCCCACAGGCTTTGCCCTTAACACCGAAAGAAGCAGCCTTAGCGGAATAATCGATACCGCCGCAAACGATCAGGCTCTCATAGTTAATAACTATGTTCCCGTACCCACCTCAGGCGAGGATGTAAGCGTTGTTATCGGCAAGGAGATAAGCGGAAACCGTACAGCTTGGTTAGACGGCGAAAGGTATGAATTTGTTCTCCACAGATTAAACGGTACAGCACCCGCAACCGAGGTATTCTCTACCGCTATAACCTCTCAGGATACACCTAAGACCGTAACCCATAGACTCAGCACCGAAAACTTTGAGACAGCAGGTACCTATTACTACAGCATAACCGAAAAGGTTGGCGCTCAGGGCGGCATCACCTACGACACCGCAGCCCGTCGCTTCTCAATAGAGGTTGCAGATGCCGATATGGACGGAGACCTTGAGATTGTTGCTGTTAACAATGTGGTAAATACAGTTGTTTCTAAAGAGGCCAACAACTATACCGTTTCGGCAAACTTCAATAATATTTATCAGCCCACAGGCTCAGACACAATCACTATAAATGTTGAGAAGAGGATGCAGGGCAACTACCGCTTAAACGGTTTCCAGTTTGCTCTCTACGATTCTGAGGATATTGATAATGCAAACGAGATTCGTCGCTCTACGGTTACTGATGTAGAGGGTAAGGCAAGCTTCTCCATTACCTACGCTCCCAATATTGCTACTGCTCAGGGAACGGTTTACACCTACTGGTTGGCTGAAATAGACACAGGCAATCCCAACATCACCTACGATGATACCGTCTACAAGGTAGAGGTAACCGTTAAGGATAACGGCGACGGAACCATTTCAGCTTCCCCCTTGATTTCGGGTATTGCACAGGGCGAGACTAACCCCACCTTTACCAACATTTTCACACCCTCCGCATCGGCTTATGTTACCCTCACCGCTAACAAGACCATCGAGGGAGACCGCGTACTCAATGCAAACGAGTTCGATTTTGTTATCGAGGCACTCACAGACGGTGCACCTATGCCCGCAAACACCACAGTTCACAATGCGTCAAACGGCGCAGTGGTATTCGATACCATCGAGTTTGATACGGTTGGCACCTACAAGTATAAGGTATACGAGTCTGATGCCGACAAGATAGGTGGCTTTACCTACGACGGCAGATTCTATGAGGTTACTGTAACCGTTACCGATAACGGTGATGCAACCCTTTCCGCAACCGTTTCGAGAGTTGTTAAGGAAAGCGATGCAGATTCGGGCAGAACCCTTGCCGATAACGAGCTTATTACCTTTAAGAACACCTATGATGCTACCGATGCAGTGGTGACCCTCTCGGGCACAAAGCTTCTCACAGGCAAGACCCTGCAGGATAACGAGTTTGAATTTACTTTAAGCGCAGTTACCCAGAACGCACCCATGCCCGTAAATTCCACAGTATACAACAAGAAAAACGGCACCTTCACCTTTGGTGAAATAACCTTTTCTAAGGCGGGAACCTATGTTTATAGGCTCTTTGAGGAAGAAAACGGCGACTCCCATTACGATTTCGATAAATCGGTTTACACCGTAACCGTAACCGTAACCGACAACTCCCGCGGTCTTCTTACTGCAAGAGTAGTCCTGACTAAGGACGATATGCCCTCCAATGAGATAATCTTCCGTAATGCCTTTGTTCCCACCCCCATCACCTTTGATATTTCGGGAACATTCGGCGGAGAAAAGACCCTCGAAGGCAGACCTGCCCGTGACGGCGAGTTTGAGTTTAGTCTCATAAACGCAATAAACGGTCAGCAGATAGGTGAGACAGTTAAGAACTCTTTGAGCGGCAGTAAGCAAACCTTCAGCTTCCCCGCAGTAACCCTTCCCGAGGTGGGTATATACCATTATAAGATTGCCGAGGTTTCAGGAGACGAAAAGGGAGTTTCTTATGATAAAACTACCTACCATATTCGTCTGAGTGTTGTACAGGAGGATAACGGAGACTTAACTATTGACGATCAGCGTCTGTATAAGGGCACCGTTTCGGTAGAAAATGTGGGCGGAGTTCCCACCGAGACGGTCAGATATGAGAATATAACCACTCTCGGCGAAAACGGTATCGTCTTCAAAAACACCTATAAGGCAGACCCTGCTTATGTAACCTTAGAGGCTACCAAGGTGCTCAGCGGACGCGACCTTGTGGACGGAGAGTTCAAGTTCGACCTTCATAAGACAGATTATAATTATGAGTGGAACGAGGACACCTTACTTCGTGACGACACCGTTCTAAAACTTCAGGATGACGGCACAGGAAGAGTAACCTTTATGCCTCTTACCTTTAACGCAGAGGGAGATTATTACTTCGTTATCGTAGAGGATGAAAAGGACGAAAAGGGCGTCACCGCAGATAAGAATGTTTATAAGATATTGGTTACCACAACCGATAATAACAAGGGCGATCTTGTTGCAACGGTTAAAGTAAACGGCGAAAACCTTCAGGGTGATATTGCCGATACCGTTAAGTTCACAAACAGCTATAAGGCAGCAGAAAACGAGATAGTTATTAAGGGTACAAAGGTCCTCACAGGCAGAGACCTTGCTGAAAATGAGTTCACCTTCAACCTTTATGATGCTAAAACCGAGGGCTCAGCCATCGTTAAGGGAGACCTTAAAGAATCGGTTAAGAATGCAGCCGACGGCAGCTTCACCTTTAGGGCTATAAAGGTCAGCGAAGCAGGTGAATATCACTACTTCGTAACCGAGGATGCAACCGCAGCCGCAGAGGGCATCACCTACGATAAGAACGAGTATCATATCGTTGTTACCGTAACCGATAATCTCGATGGCACACTCTCTGTAGCTTACAACTACAGCATTTCGGACAGTTCTGCAGAAAAGCTTATCTTTACAAACAGCTACACCGCACCTATACCCCCTGCAGAGCCCACTCCCGCGCCCGAAATTCCCAAAACAGGAGACAACACCAATATTATTCTTTGGATTGCCCTTCTGTTTGTCAGCGGAGGCACCGTCGCAGGTCTTGGAATTTACCGCTCTAAAAAAAGGGAATCATAAAACTTAAAAGTTGAACAAAAAGCAATAGGCGCACAACATAAGGTTGTGCGCCTCAGACTGTAGACAAAGCAGGTTTTCTAGGCGACAGAAAATCTGCTTTTTTCTTTTTGTGGACGCTTGTAAGGTAAAAGAGGTTTTATTCCATCATCTATTAAAAGCTTCGCTATTGCAGGGGTTCTGTATCCTGCATCCGCTATTATTGTTTCTATCTCAGGATTTTTTATCTTGTCATAAAGTCCTTTAAAGGTTCTGCTGTCGTGTAGATTGCCTCTATTTACGGTATATCCTAATATCCAACCATGCTTGTCACAAGCAGTTTCTATTGAGTAATATAAAAGGAAAAATTTTCTAATTATAGGCGGTGAAAAACTTGGAAGTTAAATTTGAAATACCAGAAGATAAAGTTAAAAACTTTTCGGGTAATGCAAAAAATAAAATTTCAGAACATGCACAAAGCTATGCATTGGATATAATTAGCGAAGCAGAGAGAATAGAGTTATCTACGCACATGGGTGATTCACCTAGCGAAGTAACCACTAGTCACTTAGGTCATGCGGTTAATAAGTTTAAGTCGATTAGTAGTGTAAAAAAGAAAAAAGTAGGGTTGACTGTTTTCAAAATAATATCTGAAGTGTTAATTTTAATTGCAGGTATTATGTTTTTGCCTGACCAGTTTATTACAGAAAACAATAATTTCAACATTATATATTTCATAATATTTTTAATAGTGTTAGCGGCAGCATTTATAACTACGATTATTTCCCATTTTATTGGAGGTGAATAATATGAAATATCAAATATCAAACAAAAAAGTTAATATTATATTAGATGAACTAGCGGATGAATATAAGAATTTGCTCATTGAAACAGCATTAAATCAGAACCAAGAATTTGATGTTGAAAATATTAGCATTTCTGATATTACAAAAATTGATATAGAGACCAAAGAACGATTAAAAAATAGAAGTAGAAATAATAGAATTAACCGTATTAGTCAGTTGATATCTTCATTAGGGTTGGTTTACTCGTTGTTCGGTTTAATGCTAATTATGGTTTCGGAAGCAGGAAACGATTTTACTGATAACCCATTATCTTCTGTTGCAATTATTTGTGTATTTCTTGGCTTTATAATCGCAATTGTTGGTTTAATGACAAAGATGTTGTTAAGCAATAAGAAGAGTAAGATTAGTAAAAAAAGCATTATGGATTATGAAATTCAGATTATTAATAAATGGAGAATTATCGAAGGAATTATTTATCAAGTAACTCCAAATAACGATAAACTATCATTAAGATCAATGATAAATAATTTAGAACAATCTAAAATTATTTCAAAAGAAGATGTAAAACTTTTAAATTCGTTGATGTTTTATAGAAACAAGATTCTACATAATGCTCCAGGTGAAGTTAAATACAACGATGAGATAAAAACTATATTAGACGATGTGCAAGAATTGATTGAGAAACTATCTAAGATAATTTAAACAAATGAGCCGTAGATTAACTCTGCGGCTCATTTAAATATATCTTCTAACAGATTTCTAACGGATTTTGGGGAGAAAAACCCTCATTTTTGACATTAAAATCGCTTGAATTTCAAGGTGGTTTCAGACAAAGAAAATCTCTCAAACCCGCATAAACACTGGGTTTGAGAGATGATGGTGCGGGTAACAGGACTTGAACCTGCACAGCCTTGCGACCATTAGAACCTGAATTTTATAAATGGGGGTTCCGTTTAGTTCCTATGAGTCCCTTGTAGTCCCCTGCGAAACCCTTTATTTATGCGGGTTTTTGACCAAAATCGCTACAAATCCGCTAACCGTGCGGTCTGCACGGTTTTTCTCCTTTTACGGATATTTGTTAGAAGAATTTTAGAAGTATTGATTAGAATGCAAATCTCATTATATATATATTCAATCACCAATTAACAGATTCTTCTATTTCAACACGTTGGCTTTGCTTACAGTCGGGGCAAAAATAGCTTGATGTTAGATTTCCACCTGAATGACGAACGTGTTTCATATTGCTTTGCACCTTACCACACTTTTCGCACTTATTGCAGTAAACATAGTACTGTGAACCATTTTGCTCTACTATAACGGCACCTTCAATAGCTGCATAGTAGTATGTAGGTTCCGGATTTTCTTCTACAACAGGTGTATTGGGAGTGAAATTCGGGGTGCTTTCCACACTCTCTGTTTTAGAATCACTTTCGCTTGGTTGAGTACTTTCGACCTTACTGCTATTTTCAGATGGGGTATCACCGTTACCTCCGCAAGCAGTTAAGCCCATGCATAATAGCAAAGCCATAGCCACGCACAAAGCCTTTGTCAATAAATCCTTTTTCATAAAACTACCTCCTGAAATTTTGGTAATTTTATTATAACAAAGGGCATGTGTTAAAAAGGGGCTATCTTCAATTTAAGGCTGCGGCAAAAACCGTCAATTCCGAAAGATGACCTTTTTCAAGATTATAATAGGAATAATATACATCTGCTAAATCTTTTTCCACGTCATCTTCCGAACCCTCAAAATAGCAATACATATAATCTTCTTTATCTATAAGGAACATAGGTATAGGCGGAAGGCTCGTGGGGTATCTTAGGTGTTGAAGTAATAGTCTGGTGGCTATTTGAGAGGCAGTAAAAATATAGTTTATGCTTTTGTCTCCAGTGAACAAAGGAGCGGTCGCATATTCTGAAGTGAGAACTGCAAGACGTGTGTAGTTAACAGTTTCATTAATCACACATAAATCCCCCTGTGGTTTTTCTAAGTATAAATTTCGAAAAGACCGGTATGTTTCTAATAACACCCGATTAAAAAGATTTTCATCGAAAGGAATTTCATTGTTAAGATATTTTTCTTTATTATCAACAAGCATATTCCAATTAACACATATATCTGTTATTTCCATATCTATATTCTCCTAAGAAACTTATAACGATTAGTAAAAAAGGAATAACTTAAATTACAAAGTGCAAAACGCGCTTTTTAAATTTTTGTATATCATTATCCTCTGTTATATACATACAGAAGAGTCTCATAGTATTCTTTTCTGAGACTTCAACCATACCATCATATTGAAACACAAAACAAAACTGTCTGCTACTGCCATCATCATATGTTAAAGTAGCCGTATTGGTTTTTTCCTTCCAATCGTTTTTAGATTTTAACAAACCCTTGTTTGTTAATTCTGTAAGAGTCTCTTTTTTACATTTTTGAAACATACGCATTAAATTTTCAAGATAGTCATCTTCTGCTTTCATATGTCTGCTATAAATATGTTCATAAAATTTGTTTTGACATTCGAAGTGGAAATATTTTAATGGATACTTTGTAAATTCGAAAATGCAGTTGCAAATATCCTTTAAACACTTTGGAACGCGTGAATTTATACGTTCTGTGGAATACAAAGAGTCACATAAACACATCAAAGTATCAACATTATCTTCGACAATCATAAAATCATCTCTTGGATAGTCGCTCGCGGCCAAAAAATTATTATAGTAATTTACCACCATATAGCATTCATCGCTTGTAATCCAGCGGTGTAGCTTGTAAATTTTCACGTTGTCTCTCAGATTAAAATCACACCCTGTAATTTTATAGCCGTGTCTTTCGGCGAATATTAGCGCCATTGCCTCGAACGCTTCCTCTGTCACATTGCTTTCCAAGAATGCGATAAAATCTTTTAATTCCATTCTTCTTTTTCTCTCTTAAAATAAAATACCCACCGGCTACAGTATTAAAATACCATAACCGATGGATGAAAAATGGTTCATCTATAGAAATCTGTTTATCAACAAAGATATGCGCTTAATTGCATTAAAGAATAATCATCGTGTCTTTTTTGCGTTCTCCTAAAAAGAGATTCAAAATATTGCACTCGTTTTGACAAGCAAAATCATGTGCAATCACAGAAAACACTTCGAGCGTTGCACCGTTGGAAAAGGAAACTGAGATATCGTGATTTTTACAAACCTTGAAAGAGGCTACGGTTGTACCTTCCAAAAGATTTTTGCAGATTTTACTTTTGTTGTCTTTGTGATTTTTGAGGGCATCAAACATTTCTTCCATATATTTATCGAAATCAACGGTGTCGGGGTCAGCTTTTTCTTGCATTGGCCAAAAAGCAGCCGTTTCACTATCTGCAAACTGTGCAAAAATATCGGCAGAAGACATAATTATATCACCGTTTTGAATAACCTTCCATGTGTAGTTGCCGTGTCGAATTCTCATATCGCTTCCATCAGTAAAGAAAATAGTTAACTCGTTATGTGAGACATACCACACCGCAACTTCCTTATTGAGCAATTCTTTTTCGTAATTCATATATTTATCCTTTCATATCAAATCGCTTTATTATCTTTTTGTTTTTTCTTCACAGGTTTAAGTATAAAACACCATAACCGATGGGTTAAAAATGGGTTATAATAGTTCTTTTAAAACATCAACATAATTCTCGGGGTTATACCCACCAGCGGCAGAAGGATGCCTCAGGCTATATGCCTCTAATCGTTTTTCTAAAATTACCTTTGTATTTTTGTGATCTATATTGGGAAGGTAAATACACTTTCCAATATAATCGTTGCTTTTGCCTATTTTTATGCCTTCTTTTATTTTACCGTTCTTTACTATTTCGCCGTTCTTTTTAGGGCTTTCTTCATAAAGGTGCTCCTTGCTAAGGCTTGGCAAGTTGTCAAAAACCATTCTGCCAAAACATACAACTACATCAATTTTATTTTTGTTAATAAAATTAAAAAGGTTATCGTTATATATTTCGCGATGTGTCCTGCCGCCACTTTCTTTCTTTAGTGTTTCTTTTGCAACACCATCTTTTATGCCGCAAAGGACTTCAACATAATTTCCAAAATAGACATTAGACCAAAACTCATCCCGTTGTTGTTCGGGATCTATTCCAAATGAAAGAACTATTTTGTCAAAAAAACGATATGCCGAAGCTCTATTATCGTGTGTTTTATAGTTTTCTAAATAGTTTTCCACTATTTTCTCTGTAGTATAGTTTTTCGCTTTCTTTCTGCGCCTTTCTTTGGCTTGCTCCTCGGTTTCGTTGGGTAAAAGCTCCCAATCTTCTGCGCTCCAATGGTGCGACTCGCCTAAAATTAAAATTCTTTTTGCTTTGCTGTCAGCATTCTTGCCTTTATATTCACCCTGATGCATAAATACACTCCTTGTAAATAATTCCGTTTGATAGGGAATAAGTCACATATATCTTTCTCTTAGATATTAGCAATCGTCGTTCATTTAGTTTTTTAGAGATTGAGAATAAACGCAACAGCATCTTCCGGTGACAAAATGAGATTGCGGTCTCTGGTTTCGATGCTGTTTATCAAAACTTCATTCTCTGAAATGGGATGTATATGAATATTAACTACTTTGCAGTCCGGGTGATTTTTAGGTGATTCTATATAAAAATGAACACCAGGGTAAGTTCCAACTTGTTTCATTTTGCTGCCGACTTTTTTAAAAACTTCGATTGCCACCCAAGAGCACATTTCGTTAGCAAAAGAATTGCACAACGAGTTAAATTCATTCTCTTCAACTTCATAGGTTATATATCCGTTTTCCCACATATTATTGCCTCCAACATTTTTTCAGTAAATATAATATAATTCATCTGACAGATTAAATGGATTTTCTAAATAATATACTATTTCTTATATTTTTTCAACTTCGTCGGTGAAGGTTATGCCTTGTTAAACCAATCTAAAAGGTCGTTAAGCAGATGTTTTGTGCTGTAAAGGTTACAGGTACACTACCGCCCGAGAATATGTATAAATACTATCCTTACAAATAGTTGATTTTGTTAATCGGATAATATTTTATAATTCTTTTTATTGGTATAAAGAGTCTTGAATACTTGTAAAATAATTCCGTTTGATAAGGTTATGGAAAAATCGCCTATTTCGTTTGACTCGACTTCGGCAATTTTTGCGTATTCAAGCTTGTCCTGAATAGCTCGAAAACGTTCTTCTCGATAAGTTTCCAAATCATCATAATATTTCTCAAGGGAATCATCCCTTTCTGTATCTTCACTAAATTCATAGGTCTCGCTATCATATACTGGGGAAAAAGGGTTGTCATCATAAGCGTCATACATTGGAATGTAGAAATCAGCTGAGGATAAAATAATCTCGTTGTTTTTGATAAATCGCCATGCGTTTGTGTTGTTACTAATTCTTAATTCAATATTATTTTCAATAAATATCCACAATTCATTGCCCGAATTAGTTGCAACAGTTACATCTTTTCCTACTAACGATTTTAAAGAATTTACATCCATGGTTAAACCTCCTAGTTTTTATAAATTATATCTTGATTATTGTATTTTTTCAACGCTGCGGTTAAATCTTCTTTGATTTGCTCAGCAAGCGAAACCGGAGATAGAATTTTAATATGTAGAGCATACTGCATTGCCCAGCGACGCATAGCTTGTTCGTTAACTGTTACCCTGACAGTAATATCGTCTTCGGTTTCGTCAGTAAAGGCTACATCGTTGCCAAACCAATCCAAAAGGTCGTTAAGAAGATATTTCTTCGCAGTAAATGTTACGGGTATACTGTTACCCGCGAACATATATAAATGCTCTGCCATATGCTTTGGTAAATTGAAGCCGTTTTCCAAGCCCTTGACCTTGTTTTGCGGTTTTACGGGAGTATCAAGAAGTTTGATATTTGTAATACGGTCAAGACGATAATTTGAAACGTTATCGTATTTATCGTAATTACAAATAAGGTAATATCTTCCGTTTGTTGCAGCAATCTGATAAGGGTTTATAATATATTCTTTCACGCTTCCATCATCATTTAAAGCGGGGCGCATCTTTTTATCTGTTTCAAAATGGTTATAGTTAAAAGAAACCTGCTTACCCTTAGAAATTGCCTCGTCAAGAATTTCAATGGTGTAAAAAAGTTGGCGGTTATTCGGTGAATTTTCGGGCAAAGTCTTTATATAACGCACACGGGATTTAAAATACTGATTTGAAAGTCCTTCCAGCTTGCCAACAAGCTTTTTACACTGGCTATATGGAATATGTTTCGAGAACAACAGACCATCAATAAGAAGCCTGAGTTCACTGTCGGAAAACTCTCTTTCAAGATAAAAATCAGATAGAATATAGCTTTCTTCAAGTTCTCCATCTTTATTTGGTATCATACGGAGCGCTTCGCTGAAATTAATATCATACCCAAACTCAATAAGGCTTAAAATATTTCGCTTTATGCTCTTTCTGTCAGCCACCATATCGTATTCTGTTTTAAGGATTTCAACAATATCCTTTTGCGAAAGCCGGTGCTCCGCATCGGTGTATCTTCGCAAAATATCAAGGATATTCATAATAAGTAATTTCTTTGGTTTTGCTGATTTCATATAATCACCCAATCCATTATATCATCTTTGATTATATATTACAACACCCGATGGGCAAAAAATATCCCATCGGGTGTTTAGTTATTCAATAAAGCTTTTTGTTTGGCCATCGAACTTAATTTGTATTGTTCCAATCTCTCCGTTTCGATTTTTACAGATTATGAGTTCGGGGTTAGGGTTGTCATCGATTTTGTCTTCTTCCATATCAAAATAACTATCCCTATGCAGCAGCCAAACGCTATCTGCAAACTTTGCGACAAGAAGATGAACATCGCTGAGCGTTGGACGAAAATGGTCTTCTTGCATTTGCTGGGTCCACATAGTGATAATCATCGGTATGTTTAGATTTTTACACAGGTTTCTTATCATCATAAAATCTTTTTCAAAATCCTGTGAAATTGCTTCAAAACCGTCAATTAATACAGCGGCTGGCTTACCAATTATAGATAGTGTGTTTTTTATACTTTCGCAAGATTCACTATAACTTATTATAGAAATGTTTAATTGACTTAAAACAGAAAGGGCGGAAGACATACTGTCTGGGGTGCCAGAGTCATAAGGCTTGCGTTCGGGGTTTACATCCGCGCCATTAAGCTTTTGTATAAGGCTAACGACGATCTGCTTTTCGGTTTTTTCATTTGTAATATACAATATTTCACGACCCGAACTAATAGCCAAATTAAGAAGCAGATCCAATATAAACGTTGACTTGCCCATACCGGGACGCGAAGCAAGGCATATAAGATATCCACTATTTAAATTATTAAGACCTATTATGCCGTCAAGTTGTGCAAATCCCGTAGAAAGTTGTCGATTGTCAGGTTTTGCAAGATGATTTTCCATAGCAATTTCATTTAATATCTCTTTTATATTCTTTATCATATCCATTCTCCTTGTTTACAGTGGTATTCTGATGTTGCCGTTTTCGGGAATGTAATTATCGGGGTCAGATTTTTCTATATTAGGTGGCAAAAATTCAATTCCTCTGGCAATACATTCCTTTGCAATATTCATAGCGTCTTTTATTTTTGAATATCTTTCGGAGTGTTCCCCAAATACGCTTTTTGCCTTAATTAGATAGCGGTCTATCTCTTCAATGCCTTGAGGTAAGACATTGAAATTAAAATCGCGACGTGAAAAGTTTTCATTTAGATATTTCAAATAAAAATTGATAGTTTCGCTGTTTTCCATTTTCTAAACCTCCTATCTTGATCTGAAGCAATTGTAATATACTCGATGGACTAAAAACGGCACATACAATGTTCTATAATTAAAACAGCATACAAAAGTAGAATGCAAAGTTGAGAAAATCCAAAAAACATGGTATATATATTAAGGTGATTTATATGTCAATATACGTAACTTCAGATCTTCATGGGCTTCCGTTAGCCGATTTAAAACGATTGCTTAATATGGTAAATTTTAATGACGATGATTGGCTGTTTATTTTAGGAGATGTTGTTGATCGACAAAATGATGGTGGTATTGAGATTCTAAAATGGCTCTTGGAACAGCCAAACGCACAATTAATTTTAGGCAACCACGAGGCAATGCTTCTTAGTTGTGATTTTGTATTTGAGGAAATCACCGATGAAAGCATCGGTAATTTCACACAAGAAAAAATGGAGCTTTTAATGAACTATACGGGAAACGGTGGAGACATTACATTAAAGGCCCTTAGAAGCTTGATGCAAACCGAACCGGATACATTAGCAGATATTCTTGACTATTTGCGTGATGCACCTGTTTATGAAACTGTAAGTGTTAGCAACAAAGATTTTTTGTTAGTGCACTCAGGTCTTGATAATTTTGATAAAAATAAAAAGCTCGCCGACTATACTGTCGACGAACTTATTTGGGCTTGGCCGGAAATTACTGATGAATACTTTGATGACATTATAACGGTTTTTGGCCACACTCCCACCATGTCTTATGACCACGCAAACAAAGGAAAAATTCTCAAAACAAAAACGTGGATAGATATTGATGTAGGAGTACCCTATGGCAATTCGCCGGCTTTATTAAGGTTGGATGATCTCAAGGAATTCTATTTGTTTTAAAAATTGTGGAATTGATTTTTTGTTCCCTATATTTATAGAGAAAAAATCAGCCCCAAGGTTTTAACCTCAGGACTGACTTTCTAAAATTTGTGTTCTATGATCCAAGTGAGTATCCCATCGTAATCCTTACTGCCATCTGCAACAGAGAGGCCAAGAGAAATAAGCTCGGGTTGTGTGTAGCGGAATTTTACGTTGTTAAGCTGCAAAGTCATTAACATTGCAAAAACACCTATGCGCTTATTGCCGTCAACAAAAGCGTGATTATTTGTGAGAGCAAACATAAATCTTGCGGCTTTTTCTTCAACCGTTGGATATGCTTCGCTACCCTCAAAGCCGGACATAGCACTGTAAACAGCAGATTCCAAAAGACTTTGGTCACGAAGTCCGTGACTGCCACCGGTACGATCAATAAGCTTATCGTGGAGTTCAATTATTTCTTCAACTGTAAGTAATATCATTTAGCTAACTCCAGTAATGCTTCCATATTTTCGTCAATAAGTTTATCGGCGGCACCGTCAATTTTGGCTTTGCGCATTTGAAGAGCAGCGGCAATGTTGTTGTATTCATCAAAATCAACAACTACATATCTCGGCTTGTTGTTTCTTAAAATAACAGCCAAACCGCTTTCATCAACAGTGCGGACAACCCTTGAAAAATTTTGATTTGCTTCGGTCATAGCAACTAAATTATCGGTATTAACCATCATTTTTATCACCTCTGGTATTATTATACCCGAAATATAGGATAAATGCAACCTATTTTTCAAAAAATATTGTCTTCTCGACAAGAACCATTTAGCGTGGAGCTTTTAAACTTGTGAAATAAGTGTAAATTAACAATTTTTTTAAAATTTCATATAACTCTTTACTGTTATACATAACCCTATATAATTCTACGGAGTGAGACTAGAATGGTAAAAGAGTGGGAAAATCAGGGTTGACAAAGAATTTTCTGCATGTTAAACTAATAATGACCTATTTAAAATAAAGCAGGAGTGTTTTTAAAAGATAACGAAAATTGCAATGTTCCGAGAGGGTTAATTGCGCTTGTTTGTTATGCTTAGTTCCTGCGTATAGGGCAAAGGCAAAAAGGACTGCAAGTGAGCACTTACCTTTCGGGGTAGGTGCTTTTTTGTTATCTTTTTGCCTTCTTTTTATGTTTTGTTCTCCGCTAAGTGAAGGGGTCAAAATAATCGCATAAAAGAAGGAATATTCAAAATGATTGTATTTGACGGGGGAAGTTAGTTGCACCAATGGTTTGGTGCCGAGTACAGCAGTCTGAATTCTGCGACGGACTGTTAATCACTAGCAGAAAACCTTGAGGTTAGGTTTTAACTTCATCAGTCGATGCTCTAAGGCTGATTATCCGTAGGACCGAAGAACTGGAAATGCGGAATT
>JAZOBS010000022.1:0-162949 GCA_045596085.1 Acutalibacteraceae bacterium | reverse complement strand
ATTTCTGCTCTAAATAGACTTCTTCCAAAACTGGCGTTTTGTCTGAATTGTCCTTAATTTACTTTGATTTCTCAAATTAATTGTCGGGTCCAATTTCTTGTTTGTCGTTGTTTAATTTTCAAGGTCCGTTATGCGCCGTTTCTTTAGGGCGCCCGATTATAATACCACAGTGGTTTTCAAAAGTCAACACTTTTTTTCGATTTTTTTAAAAATTTTTTCAAACTTGTTTATTTTAAGTGAAAACCACAGTATTATTCACAAGAAAACCCTGTTTCACTTAATAAAATTAAGCAAAACAGGGTGTATGCCGTTTTATAATAGATTGTCGTCGTAGACTGCGCGGACGCCTCCGATAAATTTCGGTCGAGAACGGGCGGCAAGAACTGTAGCTTTTCCTATGATATTATTTTGAAGTCTTACAGGCACCGCAACCTTTTTTATGTGCATACCTATCATAGTAAAGCCTATATCGAGACCTGCATCTGCCTCTATCTCCTCAAGGGCAACGGCATCTTCGGTATATTTATATGCCGCGGTTGCAAAGGAGCCGCCTGCCTTGGGCTGGGGTACAACATTTACGGGATGGGCAAAGGGCGCCGCCTTTTTGCTGACTATAACAGCACGGTTAAGATGCTCACAGCACTGGGCCGCAACAAAAACTCCCGCCTCCTTTGCGGCCTTGTCTACTCCTATATATATATACTCTGCCGTTTCGGGGGAAGAATTTGTACCTATGGTATCTCCGATTACCTCACTGGTGGAGCAACCCACAACAAGAATGTCTCCACCTTTGAGCTTTGCTTTTTCTATAATTTCTTTGGCGGCGGCATACGCCTGAGCCTTTATATTTTCCATTCGGACATCTCCTATATATTATATGTATACACTTATTATACAGCGAAAGTTTAAAAAATCAACATTGATTATTTTTCGCATAATATATATAATGTATATAGATGTTAAAAATTACGGAGGAACAATATGAAAAATCTACTTGCACTGTTTCTGACACTCACCCTTATATTCTGTCTCGCAGGCTGTACCGACAAGCCCGTCTCGGACACAGATGCAGCTGCTTCGGAAAACACATCTTCGAATACCTCGTCCTCCGATAACAGCTCTTCAAAGCCTGCAGTTTTCGACCCCTTTGATGAGGAGGCTTATTACTTGATTGATTTTAATTCTTGGCAGATGCGCCTTGTAAACCCTTGGAACAGCATTCCCGACGGTTTTGAGCCCGAGCTTTCCAAAATCGACCAGAAATACCGTCCCGACCCGCAAAAATCCTCCCAGCTCTACTTTGATTCCCGCGCAATAGATATGCTTACAGATATGATTGAGGCGGCAAAGGAGGACGGTATCACCCTGACGGTTCTTTCTGCCTACCGCACCCACGATTTTCAGACCAATAATTTCAACAACAAGGTAGACCGCGTTATGAAGGCAAATCCCTCCCTTACCCGCAAGGAGGCAGAGGATGAAGCCGCAACGGTGGTTGCCCGTCCCGGCACCAGTGAGCATCAGGTTGGCCTTGCAGTCGACTTTAACTCTGTAGAGGACAGCTTTAGAAACACCAAAGCCTACAAGTGGCTGGTTGAAAACTGTACCGATTTCGGCTTTATTCTGCGCTACACCGCCGAAAAACAGGATAAAACAGGAATTATTCCCGAACCCTGGCATTACCGTTACGTAGGGGTCGAAAACGCAAAAATGATAGAGGCTTCGGGCCTTTGTATGGAAGAATTTATAGAAAAATACAGCAAATAACCTCTGTTTTTCAAATAAAACTTGTATTCTTACTCATTTTATTATAAAATAAATAGTACACATATAGGATAAACTGTATATGTGCAGAAAGCGAGGCCGTTTATGTTAGACAGAACTCAGACCTTTTCCATCGGAAACGATCAAGAGCAGGAGATAAGAAAAATCCTGATAACCGTTTACGAGGCTTTAAAAGAAAAGGGTTATAACCCCATAAATCAGCTTGTGGGTTATATTTTGTCGGAGGATCCGACCTACATCACAACCCACATGGGCGCAAGAAATCTTATCCGCAGGGTCGACCGCGACACCCTGCTCCAAAATCTTGTAAAATACTATCTTACCCACTAAACCGCGGAGGCTGAAAGATGAATTTTGTTCCCGCCGGAGCAAACGGTCTTGTAGACTGCTTTTTGCTCGTTAAGGCTTCAACTAAAAAGACCTCCTCTAAGGGTGACGAATATCTGGATATGACCCTTGCCGACAAATCGGGAGAGATAAACGCCAAGCTGTGGTCGTATGTTCCCACAGTTCACGGTGAGTATCAGCCCGGTGACATCGTTAAGGTTCGTGGAAGCGTAAGCCAATACAACGGTGCTGACCAGCTCCGCATAGAAAAAATACGCCACTCTACACCAGGAGATCAGGTAGATACAAGTCAGCTTGTGCAATCGGCAGATTATTCGGGCGAGGAGATGTTCGCAGAGCTTATAAAGATTGCCGAAGGCTTTAAGGACGGCGAACTGAGGGCTATCGTCACCACCCTTTTATCCGAACACAAGGAGGCTTTGCTGTACTGGCCCGCGGCATTCAGGCTTCATCACGCCATCCGCAGCGGACTGCTGATGCACACCCTTTCTATCGTGCGTCTTGCCCAGAGAGTGGCTGAGGTTTATCCCTTTATAGATGCCGACCTGCTTCTTGCAGGGGCTATGCTCCACGACATTGCGAAGACCACCGAATATGAAATAACCCCCTCGGGACTTGCATCAGGCTACACCGTTCAGGGTAATCTTATAGGACACCTTGCACAGGGTGCTATGATGATAGGCGATACTGCAAAGAAGCTGGGAATCGACAGCGAAGCGGTAATTTTACTGCAGCATATGGTGCTTTCCCACCACGGAGAGCCCGATTTCGGTGCGGCGGTGCGTCCTGCCTTTATCGAGGCAGAGATTTTAAGTCAGCTTGATATGCTCGACGCCCGTATGTTTGAAATGCGGGAGGCTACCGACGCTGCCGCCAAGGGCGACTTTACGGGCAGACTCTGGAGTATGGATAACCGCAAGCTCTATAATCACGGACGGCTTGACGGAGAGAAGGAAACGAAGTTGTTTTAGGGCCAAGGGCTAAGGGCCAAGGGCCAAGGGTCGAGGGATATGTGTCTGCGACGCATTTATAAAACAAAGGAGATTAAAATTATGACAAGCGCGGCAATTCTCGTTTTAACGTTATTGTTCATAATATTATTCTTCTTAGGTTTTCTTGTTACACCTTGGTTAAGCTTGCTTTCGTTTCTACCGCTTTTTACCGCCGCAATTTTGCTTTTCGCAAATCGCTATATTAAGAAATGATAGAGCTTCCAAAAAGAAAACATCCTAGGATGAAAAACTACGATTACAGTGAGAATGGATTGTATTTTTTAACTATCTGTGTTAAAAACAAAGAAAAACTGCTTTGCAATATAGTAGGGCGCGACGTCCCCGACGCGCCGAGCATTTTTCTTTCAAACATAGGAAAAACTGTTGAAAAATATATTCATTCTATAAATAGAGCAGAACGAGTTTCGGTCGAAAATTATGTGATTATGCCCGACCACATACACTTGCTTCTTTTCATTGATAATCCTGACGGCGCGTCGAGGACGTCGCGCCCTACACACTCTTTAATATCCCGAACGGTTTCAGGATTTAAAAGATTATGTAATAAGGAAATAGGCGAAAACATCTGGCAAGTTTCCTTTTACGACCATGTTATCAGAAATGAAGCAGACTATAAAACTCATTGGAGGTACATAGAGGATAATCCTTCTATGTGGCTTTTAAATAAACACGAAATATAAATATAAGGAGATATAAATTATGACTATTACAAAAGATATGCTTATAGGCGATGTGCTGGATATGGACGTAGGATGTGCAGAATATTTCTTTGAGATTGGCATGCACTGCCTCGGCTGTCCCGCATCCCGCGGAGAATCTATTGAGCAGGCCTGCGAGGTTCACGGCACCGACGTTGATGCTCTTCTCGCAAAGCTTAATGCATACTTCAACAAATAATGCGACAGCTTAAAAACAGACTTTACACAGTATCGACCCTCGTGCCCCGCGGTGCGAGGGTCGCCGACATAGGTACAGACCACGGACATCTTCCCATTTACCTGATACAGGAGGGTATATCCCCTTTCTGCCTTGCCTGTGACATTAAGGAAAAACCGCTGGAAAATGCCAAAAGCAATATCAGAAAGGTAGGTCTCGTTGAGATAGAAACCCGTCTCGGTGCGGGGCTTGAGCCCATAAAGCCCGATGAGGTCGACTGCATTTGCATTGCAGGTATGGGAGGAGAGGTTATAGCATCCATATTAGAGGGGGCAGGCTGGCTTAAAGACGGCAGGTACACCCTTGTTCTACAGCCTATGACCTCTGCCGATGCACTGAGAAGATATTTATGCCAAAACGGATTTTCTATCGAAAAAGAGATTGCAGTGCAAGAAAACCGCAAGGTGTACACCGTAATAAAAGCGGTTTTCGGCGGAGAATGTTTTACTCCTGATGAGGTTTTTCTCCGTATCGGCAAGCTCACACCCGACACCGACGAAAGCATAACATATATTAAAAAACAGCTGCAGATAGTCGATGCCTGCATCACCGACCGCAAAAAAGCAGAACTCAGTACCGATGGGTATGATGAAGTTTATGACACATTGCATAAGCTTTTGTTCAAGTAAACAATGTGCTTATACGATTGTTTTCATCAAATTTGCGATTCTTCGCATCGCAGATGCTCAGAACGACATTTTCATAAGTACACCACGGCGGCACCAAGGCACCGCCCTACGGTTGCCGTAAAGATTTATGGTGTGTTGTAGGGAAGATTTACTCACGCAGAAGGCGTTACTCTTTTTACTCGCACCGCAGGTGCTACTCTGTCCACTGTAACCTGTCCACTGTAAACTGAACCGGAGGTTTCCAATGCCCCTTGACGGAATATTTTTACACCACCTGACAAACGAACTGCAGACCCTTGTAGGCTGCAGAGCCGACAAGATACACCAGCCCACAAGGGATGAGCTGGTGCTGCTTTTGCGCTCTGCTGACTTTTCGGGCCGTCTGCTTATATCGGCGCGTTCGGGCTCTGCGCGGCTTCACATCACCGCCGACAATCCCGACAATCCTGCCGAGCCCCCTGCCTTTTGCAAGCTTCTGCGCCGTCATCTTTCCTCGGCAAAGATAACCTCTATTGAGCAATACGGTCTTGACCGAATAGTCATCATCCGTTTTATGACCTACAACGAAATGGGCGACACCATATATCCCTTCCTTGCCGTCGAGCTGATAACAGGCAGGGCAAACATTATTCTTTGCGACCAGACGGGCAGAATTCTCGATGCCCTCCACCGCAGTGACATTGAAACCTCCACCCGACTTGTTCAGCCGGGTGCTAAATACACCTATCCCGACAGGGAGCCAAAGCTCAACCCCTTTACCGCTTCGGCGAGTGAGCTTAAATCTGCGGTTCTCGCCTCCGAAAAGCCTTTAGGCTCGGTGTTCACCTCGGTATTTGAGGGTGTATCCCCCCTTGTTTCACGAGAAATTGCTCAAAAAATTCCCGCCGACCCTGACACACCTGCAAAGGAGCTGGGAGAAGAGGGTGCCTCTGCCCTTTTGAACGCTATAGACGAATTTAAAAGAAACATCTCCTCACCTGCACCCCATATTCTTAAACAGGGCGAGGAGCCTAAGGATTTCAGCTTTACTGAGATAGAGCAGTATGGCTCCGCTCTTACCTGCACAAGGGAAGATGGGTTCAGTCTGCTCCTTGACCGCTTTTATACCGACCGAGACCGCGCTGCCCGTATAAAAGGAATGGCACAGTATATTCTCAAACTGCTGAATAACATACGGGCACGAATCTCCCGCAAGCTTTCCTACCGTCTTTCAGACCTTGAAAAGTGTAAAAACCGTGAGCAGTACCGCATTTTCGGTGAGCTTTTAAAGGCTAATTTATATATGATAGAAAAGGGTGCGACGGTTGCTCGGGTGCAAAATTACTACGACGAAAACCTTTCCTTTATTGACATTCCTTTAGACCCTGCCTTATCCCCTGCCGCAAATGCCGCAAAATATTTTAAAGAATACAAAAAAACATACACCGCTGAGCAGACCCTTAAAGAACTCACTGCACAGGACGAAAAGGAGCTTTTATACATCGACTCGGTGCTTGATGCTCTCACCCGCGCATCCTCTGCGGCAGAGCTTGCAGAAATAAGAGAAGAGCTTTGTGATGCAGGGTATATTTTCCGACCTGTACGCACAAAAAAGAAGTCCACACCTTCAAAACCTAAGGAATTTGTATCGAAATCGGGCTTTAAAATACTTGTTGGACGAAACAACCGCGAAAACGATGTGCTTACCACAAAGCTCGCCTCTAAGCAGGACCTGTGGTTTCACACAAAAAATATTGCAGGCTCTCACGTTATACTTTTTACCGAGGGACAGGAGCCCGATGAGGAATCTCTGCTCTACGCCGCGCGCCTTGCCGCTACCCACTCCAAAGCGGCAGCAGGAGATAATGTTCCCGTTGATTTCACCGAAATTAAATACGTTAAAAAGCCTGCAGGAGCAAAACCCGGTATGGTTATCTACACCACCAACAAAACACTTTATGTAAAACCGCTGTAAATATTGTGTGAAATTACAATAAACTTCTTGTAAAATTGCGATATATGTAATATAATATACCTTGCGTCAGGATTTAACATCCTAAACCCGCATTGGAGGATTTGCCTTGAAAGAAATAGACTTAACCAAGCTTTTAAAAATTGTTATAAAGAATATAATTCCCATCCTTTTAGTGGGAATCGTATGTGCCGTTCTCACCTTTGGCTACTGCACCCTTTTTGCTACTCCCACCTACAGAACAACTACCACCATTCTTATAAACAACGGCGGTCTTTCTGAGGTCGGCCCTTCGGGCGGAAGCGTTTCGGGAAGTGATATTTCTGCATCCCTCAACCTTGTTGCTACCTGTGTAGATGTTCTAAAAAGCGACAATATATATAAGGAACTGGCAAAGGCTCTGGACGACGAATATTCCTATTACGGTCTTCAGTCTCGCTTCCGTGCTGTTGCCCGCGGTGACCAGTCTATGCTTATCGACATTTACACCTGCGGCACCGACCCCACCGAAATAAAAAACCTTGCAAATACCTTCTTGGAGATAGCCCCCACTTTTATCAGCATCAACATTCTTAATGTTGATGTGAAAATTCTTGCTACCGCCGATAAAACGGTTAAAACAGCCCCCCGCACCGTCTTTAACACAGTTTTTGCTCTTCTTGCGGGAGTTGTGGTGTGTGCTGCCGTATACATCATAATTTATCTCAGCAAAAACACTATTGAGAACGAAGCAGACTTTAAAGCGAGATATGAAATACCCCTTTTAGGTACCGTTCCCGTTTTCGAAGCTAAGCAGTCAGGAGGTAAAAAGCGTCGTGGAAAATCTAAATAATTTCAGCAATATTTCGGCAGAAGAAATCCAGTTTGCCGTTGCAGAATCCTATAAGACCATACGTACAAACCTCTTGTTTTTACTCTCCTCATCGGTTGGCTGTAAGGTCATTGCTATCTCAAGCCCCAAGGCAGGAGACGGTAAATCGACCAATGCCATAAACCTTGCTATTGCTTTTTCTCAGCTTGGCAAAAGGGTTCTTCTTGTCGACGCCGACCTGCGCCGTCCCAGTGTTCACAAAAAACTGCGCGTTGCAAACACTGAAGGCCTTTCGGGAATTCTTGCAGGCTTTTGCGAGTCTCAGGGTGCTATCGTCAACATCAGTCCCTGCTTTGATGTTCTCCCTGCAGGTGCAACCCCGCCCAACCCCTCGGAGCTTCTTGCTTCCTCCGCCTATGAAAATCTTGTTGAGACCCTCCGTCTTGCCTACGATATTATTATTATCGACACCCCTCCCGCAGGTGTGGTTTCCGACGCTCTTTCTATCGCAAGTAAGACCGACGGTCTTCTGCTTGTAGTTAAGGAAAAGGTTACCCCCTATGCCGACATGGAGAGAGTGCTCGACAGTGTCCGACTTGCAAACGTGCGTATTCTCGGTGCTGTGCTTAATTCTTCGGTAACTGAGGAAAATTATTCTCGCTATAAGAGCACATATTACTAATTCCTAAGGGGCTGTGTCATTAAGATACAGCCCTTTCTTGTATCCTGCGCAAAATTCGTCAAAAAAATACCCGAAAAAGGTGATTTAATGCTCGATTCCAAAACCCTTAATATCCACAAAAACGGAGAGGTGATTTATCTCACCTTCCCGAAAATAGATGCGGCAGGCGGTGTCAAACACGCTTTTTCCACCCGTCTCGGCGGCGTAAGTACAGGGGTCTGCTCTTCTATGAGCTTTGGCTTTTCCCTTGGTGACAAAACCGAAAGTGTGTTGGAAAACTACCGTATATTCTGCAGCGCCTTTGGTGTCGACTGCAAAAACGCCGTACTTTCTCAGCAGACCCACACCGCAAACCTCCGTATTGTTACAAAAGAGGACATCGGCAAGGGAATCTTTCGCGAACGGGACTACTCTGACATTGACGGTCTTGTTACAAACGAAAAAGGTATTGTGTTGGTAACCCAGTATGCCGACTGCACTCCCCTTGCCTTTTACGACCCTGTAAAGGGTGTGGTTGCCACCTCCCACGCAGGCTGGAGGGGTACTGTGCAGGAGATTGCCGCCCGTACTGTGGAGCTTATGCAAAACCGTTTCGGCTGTAAGCCTGAAAATATTCTCTGCGGAATAGGCCCCAACATCGGCAGCTGCTGTTATGAGGTTGATGACCCCGTTATAAACGAAATTAACAAGCTTTCTTATCTTGAGCTTTCTTCCTGCTATAAAGCTAAAGGTAACGGAAAATATATGCTTGACCTTAAGGAGGTCAACCGCCAGATACTTGTCTACAGCGGAATAAAACCCGAAAATATTGACACTTCAGACCTTTGTACCTGCTGTGAGAGTGAGATTTTCCATTCTCATCGCGCAACAAAGGGTAAACGAGGAACTCTGGCTTTAATGATTGCGCTGGACTAACGCAAGAGCTGTAGTGCAGAGCCTTTGCGAATTTGCAATATCACACGGCGGCAACAAGGCACAGCCCTACGGTTGCCGTTAGCCTTCCCCTTAAGGGGAAGGGGGACCGCTTGCGGTGGATGAGGTGTTGTAGGGGAGGCGTCCCGTTATGTTTTATGCAAATCTGCGATTCTTCGCATCGCAGATGCTCAGAATGACAGACGGTGGAATTCATACGCTCGCCGTTTTAATATTCGTGCCGAAGGCACACCTTTCCCTCGGCCCTTGGCCCTCAGCCCTCGGCCCTTGGCCCTCAGCCCTCGGCCCTACAAAAAATAGCTCTCGGCTCTGCAATTAAAATTCGTACTTTACAACACTGATAAATTAAAGTATAATTATAATAATACTATATGAGGGAGGATTTTTATGCCTCAGAACATCAGCGAACAAAAATTCAATGACCTTTACGCGCTTTTTGCCCAGATTGACAACCCCGAGGACATCCGTCTTCTTCTCGACGATCTTTGTACATATAAGGAGCTGGAGCAGATGGCAGGCAGAATTGCCGCCGCAAAGCTTTTTATTGAGGGCAAAACCTATAATCAGGTCATCAAAGAAACAAAAATCAGCTCGGCTACCCTGTCCCGCGTGTCCCGTTGCGTTCAGCACGGAGAGGGTTACCGCAAATTTTTAACCGACTCGGAGGAAAAATAATGAGAATCGAAACTAAATGCTTACACGAGGGCTGGAAGCCCTCACAGGGAGAACCCCGTCAGCTCCCCATTTATCAGAGCACTACCTTTAAATACGACACCAGCGACTATATGGGCAAACTCTTTGACCTTGAGGCAGAGGGCTATTTCTACACCCGTCTGCAGAATCCCACCAACGATGCTGTTGCGGCTAAAATTTGCGCTCTTGAGGGCGGTGCAGCCGCAATGCTTACCTCATCGGGTCAGGCTGCAAACTTCTACGCAATCTTCAACATCTGCGAAACAGGCGACCACTTTATTGCTTCCTCTGCTATTTACGGCGGAACCTATAATCTATTCGGCGTTACTATGAAAAAAATGGGTATAGAGTGCACCTTTGTTGACCAGTCTCTCCCCGAAGAGGAGCTGGCAAAATACTTTAAACCCAACACCAAGGCGGTTTTCGGTGAGACGGTCACCAACCCTACCTGCACCGTGCTTGATTTTGATAAATTCGCCCGTCTGGCTCACAGCCACGGTGTTCCCCTTATCGTAGACAACACCTTTGCCACCCCCGTTAAATGCCGTCCCTTTGAGTGGGGTGCAGATATAGTTACCCATTCTACCACCAAATATATGGACGGTCAGGGTATCGGTGTCGGCGGTGCTATTGTGGACAGCGGTAATTTCGATTGGATGAAATATGCCGACAAGTTCCCCGGTCTTTGCACTCCCGATGATTCCTACCACGGCATCACCTATGCTGAGCGTTTCGGTAAAGGCGCCTACATCACCAAGGCTACCGCACAGCTTATGCGCGACTTTGGCTCTATTCAGTCTCCCCAGAACGCATTTTATCTTAACTTAGGTCTTGAGACCCTCCATGTAAGAATGGACAGACACTGTGAAAACGCCTATAAGGTTGCTTCCTTCTTAAAGTCTGACGACCGAGTTGACTGGGTGCACTATGCCGATTTAGAGGGTGACGAGCATCACAGCCTTGCCAAAAAATTTATGCCGAACGGCACCTGCGGTGTTCTTGCATTCGCAGTAAAGGGCGGCAGAGAAAAGTCGATAAAATTTATGGACAGTCTTAAGTTTATAAGCATCGTTACCCACGTTGCCGACGCAAAGACCTGCCTTTTACATCCTGCTTCCCACACCCACCGTCAGCTTACCGATGAACAGCTCCGCGAGGCAGGGGTTGCTCCCGACCTTATCAGACTTTCGGTAGGTCTTGAAAATGCCGACGATATTATCGAGGATATTAAGCAGGCACTGGATAATATTTAGGGCCAAGGGCCAAGGGCTAAGGGCTAAGGGCTAAGGGCTAAGGGCTGAGGGAAATGAGTGCCTTCGGCACGAAAGGATTTAAAATGAAATACAGCGATTTACAGGTTTGGCAAAAAGCAATGGAGTTGGTTGAAAAAACCTACCTGTTAACAAGCAAACTTCCCGAAGGCGAAAGATACGGCTTAGCGTCACAAATGCAAAGAGCAGCGGTTTCTATACCTTCAAATATCGCCGAAGGCTATTCAAGGGCATCTACTAAGGAATATGTAAAATTTTTATATGTTGCTAAAGGCTCTAATGCATAACTTAATACTCAGCTTCTCACTTGTGAACGAATAGGCCTCTTAAACATTTGCCATACAAGTCAAGTAATAAGTCTTTCGGAAGAAATAGCAAAAATGTTATCTGCTATAATACTTAAACTCCAAAATAAATAAACGGAAACGAAATATATGTTGCCGTATGGCAACACATCTCCCTATGCCCTTGGCTCTCGGCCCTGGGCACTATAAAAACCGGAGGTTCCTATGCCAATCAAAATACCAAATGAGCTTCCTGCAACCAAGGTTTTAAACGAAGAGAATATCTTCGTTATAACCGAAAACAGGGCTCTCACACAGGACATCCGTCCTCTGCAGATACTTATAGTTAATCTTATGCCCACAAAGATAGTCACCGAGACACAGCTGGCTCGACTGCTGGGCAACACCCCTTTGCAGGTGGAGATGGAGCTTCTTATGATGTCCACCCACAAGTCCAAAAACACAAGCGAAGAGCATATGCTTGCCTTTTACAAGACCTTTGACGAGGTGCGCCACAGAAATTTTGACGGAATGGTCATTACAGGTGCCCCCGTTGAGCATATGCCCTTTGAAGAGGTTGAATATTGGGATGAGCTTTGCGGAATAATGGAATGGAGCAAGACCCATGTTACCAGCACCCTCCATATCTGCTGGGGCGCTCAGGCGGCACTTTATTATCACTTTGGCATAAACAAGCGTCAGCTTGACAAGAAGCTTTTCGGGGTTTTCCCCCACTATGTCGAGCACAAGGGCTCTATCCTATTCCGCGGCTTTGACGACACCTTTATGGTGCCTCAGTCCCGTCACACTACGGTTGACCGCGCCGATATTGAAAAGGTGCCTGAGCTTAAAATTCTTTCGGTTTCCGACGAGGCGGGTGTTTATGCCGTTGCCACCGACAGAGGCAGACAGATATTTATAACGGGCCATTCGGAATATGATGCCGACACCTTAAACCGCGAGTATCAGCGAGACAAAAACGCAGGTCTGCCTATAGAGATACCCGTAAACTATTTCCCCAATGATGACGACGCTCTGGCACCCCGTGTGACCTGGAGGTCTAGTGCAAATCTGCTTTATTCCAACTGGCTTAACTACTTTGTTTACCAGACTACCCCCTACGATATTGACGCTATAAGCAATGAAGAAAAGCCGTAAGACTCCTTACGGCTTTTGCTGTTATTTTTTATAAGGAGGCTCACCTTGAAGCTGCAGTTCGATACAACCAAAACCTATGCCGTAGCGTTAGAGGGCGGCGGTGCGCGAGGTGCCTATCAGGTAGGCGTCTGGAGAGCTCTTGCCGAAAATGGCGTAAAGTTTTCGGCTGTGGCAGGTTCTTCGGTGGGTGCCCTCAACGGTGCTCTTATGGCAATGGAGGACCTGAGCACCGCAGAGTCTCTCTGGAACGATATGAAATTCTCCAAGGTGATGGATGTTGACGACCGCTCTATGAAGCTGCTTTTTTCGGGCAAATTTTTAGAGCTTGATGTAAAACACATACACCAGAGCCTTAAAAAGATAATAAGAGACGGCGGATTTGATGTTACGCCCCTCAAAAATCTTATAAAATCCACCGTTGACTGCGAAAAAATAAGAAATTCTCCCCTGAGGTTTTTTATATGCACCCATTCGGTGACCGACCGCAAGGCGTTAGAGCTTGAGGCAAACACCCTCTCGGATGAGGAGCTTCGGGATATGCTCCTTGCTTCGGCATATTTCCCCGCCTTTAAGCATGAACCACTTGGTGGTAAAATGTACACCGATGCGGGGGTGTCAAATGTTCTGCCACTCTCTCCCCTGATAAATGCAGGGTATAAAGACATTATTGCCATAAGAATTTTCGGCTTTGGTGTCGAAAAAAAGGTGCGTTTGCCAAAGGGCACAACCGTTACCGAAATCGCCCCAAAAAGAGACCTTGGAAATATGCTTAATTTTGAGGCGTCCTCCTGCAGGAAAAACTTTAAACTCGGATATTTCGACGCTATGCGTATGCTATACGGTCTTTACGGCGAAAAATATTATATCGACCGCACCCTTAGTGAGGCAGACGCCTATAACATTTTGTGTGATGTAGTTAAAAACAACCGCGACGGGGAGTTTACCCTCCGACAGCTTCACACCGAGCTTTATAAGTTTTCAAAAGACAGTGGCAGCAAGGGTGATTATTACGATGTGCTTGTTGCGTTTATGGAAAAGTCTGCCGAAAAGCTTCAAATCGACGAGCTTGCCATCCGCACAGATGTAGGACTGTTAGAGCAGATAAGCAGCTCACAGTAATTCTCAAAACAGGTCCGCCAAAGGAGAAATTATGAAAAAAGAAAACAATACCACAGCCTGCGAGCTGTGTACAAACTATGTTTGGGACGAGGAGGACGAATGTTACTCCTGCCTTGTAAATCTTGACGAGGACGAATACATTGCCTTTGTTTCAAATCCCAACTACCGTTGTCCATACTTCCGTCTGGACGACGAATACTCTATTGTAAGAAAGCAGAACTGATATGCTGGAACAAGATTTAAAAAAGATTATAGATGGTGTATACCCCTTTCATATGCCGGGACACAAACGGCAAAAGCAATGGTTAGAGGGTCTTTTAGAGCTCGACCTTACCGAAATTACGGGAGCAGACAACCTCCATAATCCTGATGGTATTATTGCCAAATGCCAAGCCACCGCAACTAGGCTTTACAAAACAAAAAAGACCTTTTTACTGACAGGTGGCTCCACCTCAGGTATACACTCTGCCATATCTGCCGTTTGTGAGACGAATAACAAAATAATAATTGCCCGTAACTGTCACAAGGCTGTTTATAATGCCGTAACCGTAAACCGTCTTGATGTTTCTTATGTTTATCCTCAGGCAGAATACTCTCTTGACTGCTACGGTAAGATCACGCCCCGAGATATTGCAGAAGAAATGGACCGCAGCGGAGCTAAGACGGTTGTTATAACATCTCCTACCTATGAGGGTGTCGTCTCTGACATAGCGGCTATTTCAGAAGAGGCGCACAAACGAGGCGGTGTTTTGATAGTTGACTCTGCTCACGGTGCACACTTGGGCTTTAACGACTATTTCCCGAAATCCGCAAGAGAGCTCGGCGCAGATATTGTCATTGAAAGCGCTCACAAGACCCTGCCCTGCCTTACGGGTGCGGCACTTTTACATCTTTGCTCAGACGCTGTCCGTCCTGCGGCTATACGCAGAGCTATAGGAATATATCTTACGAGCTCACCGCCCTATCCCATACTTTGCTCCCTCGACCGTTTTATAGGTTATAAGGACAAGCAAAGCCTTTTCGCCTCTTATGTAAAACGGCTTAATGACTTCTATACTGCGTCGGCTTCACTCAAAGGGTTAAAAATTATTAAACCCGACGACCCATCGAAGATAATTATCTCCTGCAAAGACACAAGCATAAACGGATTTCAGCTTAAAGAACGCCTTTTTAAGGAATTTGATATTGAGCTTGAAATGGCTATGCCGAGTTACGCCCTTGCAATGACAAGCGTTGCCGATACCGACGAAGGTTTTGCACGACTGCTTAATGCTCTTACTAAAATTTCGGCTACCCTTTCTCCCGAAGAAAAAAAGCGTATACTTTTGCCGCCTACACCCAAGGTCAAGCGACCGCTTACCGAAAAAAGACCTTTTTCCTGTGATTTTCTCCCTCTCGGGCACTCGGTGGGACGGACATCCGCCGACTATGTTTATGCATATCCTCCGGGCTGTCCTATTATAGCACCCGGTGAGGAGATTTCTGCCGAAATTTTAGAGTATATAGACGACCTGTCTGTCTGTGGCGCACAAATTTTTAGTGACGGCGAGTTTTTCCCTGAATTCATATCGGTTTTCACAGAAAAAGATTGATTATATGTGTTTTTTATAGTAAAATAACTTTAATGTGTTAAAATCCAAGGAGGACTAAAAAATGTATGAAAATCTGATGGACAGTATTGGCTTTGTGGCAAAATTCGACCCCGATGTTGCTGAGGCTATGGAGCTTGAGCACAAGCGTCAGCAGAACAATATTGAGCTTATTGCAAGTGAAAACTTTGTTTCTCCCGCAGTAATGGCGGCTATGGGCTCTATCCTTACCAATAAATATGCCGAGGGTCTCCCCGGAAAGCGTTACTACGGCGGCTGCGTAAATGTTGATATCGTTGAAAACATCGCAAGAGACCGTGCCTGTAAGCTTTTCGGCGCAGACCACGCAAATGTTCAGCCCCACTCGGGTGCTCAGGCAAATATGGCGGCTTATTCTGCCGTTATTGAGCACGGAGACACCGTTATGGGTATGAATCTTGCCCACGGCGGACATCTTACCCACGGCTCTCCCGTAAACGCTTCGGGTAAAAATTATAACTTTGTCCCCTACGGTGTCGGTGAGGACGGATATATCGACTACGATGAAATGCGAAGAATTGCAAAAGAGTGCAGTCCCAAGCTTATTGTAGCAGGTGCTTCTGCATACTGCCGAGAGATTAAGTTTGATGTTATCGCCGACATTGCAAAAGAGGTGGGCGCCCTCTTTATGGTCGATATGGCACACATTGCAGGTCTTGTTGCCGCAGGTCTTCATATGAGCCCTGTACCCTATGCAGACATCGTTACCACCACCACACACAAAACTCTTCGCGGTCCTCGCGGCGGTCTTATACTCTGCAAGGAGGAGCTTGCAAAGGCTATTGACAAGGCTGTCTTCCCCGGAAATCAGGGTGGCCCCCTTATGCACGTTATTGCCGCAAAGGCTGTCTGCTTCGGCGAAGCATTAAAGCCCGAATTCAAGGAATATCAGCAGAGAATCATCGATAATGCACAGGCTCTTGCAAAGGGTCTTATAAACAGAGGTGTTAAGCTTGTTTCAAACGGAACCGACAATCACCTTATGCTCGTCGACCTTATCGGCACCGATGTTACGGGCAAGGAGCTTGAACATCGCCTCGACGAGGTAAATATTACCGCAAACAAAAACGCTATTCCTAACGATCCTCAGTCCCCCTTTATTACCTCAGGTGTTCGTATCGGTACCCCTGCCGCTACCACAAGAGGTCTCGGCGCAGAGGATTTCGACAAGATTGCAGAGTTCATTACCCTTTGCATTAAGGACTTCGAGGCTAACAAGGAATATATCAAAGCCGGCGTTAAGGCTATCTGTGAGAAATATCCGTTATATTAAAATAACAACAATTTATTCGGATCTTTAGGGAAGAGGGAAAAGGGAAAAGGGGAAACTAATTCATTTCTCCTTCTTATTTAAGCCCCCTCTCCCCTATCCGCAGGCTTTAAAAATCTTCGGCTTCGCGAGGCGAAGATCTCCGTTTAGGGGTAAGGGAAGCTTCAATAAGCTCTCTGTCCGAATTACTTCTCCCTCTTCCCTCCTCCCTTTTCCCTAACAATCAATCCTTTACGGTGGTGATAAAAGTGAGTAAACCCCTTGCCGACAGAGTTCGGCCGCAAAATTTAGACGAGGTTGCAGGACAAAAGCACCTTTTAGCCGAAGGCAAGGTCCTCCGCCGTATTATTGAGTCGGGCGAGATACCCAATCTCATATTCTACGGACCCTCGGGTGTTGGCAAGACCACCGTTGCGCGGATAATCGCAAACAGGTGCGGTAAAAAGCTTTACTATCTAAACGCCACCACCGCCTCCACCTCAGATATTAAGTCGATTATCGGTGATTTAGGCGGAATCGACACTATGGGCGGAGTTGTACTCTACCTCGATGAGATTCAGTCCTTTAACAAAAAGCAGCAGCAAATTCTGCTTGAGTACATCGAAACGGGGGACATAACCCTCATCGCATCCACCACCGAAAATCCATTTTTCTATGTTTATAACGCTATTCTCAGCCGCAGCACCGTTTTTGAGTTTAAGGAGCTTTCTCCCGATGATATACTTTCTCCCATAAAGCGTGCGGCAGAGTTTTTAGCCGAGGAAAAAGGCATTACGGTAGAGCTTCCCGACGAGGTTGCCCGAAAAATTGCCCGTTCAGCATCGGGTGATGTGCGACGCGCCCTCAACACATTAGAGCTATGCGTTCTCACCTGCCTTAAGGACCGAAAAGCCACTGTAGACGACGACATCTGCGAACAGCTTTTATCCCACAGTGCGGTGCGTTACGACCGCGAGGGTGACGAGCATTATGATATTTTATCAGCTTATCAGAAATCTATGCGAGGTTCTGACCCCGACGCCGCAGTTTACTATCTTGCGCGGCTTCTTGCGGCAGGAGACCTGCCAAGTGCCTGCAGACGGCTTATGGTCTGCGCCTGTGAGGATGTAGGTCTTGCCTATCCGCAGATAATCCCTATCGTTAAATCGGCGGTAGACATTGCAAATGCTGTCGGTCTGCCCGAGGCGGCTATTCCCCTTGCCGACGCGGTGATTCTGGTTGCTCTCTCACCTAAAAGCAACACCGCCCACGATGCGGTTTTTACCGCAATGGATCTTATAAACAAGGGTAAGGGCGGAGCTGTGCCCCGCCATCTGCAGAACAAGCATTTTGACGGTGCAGACAATAACACCCCCGGTCAGTTTTACAAATATCCACACGATTATGAGGGACGTTGGGTTGACCAGCAGTATCTTCCCGACGATATAAAGAATGTGAAATTCTACACCGCGGGCAACAACAAAACCGAACAGAAATTTAAAGAATATTGGGACATGATAAAAAGGAAGTGACGTTCGCCCACGCCTCATAGGGCAGTATTTGTTTCTCGAACAAAATTCCCTATATTGTTGCCAAAAGCCTCGAAAGGCGACAGCCTTTCTGCGTTTTACGTCTTAAATACAGGGGATTTTCGGTTTCTAGGAAACTGCGAAGCACCTTAAAAAGAAAATTTTTAGTGACAGAAAAGGCAAAAACCTCCGATACCGCTGACGCGTATCGGAGGTTTTTAACAAATTATGGCGCAAAAATTTCGCTTTTTAAGGAAATACATCCTTAACCAAACCATTTAAGGCTGGTTCTGGTTTAAAGGGTTTGGTTATATTCGGTCAGATTTAAATGTGCCCTCACAGAAGGTGCGACGGAGGGCGCGTTTAATATAGCGCATAACCTTGCGCTCGGTCTCGGCAAACCTTGCCTCGAAGAAAAGACCGTAAATAATAAAGCCTGCAACAATAATTTCAAAAACGGTTTGTAAAATAAAACGAGTTTCCATAATTTACCTCCTGCCGAACATTTGTTCGGTATGCTTTTATTATAATATTTATTCCGAAAAATGTCAAGTGCTTTTTTTAAATTTTTTCAGCTCTGTAATAAGTATATGAAACTGTGTGTCCCAAAATAAGTACTTTGCCGAAATTTTTCAAAAATTTTTAAAAAATTCTGTTCTTTTGCCCTGCGCTGTGATATAATTAACAAAATTCTGTTACTTAAAATTCTCGCAAATCTAGGGGGTTTATATATAAACAAAAACCCGTTATTGCTTTTGTTTCTGTTGTTCTTGCCGTTGTTATCGCAGTGGGCGGTATTTGGTTTTTCTTTTTTAAAAAGGGAGATGCCGAAGGTGCCCCTATTCACGTTTCCCGTCTGACCTTGGCAGGAGCTCCCCTTCTGGATACCGACCTGTCTTCAGTAACAGCAGGCACCGTTCCCGACGGCTGGTTCTGCGAGGATGTTTTTTCGGCAGTTGTTACCATCTGCTAAAATATTGAGCCCAGAGTTTCTCTGCAAATTTCAAGGATGTGCTGGAATAATGGAAAGTCTTAAACTATCTTTCGAGTCGGTAATGCCGATATTTTTGCTGATGTCCTTAGGGTATGCCCTTAAAGCCCTCAAAATAGCAAAAAAAGAGCATTTCGACGCAATGAACAAGCTGATATTCAGGGTTTTTCTGCCCACCCTGCTTTTTTACAACATTTATACCACCGATATTGATGATGCCTTTTATCCCGAGCTTATTATCTTTACGGTTTTGGGTATTCTCTGCATTTTTGTACTCTCCTACATAGCGGTAATGCTGATTTCTAAGGAAAACAGTGTTCGGGGGGTTATGCTGCAGGGCTTTTTCCGTTCAAACTATGCTATTTTAGGGCTTCCCCTTGTGGGATATGTCTGCGGAGATGCGGCAGGCGGAATGTCCTCGGTAATGGTGGCAGTAATAGTTCCCCTTTTTAACATACTTGCTGTAATTGCTCTTGAACGCTTCCGCGATGGAAGAATATACCCCTTGAAGCTTTTAAAGGGTATCGTCACTAATCCTCTCGTTATCGGCTGTGTGCTGGGAGGAATTTTCCTGCTGAGCGGAATCACACTGCCCCGTTTTCTCGACAGTGCCGTCAGTAGCGTTTCATCTATAGCCTCGCCACTGGCTATGATTGTTCTCGGCGCAAGCTTTACCTTTTCGGGGCTTGGCGGCAAAACAAAGGAGCTTATTGTAACCGTTTCTGCCCGACTCCTGCTGGTGCCTGCCGTTATGGTTACCGCAGCAGCTCTTCTGGGCTTTCGGGGAGAGGCTCTTGCCTGCATACTGGTTGCCTTTGGCTCCCCCGTTGCGGTGTCCTCCTTTGCAATGGCTCAGCAGATGGGTGGAGACGAACAGCTTGCCGCACAGATTGTTGTTGTATCCTCTGCAGCCTGTCTTATAACCCTTTTTGGCTTTATTTTCGTTTTAAATTCTTTAGCACTTTTTTAAAAACATAAAAGGTGTTCTTTATGTTATAGAATAGGTGTAATAAGTAAAAAGCTTCGAAACAAATCGTTTCGAAGCTTTTTTGTATATCTGCTTATCCCTACAGACGGTTGCCAAACATATTCATATATATTTCTCTTTTAAACTCCCCTAAGCTGTGCCTCGGGGATATGTTTTTTTGCTGTTTCAAGCATCTTATCAAGGGTACCTCTGTCGTGGGCTGTCATACCCTCCCCGATAAGGTCTCCCGAATCCACAAAGTTTTGCAGGAAATATCTTTTTGCTCCTTTTATGCGTTTGCACAGGTCTTCTATATCCTCTACCCTGTGCAGAGGCTTTACCACCGTTGTGCGGAATTCATAATCCACCCTGCCTTCAAGCAAAAGGTCTATGCTCTCCTCTATTTCCGTTGTATCGAAGTCTTCTATGCCTACTGCCTTGCCGTAACGCTCCATAGAGCTTTTAACATCCATTGCAACATAGTCAAGAAGCCCCTCGTCTATAAGCTCTCTGAGCTTTTCGGGTCGGCTTCCGTTGGTATCAAGCTTTACCGAGTAGCCCAGCTCCTTTATCTTTACAATGAACTCCTTTATATCTGTACGGAGCAGAGGCTCTCCCCCCGTAATGCAGACCCCGTCTAAAAGTCCCTTGCGTTTCTTTAAGTAATCGAGTATTTCCTCTTCCCCGAAGGTCTCCCTTTCCTGCCCGATAACCAGTCCCGCATTGTGGCAGAAGGGACAGCGGAAGTTACAGCCCCCTGCAAAAAGGGTGCAGGCAACCCGTCCGGGGAAGTCTAAAAGTGTCATTTTTTGAAATCCGTTAAGTATCATAACTACCTCGCACAATATATTGTGTATAAATTCTACCCTACACCGCCTTTATTGTCAAGAAGTTGTGGTTGCAAAAAAATTCCGAAAAAGAGTATGCATAGACCCGAAAGTCCGATTATTCCAAGGGTTTTGGGTGTTTAAGAGATTAGAGAATACACAAAATATGCAACATACTAATAAAAATAAATACAATATCTTGTGATTTTGCCCTTGACAAGACACCATACTGCGTATATAATGGGTATGCACGCTAAAAAAGAAAAAAACAGAAAAAAGGAGATAAAGTATGTATAGTGTCGTAAAACGTGACGGAAAAGTCGTACCTTTTGACCTTTCCAAAATCAGCACCGCCATTTTTCAGGCTTTTGATGCCTGCCAGAAGCAGTTTAATCAAGATATTATCGATTTCCTTGCCCTCAAGGTTACCGCTCAGTTCGAGCCCAAGATAGAGGATGGCAAAATCGAAGTAGAGCACATTCAGGACGCGGTTGAGTCTGTTCTTATCAAGGCAGGCTACGACGATGTTGCTAAGGCATACATCATCTACCGCCGCCAGAGAGAGAAGATCCGTAACCTTTCGGCTACCATGGTCGACTACAAGGCTATCGTAGATAACTACCTCAACATCAACGACTGGCGCGTTAAGGAAAACTCCACCGTTACATATTCTGTTGGCGGACTTATCCTTTCTAACTCGGGTGCAGTTACCGCTAACTATTGGCTCAGTGAGATATACGATGACGAAATCGGCAATGCTCACAGAAACGCCGATATCCACATTCACGACCTTTCTATGCTTACCGGCTACTGCGCAGGTTGGTCCTTAAAGCAGCTTATTCAGGAAGGACTCGGCGGTGTTCCCGGAAAAATCACCTCTGCTCCTGCGGCTCACCTTTCCACCCTCTGCAACCAGATGGTAAACTTCCTCGGTATTATGCAGAACGAGTGGGCAGGCGCTCAGGCATTCTCTTCCTTTGATACCTATCTTGCTCCCTTTGTTAAGGTAGACAATCTTTCCTACAAAGAGGTTAAGCAGTGCATTCAGTCCTTTATCTACGGTGTAAACACTCCCTCCCGCTGGGGTACTCAGTCTCCCTTTACCAACATTACACTTGACTGGGTTGTTCCTGCAGACCTTGCAGAGCTTAACTGTATCGTCGGCGGCAAGGAAATGGACTTCAAGTATAAAGATTGTAAGAAAGAAATGGATATGGTCAACAAGGCCTTTATCGAGATTATGATAGAGGGCGACGCTAACGGACGCGGATTCCAGTATCCCATCCCCACCTATTCCATTACCCGCGACTTCGACTGGTCTGAGACCGAGAACAACAAGCTTCTCTTTGATATGACCGCTAAGTACGGTACTCCCTACTTCTCAAACTACATCAACTCTGATATGGAGCCTTCTGACGTTCGTTCTATGTGCTGCAGACTCCGTCTTGACCTTCGTGAGCTCAGAAAGAAATCGGGCGGCTTCTTCGGAAGCGGCGAATCTACAGGTTCTGTAGGCGTTGTTACCATCAATATGCCCCGTATTGCATATCTTGCTGAGAATGAGGCTGATTTCTATGCTCGTCTCGACCGTATGATGGACATTTCTGCCCGTTCTCTTAAGGTTAAGCGTACCGTTATCACCAAGCTTTTAGATGCAGGACTTTATCCCTACACCAAGCGTTATCTCGGCACCTTCAACAACCACTTCTCCACCATCGGACTTGTTGGTATGAACGAGGCTTGTCTCAACGCTAAGTGGCTTAAGAAAGACCTTATAAGCAAGGAAGCCCAGCAGTTCACTAAGGATGTTCTCAACCATATGAGAGAGCGCCTTTCCGACTATCAGGAAGAGTACGGCGACCTCTACAACCTTGAGGCAACACCTGCAGAGTCTACTGCCTTCCGTCTTGCTAAGCACGACCTTAAGCATTATCCCGACATCATCACCGCAGGCAGAGAAAAGGGACAGACCCCCTACTACACCAACTCTTCCCACCTTCCTGTTAACTACACCGAGGATATCTTCACCGCTCTTGATGTTCAGGATGAGCTTCAGACCCTTTACACCTCGGGTACTGTATTC
The DNA here is from genome assembly GCA_045596085.1 of Acutalibacteraceae bacterium. Classification (GTDB taxonomy): domain Bacteria; phylum Bacillota; class Clostridia; order Oscillospirales; family Acutalibacteraceae; genus SFWF01. Next base: position 140,062 of record JAZOBS010000022.1, on the reverse strand, counting down.
CACGCATTCCTCGGCGAAAAGCTTCCCGACTGGAAGGCTGCCGCAAATCTTGTGCGTAAGATTGCAGAAAACTACCGTCTGCCCTACTACACAATGTCTCCCACCTACTCGGTATGTAAGAACCACGGCTACATCGCAGGAGAAGAGTACACCTGCCCCGATTGTGGCGAAAAGACCGAGGTCTACAGCCGAATCACAGGTTACTACCGTCCCGTTCAGAACTGGAACGACGGTAAGACTCAGGAGTACAAGGACAGAAAGGTCTATGATGTTGAAAACTCCAAGCTGACCCACGAGGGAACCCTCCCCGAGACCTGCGACTGTGAGGCAGAGGTTATCTCAAACGATGACGCAAGCTATCTCTTCACCACCGCAACCTGCCCCAACTGCAAGATTGCTTGTTCCTTCCTCGACAAGGCAGGATTTAAGTATGAAAAGCTTTTAGCTAACGAGCACGCAGACCTTGCAACCGAGTTCGGTGTTAAACAGGCACCCACCCTTGTAGTTGTAAAAGACGGTGTTGTAAGCAAATATGCAGGCGTTTCCGACATTAAGAAAATGCTTAATGTATAATTAAAAATTAAGGGACATTTTAATATGTATGACATTATAATCATCGGCGGCGGCCCTGCGGGGCTGGCCGCCGCCCTCTATGCTAAGAGGGCAAATAAATCTGTACTGGTTATCGAAAAAGCCACCTTCGGCGGTCAGATAACCTTTTCTCCAAAGGTAGAAAACATCCCAGGCTTTTTAAGTCTTTCAGGTAACGAGTTTGCCGAAAAGCTTATCGAACAGGTTTTAGAGCAGGGTGCCGAGGTGGAAATGTGTGAAGTAACAGGCGTTTCTAAGGGCGACACCTTTACCGTTCATACCGACGGCGGAGACTTTGAGGGCAAAAGCGTGATAATCGCCACAGGCGCCAAGCACAGAATGTTGGGGCTTGACCGCGAGGAGCAGTTTGTAGGAGAGGGAATCTCCTTTTGTGCCGTTTGCGACGGTGCCTTTTATGGGGGCAAGACGGTTGCTGTAATAGGCGGAGGAAATTCTGCTCTGCAGGAGGCAATTCTCCTTTCCGACCTTGCAAAAAAGGTTTATGTGGTGCAAAATCTCGACTGCCTTACTGGTGAAGAAAAACTGCAGGAGCAGCTGCGCTTAAAGGCTAATGTAGAAATTATCCTCTCCACCGTAGTGACCGAGCTTGTGGGTGACACCGACCTTTGCGGAATAAAGGTTAAAAACACCGCAGGTGAGGAAACTCTTCTCGACATTGACGGAATGTTCGTGGCTATCGGTCTTGTTCCCCAGAACGAGCCCTTTGCCGAGCACATCACCCTGAACAGTTGGGGTTATGCCGATGCAGGAGAGGACTGCAAAACCTCCTGCGAGGGTATTTTCGTTGCAGGAGACTGCAGAAGCAAACGCATCCGTCAGGTTGCTACCGCCGCTGCAGACGGAGCCGTTGCAGCCCTTGCCGCCTGCGACTATATTGACAGATGACAGGTTACAGTGAACAGTTTATAGTTGACAGTTTACAGCAAAACAGGGAGACGAGCGTCTCCCTGTTTTTGTGCCTTTTAAAATATTCAAATTTGCAATATCTCACGGCGCGCCGAGACGGACGCGCCCTACGGTTGCCGTTTGTTTTCATCAAATCTGCGATTCTTCGCATCGCAGATGCTCAGAATGACGTTTTCAGCGTTTTTATATCCGTGCCAAAGGCACACCTTTCCCTCTGCCCTTGGCCCTCAGCCCTCGGTCCTATCTGCAGCTCATTTCCACTTTTTCCATTCGGCGCGGGTGGCTTCCTCAAGACTGCTTACGGTGTGGTGCTCAGTATTAAGCAGGAAAAGGGCAGCTGTGTCAGAAATTTCGTCGGTCCAGCCTACTATATACTTTGAAAGCTCGTCCACCTTAGTATAGCTGCTGCTTCTCATAACGGTAGCCGCCATATATTTGTCTGCTGCCTCGGCTACATCGGCAGGATAATAATAATCGTTTGCGCCGAACTGATGCAAAAGCTCGTGCATAATGGTGCCTGCGGTGGAGTCCCTGCAGACAGCCGAATACTCATCGGTATAAGGATAATACACATTGGCAGACAGGGCATAACAGCGGAATTTTTTATTAAAAGCAAATATTATAGGTGCCTCATCATAGCCGTATTTTGCCTCATAATACTGCTGATAATCGGCAGCCTTTGTCTTTCTGTAGCCGCCCAGAGCCTCACCTATCCACTGTTCGGTATTATCTACCGTACAGACCATATCCACATCAAGGGTGCAGGAGGCAGTTCGGATGGTAAGGTCTGCTCCACACTCTCTCGCCTGCTTCATAAGGCTGTTCATTGCCTCGGTATGGGTGGCTTTATACTTTTCGATATCCTTTTCACTCCAGTGGCTTTCGGCATCGTTTATGTAAAAGACGATAACCACTATGTCCCCCGTAAGCTCCTTCGACGCACCCTGTGCCTTTTTTATAAGCATAACGTGGTCTTTAAATATCTCACTGTAACGGTTTTTCATGCTTTTCTCCTAAAATCTTTGCTATACGACATATTATATACTACAAAAAAATCTTTCGCAATAACAAATAAAACTTTTTCAGTTTTTGTTCACTTTTATGTTTTCCTGTTCTATGAACCTCGGATAAAATTATCTGAAGTTTTACTGTTCAAACGCAAATAAATGTGATATAATAACTATTAGTAACTTTTTGGAAGGTTTTTTTATGAAAGAAAATATTAAAAAATTGCTCTTTGGCGGTATCGTTACGGGGATTTCCCTTGTTTGCAGTATAATTTTTGTTGTTCTGCTGATAAGCACCAAGTTTTTATCTCTTGGCATCATTCTTATCTTATCTGCGGCAATACTTCTTGTTACAGCAGGTGTTTTTCTCCTTTGCCGCAACTCTGAGCGCAAAGTCCTTGCGGTTATAGGCTGTTTTCTTGCTCTCGTTTTACTCGCAATAGAAATATTTTCGGGATTTTATATAGTTAAGGGCGCATCTGCTCTCGATGATATAACCACCCCCGAAAAGGAGCTTTCCGAGGTGGGAATATATGTCCGCACAGAGGACAGCGCACAAAATATCCAAGCGGTAAAAGGACGCACCTTCGGTATTATCGGCACTCTCGACCGCACATCGACCGACCTTGCTCTTGCGGAGCTTGAAAAACTCTTCGGCAAAAAGCCCGAAACTGCCGAATTTTCAGGTATTACCGAACTGCTCGACGGTCTTATCGACGGGAAAACCGATGTTATTATTATAAGCACAAGTCTTTTAGACCTTCTTGAAGACGAGGTAGAGAACTATGAGGAGCTTTATCTTAACAACATCAGAGAAATACACACCCTGCTCATAGAACTGCCCGAAAAAAACAAGGATTCCCTAACAGAGCTTCCTAAAAAGGATAACGGAGCTTTTATTCTCTACATTACGGGAATTGACACAAGAGGCAACAGAATTTCAAAAAAAAGCCGCAGTGATGTTAATATACTTGCGGCGATAAATCCCACAAGCGGACAGATAGCCCTTATATCCACCCCAAGGGACTATTATGTACCCCTATCCATTTCCAAAGGAATTCCCGACAAGCTCACCCATTCGGGGGTTTACGGTGTGCAGGTAAGCATAGACACTATGGAAATGCTGTACGACATTGATATAGATTATTATTTTAAACTTAACTTTGTCGGCTTTAAAAATATTATCGATGCTCTGGGCGGAATAACCGTAGAGTCGGATATAGCCTTTACCTCCTCGGGACATTCTTTTAAAAAAGGTCCTAACGAGGTTGACGGCACAAAAGCCCTTGTTTTTGCCCGAACCCGAAAGGTTTTACCCGGAGGAGACCGACAGAGAGGTCAGCATCAGCTTGCGGTAGTGCAGGGGGTTATAAACAAGGCGCTGAGCCCTGCTCTTCTCACCAACTACACCGCATTTTTAGACGGAATAAAGGGTAGCTTCGAAACCGATGTGCCCTACGACCTTATTGCAAAGCTTGTACGCGATCAACTCAGTCTCGGCACAAAATGGAACATTTCCCATTATACCGTAAACGGAACAGGGTCTACCCAAAAAACCTATTCCCTCAGCCAGAAGGCTTATGTTATGATTCCCGATAGCGCTACTGTAGATAAAGCAAAGGAAATCATTGACTCGGTGATACAATAAAACACCACCAAAATAATACTTTTATAGCCTTTGTTATCTGTTAGGCCAGAGCAAGAAAAATCGGCATACCGTAAGATATGCCGTGTCGGACTGTTTATTGCTCGCTGTCTTTAAGTTTTATTACCTCTGCCTTTTTTCTTTTCTCTTCCTCCTGCTCCGACAGAATGTAGAGCTCCTCACAGGCGCGCTGAGCCGAGATAAGCTCGTTTATCGCCTTTTCGGTTGCATCAAGCAAGGTAAGATACATTTGTTTATAGTCTGCCATATTAAAACCCCTTTTTATGTAATGTTTTCATTATATAACGAAACAGTCTATAAGATACGAAAACATTGAGGCTTTATGCCAAATTTTCGATTGCACCCCTAATGATTTATTTGAAATTACGGAAGAATAATGTCTTTCAGTGCGCGTATATACCCCCTTGTTATCAAGGGGGCTTTTGTTTTGATAAAATGACACAGAAGTTAACGGTGCGTCGAGGTTATGCGCGCTACGCTCGCCGTTTATATTTTCGTGCCGAAGGCACACCTTTCCCTTCGCCCTTGGCGCTCGGCCCTCGGCCCTACATCACTGTTACGCGTTCATTTCCTCTTCTATTATAAGCAGACGGTTGTATTTTGCCACACGCTCACTGCGGCAGGGTGCACCCGTTTTTATTTGTCCTGCTCCTACCGCTACCGCAAGGTCGGCAATAAAGGTGTCCTCGGTATCGCCCGAGCGGTGGGATATTACGGTGCTATAGCGGTTTTCCTGCGCCTTTTTAATTACCTTCAGGGTCTCACTGAGACTGCCTATTTGGTTAGGCTTTATGAGTATCGAATTGGCTGCCCCTGCAAGAAGTCCTGCCTCAAGCCGTTTCTCGTTAGTGACAAACAGGTCGTCTCCCACAAGCTGTACCCTGTCTCCAATCCGTTTTGTGAGAAGTGAGAAGTTCTCAAAATCGTTCTCACCGATACCGTCCTCAATAGAGAATATGGGATATTTCTCCGAGAGCTCCTCCCACATTCCCACAAGCTCCTCTCCGTCAAGCTTAATATCCCGTTTTGGCATACGATAAATTCCCGAGTCGATATACCATTCGGATGCCGCGGCATCTATGCAGAGCTTAACCTTGTCGGTGCTATATCCCGCCTGAACTATGGCTTCGCAGATAAGCTCCAGTGCCTCGGTGTCGCCCGAAAGGTCGGGCGCAAAACCGCCCTCGTCACCTACCGCTGTAGACTTTCCCGCCTTTTTGAGAATTGCTTTGAGGGTGTGATAGACCTCGGTGCATATCTCCATACTTTCCCTGAAGGACTGAGGCTTTACGGGCTGAATCATAAACTCCTGAATGTCGATATTATTTGATGCGTGGGCTCCGCCGTTTAAAATGTTCATCATCGGTCTGGGCATAACAAGTTTGCCGCCCGAGGACAGATATTTATAAAGGGGAATCTGCTCCTCGTTGGCTGTAGCCTTTGCCGCCGCTATCGAAACGCTGAGTATGGCGTTTGCCCCAAGACGGGACTTGTTCTCGGTGCCGTCAAGGTCCAGCATTATGCGGTCAAGCTCCTCACAGTTTGAGCTGTCGTGGCCGAGAAGTGCAGGGGTAATAAGGCTGTTTATATGCTCTACCGCCTTTTTAACGCCCAATCCTAAAATTCTGTTGCCTCCATCCCGCAGTTCGTGTGCCTCGAACATTCCTGTCGATGCTCCCGACGGTACCGTTGCATAACCTGCTCCGCCCTTTTCGGTAAACACCGCCACACCTACTGTGGGAACGCCTCTCGAATCAAAAAGCTCGGTTGCTTTTATTTTTACTATCTTGCTCATATCAAAACTCCTGTCTTTTGGTTTTAATGCTATTTTTACCCTCTTTTTCCATATTATTTATGTTTGAAAAAACTCTTTCGTTTTTTTATAACTTATGGTATAATGTATGATGTATATTTATGTGAAAATATTTGGAGGGCAAGACTGTGCCTGAATTTACTGAAAAAGAACGCGGAAACGATATAATTGCAGGAAGAAACCCTGTAATGGAAGCAATTAAATCGGGAAGAGAGATAGACAGACTTCTGGTTGCACACGGGCAGACAGGCGGTTCTCTTGCACCCATAATCGCAAAATGCAGTGAAAGAGGAATTCTCATTAAAGAGGTTTCTCCCCAAAAGCTCGACTATATGACAGGCGGCGCAAACCATCAGGGTGTTGCCGTACTGATTGCCACACAAAAATATTACGAGGTTGCAGATATTCTGTCTTATGCGCAGGAAAGGGGCGAAAAACCCTTTATTATCATCTGCGACGAAATAGAAGACCCCCACAACCTCGGTGCAATTATCCGTACAGCCGAGGCTGCAGGAGTGCACGGAATTATTATACCCAAAAGACGTAGCGCAAGTCTTAATGTTACGGTGGCAAAATCTGCCAGTGGCGCCCTTGAATATATGCGTGTCGCCCGAGTTACCAATATTGCAAACGAAATTGATAAGCTTAAAGAGGCAGGTGTTTGGGTCTTTGGCGCCGATATGGACGGCACCGATTACACCCTCACCGATTTTGATACCCCCTGCGCCATCGTTATCGGAAACGAGGGCAAGGGTATCGGCAGACTTGTGGCAAGTAAATGCGACGGTATAGTCAGTCTGCCGATGCTTGGCAAAATAAATTCCCTTAACGCATCGGTTGCCGCAGGGATTCTTATGTACGCTGTGGTGAAAAGCCGCACAGAAAAATAAAAAATTAAAGCTTTCTACAGAAAGGGTGAGAATGTGAGTCTCGGCAAGGATAAAAAACAGAATAACGATGACTACGAATATATGCTTTTTCCGTTTTTGACAAGTCTCGAAGAGAAAAAGGGCGCAGACCCAAAAGCTAAAGATTCCGAGCGGATATCTCCCCTTCAGGCGGTACGCCTTTCGGTAATGCAGACTGCAGAAGAATCAAAACCCAAGTTTTCTAAAGAATCGGCTCAGACCAAGGAGACTGCCAACCCTAAAAAAGAAGAGGCTCAGAAAAAGGGCGAAAAGACGGTAAAGACCAGCACACTTCTTGCCAAGTGTATGCCCTTTATCTACGACGACGGTGTAAACTATGCCGAAGAAAAGCCCGATTACACCCTCGAAAGTGTTGAAGATATTATAGAGTCGGCAGAAAAGCGCGCCGACGAAAAAATTGCCCGAATGTACCGCATAAAGGCAGAGGATATTCAGCGCATCGGGGAAGACAATCCTAAAAAAGAAGAACAAAAGCCTGCCGCTTCCTCGGGTACGCCCAAAACCGAAAATCCCGATAAAAAGCCTAAGCTCCGCCTTGAAGAGACATCTATAAGAAAGCCTCTGCGCATCGGTGAGACCTCAAAAACATCGGCAAAGATATTCGACACCGTTTCTATCCCCAAGGTTACTGAAACCCTTTTCGACGATTTTTCTGCAAGAAGGACCGATGTTTCGGGTGACGAAAATGTTACCACCCCTTATTCTACCGAGGGCGGTATGGATTCTGCGGGGGAGGGTCGCACCCGCGTTATCCCCGAACTGAAAACTAAAAAAGAAGGCTCGGCAGAGTTTGAAGACCTTTTAAGCCATACAAGGGCTGTAAATACCGAGGATGTTTTCTCCTCCTCCAAAAAAGCCCCCGTTAAGGTTACCTCTTTTTCTGAGGAGGAGCCTGAAATAGAGGTTAACGACTTTAAGGGTGAACAGGACATTTCCCGCGTGGGAAGTGGGCTCAAGCTGGACTGCTTTACTTCGAAGGTCCGTCTTTTTGTCACGCTTATTGCCACCGCCGCCGCTGCTGTTGTGCACATTCCCGCAATAGTATCGTCTGCCAATCCCGTTACTTTAAGCATTATATCGGCAGTTGCCTTCGCTGTGGCTTTTCTTACGAATTTTAATGTTTTTGCAGGCTTTAAGTCTGCCTTTTCGAGAAATACTCGGGCAGAACTGCCCCTTGCCCTTGCAGGTGCGGCTATGACGGTGTATTTCATATACAGCATTATAACCGCCTCATACGATTTTACCCCTGCGCTTATCCCCCTTATATCACTTCTTTTTTATAACATTTGTTCCTACAAAAAGGCGAAAGCCATTTTCGGAAATTTCCGTCTTGTTGCCCTGCGCAAAACAAAAAGTGCTGTCACCCTTATAGACGACGCATCCGCCACCTCGGCTATGGCACGTTCTGTAATATCGGGTGAAATTCTTGCAGCAGGAGAGAGAGAGACCGAGGAAATCGGTGATTTCTTAAAGCACACCCTCAGTGACCGTTCCTTTGCGGGAAGGCTCAATATTTTCTCTATTGTCAGCTGCTCTGCCGCCTTTGTTACGGCACTCTCTGTCGGCATCGGTCACGGCTCCTTATCAAGCGCGCTTCTTTCTGCCGCCATTATGCTGAGCCTTGGCGCTATGCCCTCCCTCTATATTGCCGACTTGCTCCCCTTTGCAGGTCTTTGTGACAAGCTTCGCAGGGTTAGAGCCGCAGTTTGCAGTAAATATTCTGCCGAGAGAATAGAGCAGATAAATGCCGCCGTTGTATCTTCGGCAGAGCTTTTCCCCGCAGGCTGTATAAAGCTTTATAATATGAGCCCCTTAAGCTCCAACAACCTTGATGAAACCATTCTTCTTGCCACCGCTGTGGCAAAGGTGGGCGGAAGTCCCCTTTACCCGATGCTTGGCGGAATACTCACCGAGGATACCGAGCTTCCCCTTGCAGACTCGGTAAAATACGAAGACAATTTAGGCGTTTCGGGTTGGGTCGGCAACACCCACGTTATGATTGGAAACCGTTCCCTTATGCAGGCTCACGGTGTCAGAGTGCCCGATCTTGATGTTGACCGAAAGATACTTCACAGAGGTTATTTTCCTGTTTATATCGCCTGTGAACAGCGTGCCTGCGCTCTGCTCGTTATAGGATACACACCCGACCGCACCATCGAAAACGAGCTTGGACGCCTTTGCGACCGCGGAGTTACTCTCCTTGTCAGCAACTGTGACCCCAACATTACCGAAGAGATGCTTTGCGATTATTATTCCCTTTATCCCGACCTTGTGAAAATTTTAGACCATAACGGAAAGGATAAATACGAGAAGCGCACCGAATATACCGAAACCGCTTCGGCACACGCCTTTCATAGGGGCGATATAGTAAGCTATCTTCGTATTTTGAATGGCTCCTTTAAGCTCCACAATCTTTCTACCCTGCTTTACGTAATTCATATAATCCAGTCGGTAGTAACGTGGCTGCTCTTTACGGGAATCGCTTTGGGCGGCTCTATGACGCTTATGAGCATCGGCCTCCTTGCACTTATCGAGCTTATCTGTATTATAATTTCTCTCACGGCGTATTTTGCCGGTAAATAATCACGCACGCAGTGCTTCAGGAAATTGTAGGTGATATTCATAGTCAGCAGCAATGATACCGGATTTCGCAATCCCGAAAATTTAATATACATTGCTTTTTTAAGCGTTTTTATGCACTTTATCGTCACCGGACTTGTGCTTATAACCCTTGGCATCTACCTGCTGGCAGATAAGAGGTTCCGACAGTGCCTTTATCAGCAGGACGGTAAGCTGATTTTTATTCTGTTTACGGTCTATACTGTTATAGTTGCTCTTTTTAACCGCAATTTTATCGGTGTGGGTTGCTCCTTTGCATTTTTCCTTATAATTATTATAAGCAGTTTTGTAAGGAGCACTATTACCGAAAAGGTTTTCGACCGCTGTCTTGACCTATGCTGTTATGCCGCCGTTTTTCTGGGTGTGTCTGCCCTTATCGAAAAGCTTCTGAATAGTCAGACCCCCGGATATAGCTGTAAGCTTTGGTTTTTTAACGAAAACTATTTCTGCTCGGTGGTTGTCGCTTTTGTTCTCATTTGTGCCTACAAAGCCACCTCACACAAAGGACCTGTGCTGATATATTACATCTGTGCCGTTTTCGGTGTTCTTGCAATGTATCTCGGAGAGAGCATTTTCGCTTTTGTAGAGCTTTTTGTGGGACTTTGCGTTCTGCTTATCCTTAAGAAAAAGCATCTTCTCCTTGCCGCTTTTCTTATGGCGGTTGTGGTCTGCCTCATAATCGTATATGCCGTACCCGACATCTTCCCAAGGCTCAGCGAATCTAACATCACCACCGAAAGGCGCATACGTATATGGAACGAGGCAATGCCCTTCATAAAGGAAAATCCCTTGTTCGGACGGGGCTTTTTAAGCTACTATCAGATTGCGGGAGAAAACCCCGATATGTATCAGACCACCCACGCCCACAACTTTGCAATAGAATTTTTGCTCAGCTTCGGTATTATCGGAACGGTACTGCTTATACTCTTTCTCTGGATCTATTACCGTAAGGTTTCGGAATGTAAGGAGCTTCTCCGCACAAACTGCGCCACCACCCTTATACTCACAATTTCTTCGGCGGTGATAATACATATGACCACCGATATGACCCTGATGTGGATACAGACGGGTCTTCTCTACGGACTTATTCTGGGCGCTCTCGGAATAGACGAAAAAGCTCTTAACCGCCGTATAAACGCCTGTGCAGGTCTGGGCGGAAGGTCGGACACTGATAATCAAATAAATCCTTAAAAGGAATGATAAATATGGAAAACAAGAAATTTTACATCACCACGGCTATAGCCTATGCTTCAAGCAAACCCCATATCGGTAACGCTTACGACATCGTTCTTGCCGATATGATAGCCCGTTATAAGCGTATGCAGGGCTATGATGTTTTCTTTATGACAGGCTCTGACGAGCACGGACAGAAAATAGAGGAAAAGGCAAAGGCTGCAGGCATCACCCCTAAGGAATATGTAGACAATGCCGCCGCACAGATAAAGGCGGTCTGGGACAGTATGAACACCACCTACGACAAGTTCATCCGCACCACAGATGCCGACCACGAGGCAGCTGTGTCTGCAATATTCAAAAAGCTTTACGAGCAGGGCGACATTTATAAGAGCGAGTACGAGGGCAAATACTGTGTTCCCTGCGAATCCTTCTTCACCCCCAGTCAGCTTGTTGACGGCAAATGTCCCGACTGCGGCAGAGATGTTACCGACGCTAAGGAGGAAGCATACTTCTTAAAGCTTGGCAAATATCAGGACCGTCTTATGAAGCATATTGAAGAAAATCCCGATTTCATTCAGCCCGAATCCAGAAAGAATGAAATGATAAATAACTTCCTTAGACCCGGTCTTACCGACCTGTGCGTGTCCCGTAGCTCCTTTAAATGGGGTGTTCCCGTTGATTTTGATGACAGACACGTTATCTATGTGTGGATAGACGCTCTTTCAAACTATGCTACAGGTATAGGATATAACCCGAACGGCTCTACAAAGCAGTTTGAGGCTCTCTGGCCTGCCGACCTCCATGTAATCGGCAAGGATATTGTTCGCTTCCACACCATCTACTGGCCCATTATTCTTATGGCTTTAGGTCTTCCTCTGCCCAAACAGGTGCTAGGACATCCTTGGGTGCTTGTGGGCGAGGACAAGATGAGTAAGTCTAAGGGAAATACTATCTATGCCGACGAGCTTGCCGCTAAATTCGGCACCGATGCTGTGCGTTATTATCTACTAAGCGAAGTTTCCTTTGTAAACGACGGCTCTATCACCTATGAAAGCTTTATAGCTAAGTTTAATACCGAACTTGCCAACACCTACGGAAACCTTGTAAACCGCACCGTTGCTATGACAAACAAGTATTTCGGCGGAACAGTTTCCTATAAAAAGTTTGAAAACGAGTACGACACCGACCTTGTGGCTACCCTTAATTCCTGTGTTCAGGAATACACTAAGGCAATGGAGACCTATCACAACGCCGATGCCTGTGCCGCTGTTTTAGAGCTTGCAAAACGCTGCAACAAGTATATTGACGAAACGATGCCCTGGGCTCTTGCAAAGGATGAAAGCAAAAAGGATTACCTTGAGGCTGTGCTCTATAATCTTTTAGAGTGTATCAGGATAATGGGCGTACTCCTTGCGCCCATCGTTCCCGAATCTGCCGAAAAGATTGCCGCACAAATCGGCAACTCTGATAAATCTGTCAGCTTCACCGAGGGTAGCTATTCTGTTGGCGAGGCTTCTCCCCTCTTTGCCCGTATTGATGCCGAAAAGGCTTTAGCCGAAATTGCTGCCGAAGCAGAGGCTGCTAAAAAGACTGAGGAAGAGGCTGCTAATGTTGCTACTATAGAGCAGATTTCTATCGACGATTTCTGCAAGGTAGAGCTTAAGGCCGCTAAAATTATAGAGTGTGAGCCTATAAAAAAAGCTAAAAAGCTTTTAAAGCTCACCCTTGACGACGGCAGCGGAACACCCCGCACAGTTGCCTCGGGAATAGCCCTTTACTACAAACCCGAAGAGCTTATTGGAAAAACTGTAATAGTTGTTTCTAACCTAAAGCCTGCCACCCTTTGCGGAGTTGAAAGCTGCGGTATGATACTTGCCGCAGACGCAGGAGAGAATGGTGTTAAGGTGGTATTCCTTGAGGGCGTACCTGCGGGGGCTAAGATAAGATAATGTATCCTCTGCCCTCATATCTTGCCGCAAAAGGCAGTATTATCGACTCTCACGCCCATTATAACGATGCGCGTTTTGACGGCTGCAGAGACGAGCTTCTCACCCGTATGAACGATTTAGGGGTCAGAAAAATCATTAACTGCGGTTGCGATTTTGAGACTATCGAGCAGGTTTTAGAGCTGGGCAGAAAATATGATTTCTGCTTTTCCTCGGTAGGCTATCACCCCGAAAACATTCCCGACTATGATATTGATTTTGCCCGACTGGACAGAATAATAAAAGAAAACGACAAGATTGTTGCCGTTGGCGAAACAGGACTTGACTACAACTGGCGAAGCGACAATAAGGACAGGCAAAAAGCCGCTTTTCACGCTCAGCTCAGCCTTGCAAAGGAAAACGGTCTGCCCGTTATAATCCACGACCGCGACGCCCACGCCGACACACTCGAAATTTTAAAACAGCACACTCCGACAGGGGTTGTACACTGTTTTTCGGGCAGTGTTGAAATGGCAAAGGATGTCATAAAAATGGGAATGTACATCGGTATAGGCGGTGTGCTCACCTTCAAAAACGGACGGGTTCTAAAAGAGGTTGCGGCAGAGGTTCCGCTGGAGAGAATTCTCCTTGAAACCGACGCTCCCTACCTTTCGCCCGAGCCGTTTAGAGGCAAGCTTAACCATTCTGCACTTATTATTTATGTTGCCGAAAAACTTGCCGAAATAAAGAACATAAGCGTTGCCGAGGTACTCAGCATAACCTCGAAAAACACAGAAGAGCTTTTTAAAATTTAAAAATTTTCCACCTCGAATAATTCACCCCGCCTTACAGATAATATTTCTGAAAGCGGGGTGAAATAAATGAGCGACTATAACAACAATAACAACAAAAATCAGCAGAATAACAATCAGAGCAACAACAAACAGCAAAATCAAAACCAGAACAAGAATCAGAACCAGAACAACAACCAGAACAAGAACCAGAATAACAATCAGAATAAAAACGAGCAGAACAGAAATTACTAATATTCTGCACTTTACTCAACAGCCCTTCGGGGCTGTTTTTTTGCAAAAACAAAGAGTGACTTTTTGCAGCAACTGTGGTATTATCTTATTAGTAACAAAAGGAGCTGATTATATGTATATGGTTTGGCTTACTGCCCTCGGTGTCGGAGGTGCCACGGTAATAGGCTCTCTGCTTGGTTTTACCTTTAAGAATATTTCACACAAATTCAGTGATATTGTGCTTTCCTTTGCTGCAGGTGTGATGTTGGCGGCGGCAGTTATCGGGCTTATTCTCCCTTCTCTGGAGTACGGCGGAAAATTTGCCCTTATCATAACGGCGGCAGGAATTTTCACAGGCGCACTTTGTCTTAATCTTATCGATAAGTTCGTGCCCCATCTCCACAAGTTCGTCGGTGCGGAGGAAAATCATCCCGACAGCAGTGCACGTCTCAACAAGGTACTGCTTTTTGTAATGGCTATTGCGATACATAACCTCCCCGAAGGAATTGCGGCAGGCGTTGGCTTCGGCGCAGGAAACACCGCCGAAGCACTGACCGTTGCAGGCGGTATCGCTCTACAAAACATACCCGAGGGAATGGTCATCATAGCACCTATGTTAGCGGCTGGAATTTCCCCCTCGCGCACCTTTATATGCGCGATGTTTACAGGCGTTATCGAGGTTTTGGGAACGCTGCTCGGATATTTTGCAGTCTCGGTTTCGGCGGCAATTCTGCCCTTTGCCCTTGCCTTTGCAGGAGGCACCATGCTTTATGTTATAAGCGACGAAATGATTCCCGAGACCCACGCCCACGGAAGTGAACGGGGTGCAACCTTTGCTCTGCTTGTCGGCTTTTGCGTAATGCTGGCAACAGACTTTTATTTGGGATAAAAAACGAGGTCTATGCAATGCATAGACCTCGTTTAGTTTAGAGCTTACAGTTTACAGTGGACAGACGGTGGAATTCCTGCGCTCTCCGTCACAGTTCTACATAGGTAGGTGTATGGTGGGTTGAGGGGATAAGCTTTTCTATTACATCGGCAGTTTTAATTTTAAGGCTTGAAGAATTATCACACGGATGACAGCCGAAAAACTCTTTGCCCAGAACATCCTTATCTATAATAAGCCTTACCTTAAGCCCTTTATCAAAGATAAGCCCCAATACCGATGCAGAGCCTGGGGTGCAGTTTACCAGCTCCTCCATATACTCGGGCGGTGCGAATGAGAGCCTCGAACAACCAAGCTGAGGAGATAAAAGCTTGGTTTTAAAAGGCTTATCACCGGGCATAACCAAAAGATAAAATTCAGTCTTTTGGGCATTACACAGGAACAGATTTTTAAGTATTTCTGCTCCTAACACCTCGCCTATTTCGATACAACCCTCAATAGTGCCGATATGCTCATGAGAAACCCTGCCGTACTCTATATTCAGGGCTTCAAGAGCGTCGTAGCAGGTGTTTTCTTTGTCTGTACAGCCTGTCTTTCGGCAGTTATAAACCGTTTTGTCGGTAAAAAGGGAATTTTCCATTAAAAATGCTCCTTATTTTTATTTATGGCAGGGATTACACTGGCTCTGCAGATTAGCGCAAAGATTATCTCAAGCACTACGGTTATTGCAGAAAGCGGAACGCGGGAAGCAAATACCGCCGTATAGTCAGAGCCGTAGAGCATACTTATCCACAAGGTATTAAGCAAAAGACTGCATACAAGCTCTTTAAGTATAATCAGCCCTGACGCGACTGCAACAAATGTCCCGTTTTTACTGATTTTTTGACCTGCTACACCTATTGTGCCGAAAATTACTCCGCTTAAAAAGGCAACTGCAGTAAATCCGGGGAAATAGGGACCAAAAGGAAAGAGGGTGGCGCCGATAAAATCGGCAAGAGCTCCGCAAACACCTCCCCAGAAGGGACCTACCAGCATTCCGCACAGCATAAGGGGAACAAAGGAAAAGCCGATGCTCATATTCCAGATGTTGATAGATAGAAAACGGCTGAAAACCACCGTAACGGCGGTAAGAATTGCAGTGAGAGTTGCCGAAATAATATGTTTTTTAAGTTTTGTCATAAAAATCCTCCTTCCCCACTTTAACTCAGAGAGGAAAGAGGATTAGACTTCCTGACCGGTTAGCGGGATGCGAAAAGCCAATCGCTGAGGGTAACCAAACCCTTTAAACCCGAACCAGCCTTAAATGGTGGTTTTTAGGTATCTTTTGGCTCATCGTCGTCCGTAGGCGAAAGCCTTACGAACTCCTCTTCACCAAAATCCACTCAAAAAACCGCTCCTTTAAGGTCGAAGAGTTTTGTAAGCAATGTAATTTTTTGATATGCGAGGAAAAAACGCAGTAAATCCTGTCGGATTTACGAGTATTTTGACGAAGTATAGCGAAAAATTTGTCTTCCAAAACCTGATTCGAGTTTGAATGGTTTGGTTAACCAAACCATTGGGACTCGAAACGGGTTTAAAGGGTTTGGTTTCCCTCATTCGTCCGTCGGACAACTCCCCGTCCCGACGGCACTTAAACGCACAGCTTTTCTACTCTAACAGTATTGTCGGTTTAAACCGACGATTTATTTTAACACATCAAGCTGAAATTTACAACAAAAAAATCAACAACGAAGTTTTTACTCTTCGCTGTTGATTTTTTTCTTATCTTGAATTATAGGTCTTATCCTGTGCCACGTTTTTAGCGTATTTCATAACGCGGGTGTGGTCTGAGGAGCTTATAAGTCCCATTTTGACTCCGTTGGTTTCAACCTGATAACGGGCATTTGTTATCTTGAAGTATTTAACCACTGTGGGACTGCTGCCATCCTTATGATAGACGGTAAATACCGTATCGGGCTCTAACCCCGCGGTATCGTGCTCTTCATAGGACTGAGCGTGTATCTGGATAAGGTAAGAATAATAATTTTGGAAATTTGAGGTCTCAATCGTCTTTCCGTCGCATTTTACAGTGCTTATAGTATCGCGCTGAGCCTCCTCGTCAAACTTGGTTGCGATAGAAAACTCCAGCGTCTCTCCTCCCGACTGAACGGTAATTTTGTCGGCATTGGAAATGTTCTCGATAAAGAGCAGCTCGTTAAACAGCTCGGCTCTGCCATAGGCTGCAGGTACAATGTCGGATGCGGAAACCTTCATAATCGTTTTATTGCCCTCGTAGTAAACGGCATAGTTGCCGTCCTCCTGCAGAGTGGCTTTAAATCCGTCAACGATGTCGCCCACATATATCTTAACCTCAAAATCGGGGTCGTTCAGCCCATACTTTATAAGCTCTTCCTCTGCTACCGAATAGGAATAGCATCCGTCTGCGGTGACGCCGTAGGTGAAGAGGGCAACAATATTGCCGATGTTCTCGTCATTTGCGGCACGGGTGACGGGGGAGGTTATGTGATAAGAATTAAAAACCGTAACATTGTCGGACTTTTTGGAAATTATGGTATATTCATCACCAAAGGTCTTGCCCGAAAGAATCATCTTATCGCACATTACGAGGGTGCCCTCGGTAAAGTTTGCATCGGAATAATCCTCAGCCTTTGCAATAACAGGTATCTCCTCGGGGTTTACAAAATCGGTCTCGTTTTTCTGATAATGGTAGAATTCGCTTACACCTGCAATATAGTAAACCGAATTATCAAGGCTAGTAGTAGCGTATCTTCCCGACTGGGTGGGGTTCAATCCGCCGATTATCAGCGAAAGGTATATATCGTCCGAGCCTTCTTTATAAAAGTCGACCTGATACACGGGATCGTCAAAGCCGTAATCGGTACCGTCACCCTTGTCGCTGCTTATCTTTTTGGTATAATGCTGCTTCATAAAGTTTGAGACGGTATTATCGATATTGGTATAGCTTGTAAGAGCCCTGTCTACATTTTTAAGAGCCCATTCCTTTACCGTTTCGGTAACGGTGTTACCCTCGTCGTCCTCGGTCTCCTTCTCCACATCGACGGTGCAGAATTCTACCTTCGCGTCCTCCCTTATAAGGGTTGCGCGGTCAACATTTTTAAAGAGAGCCGAATCCATAATAGGCGGATCTATCTCACTGCTGCTTGTATCGTCCTCGTCATCTAAAAGAGGGGGGATAGTGATAGCAACGGTCACCGTAATTGCGGCAACAAGAACCAAAGCTATTGCCGCAATTATGAACTTTTTAAGCTTAACACCTTTTTTTACTATATCGCGGTGCTCTGCAGGATTGGAAAAAATGGTAGACTCCTCGTCTGAAACCTCGTAGACGCGGGACTCAAACTCGGTATCGTTAAGATTTTTGCCCTCCTGCCTGTTATCACTGGGATTCATCGACGGGACCTCCTTACGAAGATCACAACGCCTACGGCAATAAGCAGAATGGGAATTGCCCACTGGAAAATTATCGTCATTACGGTTATTGCGTCGGCAGTAACGTAATCGATAAAGGTTACATCCTCCATTTTACGCATAGAGAAGGTTATGGAGTCTTCGGATGCGCCGCTTATAACTCTTGCGGTGTTGATTATAGCATCAGCGTTTACATCATAGCCTGTGGAGAACCAGTAAGGGTCTACAAAATCGCGGCTGGAGAATACAGCAATATAGCTTGTGCAAAGCACATTGTCGGTATAGTCGGCTTCGGTTGCCATAAGAATACCGATATGCTGATTCTGGTCGTAAGAGCCGTCGGGAGTCCAGTCGGAGTTAGCGTCAAGAGGCTGAACGACTACGGTATCTGCAGGGGTAACTGCAACGGGCGTGGTGGTGCGAAGTCCCTCTTCCTCAAAGACCTGAAGGATGGGAACGTTTCCGCCTGCGATGACCTCGGCACCCTCAAGCAGGTCCTTAAAGGTCTTTGTAACCTCGTCGGTGCTCTCGTTTTCGGCAGGAATGAAGATGTTTGTAGTTGCCTCACCGAAAACCTGATAATTAGCGCTGGTCTCGTAAAGAATACCCTCGTCGAAGGCTATTCCCCACTCCTCAAGATATGCGAAAAGGTTAGGCATATCGGGTGAAGAGGGTGATGCGAAATACATAAGACCCTTGCCGCGAAGTCCTCCGTTATAGAGCCATTCGTCGATTACATCAAGCTCCTCACTTGCGAAATCCTCTGTAGGCTCGGCAATGATGAGCATATCTACATCCTCGTCAAGGTTATTGAGTACGGCATCGCTGAAGAATTCTACATCAAAATTATTTTGTTCAAGATACGCTGCATAATCGGTAAGATTATCCTCTTTGCAGTGATGCTCAAGCACAAGCACCTTCTGGGTCTCGTCGGAGGTTACCTTAAAAATTGCACTTGTAAGGGCGGTTTCAAGATTATTACCCGAAACGATATAACTGCTGTAGCCCAGATATGAGGCATAGGTATCGTCCTCGGTGAGATAGTAGACATCGTCAAACTTAAGTATCTCAGAGCGGGTAGACTCCTCTCCGCCGACAAGCTTTACAGACTCAACAATGATGTCGCCCATCTGAACATTTGCATATTTTTTGGTTATATCTGAAAAAGAGGGGTCATAGGGGTCTACGTATTTTAGGGTGATGTTATCGGAATACACATCGTAAAGCTCTAAAAGGGTGAGGGTCTGCTCATAGTAGGAGTAAACACCGTTTGTAGAGCCTGTCTGGTCGGTTGCCTGATGATAGGTCTGAGCAACATATTCGGTGCCCGTTGCGAAGTCTTCCTCAGTAAAGCAGATAGTGATATTCACCTTGTCCTCGAGGTTTTTGACGAACTCTACATTTTCCTCTGACAGGGTGTTGTTGCCCGACAGAGAAATATCCATATCAAGATTTACACGCTCTGCAAGAACTGCGAAAAGAATATTTACCGCAACCGCAACTGCAATGATAACTGCGGTTATTGCCAGTGCGTATCCGCCGTGCTTCCATGCACCCTTATTGCGTAGCTTCTGAGGCTTGGAGGAGTCATTTTTCTTTTTTTCAAAAAACTTTTTCATTTTTTATCCTCCTTTAAGCCCATCTGCGACGCTCAACCGCACGAATCGACATAAATACGAATACTGCGGCTATAGAAAGCAGATAAATAACATCAACTATGTGGAAAACGGAACTCGAAAAGCTGGAGAAAAGATTGATGAAGGCTATCTTTTCAGCGGCTGCCACTACCCAGTCAAGCTGAGTGAGTGCGGCAAGATTTGTAAGCACCATAAGCAGCATAAAGCACACAAGGGTGAGTATGCAGGAGATAATGGGGCTTTCTGTAAGGGAGGAAATGAACATTCCTATGGCAATAAGTGCTGCACCTATGAGTATAGTGCCGAGGAAAGCATTTAAGAAAATAAGCCAGTTTGTGTTTGCAAGGAGGCTTACAATAATCTCAAAAAGAATGGTGGGAGAAAAAGCCAGTGCATAAACACCGAGGGCGGCAAGGAATTTGCCGAGAACTATCCCACCCACACTTACAGGGGCTGTAAGCAGTGCCTGATCTACCTTCTGTCTTCTGTCCTCAGAGAGCAGACGCATGGTGAGAACAGGGGTAACAAGGATGATAACAAAGGAGATTGAGGGGAAGATTATCTCTATGCTGGGGCTTCCGTTACCGTAAAGGGCAACGAAGAAATATCCCTCGAAGAAAAGGAAGATTGCAAGATAAACATAGCCGAGGGGTGAAGTGAAATAAGATTTGAATTCGCGTTTGAATATTGCAGACATTTAGTTTTCCTCCTCTTCCTCAGTTGTAGTTGTGTATTCTGCGACAGCCTCGGTCTCTTCACCGACGGTAGCCTCTCCGCTTTCGGTATCGATTTTAATTTTAGGAGCCTCGGTTTCCTCTGCCTTAACGGGCTTGGCAAAAAGGTCTGCACCCTTGTCGGCAGCGTCGGTAAGACGAAGGAATATCTGCTCAAGGGTCATTTCGTTAGAACGCAGTGACAAAATGGTCTTTTTACGCTCTGCAAGGCGTTCGCTGATAGCGGCGCGGACATCTGCGCCTGTCTTAGGCTCGATAATAAAGTCTACACTGCCTGCCTCTTTACTGCCTATGGAGCGAAGCTCCTTGATTCCTGCAACAGAATTCAGGATTTTATAAAGCTCTGCCTCGGTTCCCATTGCACGAAGAACAAGCGAATGGTCCTCAGACAGGTTTTTAGAGAGATTTTCGGGTGTGTCGTCGGCAATTATCTTACCGCGGTTGATGATTATAATTCTTTCGCAGACCTCCTGAATTTCGGACAGGATATGTGAGGAAAGAATAACGGTGTGGTTTTTACCGAGACGGGCAATGAGGTTTCTTATCTCGATTATCTGCTTGGGGTCGAGACCAACTGTAGGCTCGTCAAGGATAAGAAGATCGGGGTTGCCGATAAGAGCCTGAGCAATTCCCACACGCTGACGGTAGCCCTTTGAAAGGTTTTTGATAAGACGGTTGTATACATTGTCGATTTTAACAAGCCTTACAATCTCTTCAATGTGGGGCTTTTTGGGGAACTTAACCTTTTTAAGGTCGTACATAAAGTAGAGGTACTCCTTAACGGTCATATCGGTGTAGAGAGGGGGTATCTCAGGCAGATAGCCGATTCGCTTTTTAGCCTCCTCGGGATTTGCCATAATATCAAACTCATCAATAGAAACATTTCCTGCGGTGAGAGAAAGATACCCTGTCATAATATTCATAATGGTACTTTTTCCCGCGCCGTTAGGGCCCAGAAAGCCTACGACCTCACCTTTTTTTATGCTGAAGCTTACATCGTCCACAGCAAGGTGATTTCCGTACCGCTTTGACAGATTGGATACTTCGATCATAGAATTTTCTCCTTTTTTATCAGTTTTATAAGTGTTATTTTATCACACAAATTTACAAAGATTGTAAACAGTTTTTAAACAACGAAAATACACTAGTATATTATACTATACCTGCTCAAAAAAAGCAAGATACAGGTTTGGCTTTAACAGCGGACAGGTTACAGGTTACAGTGGACAGACGGATACCGAAAACGGAAAGATTTATGAAAAACAAAGGCTCCCTTGGAGCAAGTTATTCCCCCGTGGGGGGAAATGTCCTTTAGGACAAAAGGGGACACAAAGCTGGCACGAGGTACGAGTGACTGAGGGATTGGCAAATTGTTGCCGTTTATTTTTTACAAATTTGCAATATCTCTCGGCGGCACCAAGGCACCGCCCTACGCTCGCCGTTTTTATATCCGTGCCGAAGGCACACCTTTCCCTTGTCCCTTAGCCCTTGGCCCTAGGCCCTTGGCGCTCGGCCCTACGGCTGCCGTCTTTTCACCCAATATTAAAAAGACCCTTTCGGGTCTTTTTAATATTCCTGCATCTGGCTGAATTCTTTAAGAACAAGTCCTGGGTTTTTGTCAAGCGCCCAGTTTATCTCATACTCGGCAGTAAAGATAAGCAGGTCTCTGCCCCATCTGTCCTGCACCCACTTGGTTTGTTGCATAAGATTAAGGTTTTTAAGGTCGATGTCACTGCTCTCGACAAAACGGACAAGGCTGTGCCCCGTATCCTGCTTGTGGTATTTAACGCCGTACTCGGATTCCATACGGAACTGAAGCACATCAAACTGAAGCATACCGACAACGCCAACATAGACCCTCTCCATACCGCTTTCGGGAATGAAGAACATCTGTATCGCACCCTCCTGAGCAATCTGTGTGATGCCCTTATCAAACTGCTTACGCTTAAGAGAATCTATCTGCTCAACAAGGGCGAAATGCTCGGGAGCAAAGGTAGGAATACCTGCATATTCAACCTTCATACCCTTTTCGCAAATGGTATCGCCTATGGAGAAAATGCCTGGGTCAAAAACACCGATAATATCCCCTGCATAAGCCTCGTCGATAACGGCGCGCTCGTCTGCCATCATCTGCTGAGGACGGGAAAGCTTTATTGCCTTTTTGCCCTGAACATGGAAATATTCCTTGGCTCTTTCAAACTTGCCCGAAACGATACGCATAAAGGCTATTCGGTCTCGGTGCGCCTTATTCATATTTGCCTGAATTTTAAAGACAAATGCCGAAAAGCCCTCGGTGGTGGGGGCAATCATATCTTCCCCCGAACGGTAAGCGAGAGGCTCGGTCGTCATAGTAAGGAAATTTTCAAGAAAAGGCTCTACGCCGAAGTTATTAAGAGCAGAGCCGAAAAATACGGGAGAAAGCTGACCTGTGCGCACCTTTTCAAGGTCAAAATCAAAGGAAGCACCGTCTAAAAGCTCTATCTCATCAACCAAGGTCTCACGCATATAAGGTCCGATAAGGCTGTCGAGCTTTTCGGTGTCGGTAAGGTCACATTCTATAGCCTCAATTCGGTCGGAGCCTGCGTGGGAGTCTGCAAAGGTGAGTATTCTTCGTTTTTCACGGTCGAATACACCCTTAAAGTCGGTTCCCGAGCCGATAGGCCAGTTCATAGGATAGGTGCCGATGCCGAATTCCTTTTCAAGCTGGTCTAAAAGCTCAAAAGAGTCTCTCGCGTCGCGGTCCATCTTGTTTATAAAGGTAAAAATGGGGATATGACGCATTGCGCAGACCTTAAAGAGCTTTCGGGTCTGGGGCTCGATACCCTTTGCAGCGTCTATTACCATAACCACGCTGTCTGCAGCGGTGAGGGTGCGGTAGGTATCCTCCGAGAAGTCCTGATGACCGGGGGTGTCGAGAATATTGATGCAATATCCGTTATATTCGAACTGCAGGACAGATGAGGTTATCGAAATTCCGCGCTTTTTCTCAATTTCCATCCAGTCTGAGACGGCGTGTTTATCGTTTTGCTTTCCCTTTACAGAGCCTGCCGACTGAATGGCACGGCCGTAAAGCAGAAGCTTTTCGGTAAGGGTGGTTTTACCCGCGTCGGGGTGGGAGATAATGGCAAAGGTGCGACGGCGGGATATTTGGTGTTTTATGTCCGACATACTTTTCTCCTGAAAATATAATTACAACTTTAGTATATTACCATAAATGTAAAAACTTTGCAAGAATTATTAAACCGACACATAAAGCTCAAAAGGTTCATAAAAAAGGCTCCGATAACCAAACCATTGGGGCTCGAATCAGGTTTAAAGGGTTTGGTTAAGGGAGCTGTGAAAATTATTTATTATCCTCTTCAAGGTTTTTGAGTGCTACCCGCACCGCCTCGATAACAAAGGCGGAAAAGCTGCATCCCGTACCCGCAAGCTGTTTTTCTACCTGCTCGATAATATCGTTGGGAAAACGGATGCATTTATTTGTCGACATTGGAACCTTTGGAATTTTAAACCTTTCCATATTATCACCTCTTGCAATATAATTGTATATGCAAAATTATTTGCAGTATGCATTGCATTTTGTATTGCAAAAAGAGGGTTGTTGTGTTAGATTATAAATATAGGAATTTCAAATTTGCGATTCTTCGCATTGCAGATGCTCAGAATGACATTTTCAGCAAAACACCGCGGCGGCACAAAGGCACCGCCCTACTACAAAAATATACAGTCTGCGACAACGCAGTGTGACAAAATCGGTACAGAGTATGAGGTATAATAGGCTTGAAACTGAAAAATTGCGCTTTATGCGTTAAGGAGCCGAAAAAATGAAGGATGTACTTAGCAAACGGCAGGGTTTAGGGGAAATAAAATTTAAGGATATGTTGACAGAGGCTATAAAACACACTGCTGCCGCGGTGTGTGGCTTTCTTATGTCGCGGGGGGCTCTCCCCGGAGGGATTATGCCCTTTGGCATTGCCTTTGTATCGTCTGTGCCTGCAGATTATCTTGCCCTTAGTGCTCTCGGGTGCTTTATAGGATATCTTTTACCTGTGGGTTATGGCGGAACCTTCCGATATCTTGCCGCACTTTTTGCAATTATTGCCATAAAAGCTTTACTGTATGCCGTTACAAAATATGCAGAAAGACCGCTTATATGCGCACTGTCCGCGGGTATCGTCTCCTGCGCGACGGGTCTTGTCAGCACGGTAGGTGATAACGCCGCTTCGCTGATGACGGTTGCCGAGGCGGTACTCGCTTTGGGCGGAGCCTACTTTATAGCGGTTGCCTTCAGGGCATACCCGTCTTTCAGGGCGGGGGTTCGCGGTGAGGAGCTTGCCGCCCTCTTAATAACGGTAAATATGCTTTTCTGCGGACTTATGACCTTTACACCCGGTAAAATCTCGGTTGGAACAATACTAGCTATTTCCTTTATTCTGCTAGTCTCCCGTTTCGGTCAGACCCATGCAGGTTCTGTCTGCGGAATTGCGGCAGGCTTTGCGGCGGCACTTTCGGGCGGTGGACTTGCCTCTGCCCTTGCCCTCGCCCTTGCAGGACTTTGCGCAGGAATCTTTTCTCCTCTTGGAAAATACGCTCAGGTAATTGCCGCAATACTTTCTGCCACAGCAGGCAGTCTTGTGGGGGCAGAATTTACCCAAACGGTAGAAATTCTTATAGAATCCCTCTTCGGCAGTGCTCTTTTTCTGCTTGTACCAAAGTCGGCGGCAATCACCGCAGGCAGAATCTTCTCTCCCCCTGCAAAGACCGTCTCGGAAAACGGAATGAAAAAGGCGGTTACAATGCGTCTGCGCTTTGCCGCAGGTGCTCTCTCGGATGTGAGCCGCACTGTTGATACCGTTGCAAAGGAGCTTTCCCGAATAAATTCTCCCGATTTTGAGGGTGTGCTTAAAGGCATCGAAAAGGATGCCTGTGCAGGCTGTTCCCTTTGCGTCAACTGTTGGGAAACAAGACGCGCGGATACAGTCTCTGCAGTGCTTGATATGGTGAAATCGGTGCGCGAGGGCAGTACCCCCACCGAAGAACACGCCACAGAAGAATTCCGCAGCAGATGTCTGCGCCCTGTCAAGGTGGGACAGGCTGTTTATCTTCATTACAGCGATTATGCCTCGCGTTTAGCGGCAGAAAGCCGTATTGCCGATGTGCGAAGTGTTGTGTCTGAGCAGTTCAGCGGAATATCGAGTATGCTCTCCGACCTCTCTGAGGAGCTTGAGCGGGACGAGGCTTTTGACGAGCGCACCGCCTCAAAAATCGTAGCATCCCTTAAAAATCTCGAGATACACGCCTGCGAATGCGGTTGCCGCATAGACAAATACGGCAGAATGTCGGTAGAGGTGATAATTCCTGCGATAAGGGGTGCCAGATACAACCGAATGAAGCTGCTCCGTCAGCTGGAGATATGCTGCGACCGCGAGTTTGACCCTCCCGTAATAACCGAAACGGCAGGAAAGGTTTACATTACTCTAACCGAAAAGGCGGCACTGACCCTTGATACGGGGGTTTGTCAGCTTCCCTGCTCCCCCTCGGGAATTTGCGGAGATGCCTACAACACCTTTATCGACGGCAAGGGCAGAGCCTTTATGATACTGTCCGACGGAATGGGCTGCGGAGGCAGAGCCGCGGTAGACGGAGCAATGGCATCGGGGCTTATTGCCCGACTGCTTAAGGCAGGGTTCGGGTATGACTGCTCACTGAGTATTGTAAATTCCGCAATGCTGTTTAAATCCACCGACGAATCTCTGGCTACGGTAGACATTGCCTGTCTCGACCTCTTTTCGGGCAGAACCGATATGCTAAAAGCAGGTGCCGCACCCACGATAATACGGAGAAACGGTAAATGCGGAGTGGCTCAAAGCACATCTCTGCCTGCAGGAATACTCCGCGAGGTTGGTTTTGACAAGGCAACCGTCAAGCTGAAGGCGGGGGATATTATAGTTATGATGTCGGACGGGGTCACCACCGAGGGCACCGACTGGATTTGCGCCGAGCTTGAAAGCTGGCAGGACAAGCCTGCAAAACAGCTTGCCGAACACCTTGCACACTGCGCCAGACGACGCCGCACCGACAATCATCAGGATGATATTACCGTAGTAGCTGCTATTGTGGAAAAAGCGGTATGAACTGTAGGGCCGAGGGCTAAGGGCCACTTTTTGTAGGACCGAGGGCTAAGGGCCAAGGGCCAAGGGAAAGGTGTGCCTTCGGCACAGATATAAAAACGGCAGCCGTAGGGCGCATAACCTCGTCGCGCCGTTAACTTAGCAAACAGCTCCCTTACTTCTAAGGGAGCCTTTTTTATTATAAATCTTTACTGATTGCTTATTTTATTTTCAGACGGCTGACCGTCGTTTTTATAAAGCAGCTTCAGTGCTATGGGGGTAAGCACCGAAGAAATGATTATCAGCGCGATAACCGCAATAAAGAATTCCGAGCTGAGCACTCCTGCCTCGGCTCCCTTTGTGGCAACAATAAGCGCAACCTCACCTCGCGCCATCATACCTGCGCCGATACGAAGAGAGTCTTTGTTTGAAAATCTCGCCATTTTTGACGCAACAAAGCATCCGCCCAGCTTACACGCCATCGCAACAATGGCAAAGCAGACCGCAAAGGTAATGAGCAGCGGGTCGATGTTTGCAAATTCTATAGTAACCTTTATGCCTATACCTGCAAAAAATACAGGAGTAAATATCATATAAGAGCTGATGTCGAGCTTACGCGTGGTATCCTCACTTGCAGATTTTACGGTGCGGATTATAACACCTGCCACAAAGGCACCCGTAATGTCGGCAATTCCGAAAACTGCCTCTGCCGCCCAGGAGAAGAGCAGGCAGGTTACAAGGCTGAATATAGGAACTCTCCTTGTATGGGGGCGGTATTTTTCAAGCCAGTAAAACAGCTTATGCAGAATAATACCTGCAACAACAGAGCACACAAAGAAGGCAATTGTACGAAGAATCACCCAGAGTGCTTCTCCCCCACCGCCCGAGGAATTTTTAAGTCCCGAAACGAAGGCTAAAAGCACAATTCCTATAACGTCGTCTATTATAGCGGCACTGAGAATTATTGTTCCCACCTTGGATTTGAGTTTTCCAAGCTCCCGCAGCACCTCTACCGTAATTCCAACCGAGGTTGCGGTCATAATAACGCCGATGAAAACCGCCGTCCAGAATTTGTCGGAACCGACGGCACCAAAGCCATAAAAGGCAGAAAAAAGCAAAAATCCGCCCGCGAGGGGAACTATTACACCCATAGCCGCAACCAAAAGTGATATTGCCCCCGTTGATTTTATCTCTTTAAGGTCGGTTTCCAGTCCTGCCGAGAACATCAGCATAAGAACTCCTATTTCCGCCATAAAGACAAGGGGCTCACTGCTTTCGACAATGCCTAAGAGGTTTCCGCCCACAAGCAGACCCGCTATAATTTGTCCCACAACCTGAGGCACCTTGATATGTCGCATTAAAATTGACAGTGCCTTGCAGGCAAAAAGAATTATCGCAAGGTCAAATATTAGTCCGTAGTCCATAAAATCTCCTCTTTTCTCTTATATTCTACTACTAATTTTAAAAAGTTCAAGAGGAAAATTAAATTCATTATGTATGTCATTCTGAGGGGTGGATGCGACGAAGAATCTCTTGGGTTGATGCGGCTAAACGGGTATTTTCATCAAATTTGCGATATTGCTCCAATCCCTCCACCGCTAAAGCGGTCCCCCTCCCTTCCTCGAAGGGAGGCATACGCTCGCCGTGAAGATTTATAAAAAACAAAGGCTCCCTTGGAGCAAGGGAGCTGTCTGCGAAGCAGACTGAGGGATTGGCAAATTGTAGCCGTTAAGTTTTTATCAATTTTGCAATATCTCACGGCGCGCCGAGACGGACGCGCCCTACGGTTGCCGTTTATTCTATGCAAATTTGCGATTCTTCGCATCGCAGATGCTCAGAATGACAGTTTCAGCGTTTTTATATCCGTGCCGAAGGCACACCTTTCCCTTAGCCCTCAGCCCTAGGCCCTAGGCCCTATTCACTGTTTCTTCTGTTGTTTAAGCCAGATTTTCATAACAAGGGTATGGGGGAGAATTTTTGTGAGTAGTACCTGCGCTCTTATCATAGGTCCTACCACCGATACATCCTTGCCCCGTTTCATATCCTTGAAGGCGCGATTAACCACCTGCTCGGCGGTAAAAAACTGATTATAATAGGTTATAACGCTGTCGTCGACCACAGCTCTGTCAAAAAACTCGGTTTTGACCCAACCCGGGCAGACCGCCATCATCTTAATGCCTTTTGGACGAAGCTCGGCATTTATTGCCCTTGTAAAGCTCAGGACATATGCCTTTGTTGCGCCGTAGACCCCGATATAGGGCACGGGCTGGAAGGAGGACAGCGAGCCTATCTGATAGACCTGACTTCCCTCTTTAAGATAAGGCAGAGTGACATAGGTCATAGCTGTGAGTGCTTTTGCGTTTAAATCTATCATACCAAGCTGTT
This sequence comes from Acutalibacteraceae bacterium, assembly GCA_045596085.1. Classification (GTDB taxonomy): domain Bacteria; phylum Bacillota; class Clostridia; order Oscillospirales; family Acutalibacteraceae; genus SFWF01. The sequence continues at coordinate 111,203 of JAZOBS010000022.1, read as the reverse complement.
CTTCAAGGGTAAGATTTTCAAAAGCCTCAAATTTTCCGTAGCCTCCTGCGTTTACAAGCACCTTTACCTCGGGCTTTTCTGCCTCGAGCAGGGCTTTGTATTCGCCGATTGCCTCTTCCTTGGTAAGGTCCATCGCTATGGGGCGTATTTTTTGTCCTATTTCGGCTTTAAGCTCGCAAAGTCGGTCAAGACGACGGGCTATTACCCATATTTCATCAAAATTTTCCTCATTACTCAGTCTTTTTACAAATTCTCTTCCCATTCCGCTGGAAGCTCCTGTTACAACTGCTATTTTCATAAAATTCACCTCTTAATATACAAAAACGGCGGGAGCAAGCCCCCGCCCTACTTTTTTCTATCCGCCGAGATATGCCTTTTTAACCTGATCGCTGGCGGCAAGCTCTGCTCCTGTGCCTGTCAGCACAATGCTACCCGTCTCGAGCACATATGCTCTATCGGAAATAGCAAGGGATTTACCTGCATTCTGCTCAACAAGCAGAATGGTGGTGCTGTCCTTGTTGATGTCCTTGATTATCTCAAAAACCTGATCAACAAGGAGGGGGGAAAGACCCATAGAGGGCTCGTCAAGCATTAAAAGCTTGGGATGGGACATAAGAGCGCGTCCCATAGCAAGCATCTGCTGTTCACCGCCCGAAAGGGTTCCCGCAATCTGATTTTTACGCTCTGCAAGGCGGGGGAAACGGGTATATATCTTCTCGATATCCTCCTTAAAGTTTACATCCTTGCCCTGAGAATATGCGCCCATCATAAGATTTTCGTAAACGGTAAGCTCCTGAAAAACGCGGCGTCCCTCGGGAACCTGCGACATTCCAAGATGTACGATTTTATGACAGGGTGTTTTTGTTATATCATGACCGTCGTAAATAACGGTACCTTCGCGGGAAGGAATAAGACCGATTACCGACTGCATTGTGGTGGTCTTTCCTGCTCCGTTTGCGCCGATGAGGGTAACAATCTCGCCCTCGTTTACCTCAAAGCTAATGCCTTTAAGCGCCTTGATAACGCCATAGTAAACCTCTAAATCTTTAACTTCCAAAAGAGCCATAGCGTTATCCTCCTATATATGCTTTTATAACCTCGGGGTCGTTAAGAGCGACCTCGGGTGCGCCCTGTGCAAGAACGGTACCGAAGTTAAGTACGGTAATTTCATCGCAGAGACCCGAAACGAACTTCATATCGTGCTCGATAAGAAGAATGGTAACATTATACTCGTCACGGATGTGGCGAACGATATCCATAAGCTCTGCCGTCTCGTTAGGATTCATACCTGCGGCAGGCTCGTCAAGGCAGAGAAGCTTCGGATTTGTGGCGAGTGCGCGGGCAATTTCCAGCTTTCTCTGCTTACCGTAGGGCAGATTGCAGGAAAGATTATTTCTTTCCTCCTCAAGACCTACTATTCTGAGTATCTCCTTTGCCCTTTCTCTCATTGCCTTTTCGGTTTTAAAGTGACGGGGCAGACGAAGAATACTTGCAAACATAGAGCACTTAAACTCGGGCTGATTGTGAAGTCCTACAAGTACATTTCTGATAACCGTCATATTGTTGAAAAGACGGATATTCTGGAAGGTACGGGCAATTCCCTTATGGTTTATGGTCTCCTGACCCTTTCCCGTAAGATTTTCGCCGTCAAGCCAGAACTTACCTGTTGTGGGCTTATAAACTCCCGTAATCATATTGAAAACGGTGGTTTTACCTGCTCCGTTAGGACCGACAAGACCGTAGAGCTGACCTTCCTTGATTTCGAGGTTTAAGTCCTGAACAGCCTTAAGTCCGCCAAAGGAAATGCCTAATTTTTCGGTTTTTAAAACTACTTTAGCCATTATTTATCCTCCTTTGCGCCCTTGTCGGGAGTATAGGGAGAGGTAGGCTGAATATCTGTCGACAAAACCTCGTCCATTTGAATTTTCGTGGGTACACGATCCCATTTCGCCTCGTCGTCGCGAACCTTTTTGGGGTCGTGCTTCCTGAACCTTGCAATAACATTCTTAATATTGTAGGTCTCGCGGAAGCCCTTAAGACCGGGGGCATTATTATAGATAACAAGCACAATAAGGATAAGAGCATAGAAAAGGTCCTGCAACACTGCAAGGTCGCCCGTAAGAATGGTTTGAAGCTTAACATCGAGGAAGGTAATAAGGGTTGCGGCAATGATAGAGCCGTTGATACTTCCCATACCGCCGAGAACTACCATAACCAGTATCTCGATAGAGTAGTTGTAGCTGAATTTTTCGCTTTGAACTGTGTAGTTTGAATAGCTGTAGAGAACACCCGCAATTCCTGCAAAGAAGGAAGAAATGGTGAAAACAAACAGCTTATACTTGGTAACATTGATACCCGTAGCGCGAGCAGCAATCTCGTTATCGCGGATGGAGGTGATGGCGCGTCCGTGCTTTGAGCGGATAAGATTTTGTGTGACCGCAAGACATACAAGGACCAAGACAAATGCAATAATAAAGAGAAAATCCTTATCAAAACGGGGGGTGTCAAGACCCAGAGAGCCGCCGAAGGACTCTTTAGAGGTGTTCATAAAGATTGCGCGGACTATTTCTCCGAAGGCGAGTGTAACAATAGCAAGATAGTCTCCGCGTAGACGAAGGGCGGGCAGACCGATTATTATGCCGAAGACTGCCGCAACAAGACCGCCTACCACAAGAGATACTGCGAGTGTGGGCACTTCACCGAGAATAGGCTCAAGCACAACGGCTGTCTTACCGCCCAGATATGCGCCCACACACATAAAGCCTGCGTGACCCAGAGAAAGCTCTCCAAGGAAGCCTACAACAAGGCTTAAGGATACCGCAAGCATAACTGCGATAGCAATTTTTTCTAAAAGATATATGTTGGATGAGGTAAGGGAGCCTGTAAAGGACATTACCGCAAAGATTACCGTGAAAACTGCCACGCCGATATAGTTGACATAGTGCTTCCACTTAATGTTTTTAAGTGCTGCCATTATACCTTCTCCCTTCTCTTTTTACCTAAAATGCCCGTAGGACGGACAAGAAGGATGACTATAAGTATCAAAAACTCGATAGCGTCGGTATAGGGGGCAATGGCAGGTATCTGGAAGGAGATAGCCTCGATAACGCCCATAAGAATACCGCCAAGCATAGCACCTGGGATAGAGCCGATACCGCCGATAACCGCAGCGGTAAACGCCTTGATGCCGGGCATTGCGCCAAGAGTGTTTGAAAGGCTGGGAGACTTCATAAGCATAAAGAAGCCTGCACAAGCCGCAAGAGCCGAGCCTATGGCAAAGGTTATCATAATTATTTTATTAACATTGATACCCATAAGCTGTGCTGCGCCCTTATCCTCGGAGACCGCAATCATAGCACGTCCTGTTTTTGTATATTTTACAAACAGGTTTAAAACTATCATAATTGCAAAGGAGGCAACAAGAGTGATGAGAATGTATACAGGTATCTTAAGCTCGCCGAGAACGACGTTACCCATATCTCCCACAATGACCATTCTGGGAGCAGAGCCGAATATCATCTGTGCGGTCGACTGCAAAAGGTAGCTTACACCGATAGCCGTAATAAGAACCGCCAGAGGAGATGCACCGCGCAGGGGCTTATAGGCAACCTTTTCGATTGTAACGCCCAGTAGCATACAGAATATAATTGCAGCCACAAGACCTAAAATGGGGTTGCCAAGCATAGACATAACCACAAAAAGGGTATATCCGCCGACCATTATTACATCGCCGTGAGCGAAGTTAAGCATTTTTGCAATACCGTAAACCATTGTATAGCCCAAAGCTATCATAGCATAGGTACCGCCGGCCGAAAGACCATTGATTAAAGTTTCGATAATGTTCATATATAAACCTACATAAAATTATGACAATTTGCCGGAGCGGAAAACCACACCGGCAAATCAGTCTTCTTTGAAATTTAAAGGAAATTATTTCTCGTCTGCTGCAGAGTTTGCAGTTTTAAGGGTGTACTTAACAGCGCCCTTCTCAACATAACCGTTATCCTGCCAGGTGATGTTATTGCCTGTAACGCCACTGTAGGAGAAGTCTCCGCCGAACTGAGCCTTAAGAATGTCAGAGAGGTCGGAAGCAGAGATGGTAACATCAATCTCTTCACCTGCATCAATAGCAGCCTTCATAGCGTTGTAGATTGCATATACGCAGTCGTAAGCAGATGCGCCGAACTGGTTAAGGGTAGCAGCACCGTATTTTTCGGTGTACTTCTTAATAAAGTCTGCTGCTGCACCTTCGGTAGCGTTAGAGTCGAAGTGAGAAAGCATAGAAACTTCCTGAGGAATGATGGAGAAATCTTCGAACTGACCTGCAAGACCGTCGAATCCGTCACAGCCGTAGTAAATAGCGTCGGGAGCAATGGTGTCCTTAGCCTGAGTCATAAATACAGAAGCAGGACCGTAGTAGATGGGCATAAAGATGAACTTGCAATCCTTAAGCTGACCAATCTGAGTAGAGAAGTCGGAAGCTTTGCCTGTGAATACAGTTTCAACAATCTTGATAGAATCATCAAGATTATCCTTGAACTGCTGGAAGATACCGTTGGAATAAGCATCGTCGGACTTGTAGAATACGCCGATGGTCTGGTTCTTGTAGATGCCGTTTACATACTCGGCAGCAACCTTACCCTGATTGCCGTCTGCGAAGCACATCTGGAAACCGTTGTCGAACTCGGGGATGTCGTCGCCCGAAGCAGAGGGAGTAAGGAAGAATACGTTATCTTCTGCAGAATACTTCTTGTACTCAAGGCCGGGGTTTGTGGTAACGGTACCGAGGGAAACCTGCATACCGCCTTCGAGCATAGAAGAATAGTTGGTGGAAACCTTTGCAGGGTCGTGAGTGTCGTCGGTAGCGAGAAGCTTGAAGTTTACGCCGTTAAGACCGCCTGCTGCATTGATTTCTGCAACAGCCATTTCAGCAGCGTTTTTAACTGCTTCGCCGTAAACTGCGGCTTCACCTGTGAGGGGGCCTGAAACACCGATAACAAACTCGGTATTGTCTGCGGTATAGTTTGCACCACCGCAAGCTGCGAGGGTAAGGAGCATAGCTGCTGCCATAACCAACGCAAGAGCTTTTTTGAATACTGATTTCATAAAAAATCTCCTCTTTCTTTTGTAGGTAAATTTCATAAAAAGAAAAATTTCCTTTTTACTATTTTAGCACAGTAAAGTCAATCTGTTAACTGTGAGTTTTGACAAAATTGATTAACATTTTTAAACATATTGCCTAAAAGCGGCTTAGTGTGACAGGACTTGAACCTGTCACACTAAATTAGCAGCATCTTATCGTTTGCTGCCCCGTCTGAGCCTGCTTTTGCGAAGGCTTCAAGCAAAGCTTCAACCGTCAGCTTCTTTTTGTCTTCGCCCTTTATGTCAAGGATTATCTTGCCTGCGTTCATCATAATAAGACGATTTCCAAAGGCAATGGCATCCTTCATATTATGGGTTATCATAATAGTGGTGAGCTTCTTTTCCTCGACTATCTCGCGGGTTATCTCCAGCACCTTTGCGGCGGTTTTGGGGTCAAGAGCCGCGGTATGCTCGTCAAGAAGGAGCAGCTGTGGGTCGTTCATAGACGCCATAAGCAGGGTTATTGCCTGACGCTGACCGCCTGAGAGCAGTCCCACCTTGGTGGAAAGACGGTCTTCAAGGCCTAAATCCAAACGGGCAAGCATCTGCTTATATATCTTACGGTCGGACTCGTTGATTGCCCAGCTAAGCCCCCTTTTTTTGCCTCTGAGCATAGCAATAGACATATTTTCCTCTATCCACATATCAGCGGCAGTGCCCGTCATAGGGTCCTGAAAAACACGTCCGATAAATTTAGCGCGTTTATGCTCGGGCAGCTTTGTAATATCGTTGCCGTCAATAATTATCTGACCCTCGTCTATGGGGAAGGTTCCTGCAACGGCGTTGAGCATTGTGGATTTTCCTGCTCCGTTACCGCCGATTACGGTTACGAAATCGCCATCCTCAAGGGTAATTGAAAGATCGTTAAGGGCGACCTTTTCGTTGACGGTACCTGCGTTGAATATTTTGGTTACATTCTTAAGCTCTAACATTTACGCCGCCCCCTTTGCCTTTTTGGTGTGTTTTTTAAAGTAGGTCTTCTTAAGGTGGGGTACTGCGAGGAAGAAGGCAACCACTAATGCAGAAAGCATCTTGAGAAGGTCGGTATCCAGACCTAAGAAGATGACCGTCTGATAAACTATGTAATAGATTATTCCGCCTATGAGTACGCCTGTTAGACGGATAACAAAGCTCTGTCCCATACGGGAGACTACAGCGTCACCGATAATAACTGCGGCAAGACCGATAACGATAGCACCGCGTCCGTCCGAGATGTCGGCTTTACCAGAATACTGTGCAAGCAGAGAGCCTGCAAAAGCAACTATTCCGTTTGAAAGGGCAAGACCTACTACCTTATTGAGGTTTGTGTTGATACCCTGTGCGCGGGACATTTTCTCGTTGCAGCCTGTCGATCTTATAGACATACCGTAGCGTGTACCGAAGAACCAGTAAAGCACTGCTACCAGCACTACGCAGATAATAAAGAGATATACCAGCGCCTGATATTTTTCCATCTGGGTGATAAGCACATCATATTTTCTTGAGGGCAGTGCCTGATTTGCCTTACCCATAATTTTAAGGTTTACCGACCAGAGGATAAGCTGAGTGAGAATACCTGCAAGAATTGCGGGAATTCCCATAATGGTGTGGAAAACACCCGTTACAAGACCTGCCAGCATTCCTGCCACAAAGGCAACCGCCATTGCCGCCCAGACATTCCAGCCGTTTACCATAAGCACAGCGCAGGTTGCCATACCCGTAACCATAGAGCCGTCGACAGTGAGGTCTGCAAGGTCAAGAATTTTAAAGGTAATATAGACACCGATTGCCATAATACCCCATATAAGTCCCTGAGCTGCGGCACCCGGCAAGGTCCCCAGCCAGTTTAGAAGCATTTCCATAAATATCTCCCTTTTTTCAAAATAGCAAAGATGTGCCGCACCACAAACTGCGCAGCACATCTATTTTACTATAGATCCGAGTTAAAATCAATCGAAATTATTCGAGAGCCTCATATCCCTCGGGAGCAGTGATTCCAAGCTCCTGACAAAGGGTCTTGTTGTACTTCTTAACAGGGTTGTTGTCGTATTCGATTGCCATTTCGGAAATGTCAGCCTCGCCCTTTAAGATCTTAACAGCCATTTCGCCTGTGGTTTTGCCAAGCTGCTCGTAGCTGATGGAAAGGGTTGCAATTCCGCAGCCCTTGCAGATTCCTGCCTCACCTGCGATGATGGGAACCTTTTTGGGAGCAACTACACCGTTGATGGTCTCGGTGCAGGAAGCGGCAGTGTTATCGGTGGGTATGTAGATTGCGTCACAAGCAGCGGCAGCAGCCTCAGCAACCTGAGCAACGTCCTCAGAGCCCGAGAAGCCGAAATCCTTAACGGTGAGGCCCTTGTCCTCAAGATACTGCTTAACAACCTTTACCTGATAGTCAGAGTTAGCCTCTGCTGTGCAGTAGAGCATACCGACTGTTTTAGCGGTGGGAACAAGGTCGATTATCATCTGAGCCTGATCGGTAAGAGGAGCAAGGTCGGATGTGCCCGAAATGTTTCCACCTACGGTGCCTGTAAAGTTGTCGATTTCAAGAGCAACACCGTACTCTGTAACAGATGTGCCGAGAACGGGAATTTCTTCGGTTGCATTATATGCAGCCTGAAGTGCGGGGGTTGCGTTTGCCATAATGAGGTCAACCTTTTTATTAACAAAGTCATTCATAATGGTGGTACAGGTGTCGGGGTTGTTAGCGGCATTCTGCTCGATGAACTCGACATTTTCCTCGCCCAGAGCGTCAATAATTGCAGCCTTAAAGCCCTCGGTTGCGGCGTCAAGTGCCTCATGGGTAACGAGCTGACATATACCTACGGTGAACTTGCCGTCGTCTGCGTCGTTCTGCACAGTGCCGCAGCCTGCAAGACCGCAAGCCACAAGTGCGATACAAAGTATCATTGCAATAAGCTTTTTCATAATAAAAATCTCCTTTTATAAAGGCGGACTTTCCGCCGCGAAATCTAACCAAGCCCTTTAAACCCGAACCAGCCTTAAAGGAACGGTTTGGTTATCTGAAGAATGCAGGGCTTTTGCCCCACACCCTTCTGTGTTGGACAGTATAACACTTTAAAGCGTTAAAGTCAAGCATTATTTTCAAAATTTTTCAAAAATTTTTTGAGAGCCTTAAATATTTATAAAAACAAAGGCTCCCTTAGAGTAAGTTATTCCCCCGTGGGGGGAAATGTCCTTTAGGAAAAAAGTGGACACAAAGCTGTCACGAGGTACGAGTGACTGAGGGATTGGCAAATTGTTGCCGTTTATTCTATGCAAATTTGCGATTCTTCGCATCGCAGATGCTCAGAATGACATTTTCAGCAAGGTAGCCGTTTATATATCCGTGCCGAAGGCACACATTTCCCTTGGCCCTTGGCCCTCAGCCCTATGGCTGCCGTTTATATTTTCGTGCCGTAAAATATTGCTCCCACCCTGCCGTATCGGGCACTTAGATAACCTGCAGTTAAAGCAGGTGGGTGTTCTCCGCTCGGTTCGGGCTTCCAACGTCCGTGGCGAGAAACTCGACACGGGAGGCCTGCTCACCTGCCGAGCGAGTACGAACTCCCAAAATAATGGTTGTAGGGTTATAAATGCCACAGTCCGCGAACAGGGTAGGATGCGCGACAAAGTCGCAGTTATATTCGCCTTACGGCGAGTTATATCACTTAATAATTACTCTTCGTCTATCTCGTAGAGGTCCTGAAGTCTTTCGATAAAGGCATCTGCTACAAACTCGTACTCGTCGTCATCCTCGATGGGGAAAAGATATTCCTCTCCGTCCTCCTCTCCCACCTTGACTATAACCAACTCTCCGCTGTCCTCAAGCTGTTTCTGAGGGTCGTCATACATCGGTATCATTGCGAGGTATCTTCCGTCGTCCGACTCGATAGCGTCAAGCACCTCAAAGGTATACTCGTTGCCCTCGTCGTCGGTAAGGTTGATTATATCGGGATTATATTCAAGCTCTTTTTTATTATCTGCCATAACAGTTCTCCTATTCAATGTCTTTGCACAAATCCTGCGCACACCTATATTTTAACCTTTTTTGCCCCAATAGTCAATAATGATTATTTTTGCAATACAATTTATCTTAATATGATTAAATTTACAATAGATTTTTTCATTTTAATAGTGTATAATAAATGTAAATTTAAAAAATTACTTAAAAAGGTGTGTTTTTTATGAAAAGAATAGTTACCTTCGGCGAAATTATGCTCCGTCTGGCTCCTAACGGCTACTGCCGTTTTTTCCAGAACGACCAGATGCAGGCTACCTTCGGAGGCGGTGAAGCAAATGTTGCAGTATCTCTTGCCAACTTCGGTATGGATGCCGCATTTGTCACCAAGCTTCCCACCCACGCTATCGGTCAGGCAGCAGTAAACTCTCTCCGCTATTTCGGTGTCGATACCGATGATATAGTTCGCGGCGGTGAGCGTGTTGGTATTTATTACCTTGAAAAGGGTGCTTCTCAGCGCGGCTCGGTTTGTATATATGACCGCGCCCATTCCTCTATCCAGACCGCATCCCCCGAGGATTTTGACTGGGACGACATCTTCTCAGGTGCCGATTGGTTCCACTTCACAGGAATCACTCCCGCTCTGGGCGGAAACCTTGTTGAAATATGCAAGGCAGCTTGTATTGCCGCTAAAAAGCAGGGCGTTAAGGTTTCCTGCGACCTCAACTACCGCGGAAAGCTCTGGACCAGAGCCGAGGCAAGAGAGGCTATGACAGAGCTTTGCAAATATGTTGACGTTTGCATCTCCAACGAAGAGGACGCAAAGGACGTATTCGGCATTGAGGCAGAAAACACCGACATCTACGGCGGAAAGCTCAACCATGAGGGTTATAAGAGCGTTGCTAAGCAGCTTGCCGACAAATTTGGCTTTGAAAAGGTTGCTATCACACTTCGTTCTTCCATTTCTGCAAGTGATAACGACTGGGCTGCTATGCTCTACGACGGCGAGAACTACTGCTTCTCTAAAGAATATCACCTCCACATTACCGACCGTGTAGGCGGCGGAGACAGCTTCGGCGCAGGTCTTATTTATGCTCTGCTTTCGGGCAAGGACACACAGTCTGCCGTTGAGTTTGCGGTTGCCGCATCGGCACTCAAGCACTCTATCGAGGGTGACTTTAACCGAGTTACCGTATCTGAAGTTGAAAAGCTTGCAGGCGGAGACGGCTCAGGTCGAGTTCAGAGATAATTTCGAAGCAAATATAACACAAATCGTTTTGCCCAAGCTATCGTTATGATAGCTTGGGCTTTTTTATAATGATTGTTTGTCGATATTTAACGGTTGCCGTAAGAATTTACCTTTGCTATAGTCAAAAATTGTTGTCAGACTATTGAAAAATAACGGAATGGGTGTTATTATAAAAGCCGAATAACTTTTTTAGATAGGATTTTAGGAAAACTATGAGAATTGCAAACTACGAATACAAAAGTCAGCCTGTTCTGGTGCAACGCCCCGCCAAAAACCTTACTCCCCTGCCCCATCTCCACAAGGAGCTGGAGATAGTCTATGTGGAAAAGGGGAAAATGACCGCCTTTGCCGATGAGAACATCTGCACCGTAGAGGAGGGCAACCTCTATATCAGTTTCCCAAACCAGATACACTATTACAGCCACGGTGAAGACTGCCTTTTCAGGGTGCTTATTGTTACTCCGGACCTGTTCCACGGCATAAACGATATTCTTTACGGAAACCTGCCCGAGAATAACTGTGTTGTTCTTGACCCCGACGACCCCGCCAAAGAATATCTTCACCGTATTTGCGAGGTGACGGGAGAGTGCGCAATAACCGAATATGTTGGCTGGTTTAACCTGCTTATGACCCGAATTTTGCCGAAGCTCAGGCTTAGTCCCACCATTATGAGCGACCACTCAACCCTGCACAGCATTCTGGAATTTTGTGCCACCCATTATACCGAGGAGCTTTCCCTTGAATATGTAGCAGGCGCACTGCATCTCAGCAGATGTTATATTTCTCACCTGTTTTCGGAAAAGCTGAGCCTTGGTTTCAACGATTATGTTAATATGCTCAGGGTCCGCCAAGCCTGTTATCTCCTCCTCGACACCGACAAAAAAATTGCCGATATATCCGAGGATGTAGGCTTTGGCTCCATACGCTCCTTTAACCGCGCATTTCAGCGAAACATCGGCACCACCCCTGCAGAATACCGTTTAAGCGGAACGCTGTGAACTGTTTACAGTGGACAGTTGCCGTTTAATTTTATGTAAATTTGCGATTCTTCGCATCGCAGATGCTCAGAATGACATTTTCAGCGTTTTTATATCCGTGCCGTAAGGCACACCTTTCCCTTGTCCCTCAGCCCTAGGCCCTCGGCCCTAAAAAAAGGAACCCGACTCTCGTCAGGTTCCTTTTTTATTACGCTGTTTTCTTATTCTTTTTAACAAGAAGGATTACAGTAGCAGCGATGCCGCCAAGGAGGATTACTCCTCCTGCGATGATGACAATAAGCCATACAATAGGCAGTCCGCCTGCAGGTTCACCCGAAATATCGTCGGGATTAAAGCCTTCAAGCTCGCCGAGCTTTCCTTCTTCGAAGGTGGGCACCATCTGGAAATCATCAAAGAAGACCTCTGCTCCCTTGGATGTGCGAACAAGGATATACGGAGCGTTTGCAACGATAGTTGTCTTTATCTGTGTCCATGCACCCTTCTTAAGGTTGGAAAGATCGTATTCGGTAGTGTAGCCCACGATTGGTGAATCAACCTGAGGATGGTTTGCGTGGAGGAAGTCTACGTTGCCCTGTGCGCCGTCCCTTGTGTACACCCAGAAGGTCACATCATACTTCATACCTATTTCTAAGGGGTGCTGATAGTTAAGCAGGAAGATAGGATCTACTGCGGACTCGGGTATAGTTCTCAGCGCTCTCATACCGCTGTGAATTTGCTTTGGATTATAGCCCTGAGAACCGGGTCTGAATATCTCGATACCTTCATTTATATCGTATTGGGTGTCGATATCTGTCTCAAAGCCCTGATCGAAGCCGTAACGCTCCCACTTAGCATAAAGCACCATATCGAAGTTGGGGAAATCCTCCAGCTCGAAGGGAATTACCTTATACCTGTTAACATACCAGCCCTTAAAGTTGTGTGCATAATAGGTAGGAACAGGAAGCTCGCCGATTTTTGTTCCCGTCTCGCCGTATATTGCTTCTACAGTTTCGCCGCCCTCGGTTGCAAAGGAGATTTCAACCCTTCTTGGGGGCTGCACAGAGGAATACTGTTCTGCATCCTTAAAGCAACGGAGTACAGGAGTACCGCCCTTTACGGTCTTCCAGACATTAACGTAGTCGAGCTCAGGCATATTTTCCTTTGCGTCGTCACCCTTCATAAGGTTTATGGAAAGGAGTACAAGATTGGAAAAGGCCGCATCTTTGCCATCTAAGTACACGCCTCTGAGCACTGCTTTATTGCTGAGCTGATTTCCGCCGAGAGACACGCGCTCGGGTGTTACGGCATAGCAGTTGGTAAAGCTTGAAGCATACAATCTACCGTTCCACTGATTACCGAAAATGGCTCCGCAGTGATCCTCTGCAACAATATTTCCTGTGAAGTAGCAGTTTTCGAAATCAATACTTCGTGAGCCGCCACCTACAATTCCGCCTACAAAGTGACCCTCTAAATAAACGCTATCGTTAGCAAAGCATTCGCTGATGACGGGATTCTTGAAGGTTTCGGGGTTATCGCTCGAAAGACCCGAAATCTGACCCACAATTGCCGCAGTATAGCTCTGTTCGCCTACGGTTGCGGGGTTTATTATAGTAGATTTGGTCACGCCGAGACGTTTTATTACTGCACCCTCTGCAATTTTGGGGATAAGAGCTATTGTTGCATCGGATCCATTATAGTAGAGTCCGCTTACAACGTGTCCGTCACCATCTAAGGTTCCCGCAAAGCTGCTGTTTGTGGTTATCCAGCTGTTAGCTGTAGCTTCCCAGCCTGCTTTAGAGGTGTCGTTAAGCTTAAGGTCTGCCGTAAGCTTATAGAACTTGCCCTTAGAGGAGCCGACATTCTGAACGAAATATACCATCTGCTCGGGGGTCTCGATAAGGTAGGGATCATTTTCAGTTCCCGTACCGCCTGCAAACTTGGTTGCCATAAGACCCGACCAGACCTTGCCCTTTTCACCCTCGCCGTATAACTCTACAAGCATATCGTCGGTAATTACCTTCATATGAGGTGTTTTTCCGTCTACGGTGTACCAGATGTCCCAGTTAAAGTCGGGCATTGCCTCCTTTGCAGCTGCACCGTAAAGATTTGTCTCGCTGACAAGAGTGGTCTTGCTCTGGGCAACGGTACCGTAAAGTCCTTTTACAAGTGAGGGAACAAAGCTGGTACGATAGTTAGTATATCCGATAGAATATGCCTGAATTACGCGCTGTTGGGTGTTCCAGATATCGCCTACAAGGGCGTTACCTCTGCCTTGTGATGTGGCTTCAATATTTCCTGTGAAATATGAATAGTGGATTTCGAGATTGCGTCCGCCACCGCCTAAAAGTCCGCCTACCGTCTGACCCTTAAGGGTTACGGTATGGTCGGCAGAGCAACCGATAATTCTGCCAAAGTATTCATTTCCGCTGGCAGAGATGTAGCCCACAATAGAGCCTACGTAGCCTACGCCCGAAATATAACTGTCGCGAACGTGAACATTTCTGACGGTGGCATACATACTCATCTTGGGGAAGAGTCCTGCAGCGGCATTGTTCATCTTTGTATCTGTAGTGGGTGTCTGATTTACATAGATACCGTAGATAAAGTGTCCGTCACCGTCAAAGTTGCCGTCAAAGGTAGTGCCCTTGCCTGCATCAAAATGATACCACTTTTCGGTAGCGGCGTTCATCCAGCCTGCCTTAGAGGTGTCGTTGATATAGAGGTCGTTTGCAAGCTTATAATACTTGTTTTTTGTGTTCACTGACTCGACAAGATAGCGGAGCTGCTCCACAGTCTTGATGATATAGGGGTCGCTGGCTTTGCCCGTTCCGCCCGAGTAGGTTAGTCCGTCGCGAGAAACATCGATATCCTTACCGTCGAGACCCTCAAACATCCTGAGTACGGGTGTACCGCCGTCTACTGCCTTCCAGATACCTGTAAAGTCGAGAGCAGGCATAAGGGTGGGCTGGTCTGCGCCTTTGCGGAGAGCGTCTGCATTTATATTAGTGTAGTTTTCAACCGCACTACCATTGCCTGCGTCGGTATAAACGCCCGAAAGAACATTGTTTATATCGGTAATGCCTGCAGCACCCGAGGTGTATTTTCCGCTTGAATAATCCCAGTAAAGGGAAGAAACCGTACCGTTGGTTCTCATATAGTAGGGAGAAGCGTTTACGGAATAGCTGTTAACAACCTTAACGGCAGATTTCCAAACCGTACCGATAAGTCCGTTGGTTCGCGCACTCTCGGCTCCTGTTACCTGTGCCTTAGAATAACAGTTTTCAATAAGTATGCGAACCTGCGTTGTGGAAGAGCCACTCTGTGCGTAGCCCATAATACCACCTGCACCGTAGCTGCCTGTACCGTTGTAGCCGACCATAACACTGTCGTCTGCAAAGCACTGAAGGAGGCTGCAGTTGGTGCCACTTGCCATACCAACAATGCCACCTGCATATTCCTTGGCATAGATATAGGAATATCTTAAACCGAGGTTCTTAATGGTACCGCCCTGAAATACGGGAATAAGTCCTGCATATTTAGAGGTGTTGTTTTCGGGATACCAGATACCGTATACGCAGTGTCCGTCACCGTCGATACTACCCTTGAACTTGGTGTCCTTGACCCACTCTACATTGTTTGTTTTTGTATACCAATCCCTTGCAGAGGTGTCGTTTACAGAAATATCGTTAGCGAGCTTATAGAATTTACCCGCAGTGGAGGTTACAGCTGCGCGGAGCTGCTCTACAGACTTGATAATATAGGGGTCAGCACTTGTACCCGTTCCGCCTTCAAAAGCAACGTCTGAGTCTGTCCCGCTACCTGTACCACCGGAACCTGAGTCATCGTCATCTTTTCCTGACCAGCCTGCGTCGATATCCTTACCGCTTATAGAATCGAATATCTTAAGCTTAGGTGTACCGCCGTCTACTGCTACCCAGATGTTATTAAAGTCGAATGCGGGCATAAGGGTGGGCTGGTCTGCGCCTACGCGGAGAGCGTCTGCGCCTATAACGGTATAATTTTCAACCGTTTTGGGACTTCCCGTATCGGAATATATACCCGAAAGAACATTGTTTATATCGGTAATGCCTGCGGCACCCTCGGTATATTTTCCGCTTGAATAGTCCCAGTAAAGGGAAGAAACCGTACCGTTTGAGCGCATAATGTAGGGCTGAGCATCGGTAGAATAGCTGTTTACTACCTTAACGGCAGATTTCCAGACCGTACCGATAAGTCCGTTGGTACGCGCTCCATCGGCTCCTGTCACATATGCCTTTGAGTAGCAGTTTTCAATAAGGAGACGCACAGAAGCAGAATTGCTTCCGTCGGAATCAATACTGCCGAGAATTCCTGCCGCACCCTTATTTTTGGTGCTGGTGTAGCCGACCCATACGGTTTCGTCTGCAAAGCACTGAGAAATAGTTTTTAAACTGCCCCTTCCGACAGTACCTACGATACCGCCTGCAAATTCGTCACTGAAAATGTAGGAATGTCTTACGCCTACGTTTTTAACAGTTCCCTTTGAGAAAACGGGGATAAGACCTGTTGCGGTATAGGTATTATCCTTTGCATACCAGATACCGTAAACGATATGACCGTCACCGTCGAAAGTTCCCGAGAAGGATACATTATTAAGCCATTCGTTATTAGTTGTCTTTTCGTACCACTTGTCTGCGGTTACATCGTTAAGATAGATGTCTGCGCCCAGCTTATAGTAAGCATCGTTTCCGCCTGAGGAGAGCATAAGCGCAAGCTCGCTGCCCTTTGTTATTACATAGGGGTCAGCCTCTGTTCCGCTTCCCTGTGCAAAGAAGGTTGCGGTGTTACCGTTCCAAATAGTTCCCTCGTCTTCTCCAATAGGTGGCAGAGGAGTATCTAAGAATACGCGGAGAATGGGGAATCCTTCGGTTGCGTGGTAGGTGCCGACTGCTGCAAGATTTTTCATCTTATCCTCGGCAGTAAGAACTTCTAAGCCCTGCATCTTATCTGCAGTGAGGACGGTTGCTCCGTTTCCTTTGACTGTCGCATAAGAGTTTTTAGAAAGACTTGAAGAAATATTCTTGCTTGAAATAGTGCCGTTTGCGTTGTAGCAACTTTCTATCTCACGGACCTTGTCTTTTCCGTAGGCATCGGCAATAAAGCCTCCATAACGTGCACCCACAACGGTTGCGAGAGAATAACAGCTGTTTATAGTCATGTTGCTGTTGGTAGTACCAAGAATAGCTCCGCAGTCGTTAGCAGAGAGATAAACATCTGCACCGACATAAGACTGTTCTACCGTTACCGTGCCACCCTTGTTAAAGGCAATAATTGCACCAACGTTACTGCTGTAGTTAATATACGCAGAGTCTATACCAAGGTTTTTAACTGTTACTGTGCCAGATTTTACAGCAGGAATAAGTCCTACACCCTGTGTGAGGCCGCCATTTGCCTCCTTCTCTGCCGTATCGCTATAGTAAAGTCCGTAAACTGTATGTCCGTCTCCGTCAAGTGTTCCGCTGAAGGCGGTAACTCCCGAAGCATCAAACCAAGAATTGGGGGTGTAATTTGCCACAGCCTCACCTGTGAGCCAGTTTACACCGTCTTCCTTATTAAGGTAAACGTCGTCTGTAAGCTTATAGTATTTGCCCTCGCCACCGTTTTTGATAACATAGGCAAGCATAAAGGCGTTTTCTATTTCATAGGGAGCAGCCTCTGTTCCCTCACCCTTAATGGGTGCATAGGAAGACTTTCCGTCCCAATACTTGTTCTGGTCGCCTGTGGAAGCAGCGGCAAAAATTTTGAGTATGGGATAGGTTGTGGTTGCGGTATATTTATCGCCGAGGCCCGACATTTTATCAGGATTTGTAAGAGCATCCATACCCTGCATATTTTCGGCAGTGATAAGTTTGACCTTTGCCTGACCGCTTTCTGTACGCTGGGTTGCATAAACATTTTCAAGTGTTTTAGGGAGGCTGCTTGTTCTGGTAGTGAGCCCGCCCTTTGCGTTATAGCAGTTTATAAGAGAGCTTTCGAATTTTCCGTACACATCGCCGCAAAGACCAACATAGCTGTCTGTAGCGGTAGGATTCAGGCTGACTGTGGTTGCAAGAGAGTAACTGTCGGTAAAGTTAATCTTACCGCTGGAGCCTGCAACAAAAGCACCCGCAAGGTGACCCTTTAAGGTGACATTTTCACCCACATAGCTGTTTTCTACATTGACGGTACCCTTTGAGTTGCCGCCAAAGAAACCGCCTGCAGACTGGTTGGTGCTGATATATGCGTTATCAATACCGAGGTTTTTAACGGTTGCGATGCTGTTTTCCTTTACATAAGGAATTAGCGCACACCCTTTGAAGCTATATTTTACCGTACCTGTTTGGTTGTAATACAGACCGTAAATAATATGACCGTCACCGTCGATAGTGCCCTTAAAGTCGGGAGCATCGCTCTGATGTAGCCACTCATTAGGGGTGTAGCCTGTATCTGCCTCTCCTGTCGACCAGTCTATCTTTACGGGGTCGTTAAGGTAAATGTCATTTACAAGCTTATATATTTTATCTGTCTCGCCGCCGTTTTTGATAACATAGGCAAGCTGACTTGCATTCTCGATTATATATGGGTTGGTTTCGCTGCCGTCACCTGTTTCGGGTGCGGTAACACTTCCATCCCAGAGCTTTTCGCCCGACTCTGTGCGCAGGAATATGCGAAGAATGGGGAAGCTGTCGGTAAGCATAAACGCGTCTGAGTTTTTAAGCAGGGTCATATATCTTTCAGCCTTTTCGACCGTGCCGTCTTCGTTTTCATCTACAGACTCGTTAAAGGCGTTTTTACCCTTCATATTAGCCAGTGCAACCTGAACACCTGTTGATGAGCCTACCCAGTTTGATGCATAGTTTGCCTTGGTATCAGAGTTACAGCTATTAAAGGAAATTCCACCTGTGGAGAAGTTGTACTCCATCTTAGCGCAACCTGCATTATTTCCGCCCGTAGCAAGAATGAAGCGGTTGCCTGAAACGCCTGCGTGAACGGTGGCAGATGCCAGACCGTAGCAGTTGGTTATAACTACCGATTTAGAGTTGTTGTCTCTGAATTTTCCTACAAGACCTGCATAAACAGCCTTTATAGAAACGCTGTCTGCCACATAGCAACGGTCAATGGCTATGGGAGCCTCAGCAGAGGTGGTTGAAGTTGCGTTGTGAACATAACCTGCAATAACACCGACAATTCCTGCATAGGCCTTGTTTGCTGTTGCATCGTTGTTGGTAAGGGAGAAGTAGGACTCCTCAACGCCGACAGCCGAAATTTTTGCCGCGCCTGTAACTGCGGGGAAAAGACCCGTAGCTACCGATTCGTCAAGGGCGCCGTTTTCGGGTGCCGAATAGGATTTTGAAACGAAAAGTCCGAAAACCTTATATCCATTTCCGTTAAACACACCACCGAAGGCACTATCCTGCATAGCGTCCTGCGTGGAAACAACAGGCCACTCTACAAGGTCGGTGTCAGCCTTCCAGTTAGCAGAGGAGACATCGTTTACATAGATGTCGTTTACCATCTTATAGTAAAGCTGCTTGTCTCCGTCCATACCCGTAGAGGAAACTGCTAAAAGCAGCTCTGCGGGGGTGGAAACTATGTAGGGATTTTCCTTTGTACCTGCGCCGTCCTTAAATTCGGTAGCGGCGGTTCCGTCCCAAGGCTCGGTGCCGCCCGTAGTGTCGGCAAAGATTGCCAGACCCGAAAAGGTGGAAAGCAGAATGGAAAAGGCAATAATTACCGAAAGTATTCCTGCTGGTAACCTTCTGTTTTTGAATAATTTATTCATCATTAGCTTCCTTTCGTGATGAGTGTTGTGTTTTTACCGATCGGGGTACTCCGCAGGGGTCTCGTTTATATAAATATTTCCCTTGTCGGGCTTCATATAAAGGCGAACCCAGTCGATATGATAGTCTGCGGGGAGCTTTCCAGGATTGTCGCTTATAAGATTAGGCTTAAAGCTTGCCGCATCGGCAAAAACGTGGTTGTTCATTATGAGGAATATGGGATCCTGAAAGACCGACATATCGGGATGAACATCATAAGAATTTACAATATCACAGCTCCCGATAAAGTTTCCGTCCACATAGAAATTTACTACCGTTTCGGTCTTTTCAAATCCGTAGGTATGCCACTCGTCGTTTATAGTTTCGGGATTTGGTGCCGTCCAGCGGGGTCTCTTTTCTGCGGGATACTGGGTGTGACGGCTTTCCTTTTGGTATACGGCTCTGAAATCGAACTCGTCATACCATTTGTGAATATTTGCCACAGCAGAATCGGTAGAGCCAAACACCTCAAAGCAGTCTATCTCGCCGTGCCAAGCCATATTGCGGGAGCCCTTAACGGTGCAGGAGGTTGTTGCCCAAAAGGAGGGCCATACACCGTTTATATAGGGTACATTGGCACGAATCTCGGCATAGCCGTAGTCGAAATTCATTGTGTCGTGGGTGCACAGACTCATTGGCACCTTGTATTTTTTGTCTTCGTCCTCAGGATCGGTCCAATGCATTGCACGAAGGGTTGCGTGACCGTCGTATATCTTTAAAACATCCCTGTCGCAGGAAACCTTTACCTCAGCGTTTCCGCTCATTCGCGCCTTGAAGTTCCATTTAGTAAGGTCAAATTCGCTATCCTCGAACTCGTCACCCCAAACATACTCATATCCGCCGGGTTTTCTCGACTGAAAATCGGTAAACTCGGAAAACGTGACGATTTCGCCTTCATTTTTCTTAAGACGTATAAAACGCTTGACCGCACATTCTACCGTAACGGCGTGACCACCTGTAATAAGCAATTTTCCGTCCTCGGTAAGCTCTGAGACCACCATTCCCTCTTTAAGGACTTTTTTGCGCTCTATACGGTTGGTTTCGCCTATTAAAATTTCTTTTTCGCAAGGCTCGGCAGAGTCTTCTGTCATCTTAAGCTCAATTCCCTGAGCTTTATAATATTCGAGGAACAGCTGCGCCGATTTTTTTACAGCCTCGTTTCCTTCGGGAACTACTATAACATAGCCCTCGACCGAAAACTCGATATTTTCGACCTCGTAGATCTTTCCTGAATTAAAATATTTTTTACTCATTGCTAATAAGCTCCTCCACATCTTTTACACGGTTTAGATACGGCTCTGTGCCGCGCTTACTTGTGTCGGTCCATATCTTGCTCTTGCCGTCACTGAGCTGATACAAGCGGTAATAGTCGATAAAGTAGTCGGAGGGAAGAAGATGCATATTTTCGTAAATAAGATTAGGCTTAAATGAAGCTTCCTCTACGAAAACATGGTTATTAAACTGGCTTTGCTGCGGCTCCTGGAACATATCCATCTTAGGCTCCTCATCCCAAGAATTTACAATGTCCATCGTGCAGTAGCATTCCCCGTCAACATAGAATTTCATTTCGGTGGTGGTCCATAGATAGCCGTAGGTATGGTACTCTCTGTCAAGGTTTTTGGAGTCTTTGAATACATACCTTTTTTTCGGGTGGGTAGTGCTCTTATACTGGGTATGACGCTCGGACGGGTCGAGACCGTGAATTCCCGCATAGTCATAGTCGTCGTACCATTTATGTATGTTGGGGACTACAGTATCCTCACTGCCGAAAATCTCGAAAACGTCGACCTCCGAATGCCAGAGGGGATTTCTCGGCACAACCTCAGTTCCAGAGCCGCCCCAGAAGGAGGGCCAAGCGCCCTTGAAGAAGGGAACGCGGGCACGTATCTCGGCATAGCCGTAAAGGAAGTTGAAGGTGGTTCTAGATGATGTAGTATAAGGCATTTTAAAGAGCACATCAGGCTCGTTTTCGTTGAAATAGTTTATGGATCTTATCTTGAGTCGGCCGTCACCCACATCAATAACGTCGCGGTCGGTAGAAATTTTAGCCGTTGCAGAGCCACTCATACCTGGGCGGAAGTCCCATTTGCCGAAGTCTAAATCGTACCAGTCTTCAAACTCGTCACCCCAGACGAACTTATAGTCCCCAAGTCCCTCAACTGTAGGAGCGACGGTGAAATCGGTTTTAAGGCTGAAGGTAAACGCCTCATTTTTGTCGGGATAAAGACGGGTGAAGCGCTTGACTGCCGCCTCGGTGGTAACCTTATGTCCGCCTACGAAGACAAGCTTATTTCCCTCAAGAGAAACCTTAAGCTCACCCTCTTTAAGGTCTGCCTTAGACTCCTTGCGGTTGGTGTTTCCGATAAGAATTTCCTTATCCTTTGCCGCCGAAGAGTCGGTAGCTATCTGAAGGGTTACCTTATGCACACGGGTATAGTAGTCCTGAAGATATTCAGCCAAAACCCTTGCCTCGCTGTCCCCTGTGGGGATAACGATAACATAGCCCTCGGGTCCCGACCATTTTTCGGTTTTATAATCGAAATCGCCGTCAGTATCGACCCAAGCCTCAGAGGCTTCGTCCTCAGCATAAGGCTTTCTGTAGGACGAGGTGTCTGCCGAAGATGCGTCGGGGCCGTCCCCTCCTGCACAGGCGGCTAAACCAACCATCATAAGCAGTGCAAGAAGGATGCTTATAACTCTTTTAAAAGCGCACATAAAGTACCTCCAAAAAATATCGATATATAGACTATTTTAGTCTACGATAATTATAACATATCGCTTTTTCTTTAGGTATTGCAAAATCGCGCACAAAACATTGTTATTCTGCGCATTTGAAGTCTTGTTAGTGTTGATCTTGCTTAAAAACACAATATCTTGTTCAAAAAAGCTGATTATGTTAACCGAAAAAACACAAAATAATATTGCATTTCGGGGACAATCACCGACGAACAGAGGACAGATGGTGGTGTTTCCAACGCGAACTTTTTATATATCCGTGCCGTAAGGCACACCTTTCCCTTGTCCCTCAGCCCTAGGCCCTAGGCCCTATATGTGTCATTCTGAGGAGAGGTAGCGACGAAGAATCTCTCGGGGTGATGTGACTAAACGGGTATTTTCATCAAATTTGCAATATCTCACGGCGGGAGCAAGCCCCCGCCCTACGGTTGCCGTTTATATTTTCGTGCCGAAGGCACACATTTCCCTCATCCCTCGTCCCTCTTCCCTCATCCCTACAAAAAGTGTCCCTTAGCCCTTGGCGCTCGGCCCTAAAAAAAGAACCCGACTCTCGTCAGGTTCCTATAAGGGACGCATACGGTCGCTTGTTTTTATTCAAATGCATACTCCACGCCTGTGGGTATAACAAGAGGCACAGGATAAGTAGCGGTAGTGTTCCAATAGCTACCCCAATTAAGCTCGGGCATACTAGTTCTTGCCGCTTCACCCTGCATCTGCTCTGCGGTCACAGGTGTCACACCTTTCTGAGCTACGCCGTAGACCGCACCGATTACTGCAGGCTTAAATTGGTCACGGTAAGCCTTGTAATTTGCAGAGTAGCACTCTGCTATGCGGTAGTTAGTACTCCAGATATCCCCTACAATACCGTTTCCGCGGTTTATGTTACCCGAACTGCCTGTTGCCTCGACAATAACTCCCGAAAAGCCGCAATAGGCGATATTTGCACCGCCACCGCCTGAACCGATGATACCGCCCACCGTCTGTCCGCGGAGGATTACCGACTCGTCGACACTGCAGCCGATTATCTGTGCGCAGGCGCTGTTTTTATTGCCGTTTACGGTTCCCGCGATGCCGCCTACATTGGTTTTACCCGTAATGCTGGCATCCTTTATATGAACATTTCGTATAACTGCACTTGTGCTTATTGCAGGGAAAAGTCCTGCACCGCCACTGCCCATATTTTTACCCGTTTCGGGAATCTCGCTGAGAAGAAGTCCGTAAACGGTGTGGCCGTTGCCCTCGAAATATCCTGAAAACGCACTGGTGGTTGTTGCAACCCAGCCCTTTCCTGTGAGAGACCAGGAAGCCTTACTTGTATCGTTTACATAAATGTCCTGTTCCAGACTGAAATAGGTTCCGCTCCAGTCGGAAGAAACCACCTTGCGCAGCTGCTCTGCAGTGGTGACAACGTAGGGCTTTTCCTTTGTGCCCAGACCCGAGGTAAAGTCTGATTTTACTGTCTGGACATCACCTATTGCTGTGGTAACGGCAATATCCTTTCCGTCGATAGCGGTAAAGACCTTAAGCTTTGGGCTTCCTCCCTCAACCGCTTCCCATACTGCAGAGAAATCGAACCCTGCAAGAGAGGAGGCAGCCGAGCTGTTCTTCATTTTGGAGAGAGAAAGCTTTTTGAATACCTCTTTGTTTGCGGCATCGCGGCTGTCGGTATATATATTTGAATAAACCTCTGCCGCAGCCACACCATTTGACAAAAGGGTGGAGGCATTTTTTTCGCTTGAGGCAAAATAGGGTGCCTGACCGATACTGTAGCAATTTTTCATTGTGTAGCTGCAGGTCCAGGCGGTACCAATGATGCCGTTTACACGCTCCTTGGTGTTTCTGCCTGTAACCTGTGCCTTTGAATAGCAGTTGATTATATCCAGAGTAGACTCGCTTTCTGCGTTTCCTGCAGCATAGCCGATAATTCCACCTGCACCATTATTGCCGTTTGAGGCGTACTGAACATAAACCGTTTCGTCCACAAAACAGTTTTCTATCACCTTTTTGCTTGCGGAGGCAACCCCCACAAAGCCGCCCACATAATTATTGGCAACTATAAAGGATTTTCTTATTCCAAGGTTTTTAATAGTTCCGCCCTCCATCGAGCTTAATAGACCTGCGTTATCAAAAAGATTTTCAGAATCGTACCACAGACCGTATATACAAAAGCCGTTTCCGTCGAGACTTCCATTAAAGTCCTTTGTGTCAAGCCACGGGTTGTTGTTTTTATTCTTAAACCATTCAGCAGAGGAAACATCGTTTAAATAGATGTCGTTCTGTAGCTGATAGAAATAGCCGTCAGCACCGCCTTCGGTCAAAGCATAGGCAAGCTCTTCAGCGGTATATATGTAGAATGGGAGCTCTTCTGTTCCTCCGCCCTTCTGTACGCCCTCGGCAACCTTGCCCGACCAGACGCCTGACGCCATTTCGCCCTCCTCGCCTACAACCTGACCGTTAGGCTTTTTGGAGACCGAAGAGCTCTCTACCGAGGAAACAGGCTCCGACGGAGTCTCCTCCTTACAGGCAGAAAGGGAAAAAACAATAAGAATTGAAAGCAGTAAGCATATACCCTTCAGCAGTGATTTCATTATTCGTCCTCCGAACTTTATTTCATATTTTTTGAGTATACACTATTGTATGTAGCCTTGTCAAGCGGTTATATCTCCGCCGAAAAGCATCTCTATAAACTTTTTGAGACAGCCCGACATATATTTTTTTTCGTCTCTGCAAACATAGGTCGTGCGTTCAAAGCTTCCGACCCTTTTAAGGGTCACCAAATCGGAAAACTGCCCTCTCCATGAGACCCCCGGAATAAAGGCAATGCCAAGTCCCAGTTCGACACAACGCCGTATATAAAAGGGGTCGTCTCCCTGAATCGCGATATGGGGAGTAAATCCCATTTCTGCGCATATTTTTTCTGTGAGATTGTAAAGATTTTCGCCGTATCCCATTGAAACAAAGGATTTATCCTCAAGGTCTGTGGCGGTTATCCTTTCTTTTTTTGCAAGGGGGTCGTTACTGCTGACGGCAAGCAGTATTTCCTCGGAAAAAAGCTTTTCTCCGAGGAACCCTTTGTCCGACATATCATCGGCAGCTATTATCAGGTCAAAATCGTCAAAGTCCGAGGTAACCCCGTGCTTTACAACAATATCTACCTGTGGATAAAGCTGTCTGAAGCGTTCCACCGTTTCCATAACCGTTCTTCGGTTTATATTTATACCAATTTTAATCTGTCCCGATATTCCGTCGTCGGCAACCTCGTCTACCGCCGCCTCTAGCTCACTAAGAACTTTTTTCACCCTGCAAAAAAAGGCTTCCCCCTTAGGGTTGAGGGTAATGCTGTTGGCACGACGGTCAAAAAGGGAACAAGAAAGCTCCCTTTCAAGCCTTTTTATGCTTTGACTTATATCCGAGGGTGGGACCCCGTATTTTTTTGCCGTTTTAGAGAAATTTTGGCTTTCTGCCGCATCGCAGAAGTATTTTAACTGTAAAAGTTCCATATTTTACCTCATACCATAAGATTTTTTAGTTCTTTCTCCATTACCTTCCGCTACAATAATACCACCTTTTACCATAACTTTCAAGTTATAGCGGTATATTTTATTTCATACTTTACAATATGCAAATAAAGGTTTATTATATATAAAAACGAAAAGGAGCTTTTTTATGGCAGAAATTCTTGAAATTATTATGATTGTAAGCTTCGGTGCATCATGGCCGATGAATGTTATCAAATCTTACAGGGCACGTACTACCAAGGGCAAAAGTCTTGGCTTTTTGTGTCTTATTTTCTTTGGCTACATTGCAGGAATAGCGTCCAAGCTGGTAAACGAGGCTTATATGGCAGATTTCTGGAGCAAATGGTATGTGCTCTTCTTCTATGTACTTAACCTGCTGATGGTTGGCGCAGACCTTATCCTTTATGCGCGAAACAAAAAGCTTGACAAGGTGGCTGAGAAAAATGCGTAAATTTTTAGATATTCCTTACGGTAACCACGAAATGCAGAAAATCGACCTTTATCTTCCCGACGAGGGCGAATTCGATATATACATCCACCTCCACGGGGGTGGAATAGAAAAGGGAAGCCGCAAGGTCAACAAAATCTTCCCCGAATATCTCACCAAAAGAGGGGTTGGACTGGCGTCTGTGGAATACCGTATATACCCTGACGCAAAATATCCCGATTTTATTGAAGACAGTGCCTCGGCTGCAGCCTGGGTTAAGCAGAATATCGCAAATTACGGAAAATGCAACCGAATATTTTTAGGCGGTTCTTCTGCAGGAGGCTACCTTTCAATGATGCTCTGCTTTGATAAGCGTTGGCTTGGTGCCGTTGGTATGGAGCCTATGGATATTGCAGGCTTCTTCCACGATGCAGGACAGCCCACCGCCCACTTTAATGTCCTCAAATACAGCGGAATCGATTCCCGCCGTATCATAATTGACCAAACAGCACCCCTTTATCATATCGGCACCGACCCCGAATATCCGCCTATGCGCTTTATCGTGTCGGATAACGATATGAAAAACCGCTATGAGCAGACAATGCTTGTACTGTCTACTCTGAAGCATTTTGAGTATGACCAGAGCAAAATAAGTATGAAGCTTATGCAGGGCACCCACTGTCGATATACCTACCCCGACAGGCTTACCGAAAAGGGCGAAAGCCTCTACGGTGAAATGATTTGCGATTTTATACAGTGGACAGCGGACAGCGGACAGTGAACAGTAAACAGCAAAACAGGGAGACTTTCGTCTCCCTGTTTTTATGCCTTTTAAAATATTCAAATTTGCAATGTCTCACGGCGGCACCAAGGCACCGCCCTACGGTTGCCGTAAAGATTTGCAGAAAACAAAGGCTCCCTTAGAGTAAGGGCGCTGTCTGCGAAGCAGACTGAGGGATTGGGATTAAATTTGAGAATTGCTCCAATCCCTCCACCGCTGAAGCGGTCCCCCTCCCTTGCTCCAAGGGAGGCATACACGCACCGTTATAAGTATATTTCCTCCTTTTGTAAACAAAAAAGATAGCCTACCGACTCGGAAGGTTATCTTTTTTTAGTCTTTTTTCTTCGATATATTAAATACGGTAGCATAATCAGAGACAGAATAAACCTGAAAGGTATTAGAAAAAATTTAAATTTTCTTTTGTAATATGTTTTTCTTTCCACAATAACTACACGCTTATATTCACAGCAACATTCGCAAAATTCCGGCTTTCTCGAAAGAATAAATTTTTCAGGTTTTTCATTATTCTTTTGAAAAATCTCGTTTAAACAATCTGCACATATCTCAGCCACAAAATATCCCCCTGACACCAACGAATGTTAGTATATTATTTATCTTAATCATTTATATTAGTTTTGTCAAGAACAATTGTAGGTGATTAAAGTTGAAAGAAGTGTTAGCAACCCGCTTAAAACAATGCAGAAAAGAAAAAGGCTTTACCCAAGGTCAAATGGCGATATATTGTGATATTACCGAAAAAACTTATCAAAATTATGAGCTTATGACCCGCGAACCTAAGATTGCGATTCTTGTAAGAATTGCCGACGTGTTGGGCGTTTCGGTGGACTATTTAGTTGGACGCACCGACGAGAGATAATTTAAACCGTTCCCTACGGGCTGCCATTAGCCTTCCCCTCAAGGGGAAGGTAGCAAAACCACAGGTTTTGACGGATGAGGTGTTGTAGGGGAGGCGTTTCGCCTCCCGTTATGTTTTATGCAAATTTGCGATTCTTCGCATCGCAGATGCTCAGAATGACAGATGGTGGAATTTCAACGGCGGCACCAAGGCACCGCCCTACGGTTGCCGTAAAGATTTGCAGAAAACAAAGGCTCACTTGTGTAAAGGGAGCTGTCACGAGGTACGAGTGACTGAGGGATTGGCGCGTTTTACGGGACGGGAAGACTCCCCTTCGGTGAAGGGGAGATGTCGGCAAAGCCGACAGAGGGGTATCCGTAAGAGGATCCGTCCCCTACGGTAGCCGTTTGTTTTTGCAAATTTGCACCAATCCCTCCACCGCTAAAGCGGTCCCCCTCCCTTTACACAAGGGAGGCAGACGCTCGCCATTTTTTTCGTGCCGAAGGCACTCCTTCCCTCATCCCTCGTCCCTCTTCCCTACAAAAAGTGGCCCTTGGCCCTTAGCACTCGGCCCTACAAAAAACGACCTCGCAAAGAGGTCGTTTTTTAATCGAACATTTCCTTTACCTTATCGAAAAAGGACTTTTTCTTGTTATAGTTTTTATCGTCGGTAGCTTCGTCAAAGGCGCGGAGCAAATCCTTCTGCTTTTTGGTAAGGTCTTTTGGTATCTCCACATTTATTATAACATACTGGTCGCCCTTGCCCGAATAGTTAAGGCGTTTTATACCCTTGTCGCGGAGCTTGAACTTCTCACCCGGCTGTGTGCCCTCGTGTATGTTGAATTTTACCTTTCCGTCGAGGGTGGGAACGATTATCTCTGCACCCAGCGCTGCCTGAGCAAAGGTAACGGGAATCTCGCAGTATACATCAAAACCGCTTCTTTCAAAGAAGGGATGAGGACGTACACCGACATCGATAATGAGGTCTCCTGTGGGACCGCCGTTAGCACCCACATTTCCGCCACCGCGTATGGAGAATGCCTGACCGTCGTCGATACCTGCGGGAATTTCAATCTCCCTGTCTACAGTATGCCTTATTTTGCCCTTGCCCTGACAGGTTTTGCAGGGCTTTTCGATGGTCTTACCAAGTCCTCCGCACTTATCGCAGGCACGCTGACTCTGCATCACTCCGAAGGGGGTACGCTGCTGAACCGTAACCCTTCCCGAGCCGTGACAGGCGGTGCAGGTAACGGGAGAGGTTCCCTTTTCTGCTCCCGAGCCCGAGCACTCCTTACAGTCCTCGATTCGGGTTACCTTTATGGTCTTTTTACAGCCCTTAGCCGCCTCTTCAAAGGAGATTATAACATTTACCTCTACGTCAGAGCCGCGTCTTGGTGCGTTGGGGTTTCTGCCGCCTCCGCCGAACCCGCCGCCAAACATAGAGCCGAAAATATCGCCTAAATCTCCAAAATCGAAGCCGCCGCCAAATCCGCCGCCGAAGGGGTTTCCTCCCCCTTGACCTGCGCCGAAGTTGGGGTCTACTCCTGCGTGACCGAACTGGTCGTAACGGGCGCGTTTTTCAGAATCGGACAGCACTTCATAGGCCTCTGCCACCTCTTTGAACTTCTTTTCTGCCTCGGCATCTCCGGGGTGAAGGTCAGGATGGTAAAGCTTGGCCTGTTTTCTGTATGCTTTTTTTATCTCATCGTCAGAGGCACCCTTCTGGACGCCTAAGACCTCATAAAAATCTCGTTTATCAGCCAATGTTTTTACTCCTTACGGAAATATGGAAGATTAGGGAAGAGGGATAAGGGAAAAGGGGATTTCGCGCAAGCGAGTTCTTTGTTGAAGAACCCCTCTTCCCTCTTCCCTTTTCCCTAACGATTAGTTTTTATTTGTTTGAGTCGTCAATGTCGGTATAGTCTGCATCGTAAACCTCGGGGTCGGATCCGTCGTTGCCCGAATTTGTACCGCCTGCAGCCTGCTGAGCCTCTGCGGCAGCCTTATACACCTTTTCGCTTACGGCATATACCTGCTTCTGCAGCTCCTCCTGCTTAGCCTTAATTGCCTCTATATCCTCGCCTTTAAGGGCTTCCTTAAGGGCTTCCTTAGCCTCTTCAATGCCCTTCTTTTCCTCTTCGGTAATCTTGTCGCCGAACTCGGAAATGGTCTTTTCGGTAGTGTATACCATCTGGTCTGCAGCGTTTCTAACGTCTACAGCCTCGCGGCGCTTCTTATCCTCTGCGGCATACTCCTCAGCCTCTTTTACAGCCTTGTCAATATCGTCCTTAGACATATTGGTGGATGCGGTAATGGTGATGGACTGCTCCTTACCTGTGCCAAGGTCCTTTGCAGATACGTTAACGATGCCGTTAGCGTCTATATCAAAGGTTACCTCAATCTGGGGGATTCCGCGGGGTGCTGCTGCAATTCCGTCAAGCTTGAAGATACCAAGGGTCTTGTTGTCCTTAGCAAATTCGCGCTCACCCTGAAGAACGTGTACCTCAACCGAGGTCTGATTGTCGGCTGCGGTAGAGAATATCTGACTCTTCTTCGCGGGGATGGTGGTATTTCTGTCAATAACCTTGGTGGAAACTCCGCCCATGGTCTCGATTCCGAGAGAAAGGGGTGTTACGTCGAGGAGGAGGAGACCCTTAACGTCTCCGCCGAGAACACCGCCCTGAATTGCGGCACCCAGTGCAACGCACTCGTCGGGGTTAAGTCCCTTAGAGGGCTCTTTGCCGATAAAGTTCTTAACAGCTTCCTGAACAGCAGGAATTCTTGAAGAACCGCCTACCATAAGCACCTTGTTTATCTCGCTCTTGTCGAGACCCGAGTCTGCAAGGGCTCTGCGAACGGGATCCATAGTAGCCTCTACAAGGTCGTCGGTAAGCTCGTTGAACTTAGCGCGGGTAAGGGTTGCCTCATAGTGGATGGGGCCGTTGGCATCAGCAGAGATGAAGGGAAGGTTGATGTCGGTAGCGGTGAGACCCGAAAGGTCTATCTTAGCCTTTTCTGCAGCCTCTTTGATACGCTGCATAGCCATTTTGTCGGAGGTGAGGTCGATACCGTTCTGTGCCTTGAAGTCGGCAACGATCCAGTCCATTATGCGCTGGTCGAAGTCGTCACCGCCGAGACGGTTGTTACCTGCGGTTGCAAGAACCTCCTGAACGCCGTCACCCATCTCTATGATGGAAACGTCAAAAGTACCGCCGCCAAGGTCGTATACCATAACCTTCTGGTCGTCTTCCTTGTCGATAGAGTATGCAAGAGCAGCTGCGGTAGGCTCGTTGATAATACGCTTAACCTCAAGACCTGCAATTTTACCTGCGTCCTTGGTTGCCTGACGCTGAGCGTCGGTGAAGTATGCAGGAACGGTAATTACAGCCTCGGTTACGGGCTGACCGAGATATGCCTCTGCGTCTGCCTTTAATTTTTGAAGAATGATTGCAGAAATTTCCTGAGGAGTATAGGCTTTTCCGTCAACATTTACGGTGTAGGAAGTACCCATTTCGCGCTTGATGGAAATTACGGTACGGTCGGGGCTGGTGATTGCAAGACGCTTTGCGGTCTGTCCTACAAGACGCTCACCTGTTTTTGAGAAGGAAACTACCGAGGGGGTAGTTCTTGAGCCCTCTGCATTTGCGATAACAACCGCCTCGCCGCCTTCCATAACAGCAACGCAGGAGTTAGTTGTTCCTAAGTCGATTCCAATAATTTTTCCCATTTTAAATTTCTCCTTTTATAAAAATGAATTGTTTATTTGTATTTTGTGCCGAAGGCACACATTTCCCTAGGCCCTTAGCCCTTAGCCCTTAGCCCTCGGCCCTCGGCCCTATTTTAGTTTGCTACCTGCACCATTGCGGGACGGACAACGGTATCTCCGAACTTATAGCCCTTCTGGAGCACCTGAGTTATGGTATTTTCTCCGAAGTTGTCGTCCTCGATATGCATTACTGCCTCGTGAATGGTGGGGTCAAAGGCATCTCCTACAGCACCGATTTCTACAAGACCGAGCTTTCCCGAAAGGTCGAGAAGCTGTTTTACTATCATCTCGATGCCCTTGTTATACTGCTCTGTTCCTGCCTCAAATGCGGCGGCGCGGTCGGCATTGTCGAGAATGGGTAATAGGGTCTTCATAACCGACGCCTTTGCATACTCTGCAGTTGAAAGCTTTTCCTTTTCGGTGCGCTTTTTGTAGTTATCAAATTCAGCCGCAGTGCGAAGGAGCAGGTCTTTATTCTTTTCCAGCTCTTCCTTAAGCTTTTCTGCCTCGGCATTTTTACGGGGCTTTTTTTCCTTTTTGGGAGCCTCTGCCTTCTCTTCGGATTCGGTTTTTACCTCTTCCTCAGCAGTCTCTTCCTTTTTTATGTCTTCTGCCAAGATTATTCCTCCAATCCTTTAAGGACTTCATTCATTATTTTTCCAACCCTGAGGGCAAGATATTCAATGCTGGGCAGAATGGTGTCGTAAGCCATTCTTGTGGGGCCGATAACAGCAATTCTTCCAAGCTCAAAGCTGTCTCCCAAGGAGGCGACCACCATACCCGTCGGGGCCAGCTCATCATAGTGTGTATCGTCTCCGAAGACCACTCCCACAGGCTCCTTAACCGCCGATAATATATTCTGAACGGCATCTCCCGTGCGGAGCAGGTCGAGAATCCGCCTTGCCTCATAATCAGAGGGGCAAAGTGAGAATATGTTTGCCGCACCGCCCATATTTATCTTAGCATCCTTAAGCTCTCCTGCCATATCGAAAACACAGGATAAAACAGGTGCCAGAGCCAGTGCATCAAGACCTGCAGAGACCACAAGGCTTTGAAGATATGCCATATCAAGGGTCGACAGGTCCTTTCCGCAGACCATTTCGGTAACAATGCTGTCGAAACGGGTGAGCAGAGCGGGTGTAAAGGGGGTCTGACAACGGACAAGTCGGCTTCGGGTCCTGCCGTCGTCACTTATGACAAAGACCACAGCCGAGCCTCTGCCCATTGGCATCAGGCTGACCTTTTTAAGGCGTACACCCTTGCCTAAACCTGTTGCGGTGATAGAAGGGAGGCCCGTAAGCTCTGAAAGAATTTCTGCCGCAGAGGTAAACACGGTCTCTGGGTCTGGTCGGATGGTATCTAGCATCGAGTCAATTATTTTTCTGCCCTCGCCCGAAAGACTTTTTCTGTCCATAAGCTCGGCAACATAAAGTCTGTATGCCTTGGCGGTGGGAAGCCTTCCTGCAGAGGTGTGGGGCTGTTTCAGATAGCCCATTTCACAAAGGTCGCTCATCTCATTGCGGAGGGTTGCGGAGGAGGGAGCATCCGATAGCCTTAAAGCCAGTATCTTAGAGCCTATAGGCTCGCCGTTTTCGATATGCGCCTTGACAATTTCGGAAAGTATTGCCCTTTTGCGCTGTGTAAGCTCCATTTCTCCACCCCTTTTATTGATCTGTGGTTACAAATGCGTGGCAAATACCTCGCAACTGTCCACTGTTCACCGAATTAGCACTCTGACCTCGCGAGTGCTAACTGCAATAATAATTTACCACTTTAATCCACCTTTGTCAATAGGTAAATGTGAAAAATTTGTAAATTTAGTTTGACTTTCCCTGACTATCGTTCAGTTTACAGTGGACAGTGGACAGTGAACAGTGGACAGACGGTTGCCGTTAAGCCTTCCCCTTGAGGGGAAGGTGGCAAAACCAAAGGTTTTGACGGATGAGGTGTTGTAGAGAATTACTCACGCCGAAGGCGTTACTCTTTTTACTCGCACCGCAGGTGCTTCTCTGTCCACTGTAACCTGTCCACTGTCCACTATTCCAATGTATATCCTCGGCTACAGCGAAAATAATAAAAAAGAGGTGTTTTTATGGAAATTTTTATAAACTGTTTGAAGGCTTTTTTGATAGGCGGTTCAATCTGCCTTATCGGCCAGATACTTATAGACTATACCAAGCTTACCCCTGCAAGAATTCTTGTCTCCTTTGTTGTTGCTGGGGTTTTCCTTTCGGCGGTAGGGGTTTACGGACCTCTGGTAGAGTTTGCGGGTGCAGGAGCCACCGTTCCGCTTACGGGTTTCGGCCACGTTCTTGCTGAGGGGGTCAAAGAGGCGGTAAACCAGAAGGGGCTTTTAGGCGCACTTTTCGGAGGCCTTTCGGCAGCAGCAACAGGAATTAGCGCAGCCATTGTATTCGGCTTTATATCCGCACTCATATTCAAATCAGGGGACAAAACAACATCGTGATTGGTTTACCGGCGCCGTTTATATTTCTGTGCCGTAAGGCACATTTTTCCCATTGCCCTTAGCCCTCAGCCCTCGGCCCTAATTATAATAATATGCATATTATCTGCACCGACATAAATATAATATATCGGTGATAATATTGCGGAAAACAAAGGTTATATTCATTAAAAACGCTATTATTTTAACCGTTACGGGTCTTCTTATACGGTTTATCGGGATGCTTTTCCGCGTCTGGCTTGCGGGTGCTGTAGGCGCGGAGGGAATCGGACTTTACAATCAGGTTTTTTCCTTTTATATGCTGGCATCCGCATTTGCCTCTACCGGCATAAACACAGCCGTTACCCGAATGGTGTCGGAAGAGCTGTCGCGGTACGGAAAAGCGGTGGGAAGCATTATATATAAATGTATAGGCGTAACACTTGTTATTGCTCTTTCGACCTCCCTTTTAATGTTTTTCGGCGCAGACTTTATTGCAGAAACTATAGTTGACGACCCCAGAGCCGCCGATTCGCTGAAGACCCTCACCATAGCACTGCCCTTTATGGGCATTTCCTCCTGCTTTAAGGGATATTTTATTGCGCGCAAAAAGACAGCTCCCGCCTCAACCTCTCAGATTTTTGAACAGCTTGTTCGCATTGCCCTTATTATGTATCTTATAGGGGCTTTCGGGAATGAGGATATAGGAAAGGCCTGTCGGTGGGTGATATTTGGTGACAGCATAGCCGAGGTCTGCTCCTTTATATTCATTTATATCTCCTATATTATTGATAAAAAACGACATCTTGTATACAGTGGCAGTGAGAAACCACAATATTCTGTGCTCAGGCGTCTTCGTCACATTGCTCTGCCCATAACTGTGGGCAGATACCTGAACTCTCTTCTCCGCACAGCCGAAAACGTCCTTGTTCCCCGTCAGCTTGAAAAAAGCGGACTAACAGGCGGCGAGTCACTGTCGGTTTTTGGCGTAATTAAGGGTATGGCGTTGCCGCTGATTTTCTTCCCCGCATCGTTTTTAAACGCTCTGTCTACACTTTTAATTCCCGAAATGAGCGAGGCGGCTGCAACGGGCAGAAGCTACAAGGTGAAATACACCGTAGAAAAATGTATTCATATAACCCTTATTTCTTCCCTTCCCCTTGCCGTTATTTTCTTCTATTCCTCTGCCGAGCTTGGAAGCCTTGTCTACAACGACCCTACAGCGGGACAAATCATACGGATGCTCTCCCCTATAATCCCGCTGATGTATATAGATTCGGTCTGCGACGGACTGCTTAAAGGTCTTGACGAACAGTTTTCCATATTCAGAAACTCTATGCTCGACTCATTAGGCAGACTGGGGCTTATCGTTCTGATTCTGCCGAAATACGGCCTTGTGGGCTTTATATTTATAATGTACATAAGCAATTTTTTCACCTGCAGTATGAATCTTTTCAGACTTATTAAAATTGCAAAAGCAAAAATACGGTGGTATTTGTGGTTTGTCTTTCCTGCGGTGACCGCCCTGTCTGTAGGAACGATATTTTACATCCTCGCAGACAAGTTTATCTCCTCAGACCTTGCATTCGCGGTTATCTTTACGGTATCTACCGCCCTAATGTACCTATTTATCGTGTTCAGGTTTAAATGCATCACAATAGACGACCTGCGCTAATGTTTCACGTGAAACACTCTTGGAGCGAACAGCAAAAGACCGCAACAAAAATGTTGCGGTCTTTTTATCTTTTATCTTTAAAAAAATTTTTAAGTATTTCACTGCATTCCTTTTCGTAAATTCCGCCGTATACCTCGGGATTGTGGTTAAAGGGCATACCGAAAAGATTTACAACCGAATCGTTACTGCAAGAGCCCGACTTTGGCTCGTATGCACCGAAATACACCCTTTTTATACGGGAGTTTATAATTGCACCCGCACACATAGGGCAAGGCTCTAATGTGACATAGAGCTCGCAGTCCTCAAGATGCCAGTCGCCGAGCTTTTCGGCACCCATTCGTATAGCCTCTATCTCTGCGTGGGCTATGGGGTCTTTATCGGCTTCTCTTCGGTTATATCCTGTGCCGATTATTTCCCCGTTTCTCACAAGCAGTGCACCGACGGGTACATCTCCGTTTTCTGCCGCTTTCTCTGCAAGGTCAAGGGCTTTTTTAATAAATTCTTTGCTCATATTGTGTCCTTTTAATCAATAAATTTGCGATGTTGCGCCCTACAAAAATGTTTCACGTGAAACATCAGCCAATGTAAATCATTTGTATACAGTCTATGGCGGTTAAAATAATTGAAATAATTATCATAGGCGCAGAGAAAAAGCATTTAAGCTTTTCACTGAGTTTAAGCTTTGTTTCTGAGGATTTAAGCTGCCACACCTGACTTCCCTGCTTGTTCACAAGGAAAATTCCAACAAAGAAAAGCAGTATTAGGGTAATAAAGTATATTGCGGATATTGCATTTTGCAGCAGCACAGACTCAATATTTTCGGTTATTATATCAAGTAATACCGAGGCACCGTTATTTACGAAATGTATTAGAGCACCCGTCCACAGAGAGTTCGTTTTTATAACTGCCCAGCCGATAAGTATGCCCATTATAAACGCAAAGGGTATCTGCACCAGATTTCCGTGTATGAGGGCAAAAATCGTTGCAGAGGTAAGCAGTCCGAAGACCTCGCCATACCTTTTCATACTGCCCATTACGGTGCCTCGCATAGAAAATTCTTCTACCAGAGCAGGAGTGACCGCAACCGCAATAAGGGAAAGAATCATACCGAAAAATCCCTTTGGAAAATCGTATGAGGGGGATAAAAAGTTTATCCCGAATATGGCAAAGAAACTTGCAAAACGGTTTGTTGCGAAATTAGCAAAGGCGGAACCGCCTATTCCTATAAGAAGGGCGGGTAAAAGCATTTCTTTGTCGGGTCTGCCGAAAGAAATCAGCTCGGTTAATTTTTCTTTTGTTACCGAGGGAATTATCAAAAACGGCAGGGTGAAAAGTGCGAGAGATAAAACGGTTGAAATCACAAGGAAAACGGCAGGGTCTGCATAAAGCTCCTGAAGTGCGGAGGTGAAATTAAAAAGATTGGCAATTGCCGCAACTCCGCGATAAAATATCGAAGGTATTGCCCAGACTATCAAAAAGACCACGCCGATAATATTTGCGTCACTTTTTATATTTTTCTTCTCTCTTAGTCTTATTTCGTCGTTTTGCAGAAAATTCTCAAACCCAAACTGAGAATTATTGTTCAAAAAAATTCCTCCTGTAAATAAGCCTTTTTAAAGCGTTTTTACGCTTATATTTAAAAATGTCGCGCATTTGCTTTTGTTTGCGCGTTTTTTCGCCGTTTTGCTCTTGTTATCTCTTTTGTCATTCCGTCGATAACAGAAATCAAAACGGGTAATTGTTTACTGAAAAATAAATTAAAAAACAAGCAAAAGCACCGTTTTTTGCGGTGCTTTTGTAATTTTTAAAGAATAATTTTATTCTTCGTTTTCTTCTGAGGTTTCTTCGGGCTCGTCAGCGTCATCAGCGTCGGCGGCAGAATCTGCATCGGGTGCGTCGGCAACATCGGTTACCTCATCCTCGTCGTGGGGGGTGGCAGAGGCAGAGAGCACAAAGGCATCACTGTCCTTGCCGAACTTCATAACCCTTACTCCCTTTGAGGGACGGGCAAATTTAGAAATACCCTCAACGGCAATACGGATGATAACACCGTCGGAAGAAATCATAATAATATCCTCGTCTTCGGTGACACAGAGAACAGCGGCAACATCGCCGTACTTCTCAACCTTATAATTGGTGATACCCTTACCGCCACGAGATTGCAGTCTGTAATCGGTAACATCACTGCGTCTGCCGTAGCCCGTCTCGGAAATGGTGAGAATAACATCCTCTTCTGTGCAGGCAGCCATAGCCACAACCTCGTCGTCGGGGCGAAGTCTGATAGCCCGAACGCCTCTTGCCGTTCTGCCCATCGGACGGACATCCTCTTCTGCAAAACGAATAGCCTTTCCTTTCTTTGTTGCAACAAGGAGTGTTTTTTCACCGTCGGTAAGTGCAACAAAGCGGAGCTCGTCACCCTCGTCAAGCTCAAGGGCAATAATACCCGTCTTGCGGACATTCTTAAAGGCTTCAAGGGCGGTACGCTTGATAACACCGTTCTTTGTGCCCATAACAACATACTTTGCCTCGTCAATATCGCGGCAGGGCAGTATCATAGTAACCCTTTCCTCAGGCTGGAGGGGAATAATGTTTACAAGGTTCATACCCTTGCCTTGACGGCTTCCCTCGGGAATTTCATAAGCCTTAAGCTTGTACATACGCCCAAAATTAGTGAACATCATAATATAGTCGTGAGAGTTGCAGACAAACATATCCTCAACGAAATCGTCTTCTCTTGTCTGCATACCCATAATTCCCCTGCCTCCGCGGTTTTGTACCGAGTAGGTATCGGTGGGGAGACGCTTGATGTATCCGCCCTTAGTGCGTGTGATGACCGACATTTCCTCAGGAATAAGGTCCTCAATATCAACCTCACCCGAAACGGCAGAAATTTCGGTTCTGCGTTCGTCAGCATACTTGTCGCGGAGATTTAAAGCCTCGGTCTTAACTATATCGAGAATTCTTGCGTGAGAGCCGAGTATTTCCTGACATTCCTTAATAAATGCAAGTTTTTCAGCAAGCTCTTCCTCAATCTTCTGCTTTTCCATTCCTGCAAGTTTTCCGAGCTGCATCTGTACGATAGCGGTGGTCTGAATATCGTCAAGACCGAAACGCTCGGAAAGACGCTCTTTAGATTCGGGAATGGTCTTGCTGCTACGGATAATCGCGATAACCTCGTCGATAAAGTCGAGCGCAATCTTTAAGCCCTCTAAGATGTGGGCGCGTTCCTGAGCCTTGCGCATATCGTATGCTGTACGGCGGCGGATAATATCACACTGGAAGTCGATGCAATTTTGGAGCATCTCCTTAAGGGTGAGTATCTGAGGCTTGCCGTTAACGATAGCAAGTAGAATTGCGCCGAAGGTAGACTGAAGTGCGGTATAGGAATAAAGCTTATTAAGCACTACCTGAGGGTTAGCGTCACGCTTTAGGTCAACAACCACACGAATACCGCCGTCGCGGGCAGAGGAGTAGTCGACAACATCGTCTATACCCTCAATTTTCTTGTCGGCAGCAAGGTCGTAAATATGCTTTACAAGGTCTTTCTTTCTTACCTTGTAGGGAATTTCGGTAATAACAATGCGGAATTTTCCGTTACTCTGTTCCTCTATTTCTGCCTTACCGCGAACGATTATCTTGCCTCTTCCCGTAGCATAAGCGGCACGAATTCCTGCTCTGCCCATAATAATTCCGCCTGTGGGGAAGTCGGGTCCCTTAATGTGCTCACAGATGTCCTGAAGCTCTGCCTCGGGGTTATCTATAAGACAGCACATACCGTCGATAACCTCACCTAAATTATGGGGAGGAATTTCGGTTGCCATACCTACAGCAATACCCGAAGAGCCGTTAACTAAAAGCTGAGGGAAGCGAACGGGAAGAACCTCGGGCTCTTTAAGACGGTCATCGTAGTTGGGAACAAAATCTACCGTTTCCTTTTCGATATCGTCAAGCATCGAGTAGGAAAGACGGTTCATCTTAGACTCGGTATAACGGTATGCAGCGGCAGGATAGCCGTCGATATTACCGAAGTTTCCGTGTCCGTCGATAAGGGGATAACGCAGAGAGAAATCCTGCGCCATACGAACCATTGCATCATAAACTGAGGCGTCACCGTGGGGATGGTAACGACCCAACACCGAACCTACCGTATCGGCACACTTACGGTATGCCTTTTCGGGGGTAAGTCCGTTTTCGTACATTGTATAAAGAATTCTTCTATGAACAGGCTTAAGTCCGTCGCGCACGTCGGGTAATGCTCGACCCACAAGGACCGACATGGCGTACTGGAGCATACTTGATTTTACTTCATCTGTAATTTCAACAGGCAGAATATTGGTTTCAGTTGAATCGGGCCAACGTCTTTCTTCTGGTTTCTTATTTTTAGCCATTTTTTAACACTCCCCTTTCATTAAATATCGAGGTCAGTTGCGAACTGAGCGTTTTCTTCAATAAATAGTCTTCTCGGCTCAACCTCGTCACCCATAAGCATTGTAAAGGTCTCGTCGGCAAGAACTGCATCTGCCATAGTAACACGTAAAAATGTTCTGCGCTCGGGGTCGAGTGTGGTCTCCCAGAGCTGTTCGGGGTCC
Source organism: Acutalibacteraceae bacterium (assembly GCA_045596085.1). GTDB lineage: Bacteria > Bacillota > Clostridia > Oscillospirales > Acutalibacteraceae > SFWF01. Next base: position 71,266 of record JAZOBS010000022.1, on the reverse strand, counting down.
ATTTCACCAAGACCCTTGTAACGCTGAACGTCGGCAGTACCGCCAAGACGCTCTATAACCTCTGCCTTTTCCTCGTCGGTAAACACATCAAAATGCTGTTTACCCTTAGAAATTCTATAAAGAGGAGGCTGAGCGAGATAGATATGACCTGTCTCAATAAGCTGAGGCATATAGCGGAAGAAGAAGGTGAGCAGAAGTGTTCTGATATGAGAACCGTCTACGTCGGCATCGGCCATAATAACAATTTTGTCATAGCGGAGCTTTTCAATATCAAAGTTCTCGCCGATACCTGTTCCAAGGGCAACTATTACGGGAGTGAGCTTATCATTTCCGTAAACCTTGTCGTCTCTTGCCTTTTCAACGTTGAGCATTTTACCCCAAAGAGGCAGAATTGCCTGATAGGTTGAGTTTCTGCCCTCAACAGCAGAGCCGCCTGCAGAATCTCCCTCGACGATATAGATTTCGGTTTTTGTGGGGTCGTCTGAAATGCAGTCGGTAAGCTTTTCGGGCCTACGGGTCTTTCCGCCGATACCCGACTTACTTCTCGATGCCTCTCTTGCCTTCTGAGCTGCCTCACGGGCATTTGAAGAGGCAATAGACTTTTCAATAATAATTTTAGCCTCGGCAGGATGCTCTTCAAGATAGCGGTAAAGCTTTTCGTTTACAAGGTCACGAACCACTCTTCCGATAGAGGTATTACCAAGCTTTGCCTTGGTCTGGGACTCAAACTGTGCATCAGCAAGTTTAACCGACACAACAGCCACGATACCCTCCATAATATCCTCACCCTTTAAGCGGGCATTACCCTCTTTAAGGTGCTTAAAGTCGAAGGCATATTTGTTTACCGTATTTGCGAGAGCCTGACGAAATCCCTGCTCGTGGGTACCTCCGTCTACAGTATAAAGGGTGTTTGCAAATGACATTATCTTGCTATCATAGGCGGTAGACCACAAAAGGGCAATTTCTGCAGTCTGGTCGCCAACGGTGGTATTAAGATAAATAACATCCTCGTGGAGACGGTCCTTCTTTATTCCTTCTAAAAGGAACTCTACATAAGAACGGATACCGCCCTCGTAGAAAAATTCTTCGGTCTGGGGCTCATATACATCTGTACGGCTGTCCTTAAGCTCAATACGGATACCGGCATTAAGAAATGCCTGCTCACGAAGACGCTTCTTTAAGGTCTCATAGTCGTAAACGGTGGTATCGGTGAAGATTGTGGAGTCGGGCTTAAAGGTAACGGTTGTACCGGTTTCATCAGTGTCTCCGATAACCTCAAGATCTGTAACGATATTACCCTTTTCGTATCTCTGCTTGTGGATGTGTTTTCCGTCCTTTACCTCAACCTCAAGCCAGGTAGACAGAGCATTAACGACCGATGCACCAACACCGTGAAGACCGCCCGAAACCTTATATCCGTTTCCGCCGAATTTACCTCCTGCGTGAAGAATTGTAAACACAACGGTAACAGTAGGTATTCCCTTCTGAGGATTGATTCCAACAGGAATTCCGCGTCCGTTATCTATAACGCGGACAAGTCCGTCGTCAAGCAGTTCTACCACTATCTTGTCACAGTAGCCTGCAAGAGCCTCGTCGATAGAGTTATCCACAATCTCATAAACAAGATGGTGAAGACCCCTTTCACCGGTAGAGCCTATGTACATACCGGGGCGTTTTCTTACCGCCTCAAGACCCTCAAGTACCTGTATGGAATTTTCGTCGTAATTGCCTGTTACAGGGATGTTGTTCTGATTATCCATTTTCTACTCCTTAGAAAAATTATTTATTATTTATATCCCAAAAAGGTTTTTGACCTGTTTTCAAGTGTTGTGGAGGAAAGCTGTGTGATATAAACCTTTGTTGTTTTGTCATTTTTTCCTTTACAAACAACAAAAGCTTTTGGAAGCTCATAGGATACGGTAACCGCCCTTTTTTCCTTTTCTGCCTTGTTTAAAAAGGTGCGTGAGGATTTCATAACCGTCGTGGTATCCATATCAAATATACCGATTATATCTTTATTTTTAACAATGGTATCCTCGCCTAGGTGTAAGTACATATATTTTTATCTCACCGTTTTTTCTTTTTAGAGTAAAAGAGTAGTGCCGTAGGCACGAGTATTTCTATTCTTCTTTAAGTTTAATTATCATTACATTTATCATTTTATTTATTTCTTCACACAAAGAAATTGCTTTTTCTGTTTCTTTTCCATCAATATAGTTCAATTCATTACAAACTATAATTTGAGTCCATAATTCTGAAACGGAACCTCTCGCAATAGATAAAAAATTTATATATTCTTTTCTTGTTCCTCGTGAATTACCTTCAGCAATATTTGAAGGTATAGAAATAACTGCCCTTCTCATTTGAGAAGAAAGAGCAAAAATTTCTTCTTTTGGCAAAAAATTAATTAATGAATAGGTTTCTTTAACAAGTTCAATCGCCTTTTGCCATACCTTTAAATCTTTAAAATGTATTTTTCCCATACTTTTTTTACTTTCTATTACTCACGCCGTAGGCGTTACTCTTTCTGCTCGCACCGAAGGTGCTTCTCTTTTATCTTATCTTCCCTCCTACAACCGTAAAGACCTTACCCTCTTTAAGGGGTTTTACGTTTGTGGGGTCGCAGCAGGTGATAAAAACCTGCCAATCCTTTATATGATTTAAAATAAAAGCCTGACGGTCGGGATCGAGTTCGCTCATAACGTCGTCGAGAATAGCGACGGGCTGTTCACCCGTAATATCCTTAAGCGTTCTTGATTCGGCAAGCTTAAGAGAAAGGGCAACACTTCTTTGCTGACCCTGAGAGCCGTATGATCTGGCAGAAATTCCGTTAATTTTAAAATCCAAATCGTCTCTGTGAGGTCCTACCGAGGTAATACCCGAAAAAATATCTGTACGGCGGGAATTATAAAGCCTTTCTGCCATATCCTCAGGTGGGCAGGAGGGAAGATACTCCATACAAAGCTCCTCACGAAGGGAAGAAAGCTCACTGTATATGTCTGCGGCGTTTTCGGTTACCTTTTGGCAGTATTTAATTCTATAATCTATTATTTTTTCGCCCAGAGTGGCAATTTCCGCCTCAAAAACATCAAGCATCTCGGTATTTTGAAGTCTGCCTTCCATACTTTTGAGCAGGGTATTTCTCTGGGTTACAGCCCTTGTATATTCCTTTAAAACAGAGCCGTAGGTGGGATAGAGCTGATAAATAGCAAGGTCTATAAATTTTCGCCTGAGTGACGGACCCTCTTTGACTATCTGCAGATCTACAGGGGAAAAAACGGTGGCACAAAAGTTTCCTGCAAGAAGTGAAGGAGCTTTAAGCTTTTTTGTGTCGAGCTCGGCTGCTCTTCTGTTTGTTATAAAAAGCTTTGCTTCTCTTTCTACTCCGCCGCTTACAAAATCAAAGGACAGTTTTGCTCTTTCAGCCCCAAAGGCAACCATTTCGCTGTCCTTACCCGTTCTAAAGCTCTTAGCACCCGTAAAGAGCCAGAGAGCCTCAATAAGGTTTGTCTTTCCCTGTGCATTATCTCCGTAGATAACGTTCATTCCCTCGCAAAAGTTTACCTCAAAGGGTAAAAGATTACGAAAACGCTCTCCTGTGAGTTTTTTAGCCTCCATTATCTACTATCAGTCCCATACCCTCAAAAACGGCTGTATCTCCGTTTCTGAGCTTTTTACCGCGCATTTCGCAGACCTCTCCGTTAACGGTGACTTCACCGTTTTGAATAACTATCTTTGCGTGTCCGCCTGTAGAAACAAAGCCTGCCAGCTTTAAAGCCGCATCCAGACGAATAAATTCTTCTTTAATAAATATTTTCTTATAATCCATATATTTTTCTCTTTTCGGTTAACGGCTTATTTAATGCGCATCGGCATTATCATATAGAGGAAACTGTCGCCCTCTATAGGCTCTATAAGAAAGCCCTCACTGCCTCCCTTAAAGCTCATTTTAACCTCGTCAGCCTCGGTTGCGCGAAGAGCGTCAAGAAGATACTGAGCATTTATACCAATTTCAAATTCGGGACCGTTTAGCTCGGTCTCGTATGTATCGGTAGCACAGCCCACAGCCGAAATACACTTAAAGGTGGAAACAGGATTTCCGATAGAGCAGCGTACAGGTGTGGTAAGACGGTCGTTTACAACAAGCGAAATTCTCTCGATAATATCAATAATATCTCTGGTTTTAACATTAAGGGTCTGGGTGAAATCCTTAGGAATAGCCTTTTCGTAGTTCACAAAAACGCCCTCAAGCAGACGGGAAACAAGGGTATAACCGTTAATCTTAAAGGAAACGAGCATCTTTGTAACAAACATCTCAATATCCTCTTCGTCGTTTTCGATTATTTTTACAGCCTCTCCGATAGCCTTTCCTGCAATTACAAAATTACAGTTTACAGAGGTGTTTATATTTTCTTTTCTTATACCCATTCTTCTGCCGTCAATACCGATAAACTGAGTAACACCGTCCTGAGTTGTAATATTAAGACCTGTAAGAATAGGACGGGAGCCTTCGGTGGTGGCAACAGCAAAAAGTGTGCCTCTTACCATATCCTTAAGAAGACCGCCGGGCATAACAATCTTTTCGGTCTCGGGAACAGATGGTGTTTCGGGAAAATCCTCCGCGCTCATACCCATAATGTCAAACACAGCGTTGCCCGAACGGATATGGCACATCAGACGCTCATCAGCCTCTATAGTTACCTGAGCGCCGTCACTTCGACGAAGAATTTCGGTTAAAAGCTTTGCGCTTATTACTATATCTCCCTCTTCCTCGCAGGAGGCATAGATTTCTTTTTTCATACTCATTTCGAGGTTGTAGCTTACAAGCGTAAGCTTACCTTTTTCGGCAGAAATAAGAATTCCTTCCAAAACGGGCTGACTTGTTTTTGTAACGATTCTCGAAAGATTTTGTACAGCGTCTAAAAGCTCACTTCTTCCTGTTGTAAAAAGCATAGGGAAAACTCCTTTAGCAAAAATTTTCGTTTTTTTAGAAAACGGAAAAATAATTAATTAAATAAAACATAAAAAACAGCAGTATTAGTAGAGGCGGTGAAATGGTGAAAAAGGTCATTTTTGCGTTTATAACACAGTGTTTTTCGGGTTTTAATAAAAACTTGATAAAAATTTAATAAGTTTATAACTTTTATGTTATTAAGAGGGTTGTGAAAAACTTAATGTTAATTCAACTTAATAACTTGAATAAGTGCGGAGTACCTCCGCAGGTAAAACGCGGAATAAATTTATTATCTTTTATTAAGAAATATTCACGCGTTTTTATTTTGTGCGTAGTCGAGAAGAACCAAACGGCAGCCGTTTTTATATTCGTGCCGAAGGCACACATTTCCCTTGGCCCTTAGCCCTTAGCCCTCAGCCCTGCGGCATAAGCCGCTACGCTTCTGTTTTAAGGTTTTTGATAATATCATCGATTATCTCTTTTTCGTAAGGATTTTCCTTAAGGAAAGCCTCAACCTTTTTAACTGCGTATAAAACAGTGGTATGGTCCTTGCCGAAAGCCTCACCGATGGGTTTATATGAAAGCTCGGTAGTTTCTCTTGCTATGTACATAGCTATCTGACGGGCTTTTGCAAGCTCTGCCGTTTTGCGCTTGGATATAATATCCTTTTCGCTGACATCATAGGTACGGGCAACCTCGGCGATAATTTTTTCAATCTTTATCGGCTCGGGCTTGGTGTCGTTTACGACCTCGCGGATAATATTCTGTACCACAGCAACGGTAGGATGATGATTCTGAATACTGATAAGAGCCTGAAGCTTTTTAACAACGCCCTCAAGCTGACGGGTATTCATTGTAATATGCTCTGCAATGAAATGAACGATGTTGTCCTCAACCTGAATTCCTAAGGATTCAGCCTTTTTCTTGATAATTCCCACTCTGGTCTCATAGTCAGGGGGAGTAATATCTGCGAAAAGTCCCATTTCTAAGCGGTTTCTGATGCGGTCGTCAAGTGTCTTAACATCCTTAGGAGGTCTGTCCATTGTGAAAACAAGCTGTTTTCCGCCCTGATGCAGAGCGTTGAAGGTGTTAAAGAATTCTTCCTGAGTCTGCTCCTTTCCTGCGATAAACTGAATATCGTCGATAAGCAGTACATCAAGATTTCTGTAACGGTTTCTGAAAAGGTCGGCAGTGCCGGTATGAATTGCCTCAATAAGGTTGCTGGTGAATTCCTCACAGCGGACATATTCGATGCGCTTTTCGGGGAATTTTTCTTTGATACGGTTGCGGATAGCAAGCATAAGGTGGGTTTTACCAACCCCCGAGGGTCCGTAGATAACAAGGGGGTTGTAAATTATCCTCGGATTGTCGGCAACCGCCATAGAGGCAGCGTGAGCGAAACGGTTACAGGAGCCCATAATAAAGTTGTCGAAGGTAAAGCTGTCTTCAAAGGAAGAGTTTACGGGAGCAACTGTGTTAGTAAGAATTTTTCCGTTTTCGTCTTCAACTACTATCTTTATATCCATCTCAATTCCCATAATTTCCATAACGCAGGGTTTGATTACGTTCATATAGTTGGATTCGATAATCTGCTTTTTATAGTCGGAATAAATTCCTAAAACTATCTCGCCGTTTCTTATCTCCAGAGGATGCAGGTCTTTAAACCATACATTAAAGGAGATTTCGGTCATCTGTTTTTTAAGCTCCTGACAAATGGCTTCCCATATATCGGTAAGGGATTCTATCTGCATGTTTCATACTCCTTTTTAATTTTTTTTATCAGTTTACTATAAAGCTTTGTTGTTTACAACGACATATTTCGGGGTGAACCGGACATAAAACCCCTTGTCAAGGACAACTATCGGGGGAAATATGACATTTTTCGAGGTAGAAGGCATACCGCCCTAAAAGTAGTCTACATTCGCATTAAATTATATCACAGTTATTAACATATTTCAATGATAAATTTAATAAATATATATAATATATATAAGTATGTAGGGTTAAGGGCCGAGGGCCAAGGGCCAAGGGCTAAGGGAAATGTGTGCCTTCGGCACGGATATAAAACGCTGAAAATGTCATTCTGAGCATCTGCGATGCTAAGAATCGCGAATTTGATGAAAATTAAATACATAGTGTAGTTTACAGTGAACAGAACACCATAAAAATAATGGTAGATTTATTTTACTATATGTGATATAATACCCTCGAACAAAAAGTTCTTAATATTTTTAATGAGGTGTTTAAAATGAAAAAATTACTTGCCTTGGTTCTTGCCTTATGCCTTATGGTAACTCTCGTTGCCTGCGGTGGCACAGATACCGATAATTCAAGCGATGGTTCTTCAGGTGGTTCTTCAGGCGGTTCTGACACTGCAACCGTAAATATCAGCGATTTCGAAGGTGTTTGGAAAATCGAAAAGGGTGAGGTTGATACCGTTAAGATTTCTGCAGCCGACTCTTCTGTTACCGCATACGATGCAGACGGTTTTGTAATCGCAACCTTCCCCGTTATCGCTACCGACAAGGCTGTTGTTCTTAAAATGGGTGCCTTCGGCGAAGTATCTTTAGAGGATGCAACCGCCCTCACCGTAACAACCGTTCCCACTCCCGCAGCTAAGCCTGACCTTGTTGGAGAATGGACCTATCTTTTCGGTGACCTTCCCGAGGATACTGTACTTCAGGTAGTAGACGGCGAAAAGTTCAATATCACAGGCAGTAAGCCTGATACAGGTTCATATTCCTTCGACGATAACGATACCGCTGGTCTTTCTCCCACTAAGGAGCTTGGCGGTGCCGTTACCCACGAAATCCTCGGCGGCGGCGACATTCTCAACGCTGTTAACCCTTCTGTTCGCTACTATGTAAGAAAAGCCGCTCTTTCTACCGATACAGGTAAGGCTCTCTCCAACTACTACAGCCTCTTTGCTAACGAGTGGAAGGATGCAGACGGTGCTATCTCTGTAGAGTTCAAGGATAATGGAAAGCTCTTTATTTCAGGCGCTGAAATGGGTATTTGGTATCCCACCGCTACAGGTGCTTCTATCGAGTATCAGGACGGCACTAAGGATGACATCACTGTAACCGACGGAAAGTTCAATCTTGCCTACTACGGAAAAGATTTTTCCAAGCAGTAAAAACAGCAAATAAAAAATCCCGAAGGACCGAGGTCTTTCGGGATTTTTTTGTTATGCTCAAAATTAGATAAGCTTGTCGGGGTTTACTTCGTACTTGTTCATAATGTTTTAATTTTTAATAAGTATATCATAGCAGGACAGAGACTGTCAACAAAAAAGCAACAAAACAACCAAAAACAGAGCAAAAACTACATTTTTTCGGCAAATTTTCTGTCAAATTTACTGAAAAAACGGGTTTTAAAAAATTCTGAAACAAACTGTAAAACAACAGTTTTGTGCTATTTAACATAGTCTAAAAGGGTTTCTCTAAAATTGCTCATTTTAAGTATCTGATAGGACCTGAATTCTATTGGAAGATTCTTTTTATTTGCCGCAATTATTTCATCATATAGGCGGTCGGTAACCAGAAAAACAAAGTTTGCGTCGGGCTTTCTGCCCTCCTTGATTTCGGCATCAAAAATTGTGGTTTCGGTCTCTATCCAGTCGGTGGAGAGGTATGAAAGGTCGGACAAAACGAGAACAAAATGTTTTGATTTGTCCAAGGCGTTCATAATTGCCTTTTTGTATTCCGAGCGGGAGAGCTGAGGCAGACTTACCTTACTCCAGAAGGCTTCGAGCAGGTTCTCACTTAAAAAGCTGTAAACCTTGGCACCAAGGTCGCTGTCCTCACTTTTAAAGCTTATGAAAACATCATAATTTCCCGAGCCTCTAAGGGTGAGACCCAGCAGGGATTTTATGCTGTCCTCAAGCCTTTTATCCTCGCAGTTTTCCTCGTTTACATCGGCGAGCTTTGTTTTGATTTCGGCAATTCGGTCGATACATTCTCCTGCAATCGAGGTTGCGTTTATAACATTGCAGTAGCTCAGCAGACGCTCATAGCTTTTTTTACTAAGCTCGGCTATCTCGCAGACCGTTTCGGCGGCACGGTTGTCGTTTCCTGCCTTTCTGAACTGGAGAAGTTTTTCATAGAGCAGAGCGGTCTTTTCGTCACAGTCTATCACAACGCTAAGCTGTTCTGCTATTGAGTCCAGCTTAGCAGGGTCTTGTGCTATGATACTCTGGAAGGGTCCTAGCAAAAAATCGGTATATTTGTTGGATTTATCGGTAAATCTTATGGGAATTATCTTTTTTGCGCGGTCCTGAGCCCGATTTAAAACCGAAGTAAGCTCAGTAATTCTTGTGCTTGTGCTGATAAAGCCGTTTGTGATAATAGGTACAAAGCAGCTGCAGTCCTTTATTGCATCGTGTACTGTAATGGTAGCCCAGCTTTTGGAAGCAAAACGCTGGACGCTGTTTTTAGAAAAGGTCGTGCGCTTTTTATATTCCTCGGGTCCGAAAACAGAAAAGCCCTTTTCGGTGAGCAGTTTTTCTAAGGTTGTCGCAATTTTTATGCCGTCCTTTTCGGCATAGTTCAGGTAAAAATCGTATTTTGCCATAAAAATCACCACTTTCGAGGATATTATAGCACTTTATCTGCAAATAGGCAACTTAAAAGGGAGAAAAAAGAAGTTTATATGTATTTCTTGACATAAGGTATACGAAATAATATAATTATTTTGATTAAGTATATATTAGATTATATATTACATATTACTGGGGGAATTCAAAATGGCAAAAAGACAGTTTAAGGCGGAGTCCAAAAGACTTCTTGACCTGATGATCAACTCTATCTACACCAACAAGGAGATTTTTCTGCGTGAGATAATTTCCAACGCAAACGACGCGATAGATAAGCTTTATTATCTCTCCCTCACCGACGAGGCAGCCAGAGGAAAATGCTCCGATTTTTCAATCCGCGTGGAGTTTAATAAGGATGCCCGTACCGTAACCGTATCCGATAACGGTATCGGTATGACCGAGGAGGAGCTTACCGACAACCTAGGCACCATTGCCCGTTCGGGCTCCCTTGCCTTTAAGGAGAATATGACCGCCGAGGACGAGGAAAAGGCGGCAAACATCATCGGTCAGTTCGGCGTGGGCTTTTATTCTGCATTTATGGTTGCCGACAAGGTGACCGTTACCACCCTTTCCTATAAATCCGACAAGGCATTCAGATGGGTGTCAAACGGTATCGATGGCTACACCGTTACCGAATGCGAAAAGGAGAGCGTGGGCACCACGATTGAAATGCACCTTAAAGAGGACACCGAGGAGTTCAAATTCAGCGAATTTTTAGACGAATACCGCCTTAAAAACCTTATTAAGACCTATTCCGACTATATCCGCCACCCCATAAAAATGAAGGTGACAAAGTATAAAGAAGAGGGAGAAGGAGAAGATAAGAAGAGCGTCCCCTACACCGAAGAGGACACCGTAAACTCTATGGTTCCCCTCTGGCAGAAGAGCAAAAACGATGTTACCGAAGAGGAGCTTAAAGCTTTCTATAAGGATACCTTTTACGACTTTGAGGAGCCTATTCTTTCGGTTCACACCTCTACCGAGGGTCTTGTTTCGTATAAATCACTGCTTTTCGTACCCTCGGCACTCCCTTATGACTACTACACCAAGGATTTCCAGAAGGGGCTCAGACTTTATTCCTCGGGTGTGCTTATTATGGACAAGTGCGAGGACCTTTTGCCCGACCATTTCCGTTTTGTAAAGGGTGTTGTGGACAGTGAGGACCTCTCCCTTAACATCTCCCGCGAGATGCTTCAGCAGACAAGTCAGCTCAAAACCATTGCAGGCAGTATTGAAAAGAAGATAAAATCCGAGCTTAAAAAGCTGCTCACAAACGACCGCGAAAAGTTCGAAAAGTTCTTCTCTGTTTTCGGTCTTCAGCTTAAATACGGCATTGTTTCCGACTACGGAATGAACAAGGATAAGCTCAAAGACCTGCTCCTTTTCCGCAGCCTTAAGGAAGATAAAATGATAACCATCTCAGAGTATATCGCCGCAATGGGTGAGGACCAAAAGCACATCTATTACGCCTGCGGTGAGACTGCCGCAAAGATAGGCGCACTGCCTCAGGTTGAGCTTGTGCGCGACAAGGGCTACGATATGCTTATGCTCACCGACGAGGTGGATGAGTTTGTTATGCAGACCCTCCGCGCAGAGGGAGAAAAGGATTACTGCTCCATAAATTCCGAAAATGCCGACCTGCTTGATAGTGCCGACGAGGAAAAGGCAAAAACCGCCGAAAAAGAAAACAAGGAAATGCTCGAATTCCTTAAATCCTCACTAAGCGGCAAGGCTGCAGAGGTAATCATCTCCAAAAAGCTAAAAAGCCACCCTGTATGTCTCAGCACAACAGGACCTGTCACCTTAGAGATGGAAAAATATTTCGCACAGATACCGGGTGACGAGGAGCAAAAGCCCAAGGCTCAGCGTGTTTTAGAGCTTAATGCCTCCCACAGCGTTTTCTCAAAGCTTAAGGAGCTTTATGCCACCGATAAGGACAGAGCAGGAAAGCTTTGTAATATCCTCTTTGCTCAGGCAACACTTATAGCAGGGCTTCCCATCGACGACCCCGCCGCCTACACCGAGCTTGTGTGCGAATTGCTGTAAAAATAAGGCTCCCTTTACACAAGGGAGGCTAAGCCCTGAAAAATTTTTCTTTACTTTTTCGTTTCTTTGTGATATACTACTATGGCTACCGTTTACAAGGCTTTGGGCGACTGCCTCTATGAGGACCACCTTTGACCTATTGCTTTGTTCTCGGCGGACAAAATTTAAATGAGGTGAAACAAATGACAGCAGAACAGAAGCAGGCTATTATTGCCGAATATGCTACCCACGAGGGAGACACAGGTTCCCCCGAGGTACAGATTGCCCTTCTCACCACCCGTATCAATGAGCTCACCGAGCATCTCAAGGTACACAAGAAGGACCATCACTCCCGCCGCGGACTTCTTAAAATGGTTGGTCACAGACGTAACCTTCTCGCTTACCTTACCAAGGTAGATATCGAGCGTTACCGTGCAATCATCAAGCGTCTCGGAATCCGTAAGTAATTATGGAAAAAGGCAGACCGTGAAGTCTTTCGCGGTCTGCTTGATTGTTTTTTAAACCGTTGGGCTGTTGCGTGTAAAGCGGTAAATCGAGTGTCAAATTTCCTTTGGCATTGGCTTTATTGCTTAACCGTGACACCCCGAAAAAATATGTTTTGGAGGTTCATTATGTACGAAAATTTCAGAGTTTTTGAAACCGAATTTGCCGGTCGTCCCTTAAAGGTTGAAACCGGTAAAATGGGTCAGCTAGCAAACGGCTCCTGCCTTATCCGCTACGGTGAAACATCCGTTTTCTGCGCAGCAACCGCATCTGCAAAGCCCCGTGACGGAATCGATTTTCTTCCCCTTTCTGTAGATTTTGAAGAAAAGCTTTATTCCGTAGGCCGTATCCCCGGCTCCTTTACCCGTCGTGAGGGCAAGCCCTCCGACAAGGCTATCCTTGCATCCCGCGTTATCGACAGACCCGTTCGTCCTCTCTTCCCCAAGGATATGAGAAACGACGTATCCCTTGTCTGCACCGTTATGTCGGTAGACCCCGACTGCTCTCCCGAAATCACCGCTATGATAGGTGCATCTATTGCACTTTCCATTTCGGATATTCCTTGGGAAGGACCTATCTCGGGTATTTCCGTAGGTCTTGTTGACGGACAGATTGTTTTAAATCCCACTGCTGCACAGCAGGAGAAAAACGACCTTCAGCTTACCGTTTCCTCTACAAGCGACCTTGTTGCTATGATTGAAGCAGGTGCTAACGAGGTTCCCGACGATGTTATGTTCGACGCTATTATGACCGGACACAGAGAGAACCAGAAGATAGTTGAGTTTATCAACTCAATAGTTGCTGAAATCGGTAAAGAGAAATTCACCTTCGAATCCTCTAACCCCGATACCGAGATGTTCGAGGCTATTAAAGAGTTTGCTATCGACGACGTTAAGTTCGCTCTTGATACCGACGATAAGACCGTTCGCGATGAAAGAATGCTCCCCATCTACGACAAGGTACACGCAAAGTTCGACGAAATCTATCCCGAGCAGGAGCTCAAGATTGATGACTGTATGTACAAGCTTCAGAAGTTTGTTGTACGTCGTTGGCTCCTTGACGAGGGCAAGCGTGTAGACGGACGCGGAATCGACGATATTCGTCCTCTCCACAGTGAGGTCGGTCTTCTTCCCCGCGTACACGGTTCGGGTCTCTTCTCCAGAGGACAGACTCAGGTTCTCACCATTGCAACCTTAGGCTCTATCCGCGACAGTCAGCTTTTAGACGGTATCGACAGCGAGACCGAAAAGAGATATATCCACCACTACAATATGCCCTCCTACTCGGTAGGCGAGACCAAGCCCTCCAGAGGCCCCGGCCGTCGTGAGGTAGGTCACGGTGCTCTTGCAGAACGTGCTCTCGTTCCCGTAATTCCCTCTGCTGAGGAATTCCCCTACACCATCCGCCTTGTTTCTGAGGTTCTCTCCTCTAACGGCTCTACCTCACAGGGCTCTATCTGCGGCAGTACCCTCGCACTTATGGATGCAGGTGTTCCCATTAAGGCTCCCGTTGCAGGTATCTCCTGCGGACTTATCACCGAGGGTGACCGCTGGATGACAATGGTAGACATTCAGGGTCTTGAAGATTTCCACGGCGATATGGACTTCAAGGTTGCAGGCACCAAAGAGGGTATCACAGCTATTCAGATGGACCTTAAGGTTCACGGCCTCACTCCCGAAATCATCAAAGAGGCTCTTGCTAAGACCCACAAGGCAAGAAATTACATCCTCGACGAGGTTATGCTCAAGGCTATCTCAGAGCCCAGAGCCGAGGTTTCGAAGTATGCGCCCAAGATGATTTCCACCGTTATCCACCCCGACAAGATTCGCGAGGTTATCGGTTCGGGCGGAAAGGTTATTCAGAAGATTCAGGCAGACTGCGAGTGTAAGATTGACATTGACGATGACGGAAAGGTATTCATCACCGCTATCGACGCAGAGAAGGCTCAGCGCGCTCTTATGATTGTTGAGACCATCGCTAACGACCCCGAAATCGGCGCAATCTACCGCGGAAAGGTTACCCGTCTTATGACCTTCGGCGCATTCGTTGAAATTGCCCCAGGTAAGGAAGGTCTTGTTCACATTTCCAAGCTCGACGTTAAGCGTACCGAAAAGGTTGAGGACGTTGTTGCTGTAGGTGATGAGATAATCGTTAAGGTTACCGAAATCGACGATCAGGGCAGAATCAATCTCTCAAGAAGAGATGCTCTTGTTGAAATCGAAGGCGCAACTATAGAAGACGACGGCGCAGAAGAGACCGATAGAAAACCCAGAAGACCCCGTCAGGGCTTCCGCAATAAGAAATAATAACAAAAAAGGATGAGCAGCAACGCTCATCCTTTTTTATAGTTTACAGTGGACAGACGGCAGCCGTTGAGTTCCATCAAATTTGCGATTCTTCGCATCGCAGATGCTCAGAATGACATTTTCAGCATAGATTTATAAAAGGGATTTGTTGTGCTGAAGACAAATAAAACTTTACAAATTCATAAAATGGGTTATAATACAAGGTGTAACACCTACTAATATATTTTTGAGGTGATTTTATGCTACTTGCAATAGATATCGGAAACACAAATATAACGCTGGGTCTTTTCTGTGACGAGGTGCTCAAACTTACTGCCCGTCTTTCTACCGACCCTCGCAAAACCGCCGATGAGTACGCTATAGACATTAAGGATGTTCTGGCTCTTCACGGCGAGGAGGTAAGCGAGGTCGAGGACTGTATAATTTCCTCGGTTGTTCCTGCGGTAGGCGCATCGGTGAGTGCGGCAGTGGCTTTGCTCTGCGACACTGTTCCCCTAATGCTTGGCCCAGGTGTTAAAACAGGACTTAATATCAAGATAGACAATCCCGCTCAGCTTGGCGCAGACCTTGCGGCAGGTGCGGTAGGTGCTCTTCACGAATACACAATGCCCTGTATAGTAATTGATATGGGTACCGCCACTACAATTTCGGTGCTGGATAAAAACGGAGCATTTTTAGGCGGCACAATCGGTGCGGGTGTCCGTATGACAATGCGTGCTCTTGCAGAGGGCACTGCGGCACTTCCCGCCATTGGGGTCACAAGCCCTAAATCGGTTATCGGTAAGAACACTGTCGACTGTATGCAGTCGGGCATCGTTCTCGGCACAGCCGCTATGCTCGACGGCCTTATCGACCGCATTGAAGAGGAGCTTGGCGAAACAGCTACGGTGGTTGCTACAGGCGGACTTTCAAAAGATATCATAGTCTTCTGTAAAAACGATATTATTTATAACGAAAACCTTCTTTTAGAGGGGCTTCGCCTCATCTACGAGAAAAACACATAATATGTATCTTAGTTGTCTCGGGAAACGGGGCAATTCTGATAAATTTTTGAACTGCATCCCAAAGGGAGCAGTATCGGAGGTAAATTTATGTCAAATCAAACAGAAAAAATCCGCAGACTTGCGGTAAACGGACTGCTTTCAGCCGTTATCTGCATCATTTCCTTTCTGCCTATCCGCACCTTAGGACTGGAGATAACCCTGTCGATGGTGCCCGTGGCTATCGGTGCCTGTCTTTACGGACCTGCCTCGGGGGCGGTGCTGGGCGGAGTGTTTGGAACAGTCAGTTTTATACAGTGCTTCGGCTATTCTCCTTTCGGTGCGGCACTTCTGGGAATGAATGTTGTTTACACCGCCATTATCTGCATTCCCACGCGAATTCTCGCAGGCTGGCTTTCGGGACTTGCCGCAAAGGGTGTAGGAAAGGTGCTTCGGGATAAGACACGCCTTGTATCAATGGCGGTAGGCTCTATTCTGGCACCTGTACTCAACACACTTTTCTTTATGTCAGCTCTGTGCATTTTCTTCTACGGTTCGGATTATATTCAGGGCTTTGCACAAACGCTCGGCAGCACAAGTGTAGTTTCCTTTGTGCTCCTCTTTGTAGGCATAAACGGACTTGTGGAGATAGTAGCAGGGTTTTTACTGGCACTCCCAGTTTCCAAGGCACTTTCAAAAGCAGTTCTATAAATATTTACAGGCTGTCCCGCGGGATAGCCTGTTTTTTGTACAAATTTGGAATATTTCACGGCGGCACCAAGGCACCGCCCTACGGTAGCCGTAAAATTCATTATATATGTCATTCTGAGGAGCGGTAGGATCGTAAGAATCTCTCGGGACTATGTGCTTATACGGGCATTTTCATCAAATTTGCGATTCTTCGCATCGCAGATGCTCAGAATGACAGAGGGTAACGTTTCCGCTCTCTCCGTTTATATTTTCGTGCCGAAGGCACACATTTCCCTCGGCCCTTAGCCCTTGACCCTCGGCCCTACGTCCCACACCAGCTTAGCCACCTGTCCTATATCTCCCTCAAAAATCTTTTGGATGCCGGGCAGGGTTATATAGTCGCTGGGCCGCATAAGACAGCAAATCTTCGGTAGCTTTACCGAGTTGCTTCGGCTTAGAATCTCTGCCACAAATTGGGAACAAAAATATTTGTTTTTTCTCGTTAAAGCTATACCGAACTTACAGGCAATCAGACCAAGGGCACTGAATTTAAACTCGTCCTGATGCTCCATAAACCACTCGACCTCAAGCTTAGCCCGCTCGTAGGACTCATCGGTAACAATAAGCTCGTAAACAGCACAGGGGGTCCTGCCAACACGGGCATAAAAGCCTCGGTCAAGACGTTCTCTGCAAGGACCTGCAGGGAACATTTTTATACCGTTTTTTCTGCCCGAGCTGTAAAGGTGAACAAGCTCTCTGTCAAAGGCAATGGCAGAATGGGTGTAGGTGTCTTTTGTGAAGAAATGAACGATTTTGGAAACAATGCTTTCGGTACGGGTCAGAAATATGTAAATAGGCTTCATAAAGTCTCCTTGAATTTATTTACATACCGATTATATCACATATCCCACCCCTCTTCAAGTGGAGAAAAAAGGCGTACGAAAACGGGACGGAAAACCTGTCCCTACGGTAGCCGTTTATTTGGAAAGCATTACCTTATCGTTTGCAAATTCGCTTCCGCTTGCCTGTTCAAAGAGACCCAGCAGCTGACTTATGGTGAGCTTTTTCTTTTCTTCACCCGAAATATCAACCACAACCTTGCCCTCGTGCATCATAATAAGACGGTTACCGTGGGCAATAGCGTCGTTCATATTGTGGGTTATCATAAGGGTGGTGAGATTGTTCTCACAAACCAGCTTGTCGGTTATCTCCAGCACCTTAGCCGCGGTTTTGGGGTCAAGGGCGGCTGTATGCTCGTCAAGAAGGAGAAGACGGGGCTTTTTAAGGGTTGCCATAAGCAGAGTAACCGCCTGACGCTGTCCGCCCGAGAGCAGACCAACCTTTGCCGAAAGACGGCTTTCAAGACCTAAATCGAGCTGAGCAAGAAGCTTTTTATACTCTTCTCTTTCTGCCTTTCGCACACCCCATACAAGACGGCGTTTTGTGCCTCTTCTTGCGGCAATGGCAAGGTTTTCGGCAATCTCCATATCGGGGGCTGTGCCCTTCATCGGGTCCTGAAAAACTCTGCCTAAAAACTGTGCTCTCTTGTGCTCGGGCATAGCCGTAACGTCTGTACCGTCGATTTCGATAGTACCGTAGTCGGGCTTCCAGACCCCCGCAATGGCGTTGAGCAGGGTGGATTTACCTGCTCCGTTTCCGCCGATTACGGTCACGAAGTCACCCTCGTTTAATGTGAGGTCTAAACCGCGAAGAGCCGTTTTTGCATTTACTGTGCCTGGGTTAAAGGTTTTTTGCAGATTAGTAATTTTAAGCATTTGCCTCACCTCCTGCACTGGTCTGAGCTTCTATGGGCAGAGGCTTCTGCTTTTTGAAGTATTCGCCCTTAAGATAGGGCACTGCAAGGAAAATAACCACTATTATTGCCGAAAGCATCTTTAAATAGTCGGTCTTGAGTCCGAGCAGAATAACAAAATTGTAGATGATGTAGTAGACTATTCCGCCACCTACAACGCCGATAAGACTGACTACAAAATTGGGCTTTATCTTAAGAGAAACCGAAAGTCCTATAAATATTGCAGCAAGTCCGATAACTATGGCACCTCTGCCGTCGTTTATGTTGGCAGAGCCCTTGTACTGTGCGAGCAGAGCACCAGAAACCGCAACGATTCCGTTGGATATTGCAAGGCCTATAACCTTGTTGCGCTTTACGTTAACGCCCTGTGCACGGCTCATATCGGGGTTATCTCCCGTTGATTTAAGGGTGAGTCCCACCTCGGTATAGAAGAAGAGCCAGAGAATAACTATAATCGCGGCAATTATAAGCACAGCGGAAATTATTGCCCCGATGTTGTCGCTCATATTAAGTACAAGCTTATTAAGTCTTGCATCGATAAGAGCAAGGGATTTTCCTCCAAGTATAGACAGGTTTACCGAATAGAGAATAAGCTGGGTGAGAATACCCGCAAGTATAGCGGGAATACCCAGTGCAGTGTGGAAAACGCCTGTAAGCGTACCCGCCAGCGAGCCTGCAAAAAATGCAATAATCACGCTGAGCCAGGCAGGAACACCTGCCGCAATAAGTACCGCGCAGACGCATCCGCCCGTACAGATAGAGCCGTCTACCGAAAGGTCGGCAATGTCGAGTATTTTAAAGGATATGTATACTCCTATGGCCATAAGGCCCCAGATAAGTCCTTCGGCTACCGCACCGGGCAGCGCATTTAAAAAAGCCATTTTTTACCTCAGTTTAAATTATTTTTCTTCAACGGTAATTCCCAGCTTGTCGCAAAGGTCTTTGTTGAATACGGTAGAGGGGGTAAGGGTCTTAACCTCGAAATCAGCAGGTTTTTTGCCGTTTAAGAGGATTTCGGCAGCCATTTTACCTGTCTCTGCGCCAAGCTCATAGTAGTCGATAGCAAGACTTGCATAGCAAACGCTTCCGCCGTAGCTTGTGTATACGGGAACCTTGTCACCGCAAACGGTTGCAAGAATGTTATCGTTATCGGCAACGGTGTTATCAGAGGGAACATAGATTGCCTTGCTGTCGTTAGCAGCAGAGGTAACAACGGTCTGAATTTCGGTGGTATCAGAGAAGGTGTAAGCCTTTACGACAATCTTCTTTTCCTCGAAGTACTTCTTAACAGCCTCATACTGAATTGCCGAGTTCGACTCGTTAAGGCAGTAAACAACTCCTACCTGATCGCCCTCCTTAAGACCGAGGGTATCAATCATCATCTGAGCCTGCTGGTCAAAGGGAACAGCGTCAGAAGTGCCGCTTACGTTTTCGGGGATGTTTCCGCCGAAGGTATCGCTGTAATCGGTTACAGAGGTGCCGAGAACGGGGATAGTAGCGCTAGCGTTAGCGGCAGCAAGGAGAGAGGGGGTAGCGTTTGCCATAATAAGGTCTACCTTTTTGGAAACGAAGGTGTTGACGATGGTTGCACAATAGTTTGTTTCTCCTGCAACCTGAGTGTCAAAATCAACAGTTTTACCTGCTTCCTCCATAGCCTCGGTGAGGGCATCCATAAAGCCCTGAGTAGCCTTGTCGAGAGACTCGTGCTTCATAAGCTGACAAATACCTATGGTATAGTCTGCAGAATTTCCGCAGGAGGAGAGCATAAGACAGCTTCCGAGGCAGATAACAACTGCCAGAATGAGGGATAATACTTTTTTCATAATAAAAACTCCTTTATAAAACACGGTTATGCCGTGCAAAATACAAACAGAAAATAAAAAAGCCCTGCACCAAAAGGTGCAGGGACGGAATGACCGTGTTACCACTCTGCTTCGCCCTTTTCTCACAAAAAGGACCTCATCGGGTGCTATCACACCCTGCAATATAACGGTTGCAACCGGTAAAGCCTACGCAATTTAAAATCTTCAGCCCACAGCTAACGGAATGAATTCGCCGAAAGCCCTCTGCTGTTTTTCACCGACCAACAGCTCTCTTAAAGGGGGAAAACGGGTACTGGTTTCCGCTCAGACGCTTTGTTATATGCTATTGTATTAAAAAATGTAGCTTTTGTCAAGTAAAATGTTAAAGCGGAGTATATCGGTAATAAAATTTTTTGCAATAAAAGGATTATGATTTTTTGCGTATTATCCAATAGCTTATCCAGTAAATTATAATCAGAGCGCAAACCGTCCCCGAAACAAGGGTAGAAAGCAGGGTTTGGTTAAGTAGTGCCAACACAATAACCGAAACACTCGCCAGTATGACATAAATAATAAAGGAAACGCTTTTTGCCTTGTTTGCAATAGCAATATTGCGCTCGTCGGACTCGGCTATCTGCCTTTTTGTTATGGATTCTTCGCTCCTTGTTATAATAAAATATTTTCTGACATTAGCAATACCGATTACAACCAGCGCAAAGCCGAAGGAGGATAAAAACTCGTTCTCGGTTTTTATTAAATTGAATGCAACAATCATCACAACGCCCAGAACAATATATCCTACGGCAACAAACAGTCTGATTTTAAGCTTTTTTCTGAAATCCATAATTAGTCCTCCTCAAAAATAAATATATCTTCTATGGATGTGCTGAAAAATTTCGCAATTTTATAGGCAAGCTGTATTGAAGCGTTGTATTTTTCGTTTTCCAATGAGATAATCGTCTGTCGGGTCACGCCCACAGCAAAAGCCAGTTCTTCCTGCGTAACATTTTGGCTTTTTCGCAGTTCTTTTATCTTGTTTTTCAAATAATCGCCCCCAAAAGTAAAGTGCGCTTTACAATTTGGATTATATAACAACTTTTTAAAAATGTCAAGCATATTTTACATTTGCGTTTGAATTTCTGAGCTATGTGCTCGAATTCTTACATATTAAATCACACCGCAGGTGTGAATGTAATCAATGCGAAGCATTGTATGTAATTGCAACGAAAGTTGCGTATGTAATCAAGCCGAAGAAAGAATATACAAGGCTAACGCCTTGATGACATGCAGTTTGCAAAGCAAACTGATTACATTCCGCTAACGCGGATTACATACCAAGCCTTCGGCTTGGATAAAACAAAGCACCGCTTTCGCGGTGCTTTGTTTTTGGAAGGGGAGCACAAATTCGATGCTTTTTTGAATTTTCGACCTATGTGTTCGAACCTCTACATATTTTTATTTGTAATTTAAAGTACATACATATCTGCTATAAGAAATGTTAGATTTTGAAACAATAATTTCTTTGATGTTAAATCCGTATTTTTTATAAAACATAACAGCGTCACGGTCGGTTTCGGCAATAATGGGTTTTGAGCTTTTATCTTTTACATAATCTATAAGTTTCGTTCCAACACCTGAATGTCTTTCTTTAGTATCAACCGCTATTCCTATGATTTTTACAGTTTTATCGGTTTCTTGCGTGGAAATTACACCAATGATTTTTTTGTTTGAAAAATATCCACACACAGAAACAGAAGAATCTTTTTTCATCTGTTCTGCTTTAATCATAAATTTATCGAAAGTAGGCTCAAACAAACATGAGGAATATATATCATAGATTTCTTGAGTGCACAAAATGTCTTTAATGTTTTTTATCATTTGTTATTATCCTTTGCGGTGTTTAAAGATGCTATCAACATTCTTTTTATTTCTTCGGCAAGTGAAAGCAAGCCATCAAAATTATAATCAAATAAGTTAGTTCTTTTTAAAAGTGTGAGCCAATAGACACTTTCGCCTGTTTCTTTAAGAGAAATATGTAATTTAGAAATAAAATCAGCTTTACTATTACCATATATTGCCTCATTTATATTGGCACCAACACTTGTAGCGGAACGCAATAATTGTTTTGCAATAGTTGTATCTTTTTTTGTTTTAGAAAACTCTTCATAAAACAAGACTATTTTCGTTGCAAAGTCAAGAGATTTTTCAAGTAAAGGACTATTCATTATGTTCACCTTTAAGTGAATTATATCATAATTCACTTTTTAAATCAACGCTTTGCGTAGCAAAGCACCTTTTCTTTTATCTCTTCTCTCTTATCTTTTATCTGGAAACGACAATTTGAGAGAAGAGAGAAAAGTGAAGAGTGAAAGGAGAAGAGAACAAAAAGAAACGACAATCTTCTTGTCGAAAATTGTCGTTTCTTTTTGGCCCGCTCGAAGGGATTCGACCGTCTGCTTTCGGTTGCGAACTCTTTCGGCATCCTTTGTAGGGCTCAGCGAAAGCGAAGCGTGCGAGCAAGCTTTAAATTTACAAAAACCTTTTTCGCAACCTCGCATACTTATGGCTTGTCGACCGTTGTCTGTGACAACAGTACCCGACTTCGCCGCTCTGTCTAAAAAACAGTACACTGTACTGTTTTTCTTTACGACAGACCCTCTCGGGTTCGAATCCCTTTTGATACAACAAAATAAAAACGAGTCCAAGCCTAGCGGCTGAACTCATTTTTATTTGGCCCGCTCGAAGGGATTCGAACCCCCGTTCTTCAGAATCGGAATCTGCTGCGTTATCCAACTGCGCCACGAGCGGAAATTTTAAATTGTTATGTATGTCATTCTGAGGAGCGGTAGCGACGAAGAATCTCTCAGGATGATGAGCCTATACGGGCATTTTTATCAAATTTGCGATTCTTCGCATCGCAGATGCTCAGAATGACATTTTTAGCAAAACACCACGGCGGCACCAAGGCACCGCCCTACGGTTGCCGTTTTTATATCCGTGCCGAAGGCACACATTTCCCTTGCCACTTAGCCCTTAGCCCTCGGCCCTACAAAAAGTGGCCCTACACCACTGCTTTGTCATTATATCACCAAAACCGAATACCTTCAAGAGAATTTTGTCATACTAATATCAGATTATTAAAAAAGGTGATGTTAAATGAAAAAAAGCAGAAGAGGAATAATTTCCGTTCTTGTAACCCTGATGATAATTTCGGGATTTCTCACCGTTTTTGGAATTATCCTTATTCCTGCCCAGCTTGTCACCCCCGAGATGTCGGCGCAGGAAAATCTGTCGGGGGTGGGATATTTTGATTATCCCCCAAACTGCGGCATACTGCTATATGATGAGCAGGAGAGGGGAGTTTTTCTCTTTTTCGATTTTGAAAACATTCTTACCGAGGTGAGAATGTTCGAAAGCTCTGCCCTATCCTCCGCCGAAAACGCCTCCTGCAGGGTGGACTATACAATGTTTATTCCCGAGGATTTCTGCGGAGCCCTCTGCGACCGCCTCGGTGGTATCGAGCTTATCGACCAAAACGGGCAAAAATCCCTTTATTTTTCTGCCGCTCTTTACGAAATTAACGAAAAAAACCTCACCGCGGACAATATGGCAGAAATTTCTTCTGCTTTTTTTGAAAAAATTTCAAAAACAGGCTTGTCTTCGGGGGATTTTATGTTTATAATTGAATCAGCGGATACCGACCTGCCTTATTCGGTGTGTTATGACTGGATTCCTTATATGGAGGATATGTTCCGCAACTTTGTGTTTTACTGATTTTAAGGAGGGGAGAAATATGAAGCGGATTGCAGTACTGTTGCTCTGCGCTCTTTTGCTGTTTAGCTTTGCTGCCTGCGACGACGAGCATACTACAAGTGTGCCCTCTTCTGCCGACCCTAATCCCGTAGTTCCTCCTACCTCCTCAAATATGTCGTCGGATACACCCGAGTCGGAGCCTGTAGACGCTCAGAACCCTGTTCCTCCGCCCGTTTCCTCTGAGATGAACCCGTCTCTATCGGGACCCAGCTCCTCTCTGTCGGGCTCTAATCCTGAGGATCAGGTCGTACAGCCCGAAGCTCCTGAGAACAACTCGGAGCATTTTTCCCACTACTGCTATTCAAAACTTACAGACATCCAAAAGGAATACTATGAGGCAATGTATAACGCGGTGCATAATATGCAGACAGGGTGGATACCTCTTGGCAAAAAAGGGTCTGACTACAATACCGATGTAGCGGTAGTGCGCAACGCTATAGCTAACGACCATCCCGACATTTTCTGGCTTCCCCAATACTATGCCACCGCTGTGGGCAACACCGCCGAGGGAGAGCCTACCGTATTAGTATATTTTGCGGTTTCTGCCGACAGTGAGCCCTCATATCTTGTTTCACGCAGCGTCGCAGAAAAGATGAAGGGCGCGCTGGAGTCGGCGGTTAACGAAATAACCTCAGCCGTTACCGCAACCGACCCTTATGAGATTGAGCTTCAGCTTCACGACCTGCTTTGTCAGAGGGTGGAATACTCTACCGACCCTGCCGACAGTATGATATATTCCGCCTATGGAGCCCTTGTAAACGGAAATGCACTTTGCGAGGGGTATTCAAGGGCAATGCAGCTGCTTCTTGGCAGGTTTGGTATATCCTGTGTTACTGTAACGGGTATGGGTGGCGGTGAGGGCCATATGTGGAATGCTGTAAACCTCCACGGCGAATGGTATCATCTTGATGTCACCTGGAACGATACAAATGGGGACACTGTATCCCACGAATATTTTAATCTTTCCGACAGTGCTATTCAGCTTGACCATACCTTCGGCAAGAATTATTACGAATTTGCTCCCGATGAGCTTAGCGGCGGAACGGTTTCCTTTAATATTCATCGACCTGTATGTGAAAATACCGAGTATAATTATTTTAACCGTTCGGGCTTTGTTTTCTTCCCTGACGCAATAGAGGCACTTGCAGGCTATCTCACCATACAGTCTGCCGATGTGGTAGAGGTTAGATTTTCGGACAACGCCTTGCGTGATGCGGTTTATAACAATCTAAATTCCTACATAGAACAGCTGAACGCTACCCTTTCTACTGCCTATCCCGATTGCGGATTTTACATAGGCGGAGTATCGGTCTCTTCCACAGTGTTACGGCTTTATAAAAAGAATCTACTGTAGGGATGAGGGCCAAGGGCTGAGGGCCGAGGGAAATGTGTGCCTTCGGCACGGATATAAAAACGGCAACCGCGGAAACGCTACCGTCTGTCATTCTGAGCATCTGTGATGCGAAGAATCGCAAATCTGATAAAAATGCCCATATAGGCACATCATCCCGAGAGATTTTTCGTCGCTTACGCTCCTTAGAATGACATATATAATAAATTTAATGAACAACCCCCGCGCCTCGTAGAGGTGCGGGGGTCTTGTAACTTAAAAATTTTTTAGGAAAATTTCTTCCAGGTTGAGGGGGCAAAGAGAATCAGCATGGGGAAAAGCTCCAGTCTGCCTGTGAGCATATTAAAGCATAAAATCAGCTTTGTGGGGTCGGTCAGGTAGGCAAAGCTGTCGGTGGGACCGAGTTCTCCCAAAGCGGGACCCACATTATTAAGACAGGTTGCTACCGCCGAAAGGCCTGTTACTATATCGAAGCTCTCAATGGCGGTTATAATTAAAGATGAGGATAGGAAAAGTGCGGCAAACATAATGATGTATGATGTGGTTCCGCGTATCGTTTCGTGGTCTACGGTCTTACCGTCCAGCTTAACCGAAACAACAGCCCTCGGATGGGTTATATACCGAATTTCCCGTTTTCCGTTTTTAAGGAGGAGAACCCAACGGGAGACCTTCATTCCGCCTGCTGTAGATCCTGCACATCCGCCGCTGAACATAAGAATAACAATTATAATATGGGTGAAGGCGGGCCAAGGCTCGAAATCGGCGGTAATAAAGCCGGTTGTGGAGAGGATTGCGGCAACCTGAAATAATGCCTGACGGAAGGTAAGCTCAGCACTTTGCACAGAGGGATAGATACTAACCGAAATTCCCACTATGGCGCAGACTATAAGACCTAAATACCACCTGAGCTCCTCATTTTTAACGGCGCGGAGAAAATGTCCCGTTAAAATAAGGTAGAAAATGCTGAGATTTGTGCCGAAAAGCAGCATAAATATCGCAATAACATATTGACTGTATGCCGAATAGGAGGCAATAGAATCGTTCTTTATGCCAAAGCCTCCCGTACCTGCGGTAGAAAAGGCATGGTTAAGGGCTTCAAAAAGGTTCATTTCGCCAAAAAGTAAAAGAAGAAATTCTATGGCGGTAAGGAGAATATATATACCGTAAAGCACGCGGGCGGTATCGGAAATGCGGGCAACCAATTTGCCTACCGACGGGCCCGTCGATTCTGCCTTCATAAGGTGCATATAGCTGTTTGATTTGCTGTTGGATTTAGGCATAATTGCCAGAAAGAAGACCAGAACACCCATACCGCCAATCCAGTGAGTAAAGGAACGCCAGAGAAGAATACTTTTTGCCTGAACCTCAACATCTGTAAGTATGGTAGCACCTGTGGTGGTGAAGCCCGAAACACTTTCAAAAAAAGCGTCGACAAAACTGGGGATAGCTCCGCTTATAATATAGGGCAGACAGCCCACAAGGGACATAACTATCCAGGATAGACCAACACTTACAAAGCCCTCTCGCGCAAGCATTTTGCGGTCGTCGGGAGAGCGTCGCGAAAGGAGAAATCCTACGCCCAGACACAAAGCCATAGGTATAAGGAAGGGAAGCACAGGCTCCGAATAAATAACGGCACAGACAAGGGGCACAGGCATTAAAACGCCTAAGGAGAAAAGGATTTTTCCCAGTATATAAAAGACTACTGTGTAATTCATAATATGTTACTCCAGAATTTCGGCAAGGGAGCTTACCGTATGACCTGCGGTTATAACGATAACGCTGTCGTCGGGAAGAATGGTGGTGTTACCGTCGGGAATGATTACCTCTCTGCCACGGCTTACGCAGGCAATAAGGGTGTTTTTCTTAAGGCTGATTTCTTTAAGAGGCTTACCAATGATTGGATTGTTTTCGTGAGCGATAAATTCGGTTGCCTCGGCACCGCCACCCAGAATTTTATAGAGGGTTTCAATGTGACCGTCGGCGTCGGTGACTGCGCGGATATAACGCAGAATGATGTCGGCGGTGTTTTCCTTAGGTCTTACGATGCTGCAGTCGGGCAGAAGCTCATCCACCATTTTTGCCAAGGGGTCGCGGTTGACCTTACATGCCGTCTTTTTAACCCCCTGCTTATCTGCGTGCATACAGAAAATGAAATTTTCTTCGTCAATCTGGGTAAGAGCTACAGCGGCATCAAAGTTTGAGAGTCCCTCTTCGGCTAAAAGCTCGGGGTCGGTTCCGTCCCCCCAGACAACGGCACATTCCTCCAGTGCCGATTCAATTTCCACAGCGCGGTTGCGGTCGGCTTCGATAAGCTTTACCTTTCTGCCTGTTTTAACAAGGTATTTAGCAAGATAGAATGCGGTGCGGCTGCCCCCTACGATAAGGACGGA
This sequence comes from Acutalibacteraceae bacterium, assembly GCA_045596085.1. GTDB lineage: Bacteria > Bacillota > Clostridia > Oscillospirales > Acutalibacteraceae > SFWF01. The sequence continues at coordinate 44,041 of JAZOBS010000022.1, read as the reverse complement.
GTGTATCTTCTTCTTTTCCATACCAATGATTTTAAATATTTTATGAAGAGCCTTTTTAGGTGCGGTAAAGTGAAGCTTGTCCCCCGCCTCGATAACAAAATTACCTGAAGGGATGAAAACCTCGATGCCCCTTTGAACGGCGCAGATAAGCATAGAAACCTCAAGCACCTTGCGGATGTCACGTAGCATAATGCCGGCAAGGGGACTTGTTTCGGGAACGGTTATCTCAGCAAGGTCGATACGTCCCTTTGCAAAGGTCTCGATTTTGGTTGCGGCAGGGAATTCGATAGTGCGGGCAATATCTGCCGCGGTTTCAAATTCGGGATTTATAAGCAGATTGATGCCGAGCTTATTCTGCATAAAGAGAAGCTGACCCGAGTAGTCGGTGTTGCGCACGCGAGCAATGGTTTTTGCATTTCCTATCTTACCTGCAACCATACAGCTCATAATATTAAGCTCGTCCTTTCCTGTTACGGCAATAAAAACATCGCAGTCCGAAACGCCCGCCTCTTCCTGAACGGGGAAGGAGGCACCGTTGCCGCAATAACCGATAACATCATAATCGTTTACCACCGCAGAAACCAACCTCTGGTCGGCGTCGATAACCGTAATGTCGTGCTTTTCGTTAGCCAGAAGTTTTATAAGGTTGGTGCCGACCTTACCGGCACCCACAATAATGATTTTCATTTCGTCACCTCTTAAATATTACCTCAATTATAACCCAAAAGATAAAAATATTCAACAATATGTTATCAGGACAAATTTGTTGGACATTTTTCACAGTTTTTTCTTGAAAAGATATACGTTATATGGTATTATTTTGATATATGGAAAATGCGGTATGATGACGCATAGACAGCCTTCGTACGCTTCGCTTACTCGGCACTACGCAGTCTGATATAATTTGCAGTTTTAAATCTCTAAAAATCGTCCTCTCAACAAAAACAAATGACGGGCAAAAACCATAAAAACATTCAATAAAAGGACAAAGCAAAAAACCACACAGCAATATTTGACCATAAATTGCCATACTATTGACTTGCCGAAAGGCTCATTATCTAATAAAATAAACCTATAATGGCAAAAAACGACCAAACAGAGGTTTATTGTGCTTAAAGCAACTGCTGCTATAAGTGTGAGCTCGGAAAGATATTCTACTTACAGCCCCTTGTGAAAGTTATCCCATCTATTATAACGAGGATGTTATAAGGGTAATTAAAAACGCAATAAACTGGTCATATTATCCCGCAAAGCAGAGTGGCATAGATTTCCCTCATCCACCGCAAGCGGTCTCCCTTCCCCTTAAAAGGGAAGGCGAAAATTCCCAGGGAGGTTTTCATTATGAAAAAAAAAGTTGCAGTAATCGGTTACGGCGGACAGGGTGCGTGGCACTGTGCTCAGGTGCTTAAAAGTGATGTTTGCACCCTTGCAGGAACCTATGATATAAAGGAGTCGCGTCGCGAGGCAGCAAAGGCAAACGGTATCTTCGTTTACGAAAGCAACGAAGCAATTTTTGCCGACAAGGATGTTGATATTATCGTTGTGGCTACCCCAAACGACGTTCACGAGGCACTTGTTGTAAACGGACTAAAAAGCGGTCATAACGTGGTTTGCGAAAAGCCCGTTGCACTTTCGGTTGCCGAGTTCGACCGTATGTGTGCCGCCGCAAAGGAATCGGGCAAGGTCTTCACCGTTCATCAGAACCGTCGCTGGGATGTTGACTTCCGCGCAGTAAAACAGGTTATCGAGTCGGGTGAAATCGGCGAGGTATTACGCATCGAGTCCCGTATTCACGGCTCCCGCGGTATTCCTTCCGACTGGCGTTGCGAAAAGGCTCCCGGCGGTGGAATGATTCTTGATTGGGGCGTTCATCTTATCGACCAGATGCTGCAGCTTGTAAAAGAAAAAATCGTTGGCGTAAACTGTGTTTGCACCAATATAACCAATAAAGAGGTTGACGACGGCTTCCGTTTAGAGCTTGATTTCGAAAGCGGAAAGACCGCTCACGTTGAGGTTGGTACATATAACTTCCTCCCCATGCCCCGTTTCTATATGCAGTGTAAGGAGGGATCCCTCTACCTCACCGATTGGCAGCAGAAGGCTCATGTTGCTAAGCTCACTGCTTGGATTGAAAAGGATGTTACTCCTGTACAGAATGCTGCGGGAATCACCAAGACTATGGCTCCCCGCGACGAGCTTACTCTTGACGAATATGATATTGAGCGTCTTTCCAGCGATGTTCACGAATATTACAGAAACCTCTGCGATGTTATCGACGGCACGGCAGAAATTATCGTAAAGCTTCCCGAGGTTCGCCGTGTGCTCTCTGTAATGGAAGCCTGCTTCGAGTCGGATGAGAAGCATCAGACTCTTAAGGTAGACATTTAATGATAAAATATGCTACCATAGGCAGAGGCGTAATTGCCGAAACCTTTATTGAAGGCGCAAAGCTCACAGGCAGATTTGAGCTTGATGCTGTATATTCCCGAAATGAGGAAACAGGCAGAGAGTTCGCCGATAAATACGGCGCAAAAAAGGTATACACCTCTATAGAAGAGCTCTCGGCTGACCCCGAGATAGAAGCGGTGTATATCGCATCTCCTAATTCCTGCCATTTTGAGCAATCAAAGTCACTGCTCCTTGCGGGAAAACACGTTATCTGCGAAAAGCCCATCACCACAAACGCAAGAGCCTATGCCCTGCTTAAGGATATTGCTGACAGCGAAGGTCTTATATATATGGAGGCGATAATCCCCATATATACCGAGTTTCGAAGTGCGATAAAAGAGGCACTGGGCGAAATAGGAAATGTGGCAATGGCTAAAATAGACTACTGTCAGCGCTCCTCAAGGTATGACGCCTTTATGGCGGGAGAGGATATGAACATATTCGATATGTCCCTTCACGCAGGCACCCTTATGGACCTTGGAATCTACTGTGTTTATGCCGCAGTTGACCTTCTGGGTATGCCGAACAGCATTACCGCTACAGCCTCCTATCTCAGAAACGGCTGTGACGGTGCAGGTGCCGCCCTTTTCTGCTATGACGACTTTACTGCGGTGCTTTCCTACTCTAAAACCGCACAGTCCACCGTAGGCTGTGAGATAGTAGGAGACAGGGGCAGTGTGGTAATCGATAAAATCGGTCTTTATGCCGAGGCAAAACTCGTAAAGGACGGAGTTGCCACTCCTCTCACCGTTTTCACCCCAAAGGCAGAGCTTATGGGAATGGAGGCAGCCGCCTTTGCCGACTTTATCGAAGGCAAAGACCTAGACAAATATACAGCCGCCTCAAGGCTTTGTATAGACGTTCATACCTGTATGGACGAGATAAAAAAATCCGCAAATATAGTATATTAGGAGGAAAACTTAATGAAACTTGGTATTGTAAGTGCTATCTACGACGGCTTCACCTTTGAAGAGATGATAGATAACGCATCGGCTAACGGCTACGAGTGTGTAGAGGTTGCTTGCTGGCCTCAGGGCAAGGCAGAGCGCCGTTATGCAGGTGTTTCTCACATCGATGTGGATAACACCTCGGCAGACTACATCAAATACGTTAAGGATTACTGCGCTGCTAAGAATATCGAAATTTCTTCTCTCGCATTCTATCCCAACACTATGGATGGCGACCTCGCTAAGAGACAGGCTGCTATCGACCATCTTAAGAAGGTCATAAATATGTCGGCTCTCCTCGGTGTTAATATGGTTACTACCTTTATAGGAAGAGACCAGACCAAGACGGTAGAAGAAAATCTCGAAATCTTTAAAGAGGTTTGGCCTCCCATTATAAAGCTTGCTGAAGAAAAGGGCGTTAAGGTTGCTATCGAGAACTGCCCCATGCTTTTCGGTGCCGACCAGTGGCCCGGCGGACAGAACCTCTTCACCACACCCAAGCTCTGGAGAAAAATGTTTGAGCTTATTCCCTCCGACAACTTCGGCATCAACTACGACCCCTCTCACTTTATCTGGCAGCAGATAGACTATGTAAAGCCCATTTACGAGTTTGGGGATAAGATTTTCCACGTTCATTATAAGGATATCAAGGTTTATCCCGATAAGCTTAATAATGTTGGTATTATGGCATATCCTCTCGAATATATGAGTCCTAAGCTCCCCGGTCTCGGCGATGTTGATTGGGGCAAGTATGTATCCGCGCTTACCGACATCGGCTATGACGGACCGACCTGTGTAGAGGTTGAGGATAAGGCTTTCGAGGGCTCTAAGGAGCGCGTTCTCGATTCCGTAACCCTTTCCTACCGCTATATGCGTCAGTTTGTAATCTAAAAATATTGTTTCACAAGAGAAATAAAAACACAAATAGATCTTAATGTCCACATTGCGCAGCTGTTTAAACAGAGGCATACCGTGGTTGTGATGACATACAAATTAGAGCTTTTAGGCTCAACCCACAGAAAATAGGGCACTAAAAACCCATTTTTATAAAAAATTTTTTATGGAGGTAAATCCAAATGGCAGAAGCATTAGACAAATCCTTAGACGCGTTTAAAGACGTGAAAAACGAAAAGGCAATCGACGCATCCAAAAAGGTGAAAATCGGTATTATCGGTACCGGTTGGATCGCAGAGGCTCACATCAAAGCTTACAAAAAGCAGCCCGATGTTGAGGTTGTAGCTCTTGCAGACATCGTTCCCGGCAAGGCAGCAGCTTTCGCAGAGAAGTTCGAAGTAGAAGGCGCTCGCATCTACAACAGCGACGAAGAGCTCCTCGCAAACGAGAAGGATCTCGATGGTGTTTCCATCTGTACCTACAACACCCAGCACGCTCCCTGTGCTATCCATGCACTTGACGCAGGCGTTAACGTACTGCTCGAAAAGCCCTTCACAGTTACTCTTGACGAGGCTGTAGAAGTTATGAAGGCTGAAAAGAGAAGCGGCAAGATCCTCACCATCGGCTTCCAGCCCAGAATGAGTGAGAATATGCAGATGATCAAGAAGATCGTTGAATCCGGCGAGCTTGGCGACATCTACTACATTCAGGCAGGCGGCGGACGTCGTCAGGGAATTCCTTTCCCCTACGGCACCACCTTCATCGAGAAGGAGACCGGCGGTATCGGTGCACTTGGTGACATCGGATGCTACTCTCTCGATATGCTCCTCGGCGCAGTAGGATATCCGAAGCCCCTCACCTGTACAGGTTACGTTTCTTCCTTCTTCGGAAAGGACCCCAAGTATGCAGGTTATCAGGCTGCAGGTCATCCCGAGTATGCTGAGAAGTTCGGCGTTGACGATTTTGCAGCTGCTTTCGTAAGACTTGAGGGCGGCATCATCCTCGACTTCCGTATTTCCTGGGCAATGCATATGGATACCTGTGGCGACGCACTTATCCTTGGTACTAAGGGCGGTCTCCGTATTCCTTCCACCGAATGCTGGAACGGCGAATTCACCAAGCCCCTCAAGATCTACAAGAACGTCGGCGGAAAGAATCTCGAATTCGAGGTTCCCTATACTCCCTCGGGCGACCTCTTCGGCAAGAAGATCCGTTCTTTCGTAGACTCCATTAAGGAAAACGGCGCACCCACCGTTCCCTCAAGCGAAATCATCTACAATCAGGCTATTCTCGACGCTATTGCTAAGTCTAACGAGGCTGGTAAGGAAATCGAGATCGTTATTCCTGAGATCTAATTTTAAACAGTATTTTGCCGAGCAGTTTTATCGCTGCTCGGCATACCCATATACTAATATATTATATATAATATATAAGGAGTTACATTATAATGAAAGATTTCCCCATTGCTTTACAGCTTTATTCGGTTCGTGACGATATGGCTGCCGATTTTGAAGGAACCCTTAAAAAGGTTAAGGCTTTAGGCTACGACGGAGTTGAGTTTGCTGGTCTTTTCGAAAACACAGCTGCTGAAGTCAAGGCTATGTGCGAAGAAATCGGTCTTACCCCCATTTCTGCACACATTCCCTTTGTTGATATGATGAACGACCCTGAAATTTTAAAGGTTTATAAGGAAATTGGCTGCGAATTTGTAGTTATTCCTTATCTTACCGAGGAATACCGTCCGGGTCAGCCCAAATTTCAGGAGGTTATCGACGGGGCTAAGTTTTTAGCAGGCAAATGTGCCGAGCTTGGGCTTAAGCTTTGTTACCACAACCACGACTTCGAGTTCGTTAAGGTTGGAGACGAGTACGCGATAGACATCCTTTATGCAGAGGTCCCCGAGCTTATGCCTCAGTTTGACACCTGTTGGGTAAACGTAGGTGGAGAAAATCCTGCAGAATATGTACGCAAATATAAGGGCAGAGAAGAAATTCTCCACCTTAAGGATTTCGTAGGCTCCAAGAGTGAAAATATGTACGCTCTTATCGGTATCGATGAGAACGAGGAAAAGGACGGCGACGGAAAGTTTGAGCTTCGTCCCGTTGGCTGCGGTGTTCAGAACTTCCCCGAGATACTTGCTGCTGCAAAAGAAGTTGGTATCCGCTGGGTAGTTGTTGAGCAGGATAACCCATCTATGGGCAAAACTCCTATGGAGTGTGCAGAGACCTCTATAAATTATCTTAAAGCACTTTAATTAAAAACGGCAACCGTCTGGACGTACCCGCCCTACGGTTGCTGTTTTTATATTTGTTCCGAAGGCACACATTTCCCTTGGCCCTCAGCCCTCGGCCCTGTTTTATGCAATTTGCCCAAAAGTTGCTGACTGTTTGTGTTAAAGGTTAAAAAACACCGCATTTTTCTGCGAAAAGACCGAAAACAAGGATTTTAAAGTTTTAAGTTCTGACAGAAAAATCAATTTATAGTGAGTTAATTTTGCCATAAATACAACATCTTGACCTAAAGAAGGGGCTCGAGTTGATATATTTTGACTATTTAGAGCGAAATAGGTCGGAAATGGGTCAAAAACAAAAGAGCAGAATTGTCCGTATTTAAAGCAGAATTGTGTATTTATTTAATTGGGAAAATAGTATATAATAAACAAGCAGAATGTCACATTATAGCCTTTTTATACTTTTTGGTGCTATAAGACTATCAATTTAATTAAAAAGTGCTTAAGCTTGCTGCTTATTGTTGTCTTGGCCTTATTGCCTTGCGGCTTGTTGCAGCAACACAGATCAGCCCTAATCTTCCGCTGATACAGGTTCTTACAGAACCGATTATGTGACAGATGATGCCAACAAGCATAAGTGGGTCGATACCGATGGTGATTTCGATAATAAAACGGTTGATTCTGCCGTTCAGAAATTTATTCGTCTTGCTCCCGAAAAGGGAAAGGCAGAAAAGACCGAGCTTTATATAAGCGAAGAGCCTTCGGGACCTACACTGACAGAAAGTAATTTAAGGTCGGCATAAACGACCGAAAAAGGGAGACAAACCAATGCGCAATAACTTAATTAACTTCATTGCCATACTTGCGGTTATAGCCGTGGCTATGACATCCTTTCCGTACAGTGCATTTGCTGCTCCGGCAGAAGAAGTCCCCGCTCCCGATGGAGAGGGAACCCTTCTTACAAACACCGCGACGGATGAGGACCTTACAGATTATAAGGATTATATCAAACAAAACGAGAAAGCACCCTACGCTACTGAAGCCGACAATGTTATAGTTGACGGCTCTTTGGGCGTATATACCCAGGAAGAGGGTAAAGACGGCACCGCTACTGCTGAAAATGACTATAAGGTCAAGGCAGACGGCAAGGAAGAGACCAGAAACGTCCTCAATTGGCAGGGCGGAAGAGGAACCGTTACATACACCGTTAATGTTCCCGCTTCTGCGTTCTACAACTTCTATCTCGAATATCTTCCCCCCGAAACAGGCGTTAATACCGAAATCGGCATCCTTTTCGACGGTGCGACAGAATTCCTCTTCGACGGAGCAGATTCTATTGAATTCACCCGCGATTGGATAAATGTTTCGGATGAGTTCCGTGAGGATGCTCACGGCAACCAGCTTGCACCCGAGCAGAAGACCACAGGCGAACTGGTTGAGCGTCTTGCTACCGACAACACAGGCGTTCAGGTAGAGCCCTATCTGTTCTACCTCACCGCAGGCGAGCACACCTTCACTCTGGTAGGTCTCGGCCACACTGTTATTATTTCCAAGCTTGGCTTTACCGCTCCCGAAAAAGCTCCCTCTTATGAAGAATATTTCGACGAGAGCAAACTTACCGAAAATAAGGATGTAAAGGACATCGTTATTCAGGGTGAGGATGCTACCCTTAAAAACGACAATTCTCTTATTCCTAAATCTACCAACGGTAATGTTGATATGCAGCCTGTAGATCCTTATCTCACTCTTATAAACAATATCGGCGGCAGCTCCTGGGGTTCAACAGGACAGCAGATTACTTGGGAATTTGAGGTTGAGACCGCAGGCTACTACTCCTTCGGTGCCCGCTATAAGCAGAGCGACGTTGTAAACGGAGAAAGCTGGCGTTGGCTCAGAGTTGACGGCAAGACCCCCTTCGAAGAGGCTAAGAGTGTGCGCTTTGCTTACAGCACTCAGTGGGAAGAGTATGTTTTCGGTGAAAACACCGACGACGAGACTGTTCCTTACTATATCTGGCTTGACAAAGGCACTCACACCATCTCCTTAGAGGTAACACTTGCTGAGATGGCAGAGGCTTACGACCGTCTTTACGACATCGTTCAGGCAATCGGTGATATGTACCTTCAGATCGTTATGATTACCTCCGAAAGCCCCGACATCAACCGCGACTACGAGCTTTTCCGTCAGATACCTACCTTCACCGAGGTTTTAGAGAAGGCATCTGCCGATCTTAAGAGCCTCGTAAAGGATATGCAGGATCTTACAGGCGCCCGCGGCTCTCAGTACATAGCTGCAATGAACAATATGGACCGCGTTATCAACCAGATGCTCGACGCTCGATTCATTGCTCATATATATGTAAAAGACTATTACACCAACTACACCACGCTGTCCTCCTGGCTCTCTGAGATGAAGAAGCTTCCTGTTTCTATCGACGAAATGCGTCTGACCTATGCAGGAAATGATGCAGAGTATGCGAAGGCAAACTTCTTCCAGAGCTTTTGGTTTGAGGTTCTCCGTCTTTACTCCTCCTTCGCAAACGATTACACCCTTTATAAAGAGGGTGAGGACGATGGTGTTACCCTTAAGATGTGGGTTAACTGGGGCCGTGACCAGACAATGGCACTCAACTCCCTTATTCAGGACTCCTTCACCGCTGAAAACGGTATCGGAGTCAACCTGCAGATAGTTTCGGCATCCCTCATTAACGGTCTTCTTGCCGACAACTTCCCCGATGTTCAGCTTCACCTCTCCAGAACCGACCCTGTTAACTACGGTATGCGTGGAGCACTGCTCGACCTTACTCAGTTCGACGATTATAAAGAGGTATTAAGCCGCTTCCAGGAAGGTGCAGATATGCCCTACTGGTATAACAATCAGCTCTTTGCTATTCCCGACACCCAGTCCTTCTTCTGTATGTTCTACCGTACAGACGTATTTGAGGATTTAGGACTCACCGTTCCCAAGACCTGGGAAGAATTCCTCTACTGCGCAACCATTATTCAGCGTTATAATATGAATGTTTATGTTCCCTACGTTCAGATTACCACTGCAACTACGGTAAACCAAGGCATCGGAAGTCTCCATCTCTATCCTTCGATGCTCCAGCAGAACGGACTCACTCTTTATAATGATGAGCACAACGCCACCGCTATCGATAATGTAAGGGCTATTCAGGTATTCGAAGAGTGGACCGAGATGTATACCGATTACGGTTATCAGAAGGAAGCAGACTTCTACAACCGTCTGCGTAACGGATCTATGCCTTTGGGTATTGCACCCTACGCTACATATATGACAATCTACAGCGCAGCTCCCGAAATCGACGGACGCTGGACTGTTGCAAACGTTCCCGGAACCTATGACGAGAACGGAAACCTTAATCAGACTATTGCAGGCTCAGGCTCAGGCGCAGCCATCGTTAAGGCAAGCTCGCACCACGATGAGGCTTGGGAATTCCTCAAGTGGTGGACCTCTGCAGAGACCCAGTCCCGCTATTCAAACAACGTTGAATCCATTCTCGGTATGCTCGGACGTGTTGCAACCGCTAACGTAGAAGCATTTGAGAAACTCGCATGGGACCCCAACGACCTTGAGCTTCTGCTTGACCAGTGGGACGAGGTACAGGAACTTCCCGAGCTTCCCGGTTCCTACTACACCACCCGTGCTGTTGACCAGGCATTCTGGTCGGTTCTCAACAACGGCATCAACGCCAAGGACGCTATTAACAAGTGGTCCCTTGTGGCGGATAACGAAATCAAACGTAAGATAGAAGAATATAGCTAAAGGAGGAGAAGAAAATGTCTAAAAATGCATCTGCAACATCAAAACTTCGCAGAAAAGACGCGTTTTACGAGCAGCTTCCCCTCGTTATAATGCTTGCTCCCTTCTTCCTCTTCTTCTGCACATTCACAATCATCCCGATCTTCTCGTCAATAGCTTTAAGCTTCACTTCCTTCGACCTTCTTTCTACCCCCCAATTCGTCGGAATTGGCAACTATGAAAGAATGTTTGTAGCCGATGACGTTTTCGGAATCGTTGTTAAAAACACCCTCATTTTCGCAATTATTGCAGGTCCTTTAGGATTTCTCCTTGCATTCGTACTTGCGTGGTTCGTAAATGAGTTCTCACCCGCTGTAAGAACCATCCTTTCCTTTATGTTCTATTCGCCCTCCCTCGTTGGCGGTGCGCTCTTTATATGGAAGGTCCTCTTCTCGGGAGAAGCATACGGTTACCTTAACAGTATGCTCCTTTCGGTGGGCGTAATTACAGAGCCTATTACCTGGCTTAAAACACCCTCATACCTGATGCCCATTATCATTATCGTTCAGCTTTGGCAGAGTATGGGTGTATCCTTCCTTTCAAACATTTCGGGTCTTCAGAATATTGCTGACGACCTCTACGAAGCAGGTGCTATCGACGGCATCAGATCCCGTTGGCAGGAGCTTCGCTTCATAACCTTACCCCAGATGAAGAATATGCTTCTCTTCTCTGCCGTAATGCAGATTCAGTCCAGCTTCTCGGTAAGCGCACTTGCTATCGAGCTTGCAGGCTTCCCCTCAACACAGTATGCGGTCGATACCATAGTCTCCCATATGACCGATATGGCGACTGTCCGCTTCGAGTACGGATATGCTTCGGCAATTGCCGTCATCCTCTTTATTATGATGGCAGGAACACGTATGCTCATTGGCAAGGTATTGTCACTTATTGGAAGATAGGGAGGTGCTTTATAAATGAAACTTAAAAAACCGCAATTTGCAATGTTCAAAAAGAAAAGCACCTTTGCCCGTCGCTTTACCCGTTCTAAAATCGGTAACTTCTTCTACTGTGCTTTCCTTATCTTCGGCGGACTTTTCTCAACACTGCCGCTTATCTATTCGGTTGTAACTTCCTTCAAGCCTATCGATGAGCTGCTTATCTTCCCGCCTCGCTTTTTCGTACAGCGCCCCACGATATCTAACTATCTGGCGCTGCCCGACCTGCTTTCAAACCTGCAGGTTCCCCTTTCCCGCTATATCGCAAACAGCTTATTTGTAAGTGTTATCACCACCTTCCTCTACATCATTACCTCTTCAATGGCAGCTTTCGTACTTGCAAAGGGTAAGTTTAAGGGAAGAAAAACCCTTTTCTGGGCAATTCAGATGGCACTTATGTTCAACTCCTACACACTGTCAATCCCCTGCTACCTCATTTATGCAAAGCTCCATATGATCGACACATATTGGATCTACATATTGCCCCACCTTGCTTCTACAATGGGTGTATTCCTTATGAAGCAGTATATGGAAGGCGCAGTACCCGATGCACTTCTTGAAGCAGCAAAAATCGACGGTGCAGGATATTGGAAGGTCTTCTGGAGCATTGTAATGCCCACGGTAAAACCCATGTGGCTGACCCTTATGCTCTTCGGCTTCCGCGATATCTGGAATGTTTCGCCCAACAACACGATATTTACCGAACAGCTTAAAACACTCCCCATGATCACTCCTCAGATCGTGGCAGGCGGTACCGCCCGTGCAGGTAGTGCGATGGCAATGACGGTAATTATGATGATACCGCCTATCATGGTCTATATGATTTCGCAGAGTAACGTTATGCAGGCTATGACAAGCGCAGGTATCAAAGAATAACTTTTTACGGCAAGGAGATGTAATGTATGACTAAAAAGATGCTCAGACGCATCGTAGCAGTAGTGCTCGCAGCACTTATGCTTGCAGCGGTAATGCTTCCCGCATCCGCAGAATCATCACAGTACGTGCCGTATGAAAGTTACACCTATTGGAGCGATATATCAGGCGCAGGACGTAAGCTTGTGTATAATCGCCCGATGTATGAAACGGAAAACGTATTTGATTCAAAAGATTTTGGAATCCCCGCACTTACCGAGCTTGTGGATGTCTGCGTTGATAACGACGGTAATGTTTATCTTCTCGATACAGGAGGAGAAGGCATTGAAGCAAGGCTGATAATGCTGGATTCAAACTATAAATTTGTAAAAGAATTTTCATTTGTTCACGGGCCCGAAGGAGATATATCCTTCTCGGGTGCTGCCAATGTCTATGTACACACAGATAAGACTGTTTATATCTGTGATACCAGCAATCAGAGAGTGCTTCAGTGCGACCTCGACGGTAACTACATAGACGAGTACACCCTGCCCGATTCCCCCCTCATCCCCGCCGATTTCGACTACCGTCCCGTAAAGGTTGTAGCCGATTCCAGAGGATATGTTTACATTCTCAGTCAGGGTTCATACTACGGCGCACTGCTTTATGCTCCTGCAACCTCAGGTACCGCTAAAGAATTTATCGGATTCTACGGTGCAAATGCGGTTGTAAACAACATTTTAGGTGCAATTCAGGCAGTTCTTAACCGTATGTTCCCCAACAACGAGAAAAAAGCAAACTCTCAGAGAGTTCTGCCCTACACTTTCTCCGACATCGTTATCGACAGTAAAGACTTTATCTATACTACTACCGATGCAGAGGAAAGCGGTCAGATTAAGAAGCTTAACCCCGGTGCAGGTAACAACATACTTGATTCCGACTCGGTTTCTTTCCAGGATAATGCTGTAAACCGTACCTATCATGAAGGCGGCGGACCCTTCAAGCAAACGCTTACGGGTCTTGCAGTAGACGACGATGAGTTTATGTATATTCTCGACTCTGCCTTTGGTCGTGTATTCGTATACGATGCAGAGTGCCGTATGCTTACTGCATTCGGCGGAGGTATGAGCATAGGTACACAGCAAGGCACCTTCCAGACGGCGTCTGCTATTGCTGTCAAGGAGACAAGAGATGCTGACGGAAAGGTTATTGTTAGCGATGTTCTTGTTTCCGATAAGCTCTCTAACACCCTTACCGTATTCCGCCGTAACGACTACGGTAATATGGTAACAGACCTTACCAGACTGACCATCGACGGTGACTATCTTGAGTCCCGCGAGGGTTGGGAAGAGGTGCTCACCCTTGATAAGAACCTTCAGGTTGCCTACACAGGACTTGCCCGTGCTTACCTCGCAGAGGATAAGTATGAGGATGCTATGGAGGTAGCTCTTGAGGGCTACGACCGTGAAACCTATGCTCTTGCATACGAGTATCACCGTCAGAACCTTTTTTCCAAGTATTTCACCCTTATGTTCACAGTGGTGGTTGTTCTTGTAGCAGGAATTATAGCCTTTGTGCTTATCCGCAAGAAAAAGGGAATTGTTGCAGTAGCAAAAGATACCGAAACACGCCTCGCACTGAGAACCCTCATTCATCCCGGCCTTGTATTTGAAGAACTCAAGGACAAAAAGCGCGGCTCCCGCAGAGTTGCCCTTGTTATCCTTACACTCTTCTATGTTTCGGCTGTTGTTCAGGTGCTTTGGGGAGGATTTCTCTTCACAGGCTACGATCCCGGCTCCTTCAATTCCCTTTGGGTATTTGTTCAGAGCTTTGGACTCGTTATACTCTGGGTGGTAGCAAACTGGTTGGTTACCACACTTGCAGGCGGTAAGGGTAAAATGAAAGAGATCTTCATTGTTACCTGCTACAGCCTTACACCTATTATCATTTCACGCGTGCTCTACATAATTCTTACAAACTTCCTCTTACCTGCAGAGGGCAGCTTCTTAGGAATTCTTACCACCGTGGCAATGATCTATACAGGATTGCTCCTTACTATCGGAATGATCCGCATTCACGACTTTACAATGACCCGTTTCGTCGGAACCACACTTCTTACCATACTCGGTATGGCTGCTATAGTATTCCTCGTCATGCTTGTTGCAATGCTTCTACAGCAGCTGGGCGGTTTCGTCACAACGGTAATTACAGAACTTATAATGTAAGGAGGGGACAATATGAAAAAAGTCATTAGTTTGATTTTATGTGCAGTTCTTATCGTCTGCATGACAGGTTGGACTGTGGGCGACATATGGTCCCCCGACGCCTTTGATGAAGAGGTAAAAAGCAACTATTCCAAAACCGATAAGGTTATTGCCTCCAACGCAACCTATGAGCTTGTGTGGAAGGGCTCCGACTGTACAGTTGACCTTATCGAGAAGGCAACAGGCACCCGTTGGGGCGTTACAGCCCACACCGAGGGCGAGCCTACAGAGGATCCCGTAACAGGAATGCCCATAAAGATGCACCCCGAGGTTTCCTCTGCGCTTGTCATTGAGGCTCTCGACCGTTCCAACAACCAGACCGCAGAATATCAGTCTGCAGTGGGTGCTGTTAAAAACGGCAGAGTTGTAACCGAGAATATCGACAACGGTATCCGCATATTCTACTATTTCGACGAAATCGACATCAGAATTGCTGTTGACTTTGTCCTCAGAGAAGATTCGGTTGCTGCCACTATCGATCCTAAGCTTATTCAGGAGGGTGAAGGCTACAGTGTAGTTGCTGCAAAAATTGCTCCCTTTTGGTGCTCTAACCCCAACGATACACAGGATGCATACCTTTTCTATCCATCGGGCTCAGGTGCTCTGGTTAATAATGAGAGCAACTCAGCCGCAGGTATAAAAATTCAGGATCAGGTTTACGGCTTCGACCCTGTAATGACCCGCGACAACCTCGAATCGGTTAAGAAAGAAATCCGTCTTCCTGTGTTTGGCGCTAAAAACGGAAATCTTGCTACCTGCGCTATCATTGAGGATAACGCAGAGGCTTGTAGCATAGGCATCAAGGTAGGAGCTACAGGTATCAAGCACAGCGGTATTTACGCACTTTATCAGATCCGCCCCTACTCCGAAAACTACACTCAGAACCTTAAATGGAAAAAAAGAATGAAGGTTTACAGCCTCAGTCCCCTTGAAAAGCCTGTAACCGTTGCTTTCTATCCTCTTACAGGTGATAAAGCCAACTACAGCGGAATGGCTGATACCTATAAGAACTACCTTAAAAAGGTAGGTGTTCTTTCCGGAAAGGCAGAAGAAGAGTCTAACCTCAATCTCACCTTTATCGGCGGTATGATGATCAACCAGTCTTTCCTCGGTGTACCATATAAAGAGCTGGTTGCCGCTACTACCCTCAAGGATGCTCAGAGCATCCTTAAAGAACTGTCGGAAGATACAGGTGTTAAAATCAGTGCAAAGCTCTTAGGCTTTGGTACCTCGGGTATTGAGAACAAAAGCTATGCCGGCGGAATGAAGATAAATAAGGAGATAGGCACCGAAAAAGACCTTTCGGCGCTTAACGACCTATGCAACCAGAATAATGTCGACCTCTACTATGATTTTGACATAGTAAGGCTCAAGAATAAGAGTGCAGGCTTCTCAACCTTCTTTGATACAGCCTACAACTGTCTGCTTAAGATTACTACAGCCTACAGTTACAATGCTTCTTCCCGCAGCTATGTGACCGAGTCAGGTTACAACCTGCTCAGCCGCTGTCTTCTTAACGAGGGCTCCGATAAGGTGCTTAAGAAGATTTCTAAGTGGAATCTTTCGGGAGTAAGTCTCGAAAGCCTTACAAGCCTCGCTTATTCCGACCATTCTACAGGCGACACCCAGTATTTCTTAAAGGGAGATATGAGTAAGGATACTGTAGCACTTATGGATAAGTTTGGCGAAAAGTATAAGGTTGCCGCTTTTGAGGCTAACGCTTATGCAGCAGCCGCAGCCGACGTCATTTTCGACACACCGACCCTCTCCTCTCAGGAGCGTGTCTTCATAGCTGACGTACCCTTCTATCAGATGGTGTTCAAGGGCTATGTTCCTATGGGAACCGAAAGCTATAATATGGCTGCAAACCCCCAAAACCACCTCTTACGCACTGTAGAGGCAGGTGCAGGTCTCAGCTATACCCTTATTGGTGAGTACTATAACGAATTCATTGATTATGCGGGCTACTGCTTCTATGGAAGTGAATATGAACCCATCTCCGATGATATTATAGCAACCGTCAACAGCCTTAAAGATTACTATGCCGCAATAAACGGTGAAGAGATAGTCTCCCACACCATTTTAGACTCAGGTCTCCGCGAAGTTGTTTACGGTAACGGCGTAAAGGTATATGTAAACTACACAGATGCAAGCATAACCGCTCCCAACGGTGCCACCGTTGAGGCAGAGGCTTATGTATGGGAGAAGTAAGATATGCTAAAGACAAAAAAGAAAAAGTATAAAAGTATCGAACAGCTGAAAAGCCGTTACGGACTGGGCTTTACCTCTATTTGGATCTTTGGTTTCATCGTATTCTTCGCCTATCCGGTTTTTCAGTCTATATGGTATTCCTTCTGTGACGTAACCCTCTCCAGAGACGGTGTTGCTACAGAATTTGTAGGAATCAAAAACTATTACTATCTGCTCAGACAGCACAACAGCTATACAAACTGGCTTACCCTTGACCTCACATCTATTCTCTATTCATTGCCCATCATTCTTCTTCTTTCTCTCGTTCTGGCAATGATGCTAAATCAGAAGTTCCACGGACGCCTTTTCTTCCGTGCCCTCTACTTTGTTCCTGTTATCATCGCATCGGGCGTTGTGCTTGACATTATGTTCAAGACCACTAGCGAAGAGCTTACTCAGGCAGGTGTTAACATCTCCATCAGTTCGAATCTGGTTTCCATTCAGGATATTATCGGATGGCTCGACCTGCCCGACAAGATAGCAGAATACACACAGAAAATTATCAGTAACATCTTCGACCTTCTCTGGAGCTGCGGAATTCAGACGGTGCTCTTCATTGCAGGACTTCAGTCGATTCCCCGTACTCTTTATGAGGCATCTAAGGTTGAGGGTGCATCAAAATGGGAAGAGTTCTGGTTCATTACCTTCCCAAGTCTTGGCAGCGTAACGCTCCTTGTTGCAGTATTTACGATGGTTGACCAGTTCACCAACTCACGTAACCAAGTTGTTTATCAGGCATATCAGATGATAAACTCAGCTAACTACGATGAGACCTCGGCAATGCTCTGGATCTACTTCGTATGCGTTGGTGCAATAATGGGTATTATCCTGTTCGCATATAACCGCTTCCTGTTGAAGCGTTGGTCGTAAAGGAGGGTGTATTATGGATAAACTTAAACAATTCTTTGATAACCCCTCCCGCGAGCTTCTTCGTCGCAGGAAGCTTATCAACAAGGGAATGAGCTTTGCGTGGGCTATTCTTCGCATAATAATTCTTCTTGCTATCGGTTACATCATTATCTATCCTCTCTTCTATATGATCGTAACCTCACTTCGTTCGCGTCAGTCTTATTACGATTCAGCCCGCGTGTGGTTGCCTTCGGGACTTGACCCCGAGTTCACCTACGGTATGGCAATGGATGCTCTCAGCTATTGGAAGTCGCTGGGCTCTACAATATCTCTCGAGATTGTTGCAGCTTTAATTGAGGTAATTACCTGCTCGGTCGTGGCATACGGCTTTGCCCGTTTCAAGTTCAAGCTTAAGCCCATCCTTATGGCAGGTCTCTTCCTCACCATCCTCATTCCCGAGACTATGATAATCATTCCGCGAATGGTTAACTACTCCAATATGGACTTCTTAGGAATTTTAGGTCTTATCGGCAAAATAACAGGTACAGACATCCGTCCTAACCTTATCGGTTCGCCCTTAGCCTTCTATCTGCCCTCCCTCTTTGCGATGGGACTGCGTTCAGGTATACTGATATTTATCTACATTCAGTTCTTTAAGGGTCTTCCTTATGAGCTTGAGGAAGCATCCTGGGTTGACGGTGCAGGTCCTATCCGTACCTTCGTGTCGATAGCTCTGCCCTCCTCCAGCGTCGTTTTCACAACCGTTACAGTTTTCTCAGTAATCTGGCACTGGAACGACACCTTCCTTGCATCGATGTACATTAAGTCTAACTACCCTATGTCGGTACATCTTGAGCGCATACAGACAAACCTTAGTGGACGTGGCTTCTATTCGGGTGACAACCCCGAAACCACATCAATCTATATGGCAGCCTGCTTTGTATTTATTCTCCCCATGCTTATCTTCTATATGATAATGCAAAGAAGATTTATCGAAAGCATCGACCGTGTAGGTATCACAGGCTAATAAAAACAAAACCTCTGCCCTTCGGGGCAGAGGGACAAATCGGTTCACTTAACAGACGATATCTGTTAAAAATTTATGAAAGGTGGAATTAAAAATGTCAAAGAAAGTAATCAGACTGATTACGCTGATCCTTGCAGTTGCAATGATCGCAAGTTTAGCAGTCGGATGCGGCGGCAACGAGGGTAATACTCCCAGTGGCGACAAGCCTGCAGACGGAAACGTCCCTTCCGGTATTGCTGATGGCGTTGACGTAAGTACACTCGAGGGCACCACCGTAACCTATGTTACATGGAAAGACCCCGACCTTAACGAAGACGGCGTAGCAGTTGACGCATTCGAGAAGAAGTATAATATGACCGTAGAAATTCAGCTTATTTCTCAGGGTACATACGTTAGCACAATTGCTTCTTCTATCGCTTCCGGAACTCAGGGCGACGTTTTCTTCGAGAACGGCGACTTCCCCGGATCCCTCAATGTTATGCAGCCCCTTGATGCTGCAATGCTCGACCTATCCGATCCTATCTGGAATCAGGCTCTTATCAAGGCATCTACCCTCGACGGTCATGCATACCTTGTAGACGCTATCTCGAACGTTTGGACCGAGGTTGATATCTGCGTTTGGAACAAGAATATCTTCGAATCCAACACCCTTACCACACCTACCGAGTATTACGAGGCAGGCAAGTGGACATTCGCTAACTTCCGTGAGACAGCTAAGCGGATTTCTGCGCTTGGTAATGGATACATCGGTGCCAGCGCACTAGGTGAGTCTGCTTTAGGTGCGGCAGGGTCTTCCTTCTTCACCTATGCCGACAACAAGATGTCCGTTTCTGTTGACACTCACCTCCGTGAGGTTATGGACTTCCTTGCTAAGATGCGTATCGACGGTTACTTAACATACAACAAGGACAAATTCGACGAAGGTAAGCAGGGTATGACCCTTACCAACTGCTTCGGTCTTAAGAAGACAGGGTACTTTACCCAAATCAATCCTGACCATGTAAGAGCTACCTATCTCCCCGTATGGAAGGAAGGCGATCCTCAGCAGGTTACAGGTATTTACCGTGGTTGGGGACTCATCGACGGTGCTAACAACCCCGTTGGCGCAGGTCTCTTCCTCCGCGAGTATCTCGACGTTAACAACTACGACCTCGAAGACACCTTCCACAATCAGGAGGTTGCTAACTTCTTCTTCCAGGTTACGGGTGAGTATTCCGAGAACATGCTCTACTACCATGGTCCTGATATGAGAAAGACCACCGGTATGGGTGAAAACTTCCATTTGGCTTGGAATTCCCAACCTGACATGAAGACCTATATCGACGCTAACCTCCCCGTTATGGAGCAGATGTGCACAAAGGCTAACGAGATAATCGAAGCCGAGCGCAAGTGGATTAAAGAAGCAGAAGAAAAGGGCGAAATCAACAGGCTTAGCGAGTAATTTCGGTAAATTGCAGAAAAAAGCTTTATAATACACAAATTTCAGTCTCCTGAGGGGCTTTTGCCCCTCAGGAGACTCCTATATTTCATAAAAACAGAAGATTGATACCCTCTGTCGGGTATAATGGCATATTTAAGCTCCCCGCAGCTTATGATATTGAATATTTCCGCCTTCATCAGAAATCGGACGGAAAATCAAAAATTTATTTTAACAGAACTATTAACAAAGAAAGATAAAACAAAACAGGATGTCTCGGTTGGGACATCCTGTTTTTGTTTGAAAAAGTTATTAAATAGTTCCTAAATATTCGAGAATAGCAAGAATGATACCTGCGAGGCAGTAGATACCAACAAGGGTACCTGCAATTCCAAGCAACCAGCCAATTACGGGAATAAAGCCGAGAATTCCAGCGATTGCTCCTGCTATTGCGCTTAAAACAACATAAACGACGATAGCGACAGCAAGGGACTTAACATCCTTTTCCTTTGCTCCAACTGGAAAATACTTTTTAAGATTTTTTAAAGCCTCCATATAGCCCCTCCTTTCTAAAGCTCTTTTGTTCAGTATACAACAAAACCGACTGCTGTGCAACAATTTCCTGTGGGGCGTTATTTTGAAAGACTATTTTTTACAGCGGTTTTCAGTAGCACACTGAACGCGATATAGCAAAATTCCTCTGCAGTTTTGAGCTTTGCATAATCCTTGACCGAAATTCCTGCACTGCTGTTTATGTTATTGCCAACAAGATTTTGTATGTTTGTGATAATAAATTGATTGTGCTTGAGGGTATCCTCTTCGAATTCGGGATGCTTTTGCTTAATCCAGTCGGGCACACAAAGGCTATACCAGTTTTCTGCGTCCTCGCAAAGCTCTTTTACGAGGCGGGGCGAGGTTACAAACTGTGCAAAAAACTCTTCAAGCGAGGATACAGCCTCCATATCCCTTATTATGTGCCACAAGGTGAGACAGGCATCAACCCGCGAAACCTGTTTTTTAACCGTAAAGGACAAGGCTTCGAAAAGAAGGGAGAGGTCATTAACCCCTGTCGTCAGCAGATTTATACGGTGGCGGCCTCTGAGAGTCACAACGTGTGCCAAACGACGGATTTCTTTTCTGCGGCTCTTTTTCATTTTATTAACGACAGCAAGAAGCCTTTTGGCGGTATCAAAGCTACCGTCCAGACAAGAAATGTATATTATATCGTCCAAAGAGCGGAGTATGTCGGACTGAGAACGAAGAGTATAGCGGTTGCATTTTGCGGCAAAAGCCTCAAAATAGATAAGAAGCTCTTCTATAGCACTGTGAGTATAGTCTATTTGTCCTCTGTGTGCCATATTTATGAGACGCAGGGCGTAACAGCCCATATAGTAATGATAGTTTGTGTCGTTTTCAGCATAACCTCTTAGAGCAAGGTCTTTAAGTGCGGTAACAAGCTCTACAGAGCAGTCTTTTGTGAAATCGAGAGGCAGGAGCCTTTTTGCCGTCTCCTCAAGAACAGTGGAATCAGGATTTCGTGCCATAAGCTGCCTACAAACCTCAAGATAAGCGTCAATGCCTTCCTTGGTTTTTCCAAAGGTGATACACACATTTCCGTAGGACATCAGAGCGTGAAGTATATCGTTGTGACCTGCGGGACGGAGACGTCTCGTAGCCTCTACCACCAAAAGGCTTTGCCGTACAGCGGCACGGTCTCCTAAATTCTGATTGATGAGTGAGGCTATCTGCAGGTCGGAAAGACCCTGAACCGATATGTTTTCCATATCGACTCCATCCGTAAGGGTCTCTGCTGCCTTGCGCACGTCGAAAGTGGGGAGAGTGTTAAATATTGAAAGAATATTCTCAACAGCTTTATCAGCCGAAGCGAGGGTCTGATTATTTTGGAGCTTTTGGATATGCACCGCAACTGCAGCCTTTATTACGCGCATCATATCAAAGGGCTCATTGTTTGCAAAGTTTTCGCTTTCTTCTATGGCAATCCTTAAGGCTACAGACAAAGGGTCAGAGCTGCCGAAGGATTCTATTTCAGCTATAATACGGTTTACGCGGGCAAAAGCGATGGGATGGGTGAGCATCATTTTGTAGGAGTTAAAATACTTTTCGTTAAGCAAATCGGTTACGCTCTCCGCAGCACTTTCGAAAAAGTCGGCAAGGCTTTTGCTGGAAAAAACCTTAATACCCGTCAGCATAAAATCGAGAGTAAGAAGATTAGAGTCGGGCTTTCCTTCTGCCTTTCGCACCGTAACATATTTTGTCAGCCTTTTTATAAGGCTTGTGCTGTCGCGGTTTACAGACAAAGAATAGCTCAAAAGGTCTAAAAGTGCCAGATCATCCTTCATAAGCATTGCCGCATCAATAGCATCGGTGAGGATTTTTGCAAGGGCGCTACTGTATTTTTTCACCCTTCCGATATGGATAAGGGTTACCGATAATGCCTGCATTACCCATTTGTAGTTCGCCGAGTTTTGTGTCAGCGCCTCAACATACTTGTCCAGTATGTCAATGCGGGAGGGATATTGCTCTAAAACAATCATATCCCCATAGGAGCTTATGGTTTCTATCGATTTTGCGTCGGTTACATAGCGTGAAAGCTTATCAAGCTTTGTTTGGGTGCCCTCTACATCTCCCGAAAGGTGGTTTAGGTCGACAAACCTTGACCAGAGGCTGTTTGCAAGGGTTTTACTGCTTCCCGCAAGGACGAGACAGGCAAAATAAAGCCTGTCCTCCAGCAGGGAAGCGGCAGAATAGGTAAGTCGTTTTCGCGCCTTGTCGGTCTCTTTTATTATGTAATCGATAGTTTCGGCAGTATTTTCCACCGTAGGCTTTAAGGTATTAACCATCAGCAGTGAGATGACAGGGTGGAGATAAAGCATTTCCTGTGTCTCGCCGTCAGAAAGAAAGCTTTGCTGCTCCAGCCAACCGCTGTCGGTCAGCTCAATTATTTCGTTGCGGTTTTTAAGCCCCAGAATTTCCATAAGCACCCGAGTGGCTATACATCCGTCGGAAAGAAGGGACATAGAGCGGAGAATCCGTTTGCTGTTTTCAGTAAGGTCTACGATGCCAAACAGGTTTTTAAGGTGACCCATAACGGTAGTGTTTTCCATTCGGTCGTGATGGGTAAAGGTTATTTTTGCCTCTCCGTCGTCAGAGCCTGAAAGCTCCTTTATAATATCAGAGATTTCCATTTTGTGCGCCGCCATCATTTTGGCAATTATACAAAGGGTAATGGTGTGACCCTTTATGTGGCTGTAAAGAATGTCGAACTGACCGCGGTCGGCAGTTTTGCCCAGCATAGTGCAGAACATCTTGTAGGCGGGGTCGGGCTCTAGTCCTTCTACAGGATACCAGTGCGTTTCGGGGTTCTGAATTTCAAAGCGGGCGCGGGTAGTGATGAGGATGCGGCATTTAAGCTTTGAGGTCAGCTCGTCTATGTCGCGCTTAGTCAGTGTGTTGTAGTTGTCTATTACCAGCAGAACGGTCTCGGGAAGATCGCGGAGGGCTGCAAGCCTGCGCTCGTATTTTTCTCTGTCAGAAAGGGAGGAGAGACTGCTATATACGGCTTCGGTATAGTTTACCGAATAGACCAGTGGACCAAGCCCCTCGGAGGCGTCGGCGAAATCCTGCATACGGATTATCTGGGGGCATTTTAAAAATTCGGTCTCCTCGCACTGCCGTGCTATCTCTATGGCAAGTGCGGTTTTGCCTATTCCGCCCATACCGCTGAGTATTACAAGCTGTTTTCCCTCCTTGAAGGCATCGAGAACGGCTGAAATATCCTTTTCCCTTCCTTCAGACTGGAAGTCGTCGTTGCGAAGAATTTTTTCTTCGGCAATTTCAATTTTCGGGCACTGTGAGATAATAGGCTTACCTATTATTCGTCTGTCCACAAAGGATTTACAGCGAAGTCCAACAGCCGACAGAGTCTCGGCAGAAAGCCGACCGTCCTCTTCTGTTTTGCCGTAAATCTGAGAAAAGCCCTGTATATTGGAATAGAAAAACCAACCCAGACTGTCATATTCGTGGTAGGTGTTTGCAAAACGGAAGAACTCCGACATACAGAGAATAACGATGTTAAGCTCGTTTGCCGATTCGAGGTTTCGGGCAAGAGAGACCTCACTTCTTACATCGGTCAGAGTGCCTTTGTTTGTAAAAATGGGGTCGTTGCGCAGATTGTCTGAAAGAATCAAAAGATAAACGCGGCTTTTGTCAAGTGCCTCACAGTAATCGGAGCGGAACTGTCCGTTACAGTAAAGGTCGCTGTCATAGCAACGAAGACCCTGAGCCTCAAGATGCTCTCTCAAACTGTTTTTCAGTTCGCGGTCGGCACCCGTAAAGCTTAAAAAGACGTCATATTGGTATTCCTTCATCCTGTGGCACTCCGTTTCTAAACTTGTGATGAAATATATTCTTCCGCTCTGTGTGCGGCAACAGCGCCGTCAGAAACGGCGGTTACAACCTGTCTCAGGTCCTTTGTGCGAACATCACCTGCGGCAAAAACGCCTAAAATGTTGGTTTTGGTCGACTCGTCGGCAATTATATAACCACTTTGGTCAAGACTTAGGCTGTCCTTTAAAAATTCGGTAGAGGGCTTTCTGCCGATGCTTATAAAAATTCCGTCGCATAAAAATTCGGCGGTCTCACCGCTGAGGGTGTTTTTTACCCTTGCGCCTGTAACCCGTTCTTCGGTTATGAACTCGGCTACAGTGCTGTTCCAGAGGAACTCTACATTATCCGCCTCCATAAGGGGCGCGTGATAAAGCTTTGTAGCCCTAAGGGTGTCTCTGCGGTGTATGATATAGACCTTTTTGGCAAGGCGGGAAAGATAGAGGGCATCTGCCGCGGCAGAATTGCCTCCGCCTACTACAGCCACCGTCTTGTCCTTATAAAATCTGCCGTCACAGTGGGCGCAGTAGTGCACACCCTTGCCGATAAGGGCATCTTCATTTTGAAGACCCAGCTTTCTCGGGTCGGCACCTGTGGCGATAATTACGGTACGGGCAGAAAAACAGCCCGAAGAAGCTTCTACCTTCTTTATCTTGTCGTCAAGCTGCAGTGCGGTAACCTCGGCATATTCGGTCTTTGCCCCGAAACGCTCGGCAGATTGCTGCATATTCATACCAAGGGTAAAGCCGTCTATACCCTTGGGGAATCCTGGGTAGTTGTCGATGTCTCCCGTAAGGGTCATCTGACCCCCTGCTGCCATACGCTCAATAAGCAGGGTATCAAGCCCTGCTCTTGCAGTATACAGGGCAGCGGTGTAGCCAGCAGGTCCACCGCCGATAATTATTGTGTCGTAAATGTGTTCCAAATTACACCTCTAACATAGCGAGAATTTGTGGCTTGGGTCTTGCCCCTGCCGACTGATTCACAATTTTTCCGTCCCTTAAAACTACAAGGGTGGGAATGGTATTTACGCCGAAAGCGGCAGCAAGCTCGGGCTGGTCGTCTACATTTATCTTGCCCACAAGATACTGAGGGTTCTCCTCGGCAATCTCGTCAACAATAGGAGAGACCATACGGCAGGGTCCGCACCAGTCGGCATAAAAGTCGAGCAGAACGGTCTTTTCACTCTTTTTAATTTCCTCAAAATTTTCTTTTGTAACCTTAATAACTGACATTTTAAACAACCTTTCTTTTTCTGAAAATTACGCTTCTGAACAAAATTATATTCATCACTGCAAAAAATGCAATCAAAACGATAAGGGTGAATATCGGCTTTACAGGGGCGAGGGTGGCAAGGAACATCAGGGGGAAGCCGAAAACAATGGCGGGGAAATTCTGATAAACGAGGTTGTCGGAAGCGGGAGAGGTAAAATCGCCATCAATTTCGCGCAGAAGGATAATTCCCGTACTGGCGGTTCCCGTAAGCATACCGTACATAGTGAGGAACTGCTCCTCAGGGTATTCCTTAAAGAGGGTTTTTGCCACAAAATAGTTATAGATATAGGTGCTGACAAGACCCACAACGCCCATAATAAGGAGAATTCCCCAATAGTTTTTCAGAACGTCAAGTCTTATAGCCGCAATTCCTGCAACCACCATTATATCGAAGAAAAAGTTGCTGGCGCGGGTCATAAGAAAATCGTTAGTGTATTCTTTTTTCACTAATTTGCATTTTTTAAGTCCGCCGAGAACAGCCTTTACAAGGGTGGCGGAAATCACGCCCAAAAGGAAGTTAAAGCCGTATATTACCGACTTCATTCCTGGGAGCAGGTTTCCAAGAAGATACATAAACAGATATGCAACTATGTAGGCGACTGCAATAAGGGCTATCTGTACGGTCATTTTATCAATGCTTTCCTGCATAGGAATTTCGTTTTCTCTTTCGATATCCTCACTGCGCAAAAGCTTTTGTTCGGTGGTTTTTGCAGAGATTTTACCTTTTTTTCTAAGGATGTTAAGATGGATAACGCCTCCGATACTGGCACTTATAAATCCGAGTGCCGCAATACTCAGACCAAAGCTTTTACCGCCCACAAAACCGAAATCGTTTTCGTAAATGGTGCCGTAGTTCATAGCCTGACCCGTTCCCTGACCGAAGCCAAAGGGGAGGAGCACTCCTGCTGCTGGGAAAAAGCCTTCGATAATAAGGGCGATTATAAGGGATAACGAGAAGCCCAGCACCGCCTGCAGAAGATAGGTGGAAACGGTGGTAACACCTGTGTTGAAAATCTCCACGGTACGCTTTTTTGAAAGCTTTTCTCCGCCCGATTTAAAGGTTGAGGCAATAAAGCCAAGAGCTAAGGTGTGGTAGGTAATAAGCTCCAAATTAGCCGTTCCGTTTCCGCCGAAAAAGGCGGTGTCGAACATTACTTCTCCTGTGATAAGACGGTAGACACCCGCTATGGCGAGGAGAATACCTCCACCCAGCACCGAGGTGGGAATAAGGGATGCCTGTAAAAATTTAATCGCCTTTTTAAGCATATTTGCAAGAAGCAGACTTATAAGCAGAACCGCAATAAGATTAAAGCTACTCCAGACCTTAAAGTCCCAAAAATTTTCCATCTTTTTCTCCTTTAAGTATGTTTTTGAAACGGTAACAGAGGTTTACATATTTAAGGGCGTTAAAGCGCTTGTCTCCCTTAATCTGATATACCTTGCCGCCAAAGTAAATATTCAGCTTGTTTTTGCCCAGCACCGAAATTGCCGAAACCTCGGCAAAGGGGAAACAAAGACAGTTTCCGTCACAGTTTATCTCAATTTTATCGGCAAAAAGGCGTATTTGGGTGTTTTCGGCGAGGGGAGACTTGCGCTTATAAAGCTCTACCTCGTAAAGACTTACCTTTTCGGTGTAAAGAGGGGAGCCTGTGCCGTCAAAATGGAGAGATGCCACAAATTCCTGCTGATAGTCATACCACTGGGTTACAAAATCAAAGGGAAACTCAAAATCTATTCCCGCAAGGGTCTTGTCGGCATTATAGCGGATTTTTCTGCCGCATTTTTTGCACTGGATTATGTCCTTTTCGCTGTAAAACTCGGATAGTCCGCAAAAGGGGCAGACATACATTGCTCTTTCAAGATATTCGGCAGAATTTTGGGATAAAAACTCACCGTCAGCATTTCCCTCGTCAACATAAAGACCCTCTTCAATGACCGAAAAGAGCTCCTCATCGGAAAGGGTCTTATAGGTATCGGGCTGAATAACTCGGGCAACATACGACTTCATTTTACCCTTTCTCAGGATGTCACTCCATCTGGGATGAACGCCGTAGCCACCCTCTATGCGGTAAAGAACTATGGGCAGCCCCAGCTTTCGGGCAAGGGGTACTATGGCAGGGTTCATATATTCGGTTTTACCACTGTATGTACGGTTGCCCTCGGGTGCCATAGCAATAGTTCCACCCTCTCGGGCGACCCTGATGCAGGTCTTGACGGCGGTAACGTCGGTAGCCTGTTTTTTTATGGGAATGGGTGCTACAAGCCAGCGGATAAGAGAAGAGGAAAAGCCGTTGGAGAACAGGTCTTCACTGGCAACATAGTAAACAGGACCACGGAAAGCCATTCCAACAAAAAACTGGTCGAAAGCGGTCTGATGGTTAAAGAGTATAAGATAAGGACGGTCTTCCTGCTCCCTAAAAGGGGTCACCTTTATGCCGTATTTAAGCCTTGAATAAGGATAGAGCACGGCAAAGGCAAGATTACGCACAATGCGGTGACGGAATTTCATCCATTTTTTCTGCTTTTTCTTCATAAAAACTCCTAAGAGACACAAAATACGATATTTATAATTATTTTATCATAAAATACATAATTTGACAAGATAAACAGTGGACAGGTTACAGTGGGCAGTGGACAGACGGCAACCGTAGGGCCGAAGGCACACATTTCCCTTGGCACTCTGCCCTTAGCCCTTGGCCCTGCGGCGCAAGCCGCTACTGCCCCCTGCCCACTGTTTATGTACACTTTTTACTATACTATGCGTAAACGGAAGATAAAATTTGTAGGGCTTTTTGAAAAGTTTTCCTTTATTTCTCCCGAAAAATGTGTTATAGTAAGTTGATACCTAACACAGTTTGGGTAAATATCTTTAAAAACGGATAAAAAATCCGTCAAATTCAGGAGGTATAATATGAGTCACAAGTTTGTCTACCTTTTTAAAGAAGGTGACGCAAGCATGCGTGAGCTCCTCGGCGGTAAAGGTGCCAACCTTGCTGAGATGACCAAAATCGGTCTTCCCGTTCCCCAGGGCTTCACTGTAACCACAGAGGCTTGCACACAGTACTACGAAGATGGAAGAAAAATCAACGATGATATTCAGGCCCAGATTATGGAATACATCGAGAAAATGGAAGAAATCACCGGCAAAAAATTCGGCGATAAGGAGAATCCCCTCCTCGTTTCTGTTCGTTCGGGCGCACGTGCTTCCATGCCCGGTATGATGGATACCATTCTTAACCTCGGTCTTAACGAGGACGTTGTTGAAACCATGGCTGCAAAGTCGGGCAATGCTCGTTGGGCATACGACTGCTATCGTCGTTTCATCCAGATGTACTCTGACGTTGTTATGGAAGTTGGTAAGAAATACTTCGAAGAGCTCATCGACAAGATGAAGGAAGAAAAGGGTGTTAAGCAGGACGTTGAGCTTACTGCTGACGACCTCAAGACCCTTGCAGAACAGTTCAAGGCAGAATACAAGTCCAAGATCGGCAAGGACTTCCCCTCCGATCCTAAGGAGCAGCTTATGGGAGCTGTTGAGGCTGTATTCCGTTCCTGGGACAACCCCCGTGCAAACGTTTACCGTCGTGACAACGATATTCCTTATTCCTGGGGTACCGCTGTTAACGTACAGATGATGGCTTTCGGTAACATGGGTGACAACTGCGGTACAGGTGTTGCATTTACCCGTGACCCCGCTACCGGTGAGCGCGGCCTTATGGGTGAGTTCCTCACCAACGCACAGGGTGAAGACGTTGTTGCCGGTGTTCGTACTCCTATGCCCATTGCAGAGATGGCTGAGAAGTTCCCCGAGGCTTTCAAGCAGTTCAACGAAGTTTGCGCTATTCTTGAAGACCACTATCGCGATATGCAGGATATGGAATTCACCGTTGAAGACGGTAAGCTCTATATGCTCCAGACCCGTAACGGTAAGCGTACCGCTAAGGCTGCTCTTAAGATCGCTTGTGACCTCGTAGACGAGGGAATGATCGACAAGAAGCAGGCTGTTGCTATGATCGATCCCAGAAACCTCGACACCCTTCTCCATCCCCAGTTTGACGCAAAGGCTCTTAAGGCTGCTACTCCTGCAGGTAAGGGTCTCGGTGCTTCTCCCGGAGCTGCTTGCGGTAAGGTTGTATTTACCGCTGAAGATGCTGAAGAGTGGAACAACCGTGGCGAAAAGGTTATCCTTGTTCGTCTCGAAACCTCTCCTGAGGACATCACCGGTATGAAGGCTTCTGAGGGTATTCTCACCGTTCGTGGCGGTATGACCTCTCACGCTGCTGTTGTTGCCCGTGGTATGGGTACCTGCTGCGTATCGGGCTGTGGCGACATCGTTATGGATGAAGAAAACAAGAAGTTCACCCTCGCAGGCAAGACCTATAACGAAGGCGACTATATTTCTATCGACGGTTCTACCGGTAATATCTACGACGGAATCATCCCCACCGTTCCCGCTGAAATTGCAGGAGAGTTCGGCAGAATTATGGCTTGGGCTGGCGAGTTCCGTACCCTTAAGGTTCGCACCAATGCCGATACTCCCGAGGATGCTAAGCGTGCTCGCGAGCTCGGTGCTGAAGGTATCGGACTCTGCCGTACCGAGCATATGTTCTTCGAGGCTGAAAGAATTGCTGCTTTCCGCGAGATGATCTGTGCTGATACCGTAGAAGAGCGCGAGGCTGCTCTCGCTAAGATTCTTCCCTATCAGCAGGGCGACTTCGAACAGCTTTATGAGGCTCTTGAAGGCAACCCCGTTTGCATCCGCTTCCTCGATCCTCCTCTCCATGAGTTCGTACCCACTGAAGAGGCTGACATCGAAGCTCTCGCAAAGGCTCAGGGCAAGACCGTTGCTGACATCAAGAACATCATCACCTCTCTCCACGAGTTCAACCCCATGATGGGTCACCGTGGCTGCCCTCTTGCAGTTACCTATCCTGAAATTGCAAAGATGCAGACCGCTGCTGTTATCCGTGCAGCTATTAACGTTTCTAAGGCTCATCCCGACTGGAACCTTGTTCCCGAGATTATGATTCCTCTTACAGGCGAAGTTAAAGAGCTTAAGTATGTTAAGGATGTAGTTGTTGCTACCGCCGACGCTGAGATCGCTGCTGCAGGCGCTGACCTCAAGTACGAGGTTGGTACTATGATGGAAATTCCCAGAGCTTGTCTCACCGCTGACGAGGTTGCAAAGGAAGCTGAGTTCTTCTGCTTCGGTACTAACGACCTCACTCAGATGACCTTCGGCTTTAGCCGTGACGACGCAGGTAAGTTCCTCTCTGCTTACTATGATAAGAAGATCTACGAGAACGATCCCTTCGCTAAGCTCGATCAGACAGGCGTTGGCAAACTTATGGATATGGCTGTTACCCTCGGTAAGAAGGTTCGCCCCGAAATTCACTGCGGTATCTGCGGTGAGCACGGCGGAGACCCCGTATCTGTTGAGTTCTGCCACAAGATCGGCCTCGACTATGTATCCTGCTCTCCCTTCCGCGTTCCGATCGCACGCCTCGCCGCAGCACAGGCAGCTATCAAGGGCTAATTGCTAACAACAAAACCGCCACTCTACGGAGTGGCGATTTTTTGTTGCAATGCCCTTGATAAGTTATGATTGCTCGTCACGCAAGTTATGAGTTATGTAGTGCTTCGCACAGTTATGAATTGCCTTGTGGCAATGCTTAATTTGTCAGGCAATCATATCATAACGAAAGCCGCAGGCTTTCTCATAACATTTGCCAAAGGTAAATTCATAACTGTAAACTCATAACTCAACCTTTCGGGCGGATTTTTCTGTGCGTTGCAGTTTTAGGGTAAAGATGGTATAATCAAAGCAACCAATAAAATCTAATTTGTAGGGATGAGAGCAATGATTATTTTAATTACAGGAGCATCGCACACAGGAAAAACTGCATTTGCCCAGAAGCTGCTTGAAAAATATAAATATCCTTATTTATCAATAGACCATTTGAAAATGGGATTGATTCGCAGCGGAAATACGCAGCTTTCTCCGATGAGCGATGATGCCGAGCTTACTGCATATTTATGGTCAATTGTCTGTGAAATGATTAAAACTGCCATAGAAAACAGGCAGAATCTTATTGTCGAGGGGTGCTATATTCCTTTTGACTTCCAAAAAGACTTCGAAAAAGAATATCTTGATAACATCCGATATTATTGCCTTATAATGAGTGAGAAGTATATAAAAAACCACTTTGACGACATAAAAAAGTATGCAAGTGTAATTGAAAAGCGTTTAGATGATGAAGACTGCACTTTGGAGAGCGTTCTGAAAGATAATAAGCAAAATTTAGAACTCGCACAAAAGCACAATGTTAATTATATCTTTATCGATGATAAATATGAGCTTGACGGAGAACCGCTATGACAACAAAATTATTCGTTGAGGCAATAACTAAATTTTTATTAGGCATCGTTCTGGTGGGGATGCTGATATTCCTGCCGGCGGGGACGTTTGCGTTTTTTAACGGTTGGTTATTTATGGGGATTTTATTCCTGCCGATGCTGGTTGCGGGAATTATAATTCTCTTTAAAAATCCTGACCTGTTAAAGAGTAGACTGAGTGTAAAAGAAAAGCAGAAGGAACAAAGTCTTGTTGTAAAACTCAGCGGTCTTATGTTTTTGGCAGGCTTCATCGTTGCAGGACTTGGTGTGCGTTTTGGTTGATACCCTTTATATGGTAAAAAAAGATGCAAATTCACACAAGAGGTGAAGGAAATGATTTATACAGAGAATACTAAGAAAGCCTTAAAGCTCTGCTTTGAGGCGCACAAGGAACAGGTGGACAAAAGCGGACTGCCCTATGTGTTCCACCCTTTCCATCTGGCAGAACAGATGAAGGATGAAGAAACGACGGTTGCGGCACTGCTCCACGATGTGATTGAGGATACCGACTATACGCTTAATGATTTGAGAGAAATGGGCTTTTCTGAGCCGATACTGGCTGCACTCGCACTGCTTACCCACGATGACGACACGCCGTATATGGACTATGTTCTCCAGATAAAAAAGAACCCCATTGCCAGAGCGGTCAAGCTTGCCGATTTAACACACAATTCCGACCTGTCAAGACTTGACACCGTCGACGAAAAGGTAATAGCGCGAAGAGAAAAATATCTTAAAGCAATGGAGCTTCTTAAATAATTGCGGCAAAACCGCAGGGCCGCTTTTTGTAGGGATGAGGGCTAAGGGCTAAGGGCAGAGGGAAAGGTGTGCCTTCGGCACGGATATAAAAACGGCAACCGTAGGGCGCGTCCGTCTCGGCGCGCCGAGCAATATCGCAAATTTGATGAAAAAACCGTATAGTCACATCATCCCGAGAGATTCTTCGTCGATTATGCTCCTCAGAATGACATACATAATGAATTTAACGGCTGCCGTAGGGCGGGGGCTTGCTCCCGCCGTGAGATATTGCAAATTTGAAAAAACACGGGGGAGGCGCTCCGTTCGCCTCCCCTGTGTTTGCTAATCCCTCCAAAGGGATTTTGTTAGTCGCTGTCTTCTTTTTCCAAAACATTTGTCAGCACGTGCCTGTAGATGCCTCGGTATTGTGCCTGCGCGCTGTTTAGGGCCTCGGGTGAAAGCTTCCCCTCGTCCCGCAGTTTGCGCAGGTGTTTTGCTTTTTTCTCAAGCCTTGAGAATTCGCGACCTATTTGCCCTAATGCCTTTGCGGCAGTAGGGTCTGAATAATAACCCATAATTTTTCCTCCTATATTCATTTTTTCATACAGGAAGGCAACAAAAAAAGCCTATCCTGCAAATGGGCAGAATTTCCCCCTTGGGAAATTCTATCCTTTTGCAAAATAAGCTGAAAATTTTGTGTGCTTATGATACCACAGGACTAATATTTTGTCAAGTGTGATTTATCTACATTGAAACACATCACTCGTATTAGAATTATCTTGAAAAGAGAGAATAATAATGATATAATTAAAAAAACTTTTTTAGGGGGATATAATATAATGCTTACAGCACAAATTGCGGCGGCTGTGATATTTGTCGCTATGTTCGTACTCATAGTAATGGATAAAATCGAACGCCAATATGTTACTCTTGGTTGCGGTCTGCTGACTCTGATTCTCGTTTTTGGAATTATCCTTCAAAGCGGAACAGCCATTTGGGACACTTTGGCTTTAGGCTCTCTTGGCGATCTGCATTTCTGGTGGGCAGATCCAAATGCCTCATCCCACGGAAGTCACGGCGGAATAGACTGGGCTACAATTCTCTTCCTTGCAGGAATGATGGTTATGGTAGAGGGAATGGCAAAATCGGGCTTTTTCCGTTGGATATGTATGCTTCTTGCAAAGTGGGTAAAATATAAGGTAATACCGCTGTTTATCGCCTTTATGGTGATGTCGGCTGTACTTGCAATGTTTATCGACAGCATCACCGTTATACTCTTCCTTGCTGCTATTACTATAGAACTTGCAAAGCTTTTAAAATTCAACCCCATTTCAATGATACTTGCCGAAATATTCTGTGCAAATCTCGGTGGCTCGGCTACTATGTGCGGAGACCCTCCGAACATAATCATCGGCTCGGCTCTCGGCTATTCCTTTACGGATTTCCTGCTTAATACAGGACTTATTGCGGGGATTTCCCTCGTTTTCATCATAGTTTACTTCTATCTTGCAAACCGCAAGAGCTTAAAGGCGGCAAGTGAGGTGCAAATCGACACATCTGATATGCCGTCTCCCTCATCGGCTATCGTCAATATGAAGGATTTTATAATCAGCATCGTTATTTTTGCCCTTGCTGTTGTCCTTCTTGTTACCCACGCGCAAACAGGACTTTCGGTTGCAACCATCGGTGTGGGAATTGCCGCAATCACGCTTCTTGCCGCAGGAAAGGGCATCCCCGAAATACTCAGCAAGGTAGACTATAAGACCCTGCTCTTCTTTGTGGGACTCTTTATTGTGGTCGGCGGACTGGAGCAGACAGGCGTACTGAAAATTATGGCAGATTTCATTGCAAGTATCTCGGGCGGAAATCTTATCATTATGTGCGTTATCGTTATCTGGTTCTCGGCTGTGGCATCTGCCTTTGTGGATAATATTCCCTTTGCTGCAACAATGGTTCCCATCATATCAAGTCTCGCAGGAGCAGATGCGGGAATGCTTTCAACCCTCTCCTGGAGCCTTGCAATGGGTACAGACATCGGTGGCTGCGCAACCCCCATCGGTGCTTCGGCAAATGTTGTGGGCACCTCGGTTGCTGCTAAAAACGGTTACATAATAACCTGGGGCAAATTCTGCAAGCAGGCAGTCCCCGCAACGGTTATAGTGCTTACTATATCTACGGTCATTATAATACTCAGATACTGTATATAACAGGAGGTAGCTTTATGTCAAAACGTTTCATTATTGCTATTGGACGCGAATTCGGAAGCGGAGGCAAGCACGTAGGCAGAGCCTTAGCCAAGGAACTGGGTGTAAATCTTTACGACCGCAATATTGTTGAAAAGGTTGCTGCCGAGCTTGACGTGGATGCAAAATATCTTGAGGCATACGCTAAAAAGAAAAAGCGTCATTTCTTCCACAAAACCGTAAAAGGTCACACCACATCCTTTGAAGACCATGTGGCTGAGATGCAGTTTGACTATATCCGCCGTCTTGGCGAATCAGAGGAATCCTTCGTTATAGTAGGACGTTGCGCAGAGGAGATACTAAAGGATAAGGATTGTCTTATCTCCATCTTCGTAAAGGGCGACAGAGAATATAAAATCGGCAGAGTTATGAAGCAGTTCGAGCTCGGCCGTGAAGCGGCAATCGAGAAAATGGACCGTCACGACCGCACTCGAAAATACTACCACGACCGTTACTGCAACGGCAAATGGGGGCAGGTAGAGACCTATGACCTCTGCATAGATTCCACCCATTTTAAAACTCAGGGCACTGCAGAATTTATAAAAGAATACGTCAAAAAGAGACTTGAAGATTAAAAAAAGACCGCTTTGCGAGACTTCTCTAAGGGAAGTCTCGCAGTTTTATTCGCCTTGCGGCGAGTTCTATTGCTTCGCAGTGATATTCGGCTAACGCCGAGTGTTATTTGCTTGGTAAGTTCTGGAGGCGAATAAAATAACACTGAAGCCTTTGGCTTCAATAACACTATTGCTGAAAGCCATAATATCACTCCGACAAAGTCGGAATATAACTTGAAAGACTATCAGTTTTTATGTATAATAATTTTAGAGGTGATAACTATGGCTAATAGTGTTTTAAGGGATAAAGCAAAGGGGTTTGCAAAAAACTATTGTTTTTCTCTGTCGTGATAATAAAAGATTTTTGATTCAGAATATAAATTTCTATCAATATTAAAGGGCACTTCTATGGAATATAGAGGCGCCTTTTGACTATGCCTATTTTGTGCCAATCATAAAATCTTGAGAATCGTGTCAAATGAGTATAATAATGGCAATAATCCACATACTAACTCCACACCATTAAATAGTGAAAAGGAGTTTTTATATATGAAGGCAACAGGAATAGTTCGTAGAATTGATGCTCGTGTTATAATAACACCAAGAACTATAAAGCCGCATAAACACTAGGGTTTTCGCTGATTTTTGTCCAACTCAATTTGCACAAAATCCCGTTTAAATTGGTTTTTCGATCAAAGAAGCGAGGTGTAGCCTACATATTATGATGCCGGATGAGCGATATGTTCATCCGGCATAGTTTATAAAGGACCTATAAATTCAAGTTTAAATTAAAAACTTAAAACATATAAACAAAATTATATCAAAATATATTGCATTATACCAAAACTTATGATATAATACAAATAAAGTCTATTGAGGGAGGTTGTTCTTTTGATAAACGCGAAGCAATATCTGCAAAAAGTGTTTGGGGATAAAATATTTATTGAAGAATTCTTTTCTTATAGCGATTTGCCTATGTATCTAAACGAGAATTATAACCTATGTCGTTTGGATTTGCATATGGATTTTTCATATGTTTTGGTGAAACCGAAAGAAGAAATTAAAATTAATATTCCAACTATTAAAAAGCAGTTTATACAAATAGAAAAGTTCACACATTTAAAACCTATTTTAGTAATTGATAACCTTCGTTTGTCTCAACGTAATTCTTTGATTCAATCAAACATAGCGTTTATAGTGCCTGATAGACATATTTATATTCCGCAATATATCATAAACTTAACGGAACAAGAAACTCAAATCAATCAATATGGCGAAACCTTTTCGATTGCAACACAGGTTATTTACATTTATTTTTTGTTAAAAAAAATCGTTGAAACAAATGCGCATCAACTCAGCGAGGAGTTACCATATTCGGTAGCTGCCATTAATCGTGCATTAAGAGAACTTTGCTATAGAGAACTTTTAGAAACTTTTGGAAACTCAACAAGAAAAGTCTATAGAATTAAAGATGTAAAAGATTACTGGAAAAAAGGCAAAAAATTTCTTTTTAACCCAGTAAAATCACGATGCTATGTGGACTTTAATTTTGATCATACTAGTTTTCAAATGTCAAACGATCTTGCGCTGTCGAGGTTGTCTTTTCTAAATGGGCGAAATATTTGTTATTATGCCGCATCAACCAAAGAGTATAATGCCATTGATAAAAAATATATTTTAAACGAATATGATGTTTTCGAACATGACTATTGTATTATAGAAAAGTTTAGTTATGATCCTAAGGTCCTTTCAAAATCGCAATATATAGATGTTATATCTTTATACGCACAGTTCAAAGATGTTAAAGATGAAAGAGTTCAAATAGAAATCGAAGGTTTGGTGAAAGAGTTATTATGATAAATATTAATGGATTATATAAGTTTAGAGATTTTTTTAATGAGCATACAGATAAGTATGTTCTTATTGGGGGTAGTGCTTGTTCTATTGTTTTCGACGAGGTTGGCGAAGATTTTAGAGCCACAAAAGATTTGGATGTTGTTTTAATAGTTGAAAACATTAGCGATGACTTTGGTAAATCTTTTGGGAATTTATTAAAGAAGCCAATTATAATGGTATAGAAACCGGTGAGGTCCAAAAACAATTCTATCGTTTTAAAGATCCGCAAAACAAAGACTTCCCAAAAATGATTGAGTTGTTCTCAAGGAAACCTCAAATAAATTTATTGCCGGACACTCATTTGACTCCTATACATATTTCCGATGATGTTTCAAGTTTGTCAGCAATACTTCTTAATGACGATTATTATACATTTCTATTAAACGGAAGACGTATAATAGACGGTTTCAGTGTACTTGACGAAAAATATTTAATCCCTTTTAAAGCAAAAGCTTGGTGCGAATTGGTTGAACGTAGAAATCAAGGTGAAGAAGGCAACTCAAAACACATCAAAAAGCACTACAGAGACGTTTATAAACTTTTGATGTTGTTGCCTGAAAGTGAAAAAGTACAACTTGCCGATCAAGTAAAAATAGATATGCACAATTTTATAGATGGTATAGAACAAGGATTGTTTATTTCCAAAGATATAGATAACGACTTTTTGTGTAAAAAACTGCGTGAAATATACTTGTCGGCATGATGATTGCGAAATTAAAAGGAGGTTGATTTTATGAAAAATGATAATCTGAGTATAATGACGAAAAAATCAGAAATGTATACAATGATCATTGCAATTGAAGAAGATTTTATTTCGAATTTTAGAGAGAAACTTGAACTTGCAAATATTCCTCAAAACATAGTTGCTTCGGCAAAACCTGTTGACAACGAAGCAGATAAGTTTATGGCAATTTTAAGAGGATTAGATATTCAAGCATACATAGAGATTTGTAACAATAATATCGATAAGTTATCCATTACTGCTCAGCAACGGAGGTTTATAAACACAAAATTATCAGAGATAATTCCTATACGCAATAAAATTATGCATCCAAGACCATTGGATTTTTTTGATTATCCAATGGTTAATGAGGTGTTTCAAAAAATTTCTGATGAATTAGAATGTTTTTCATGGGAATTTGTAGAAAAGGCTAAAGATATAATAGAGAATCATCCTGAAGATTTATTGATACCCCCAATTTCTTCTAAGAAAAACGAAAGAATCATCGAGAATCTTCCGTTGGTGTTAGATTATGAAGAGACAAGCTTTGTGGGAAGAAACAAAGAAGTGGCGGAAATTCGAGCAATGCTTAAGAGGAAAAACGTAAATATTCTTAGTGTTATTGGCGATGGTGGGGTTGGAAAAACAGCCATAACATTAAAATTGCTATATGATATGTTAGATGACCCTGAATGCGTTTTTGATATAATTATTTGGACATCTTTAAAAACAAGCGAACTTTCAGACTATACCTTTAGGGATATTGCAGATTCTATAAAGACAACAGCTAAAATGTATGAAAAATTATCTGATTTTATCGGTGGTGAATCTTTTGAAGATACCAAATCATTTATAATCGATCTTGCTAAAAATTTCAACACGCTTTTTGTTTTGGATAATTTGGAAACGCTTAATACGGCGGATATACGCGATTTTATTGATGAGTTTTCTGAATACGGTAAAGTGCTTATTACATCTCGTATTGGCCTAGGCGAAATGGAACACAGATATAAATTAACCGGTTTAAGCGAGAATGATGTAATAACTTATGTTGATATATTACTAGAATTATATGGGTATAGTTGCTTGTATACTGATGATAGAAAAAAAGAACTTTTCATCAATGAATTGCATTCAAATCCTCTTGCAATTAAGTGGTTTGTTAAATGCTTATATTCGGGATTGGAAGAGAAAGAAATATTAGATAAAAAAGAGGATGTTATAAATTTTTGCATGGCAAATGTTTATGATAAACTTAGCGATGATGCACGTAAAGTTTTAGATGTTTTAACCATATCAGGGGTGGAACTTTCTTTCCCCGAATTAGTATATTTTCTTGATGAAGAAAATCCCGACATAGTAAGCATAAAATATGCAATTAACGAACTTGGGAAATGTAATTTTATTGATGAGTACACATATCGTAAGAACAAGAGTATCGTGGTTACCGATTTTGCACATGAGTTTTTATCCTTGCATTTTTCTGATGTGAAACATAAGTTGCCTAGATTTAAAGAATTAAAGCAACAGTTATCCGCAGTTGGCCAACAAATTGTTATTAATCAAAACGAAAACAAATACTCTTTTAAAGCTATTTGCTTTAGAGATAATGCGGAATTGGTTGCTGCCAGCTATTTGAATAAAGCTTTAGATACTAAAGATAAAGATTGTGCATTGGAATTGATTAAGCATGCCCAAGAACTAATACCTCAATATTATGAGAACAATTTAGCACTTGCTAAAGTATATGGCGCAGGTAGTCCTTTAATTACTGAGCAGGAGTATAAAAACGCACTGCGCTATTGTACTTCTATACAAGATCAAATACGAGTTAACATGTTGTATTCAGACTTTCTTATTAGAATAAACGATTATCATAGCGCAATTGATATACTTAATTTGACCGAAGATCTAAATGGAAATATTATTGAGATAAAATTCCAAAAATCCAAAGTGCATTGTTATATGGGGCAGTACGATTCGGCCGAAGAAATATTATCAAAGATTAACGAAAAAGATCTTCCGAATAAAGATTTTAACAAATTACAAATAGGATATGCAGATATTCATAGACGCAAAAACGAAAAGATAGACATTAGAGAAACACAGCAACGTTTAACAGAATTGAAAGCAGCTTATGCATATTTGGAAAAATGTTCTGAACCGGATGGTTTTGTTTTTGACTATATTTCTAAGTTGTTAGAAGAAGCTAGTTATTTGTATTATGATAAGGATTCACTTTTATTTATTCTTGAGGTGTTAAAGAAGCATTACAAAAACATACGAAAAGCACATCACTACAATGATTTTGTCGAAAACTTGCTAAAACACTTTTCCAAAATAGATGATGAAATTTTAAGGAAAGAAATTTCAAAGTACATACTTAATTTCAATAACTATTTTGATTTGTTGTCTGCTAACGAAGCTGTGGTATACAACCTTAAACAAGGATATGGGTTTTGTAAAAACGCTCAGTACCCAACTGGAATATATTTTTCGATGCGAGGAGTATCTCAAGATATTGACTATGGTGATATAATATGTTTTTCCTCAATATTGGAAACTAAAGGTAAATTTTCAATTGTTGGTCTGCAAATTGTCGACAAGATGATAGATAGAATTGATAAACAACCTCACGATTGATTATTGTTGTGTAACATCAAACAAATTATTTCATAAAATAGTGTATTAGAAAAGTTATGCAAAGCGTCGCAGAAATGCGGCGCTTCACTTTTTACTTGACATATATCGGTCATCTATATATAATATATGTAGATGACCGATATATATTTGGGAGGTATATTTATGTCAATTGATAAAACTTTAATTGCAGGTAGCACAACTGTTTTAATTCTTAAATTACTTGAAGAAAAAGATATGTATGGCTATGAGATGATTTCTAATTTGGCAAAAAAATCAGATCATACATTTGATTTGAAAGCAGGGACGCTTTATCCTCTTTTACACAATCTTGAAAAAGATGGCATAGTGGAGTCTTATGAGAAAACCTCTAATTGCGATCGCACAAGAAAATATTATCATTTAACCGAAGAAGGTAACCGTGTATTAAATATAAAACAAGAGGAATGGAAAGAATATTCAACCGCTATGAACAGAGTTTTAAACGGAGGATTATGTCTTGCAACAAGATAACAAAATATCCAACTTTTGCGCTGAAGTTTGCAATCAAATACGATGGAAGAAAACACATAAAGTTATCTTTAATGAAATTCAAAATCATTTAATGGAACAACGTGATGAATACATAGACTCAGGATATACAGAAGAGCAAGCTACAGAAAAAGCGATTAATGATTTTGGTGATGCGGCATATATCGGAACTGAATTAGATAAGATACATAGGCCAAAAAATCAATTTATTTGCTTTACTATTTTAGGTATCCTATCGCTGATAGGAATATTGCTGCAAGTAGTTGTAATAGTTTCAGATAATGTATTTGCAAATCTCATCCCGCAGATACTTTCTTATGTGTTGGGTTTAGTTGTATTAATTGGAGCGTATTTTATCGATTTTACAATATTATCGAGATTTTCCGTTCACCTTTATGCGTTGATTTTTTTGCTTTCAATAGCTTTGAACATTTTCCCAATTCTCAGTAGTTTTAGATACTATGTTGCTTTGTTATATCCTTTTGCAATTTCATGCTCTCTTTATTGTCTTAGGACAAAAGGGTATTGGGGAATTATAGTAACCACAATTTTGTCGCTAGTGTTACTAATATTTTCTTCTTTCACAGAGAATATGTTGGGCGTCTTTTTGTGTTTGTTTGAATCTTTAATAATAATTCCAACTTCAATATTAAAGAAATGGTTCAAGGTTAAACGGAGTTTTGGACTATTGATATGTGTTTGTCCGCTTATATTGACCCTAATCTTACTTTGCGTTATACCGAGCACAAAAGAAGGGTTCGTAAGTGTTTTAAGCTACGTTCAAACAGGAGAACATAGCGGTGCAGGATATATCCCAAATTTATTACGAGAAATAACGAACAACGCAAGAGTAATAGGTCGTGGTGAGGCGCTACCAACCCCTTTTCCGGATATTTTTCATACTGACTATATCTTGGCTTTCGTGTTGCACAACTATGGGTGGCTCGCCTTTGGTTTTGTGGTTGTATTGTTTTATATATTCATAATTATTTGTTTCAAAGCGGCAACTAAACAAAAAAGCGTATTAGGTGAGTTATTAGCTTGGACAATAATAGGAATTTTTACAATACAAATATTCCTATATGTTTTATCAAATCTTGGTATATTAAATTTGTCTTTATCTGTTTTGCCCTTCGTGTCATACGGCTCCGTTTCTAATTTAATTAATTTTGCAATGCTCGGAGTTCTTTTGTCGATATTTAGAAATGAGGAAATTATGGAAGATAAAATCACAAAACCTTTAATTACACGCCAAAAAATAAATTATATTATTTCAAAATTATCTTTTGAAGGGACAAATGAACAATGAATAAACTGAAATACATTTTAATTTCAATTCCTTTTTATTTGATAGCAGTCTTTAGTATCGTGGTTTATCTAATCACAGATATTCATCCGAGAGTTGTGATAAGTCCAGAAGGCAGACTAGTGCTACTTGGAATATTCTGTATCTTTTTATATATTGGTGGCCGTATAATTTGTAAAGTGCCTGCTATAAATATAAATAAAATCATGAAAACAACATTCTTTATATTTTTCATGCTTTATTTATCATTGCTTCTAACCTTCACTTTGTTTGATCCAATGTTTGGTAGGAATGGGACTGTAAATTTTATTTTATCAGATAAAATGTTATTAAAAAACTACTTGGCCAACTCATTTAATATCATTCCTTTTGCTACCGTAATTGAGTATGTAAAAGCTTTAGTGGCACAAAGCATGAATCTATCAACTATAGTAACTAATTTGTTTGGCAATTTAATCGCCTTGGTTCCTATGGCTTTGTTTTTGCCAATGTTTATTAAGAAATGTGAAAATTTTAAACACTTTATAATTTTTACAGCAGGGATTGTTGTGCTAATAGAATTGCTTCAACTGATTTTTGTGACCGGATCGTGTGATATCGATGATTTAATCCTTAATGTTGTAGGAGCATCCATAACATTCATTTTGTTAAGAACAAAACTGATTGGGAATTTTATTAAAATACTTATCCCTAGTATTTAGAAATAATAATAAACCTAAATTAGCAAATTCGCGGCAGCCAGGTACGTCCTGCTGCCGTGTTTTGTAATACAAATAAGGAGGTGATGAAAATGGGATACCGAATCATAGAATATGGAGGCGAAAAATACAAACTGACTCCTAAATGGTATAAGCAATATCTATCTGCGTTGGAACTTATGAGAAAAGTCAAAGAAACTAATACAGATGAGCTTGACATTTCGGAGTTAGTAGATATCCGGGAGGTAAAAATTGATAGAAGCAAACCGCAACTAATACGGATTATTAGTTATATCAATCAGGTAAAGAATCCGTATTGTTTCCGTGTGGGAAATTCAAAAGTGAGAGTTTCCTATGCTAACAAAGATGAGTCCTTGAATGATTCCTTTGTTGCAATGTTATCACATTTATAACAAGAAAAACTAAAACAAAAAGTCCTATTATACATATTCTAATATTTTGCGACAATATCTTCTTTTCTCTATAAAAATTAAAAGCTTTGGAAATTACACTCATAATTTCCATGAAAAGTGTGATACTAACAAAGAGCAAAAAACAACAAATCTTCCCAAATCAGGGGATTTGGGGCGTGTGGTTGCTCTAAACCCGCATAAACACTGGGTTTTT
Organism: Acutalibacteraceae bacterium; assembly: GCA_045596085.1. Classification (GTDB taxonomy): domain Bacteria; phylum Bacillota; class Clostridia; order Oscillospirales; family Acutalibacteraceae; genus SFWF01. Next base: position 77 of record JAZOBS010000022.1, on the reverse strand, counting down.
TACTTTTTTAGAGAATTTTTGGTGAATACTTGACACGAGGTGTATCGCTAAAATTTTAAGAAAATCACACTCGTTTT
>JAZOBS010000021.1:0-134760 GCA_045596085.1 Acutalibacteraceae bacterium | reverse complement strand
TTCGCAGTTTCGTAGAAACCGAAAATTTCCTGTATTTAAGCCGTAAAACGCAGAAAGGCTGTCGCCTTTCGAGGCTTTTGGCAACAATATAGGGAATTTTGTTCGAGAAACAAATACTGCCCTATGAGGCGTGGGCGAAGAGTCTGCGTTTTTTTGTTTTTTTAATAAGCATTGACATATTTTGCAGGAGTGTTATAATAAACATATGAATACTCGTTCATATGTTGAGGTGAAGTTATGCTAAATAAGAAACACGATCACTCGGGGCACAGTGAAGCTGTCGAAACGGTCCGCACCCTTATGCCGAGAGAGGAGCTGCTTTACGATTTAGCAGAGCTTTACAAGGTATTCGGCGACAGTACACGCATTCGCATACTTTTTACCCTTTACAAAAACGAAATGTGCGTTTGCGGTATTGCCGAGCTTCTCGGTATGACCCAGAGCGCAATTTCCCACCAGCTAAGAGTTTTAAAGCAAAGCAAACTGGTTAAATTCCGCCGCGAGGGTAAAACCGTATTCTATTCCCTGAGTGATGACCATATATTCAAGATACTGAGTCAAGGGCTTGAACACATTACAGAATAAGGAGAAATTTATATGCGAAAATCTTTTAAGCTGGATAATTTAGACTGCGCCCACTGTGCCGCAAAAATGGAAGAGGCTATAAATAAGCTTGACGGGGTTAAACACGCTACCGTAAGCTTTATGCTTGCCCGTCTTACCATTGATGCTGAGGACGAGGGCTTCGATAAGATAATAGACAGTGCACAAAAGGCTATTTCGGGTGTGAACCGTCTTTGCAAGATAGTAAGGTAGTGCTATGAACAACAGACAACGGTTTATACTTATCAGAATAATCTGCTCTGCCGCACTACTCCTTAGCGGATTTGTGCTGAGTCTCTTGACTCTGACCTCATTTATCTCATTATATATGTACATAGCTGCCGCGGTACTTGTGGGCTATGATGTTCTCATATCGGCAGTAAACGGAGTTGTACACGGTCATATGCTGGATGAAAACTTTCTTATGGTTATCGGCAGCATCTGTGCCTTTGTTCTCGGTGAACAGGCAGAGGGTACATTCATTCTGCTTTTTTATCAGGTGGGTGAGCTTTTTCAGGCAATTGCTGTGGGTAAATCGAGGAAGTCTATTGCAGAGCTTATGGACATCCGACCCGACTATGCAAGTCTCTTAAAGGACGGCAATGTAATCCAAGTAGATCCCTATGATGTTGCGGTAGACGATATAATAGTTGTAGAGCCCGGAGAGAGAATTCCCCTTGACGGAGTTGTTATCCGTGGAGAAAGCTCTCTCGATACATCCTCCCTTACGGGAGAGTCGGTTCCTGTGGATGTGTCTGAGGGTGCGTCTGTGGTGAGCGGAAGCATCAATCTTACATCCCCTCTTGAAATAAGGGTGGTAAAAGAATTTGAAGAATCTACTGTGTCGAAAATTCTCGATCTGGTCGAGAACGCTTCAACAAGAAAAGCAAAGGCAGAAAACTTTGTTACAACCTTCGCCAAATATTATACCCCCTCGGTGGTTGCAGCCGCACTGCTTATTGCTATAGTACCTCCACTGCTATTCAGTCTCCCCTTTTCAGTGTGGATGCTAAAAGCGGTTATGTTTATCGTTATCTCCTGTCCCTGCGCTCTTGTAGTTTCGGTGCCTCTTGCCTTTTTCGGTGCCTTAGGCGGTGCTTCAAGGGCAGGAATCCTTGTAAAGGGCAGCAACTATTTAGAGGTTTTAGCCCGCGCCGACACGATAATTTTTGACAAGACGGGAACCCTTACAAAGGGCTGTTTTCAGGTTGACGAACTGAATGCCGCTGTAGGGATAACAAAAGAAGAATTGCTTTTTACTGCCGCACTCTGCGAACAGCACTCCTCCCACCCCATAGCGCAGGCTATAAAATCCGCCTACGGTAAAGAAATTTTCGACCAAGGGGAATACAAAAATATTTCGGGCAAGGGGGTAAAGCTTCAGCTTGGCGGTAAAACACTGCTTACAGGAACTGCCTCTTTTCTTTCAGAAAACGGTTATACTGTACCTGAGGTTAATACTCCTTTTACCGTTGTGCACGTTGCTGACGGCAGATATTTAGGTTATATTCTCCTTAGCGACAGTATTAAACCAAACGCAGAACAAACGGTAAATGAGCTTAAAAGCCTTAATATCCGCAGACTCTCCCTACTGACAGGTGACCGCTTTTCGGTTGCACAAAGCACTGCAAAGCGGCTGCAATTTGACGAGCTTCGCGCCGAGCTGCTTCCCGACGGAAAGGTTAGTGCAGCAGAAGAGCTTATTACCTGTGCGAAAGGCTCTGTAGTGTTTGTGGGTGACGGTATAAATGATGCGCCTGTGCTTGCGCGGGCAGATGTTGGTATTGCTATGGGAGCATTGGGCAGTGATGCCGCTTGTGACGCCGCCGATATAGTCATAATGAATGACGATTTGTCCCTTATTCCCACTGCAGTAAAAATAGCACGAAAAGCGCTTCGCATATCTAAGCAAAACATTGCGCTGTCCCTTATAATTAAATTCTCGTTCCTGCTACTTAGTTTTTTAGGAATTTCTAATATTCTGATGGCGGTTTTTGCAGATGTAGGTGTGCTTATAATGGCAATTTTAAACTCTATGCGAACACTTGGAAAGGTGAAATAAAAGAATCCTCGATGAAGATGTTCCTTCATCGAGGATTCTTTTGCTTATTCGTCGGTTTCTGTTTCGTCTGTGGTTTCTTCCTCTACTTCGGTAGACTCTTCTTCGGTAGTTTCTTCAGAGTTTTCTTCTGTTACGGTTTGGTCTTCAACATCTTCCTCTGTGTAGGTATTGGTTATAGGCTCACCGATAGAAATATACTCAAAATCGAGGTCTTCATCCTCTTGTGTAATTACTTCTTTTTTTGTCTTGCCTGCTCTGGCAATCTTTACAATAAGAACGATTATTGCCACAATGAGCAGGAAGATGATTGCAAGAATAGTGATAACAACTATCTTAGCATTAAGTCCAAGCTGCATAAACGCATCTAAAACATTTCCGTCGGCATTTGCAGGCTTGTCTGCAGGGTCATTTTCATTAGCACCGTCGTTTAAGGTGAGGTTGAGTGCGCGCTGAAGGGTGTTATCCACGGTATCGTAGTTATAAAATCCGTTCTGTCCGCCGGGACCCTTTGCATATACCATAAAGAAATCCTCATGACCGTTTGCACTCTTATAGGCAGGAACGGTAACACCGTTTATCTGGCAGTCATTCACAAGGGTATAGCCTTCGGGAATCTCACTTGCGGGGAGAATGCTGTAGATAACGCCGTTAAGGTCGATTGAAATAAGCTTTGTAAACTTGTTGTCGCTGTTTACGATATAAAAATCAGAAGCACTGCCGTCGGGAAGGCTTAAGAAAATCATTATATATGTTCCGTCACCAAGAGCAGGTATGGTCTTACCGTCAAAGGCATAATCCATTACATTAAAGCCCGAGGGCAGAGTCTGTGCAGAGAAATCTTCCTGAACGTGGAAAATATCACCGTCTACAGTAACCTCTGTTATCTCATTTAAAGGCTTATCGGTATCCTCTGTAGGAACGTTTCCGTTTTCATCAAGACGGGTAATGGTGATAGTATAGGTTTTGGTGTTTCCGTTTTCGGCAGTAACCACAATTGAACGCTGGTTTTTGCCTACCTTCATATCCTTGCTACCCTTAACGGTATAGGTAGCAGCCGAATCTGATTTAGAGCAGGAAACATAAAGCTCTGTTACAGAGTTTTCGATAGTGACGGTATATGAGGTCACATCAGGTGAGAACTTAGGCGATAGAGTACCCGCTGACACTACAAGCCCTTTAAGGTTTGCATTGGATGAAGCCTGAGCACTGGGATCGGTTACCGTAACGGTGGCAGAAGAGCCGGTGAGCTCTTTTTCCACTTTTTCAATATCGGTATAAACCAATTGCTCTAATGCCATCATCGAATTGCCAGCACCTATAGCCTTAAACTTAATATCAATTGTCTCATTACTGCTGGAAGCAAAGTTGCTAATCATTACCTTTCCATCAGTTAATCTAGAACAACCGGTGCCTGTAACATACTGAACTACGGCAGGGTTATATGTTATATATCCTTCAAATGCATACATATCTTCACCCGAAGTGGTGGAAAAACGGGCCGTTACTGTGAGGGTCTCGCCTATAGCAAGTTTACTCTTACTGAAAGCGATTGAAGAGGATCCTGCTGCAGATACGCTTACAGTAAGCATACTCATCAGCAGACAAATAATTACTATAAAGGGAACTACTTTTTTTAATACTGTTTTCATAAATTTTTCTCCTATTGTGTTATTTCTGATACATCAAGTCTATGCATTTGCACAATTGCTAAGTCTAATATTGTTATTTTCCCATCATGATTGACATCTGCTGCAATCGCTTGAATCCCTGTTAATTTGCTTACTGCAAGTCTATGCATTTGTACGCTTGCAAGATCTATAACGCTCACCTTACCGTCGGAATTGGTGTCGCCGAAGACTACAAGGCTGTAGCTGTATTTATGGCTTCCGTTATTATCGTAGACAGCGATTTTATCACCTGTACAGATAACTCCTGAGGTTTTCTCTGTATCGTTTGAGTATAGCACCTTTGCACTGCCGTTAGTAACGGTAAAGTTGTTTTTAAAGGTGGCTACATCTGTGCCTATTGCAATGCCCCTTATATAAGAGCCTATAGTATAGCTTGTGTTTACCGTAGGTTCGGGAACGGTGACCGTTCCGCCTCCTGCTCCTTCATAATAGATAAGCAGGTGGTAGGTTGCTTTTTTGCCTGATGCGGCGGTAACAGTCAAATATATGTTATTTGTACCCGATGAAAGGGAAACTTGTCCCGTGCCGCTTACCGAAGCACCTGAGGGTACCGACGCTGCTATATTTGCCACCGCGTTATTTCCGCTTAAATATATCTCATAGTAATTATTATACAAATTAAAGTTCTCTACAGCATATCCGTTTACCGCAAGGGAGGTTATATAATAATTATTGGCTCCGTCTGAGGTTGGTAAGTATGTGCTGTTTTGCGCAGGCATATCTCTGAAGACCGGTATACTAAAGGTTAGTGCGGCACCTGCATCAACACTTGCATATGCGCTTTTAAGCTTTGATGTTTCGCTGTATGCCGCCTGAACATTGGTCATATACTGATTGAGATAATATGACGGTGTTATTACATTAAATTTTTTGTAATAAAGCGTATCCTGTCCTCTTTTAACATAACCGTTTGCATAGTGCTGAGCTCCGCCGATTATAGATTTGGCTCTGGTATTCCAAGGTCTGCCGAGGCTTCCCTCGCCCTTTGCATAAAGAAGACCATAAGAAACTGCATCGTATCCGTTTTCGGCATAGGCCCTGATATTAAAGTAGTTATAATATCCTTCAAAGCCTGGAACCGTACCCGAAATGCTTCCGCCCTTTCCGTTTGCGCCCTGCTCAATAATAATACTTGCCGCTAGAACATAGGGGCTGACACCTGAGGTTTGCGCCGCTTCCATAATAATATCATTATAGGTGGCGTGGGTGTCTTCGGGAAAGGCACCCTCCATAAATGTGCCGTTTAGAATAAGCTGTAAACCTTCTTTTGTCTGAATGGCGGGGTTATAGCTCTGTTCTATAAACATATAAATATAATTTTCGTTGAGGAAATTACGGGGCTCCATATAATATTCTACGACCTCGCGCTCTGCTGTTACCCAGTTGCCGCTGTCGTAAGAGACATATGTACCGTCTTTCCAGTTGTAGGCTGTATTTGCCATAGATTTCCATGAGTCTTTAACATAGCCGTTTTGCACAAGGCTTTTGCCAACTGCACTTTCGGCTGTGACCGCTTCTTCCCAGGACATCGTAAGGTGGTCTGCAAGGAATATCCAGTTGGGATGTGCCGCGTGAAGCTGACGAAGCAACACCTTATAGCTTTCGGGGAAGTTCTGCTTTGAAAGATTTGTTTCAAAGTCTCCATCATAGTCATATTCAGGAGTATTGATGGGTGTGACATTGATTATATAATTGGCAGCAACATATCCAAACTGATTGCCAAACAGTATTTTATACCAGTTGTAATTTCCTCCCGCCGTCGGTTCGCCGTAAATGGTTACAGTGTTGTTAGGGTAAAGCCATCCAATTCTGCTGTAGCCTGTCCCAGGGCCGCTACGAACACTTAATGAGTCGCTTACGTTTACCGTTCCCGTATGGGTTGGGCTGTCCGAGGCAAAGACGCCGAAAACTCCGCCGTTTATTCCAAGAGGGGCAATAAAGAGTGCAACGCAAAGAAAAATTGAGATGTATTTCTTAAAGCCTGACATAACTTTTCCTTTCATATAAAACATACACTCTAATTATACCAATGAGGACAAACACTGTCAATAGCAAACGGTAACTTTTAGTGATTTTATGTAAACCAAATCATACCATTTTTTTAGTGTCTTTGTTAAAAATACTTGACGAAAGGGTTTATGCGTGTTATTATTTCGTTGAATACTTTAATTTAAGGAGTTGGTTTTTTCATGGACGACGGGTGTAGCTTAAGTCTTACTTCCGAAGGCCGATTATGTCTTTTACAGGCAAATCTTACAAACGGTGGATTTCTTGATCTTATCTCACAAAATGCAGGAACTATTATTTTTCTGTTTATTCTTCTTGCGCTGAGTGCTTTTTTCTCCTCCTCTGAAACTGCTATAACAGCGGTCAGCAAGGTGCGTATAAAGGCAATGGCGGACAACAATGTGCGTCCTGCCGCTACTGCGCTTAAGCTAATGAATAACTTTGATAAATCTATCACCACAATTCTTGTGGGCAATAATATCGTAAACATCGCACTGAGTTCCTTCTCTACCCTACTTGCGATGCATCTGGGAATATCGGTTGCGTTAATGACCCTTTGTGTAACCGTAACGGTAATACTTTTCGGCGAGGTTCTTCCGAAAGCCCTTGCCAAAGAGTTTGGCGAATCTTATACGATCAAAATTGCCACACCGCTACATATCGTGGGACTTATTCTTACCCCGATATCGGCCTTGTTTACACTTATATCCCGTCTTGTGACCAAGCTTTTTGCCAAATCGCAGGAGCCTACAGTCACAGAAGATGATGTTATCGACATCATCGAAGATATGGAAGAAGAGGGCTCTCTCGACTCTGACGAAAGCCGTCTTTTATACTCCGCTTTCGAGTTTGGCGAGGTATCTGTTGCGGATATTCTCACCGACCGAAGAGACATTGTCAGCATCGATATAGATATGCCTGACAGTGAGATACTAAATATCGTTAAAAACTCTGCCTACTCCCGAATTCCCGTTTACCGCGGGGATATTGATAACTGTATCGGAATTCTTAGAATAAGAGAATATCTTGAAAGCTATCTGAGTGGAGACTCTCCCGACCTCCGCACTCTGCTTGATACTCCTCTTTTTGTTACCCCCGAGACAAAGATAGACGAGCTTCTCACCGAAATGAAGCGTCTGCGCAAGCCTTTAGCTCTGGTTAAGACACGTTCGGGACGAACCATAGGTCTTGTAACCATGGAGGATATGCTTGAGGAGCTTGTGGGCGAGATTTGGGACGAAAATGACAAAATAGAAGACAAGTTCCGCAAAATTGACGACGACACCTTCGAAATCAGTGCCGACCTTTCGGTCACCTCGGCTTTTGAAATGATGGATTACGAAGATTTTGACCGTGAGGAATGCGGACACTATACTTTAAGAAAATGGGTTGGCAGAATGCTCGGCCGAGTTCCTACTGCGGGTGCTCAGTTCAGCTACCGCCGACTTGACATCACAGCCGAAAAAGTTTTCAGAGGACGTCTTATTTCACTTATTTTTAAGGTGAATGAAGCTGTTTCAGGTGAAGAAAGTGAGGCTGATGAATAATGACGATACAGTTTATTATCATTTTTATTTGCCTTTTAGGCTCAGCCTTCTTCTCTGCAAGTGAAACTGCATACAATCTCGCTAACGAATCGCAGCTTGAGAAAAAGGCAGAAAAGGGACTTGCAAACAAGCTTGCATATAAAATCAGCCAGAGCTATAACTCGGCACTCACTGCTATTCTTATAGGAAACAACATTGTAAACTTCACCCTTTCCTCCATTGCTACATCTCTTTCTGTCGCACTTCTTGTTGAAACGGGAATTACAGGCGAAAATACTGCAGCCACAGTGGCTACAGCAGTTGTAACCGTTGTAGTACTGATTTTCGGTGAAATTGCACCTAAGGTTATTGCTAAGGGAAATTCCAAGGCTCTGATAAATGCTTTTGCTATTCCCCTTTACACCTTTATGATTATCTTCTGGCCCGCGGCTTTTCTTATTAATCAGCTGATAAATCTTGTTGATAAGATATTTGTAAACGATGAAAATGCGGTTACTCCCGACGAGCTTGCATCAATTATCGAAACAGGTGAAGAAGAGGGCTCTATTGATGAGGAACGCAGTGAGCTTCTGCAATCTGCTATTGATTTTAACGACACTACCATTAAAGAGATTATGATTCCCCGAGTTGATATGGTTGCCGTTGATATTGAAGACGGTATCGACAAGCTCCTCGAAACCATAAACGCCTCTCCCTACTCGCGAATTCCTATATTTGAAGAAAGCATTGATAACATTATCGGTGTTCTCGTTGTGCAGAATCTGTTTAAGCTGATGGTAGACACACCAAAGGAAGATATTGATATTCGTAGTCTACTTGTGGAGCCGTATTTTATTCATATGACGGTAAAGCTCCCCGACGCTCTTGATGTTCTCAGAGAGGAACGCACACACATTATGATAGTGCTCGACGAGTTCGGTGGTACTGCAGGTATTGCTACTATGGAAGACATCCTCGAAGAGCTTGTGGGCGAAATATGGGATGAAGACGAAGAGGCTGAACACGATATTGTAAAGGCAGGTCCTGACAAGTATACCGTTGAAGGTGATATGAATATCTTTGACTTCTTTGAGGCTATCGGATTTGAGGAAGATAAGGATTTTGAAAGCGAATACACCACCGTCGGCGGTTGGGCTATAGAAATGCTTGAAGGCTTCCCCGAAGAGGGTGCAACCTTCTCTTATGAGAATATAAGTGTTACAATAGATTCTATTGAAGAGCACCGAATCACCAAGCTTTCGGTAGTTGTTACTCCCATAGAAGAGAATGAATAGAATATAAAAAAACAAGGCGATGTGTATCGCCTTGTTTTTTTACAGTCCGTGGTTTTCGTTCGCTTTTTTAAAGTTAGGCTCACAGGTGAGATTAACACCTAAGCGCTTGAATATCTTTTCGTCTATCTGAGAAAGCATTACGGTCGAGTGAACCTCGCAGCCGCGGAGGTTTTCCAGCTGCTCCATTGCCTTTTCTGCGTCGGGATTTGTTGCAGCGCAGATAGATAGTGCTATAAGCACCTCATCGGTATGAAGACGCGGATTTCGGTTGCCGAGGTGGTCGACCTTAAGGTGACGGATAGGCTGTATGGTCTCGGGTGAAATGAGGTGAAGCTCGTCATCAAGACCTGCAAGAGCCTTTAAAGCATTCAGCAAGAGGGCTGAAGATGAGCCTAGAAGATCGGAGGTTTTTCCTGTGAGAATACGACCGTCGGGAAGCTCTATTGCGGCTGCAGGAAGACCTGTGGCAGCGGCCTTTTGAATTGCGGGTGCTACCACCTTACGGTCACTTACGGTGACACCTGCCTTCTTCATAAGCAGCTCTAGCTTATATACGGTATCATCATTTACAGTTCCTTTTTTGTGGTCACAAAGACCGATATAATATCTGCGAAGAATTTCTGCACAGGCGGCCTTTCGTACCGACTGGTCGTCGAAAATGCAGTTTCCCGCCATATTAACGCCCATATCAGTAGGCGATTTATAGGGACACTCGCCGTAAATTGTTTCGAGCATTGCCTTAACTACAGGAAAAATCTCGACATCACGATTATAGTTAACGGTTGTAGTACCGTATGCGTCAAGATGGAAGGGATCTATCATATTAACGTCGTTTAAATCGGCAGTGGCTGCCTCATACGCAAGGTTTACAGGGTGATTTAATGAAAGATTCCAAATCGGGAAGGTTTCAAACTTTGCATAGCCTGCGGCAATTCCCCTTTTATGCTCATGATAAAGCTGAGAAAGACAGGTTGCCATTTTACCGCTGCCAGGTCCAGGCGCGGTAACGACAATAAGCTCACGTGAGGTCTCGATATACTCGTTTTTGCCGTAACCCTCATCACTGACAACCTTTGCAATGTTAGAGGGGTAACCCTCAATGGAATAGTGCTTATAGACTTTAATTCCAAGAGTTTCGAGACGGGTCTTAAACGCTTTTGCCTGAGGCTGACCCTCATAGCAGGTCATAACGACACTACCGACATAAAGGCCTATGGAACGAAAAATATCAATAAGACGGAGTGTATCCATATCATAGGTGATGCCTAGGTCACCGCGAAGCTTGTTCTTCTCAATATGACCTGCATTGATTACGATAACCACCTCAACCTGCTCCTTCATCTGCAAAAGCATACGAAGCTTACTGTCGGGCTTGAAACCAGGCAGCACACGTGATGCGTGAAAATCGTCGTAGAGCTTTCCGCCAAATTCGAGATAAAGTTTTCCTCCAAACTTATCAATACGGTGACGAATATGCTCTGATTGAGTTTTTAAGTATTTCTCGTTATCAAACGCTAGTGAAATCATACCTGCTCCTCGAAAATCAATATATTGATATTATAACTCATTAACAAAATCTTTTCAATAGTATAAATGCAAAAATTATGGCACCGAACAAAATCGGTGCCAGTTCTTATTAGAATATTCCGCCAATGTCTTCACTGTCGCCAATTGACCCATCAACATTGTCTTTAAAGTCATCTTCGTCAGGAGAAGAAGCTAGAAAATCATCAGAAATTAGATTTATAAGCTCTAATTCAGGCACTAAATAAAATTTTCGCATAAAATATCTCCTTTAAAAAACAATAACAGGGCTACAGGATTATGCCCATTCATCATCATTGAGGCCATCATCTGGGTCGGGATCTTTGTTTTCCCAGCCTGAGGTATTAGGAGAGGTATTAAGGAAATCGGAGGATAAACTGATGCTGAGTAACTCGAAATCTGGTTGTATATAATTTTTCTTCAAATGTAGCACTCCTTATATGTACATATATTAATTATAGTTTATAAGTAATGTTTTGTCAACAGATAAGTGCGGAAAAAGAAAACCCTGACAAAAATGTCAGGGTAAAACGGTCATTAAGGTTTAGAAAAGTGCGTTAACATCTTCTTCAATAGTAGCGCTTAGATCTCCCGAAGAATATCCATCAGAACCACTCGAAGTGGTAGAGCCGGTTGAAGAAGAATTTTCGGAAGAAGGGTTGTTAGAAGAACTACCTGTTGAGCCAGTGTTCGAAGAAGGATTAGAGTTTCCAGAAGAAACAGAGTTATTGGCGGGATCGTCTGTAATTTCTACATCTGGATTGCCATTATTAACTCCGTCATTCCAAAGGTCTTCAATCTCATCGAGTTCTTCCTGAGTGAGATCCTCGGTACCGCCCCATTCGTCATTATAGTCCTGCGTAGGATCTAGATTAGAGGAGGGATTGCTGGAACTGGGATCAGAATTATTTTTATCCTTGTCTTTGCCGCAAGCAACAAAAGTAAATACCAGCAACAAAGACAACAGGATAACCGTGATTTTCTTTAGCATATTAGACTTAAGCATTATTCCCACTCATCGCCAGTAAGACCATCGTTTCCGCTTCCGTCAGTGACCCAACCATTATTATCAGTTACTTCGCCTTCAAAACGCTCATCACCGCCAGGCGAATCGATAAGGAAGTCTTCTAAAGCAGAAATAGTAAGAAGCTCTATTTCAGGCTGAAAATACACTTTCTTCATTGTACGTTTCCCTCCTTAAATTATTCTGCTTTATAGGTAGCGTTGTCAACTGCATACTCAAGAACAATCTTACGATTATTATACCATCCATTAGCAGTAGTCTCAAGAGCACCTCTAGCGGCGGTGTATGCAGATGGTTCAATATTAGAATGGTTGTCTATTATGTTATCAGCATAGTCGAGAACAGTGTTAAGAGCAGCTTTGTCTGCAACACCACCCTGAATGTACTTATCAACAGAGTTAGCGCTGTAAACAGTGGAGTCTCCTACCTTATAGTAAACGCGTGCAGAAACCTTAGTTCCCATAAACTGAGCTGCTTTCTCATCGGTAGTGAAGTTAAAGTTGAGGAGTGCGCTAAACTCACCTTTTTCGATGAACTTCTGGAATTTCTCGTTGTCTTTTTTAACGGCAGCAACCACAGCTCCGCTGGTTTCAACGGTAAGTTCTCCACCTTGAAGAAGAGAGGTAGGATAGAATACTACACCATACTCATCAACAGACTTGCCATCGGGAATGGAGATTCCAGCTTTAATAACGATAGCCTGATCGTTAGGCACGATCTGTTCAAGTATTCCTGCGCCTTTAAGGGAAACTACAGGATCGCCAGCAACGGGGGTGGTGGGCTTAAGAACCTGAGTTTCTGCGGGAGCACCTATGAGAACGGCGGCGTCCTTATCGGAGAATACTACTTCCTTAAGGGTGAAGGTGGGGTCAGCCTGTGCAGTGAAGGTAACCTTGAACCAGATTCTGGTAGCGGGGTTGGTTCCCTTGATATCAGCTACGGTAGCGAACTTGATGGTGCCATCAACGTCTTTGATAACGGTATCAGCATCATCGGTATTGTTGTAGCCGAGAACCTGAGGATTTACAACGATTTCTTCTACGGTTGCACCAGTGTATGCAAGAGCACCTTGAAAACCGCCAACCTGATTGTTTTCGTCGTTAAGACGGATGTTAACGGTGTAGGTGTCGCCTGCAACAACCTGAGAAGCACCCTCGATTACGAGAGCGGGTGCGGTGTCAGTGTCAGCAGATGCGGAGAATGCAAAGCAGCTGACCAGCATAGCAAGGGTAAGAACTAAAGCTATGACTTTTTTCATGATTTTTCCTCCTATTGACCTTAAATGGTTAATAAATTCGAGCAGAAAGAATATACTTCTTCCACACTTTACTGTATTATAACACCCGTATCTCGGTTTGTCAAGAGAATGGGTGAAATACATTATATACAAAATAAGCATCGTTTTTTGTACAACTTGACAAATAAATTCCTATTGCTTTTAAATTTAGCGGTCAAATCGCAACAAGACCCTCTACAAGCAGTTTAAGTCCCAACAGGATAAGAATGGCTCCTCCTGCCATTTCGGCTTTGCGCTTATGTCTTGTGCCGAAGATGTTACCTATCTTGACACCAACAGCCGAAATAATAAATGTGACTGCACCTATTATAAAGGCTGTAAACCATATATTTACACTGTAGAAGGCAAATGTTACCCCTACAGCCAGTGCATCTATTGAGGTTGCGACCGCCAGCATCAGCATACCGAGAAGCTTAAGGTCTGCCTCCTGCTCTTCTTCACAGCCGCAAAGCGATTCTCTTATCATATTACCGCCGATTAGAGCTAAAAGTATAAATGCTATAAAGTGGTCGAACTTTTGTATGTAGCCGCTGAAGGTTGTGCCGAGGAGATAGCCGATAGTGGGCATAAGTGCCTGAAAGCCGCCGAACCAGACACCTATTATTATATAATGCCTGATTTTAAGCTTACCCAATGCCAGACCCTTACATATAGCCACCGCGAAAGCATCCATCGCGAGGCCGATTGCAATGAGTATAATTTCGATAATGCCCAAGCTGTACTGCCCTCTTTCTGCAGAATAAATTCATATACATTATATTCTACCATAAAACATTTATATTTCAATATTTATCTTTATTTTTTTGAAAGTTTATGCTAAAATGTTTTCTTGTAGAAATTTTGAGGTGATATAAATGCTTGGTGTTATCGTAAACTCGGTTGCCGTTATCATCGGCTCTCTTTTAGGACTTCTCTTTAAAAAGGGTATAAATGAGAAGCTCAGCACTGCCGTTATGGTAGGCGTTGGTCTGTGCACTATGTATATAGGAATAGACGGTATGCTTGTAGATACCAACCCACTTGTGGCTATAGTTTCTATTGTTATAGGTGCGGTTATCGGCACGCTTATAGATATTGACAAGGCTCTAAACGGTTTCGGTGACAAGCTTTCTGCTTTGCTTAGCAAAAAAGGCGAAAGCAATTTTACACAGGGATTTGTAGCCTCTTCACTGCTTTTTTGTGTTGGTGCTATGGCGATAGTCGGCTCTATCACTGCAGGCCTTACAGGAGATAATACAACCCTCTTTACTAAATCTATTCTCGACTTTACTGCCGCAATAATGTTTTCGTCTACCTTTGGTATCGGTGTTATTTTTTCTATAATACCGCTCACCCTATATCAGGGACTTATCGCTATTTGTGCAGGTTTTCTTGACCCTGTGCTTACCGACGGAGCTATAAACGCAATATCCTGCACCGGCTCCATTATCATTATGGGACTTGGACTTAATATTACAGGCGTATCCAAATTTAAAATAGCGAATTATTTACCTGCCATTATTTTAGCTCCTTTTGTTTATTATCTGTTTGAGCTTATTATATAGGAGATGTAGTTTAAGTGAGTTTTGAATTTAAAACCGAGGTCACTGCCCACGATATTGACACAAACTGTCTTGCCACACCCACCTCTACGGTAAAGTATATGCTGGAGGCGGTCGACCGCAATATGCTTTGCTGCGGCCCTACGTATCAGGAGCTTATGGACAAGGGGCTGAGTTTTATTGTCAGCCGCACCGCGATTGAGGTTTTGCGTCCGCTGAGAGAATATGAGCAGATAACCGTTTCTACCTGGGCTACTGTGAGCAAAAACGTTTCTTTTCCCCGAAGCTATGTAATAAAATCGGGCGAAGAGGTAGTAGCCAGAGGCATATCTATATGGGCTCTTGTAGATGTAAAACAAGAAAAGCTTGTGCGCTCAAGTGATTTTTCGGTAGAAAGCTATGGCGTGGGCGAACCTGTTGAGCTTTCCTTCCCTGCCCGTTTTAAGTTTTCGGCTGATATACCTCTTACGAAATGCGGTGAGAAAAAGATAATGTATTCGGATGTTGACCGAAACCTTCATATGAACAACACCAAATACTTTGATATGCTTTTCGACTATATTCCCGAAAGAGAAAAAATATTTATGTCCTCCTGCATTATGAATTATGTGGGTGAAGCACCTCTGGGCAGCACTGCAGAAATATTTATAAGCAAACCTAGTATTCAGAACAGCGGTGAAACATATTATTATTTTAAGACCGTAATAGACGGCAAGACAAATATCCAGGCCAGAGTAGGAGTAAAATACATATAATATGAGAAACAAAAATTTAAAGGGCACCCTGCAGCTGCTCCTTGCAGCATTTATATGGGGCAGTGCTTTTGTAGCACAGTCGGAGGGTATGAATTTCGTCGGTCCTCTGACCTTTCTTTCGGTGAGATTCTTTATTGGCGGAATCGTGCTGATACCTCTTCTGCTTTTTAAGAGACATTTAGCAAAGCGACGCGCAGAATACCGCAGTTTTGAAAAAAGCGACATTAAATATACCCTTGTGGGCGGAATCGGATGCGGAATACTACTGACAATTGCATCGGGCTTACAGCAATTCGGGATAATATATACCACTGTAAGCAAAGCAGGGTTTATAACTACTTTATATGTTGTTATGGTTCCCCTGTGCGGACTGTTCCTCAAAAAGAGGGTGGGGCTTGGTGTATGGGTGTCGGTTTTTCTTGCAACAGCAGGACTTTATCTGCTTTGTATGACCGAAGGACTTACCCTTTCCCTTGGAGATTTTCTGGTTTTCCTTTGTGCTCTCGCCTACACTGCACAAATTCTTGCCGTAGACCGCTTCGTTGGCAAAATAGAGCCTGTTTTGCTTTCCTGCATACAGTTTTTAACAGTTGGAGTTTTATCGGGTATACCTGCACTTATCCTTGAACAGCCCACAGTCGAGGCTGTTATCTCTGCCTGGCTCCCCATTCTTTACGCGGGTGTTCTCTCAAGCGGTGTCGCCTTTACCCTGCAGGTGGTGGCACAACGCTATACAGAGCCGACTATAGCCGCCATTACAATGAGCTTTGAATCGGTGTTTGCAACCCTTTGCGGCTGGGCACTGCTGAGCGAAAAGCTCACACTCCGAGAGGGAATAGGCTGTGTGGTTATGTTCTGTGCGATAATTTTAGCTCAGCTTCCAAAAGAATGGTTTAAAATTAAAAAAACATGTAAAAGAATATGAAAGCTACTGTGCTCGATAAGGTTGACAATAAGAAATATCAGCCGTATAATTATGTCAATCAAATGTAGAGAAATCGGTGAATTTTTATGAACGATAAAAGAATTCTTACAATTCAGGACATATCCTGTGTAGGACAGTGCTCCCTTACCGTTGCTCTGCCCATAATTTCGGCTTGTGGAATAGAAACGGCTATTTTGCCCTCTGCGGTACTGTCTAACCATACCGCTTTCCACGATTTTACTTTTCGCGACCTTTCGGGCGAGATGCCTAAGGTACGCAAAAGCTGGAAAAAACAAGGCATAAATTTTTCTGCCCTTTATACGGGTTATTTAGGAAGCAGTAAGCAGATAGCCTATGTTAAGGATATTATTAAGGACTGCATCGATAAGGACGGGCTTAAAATCGTTGACCCTGCAATGGCAGACGGCGGCAGACTTTATACCGGATTTGATATGGCTTATGTCGTGGAAATGAAAAAGCTCTGTATGGATGCGGATGTTATTCTCCCCAACATTACAGAGGCCTGTCTGATGACAGAAACCGAATACAAAACCGAATTTGATGTAGATTATGTTGAGACCCTGATTAGCCGACTTACCAATCTTTGCGGATGTAAAATTATTCTGACGGGAGTAAGCTTTACAAAAAATAAAACAGGTGTTGCCGTATATGACGGTGAAAGCATACGGTATTACGAGCACGAAAAGGTAGGGCTTGGCAGTCACGGTACAGGAGACGTTTATGCTTCTGCTTTTGTTGGTGCGATGCTTAACGGTAAAGGGCTTTTTGATGCGGCTAAAATTGCTGCTGATTTTACGGTTATGTGCATCAAAAACACAGTAGAATATCCTGAGCATTGGTACGGAGTGCGTTTTGAGGGTTGCCTTGGCGAACTGATAAATATGATAAAATAATATGTGGTGGGCGGTTCGTGAACCGCCCCTACTTTTTAGGAGTTTTTATGAAAACGGTAATTTGCCAGATAAATTCTAAATATGTGCATTCCTCTCTTGCCGCTTGGTGCATAAAGGCGGGAGTAGAAAAATTCTGCACCGACAATATTGAGGTTTCGGTGCTTGAGGGCACTATAAACGAAAATACCGAGGATGTTTTAACAAGAATAGTCTCAAAAGAACCCGAAATTATCGGTTTTTGCTGTTATATATGGAATATTTCTTATGTCAGGGAGCTGGCACAAAAGGTTCGGGACTGTTTGCCCGAATGCAAAATAGTTTTCGGCGGTCCTGAGGTCAGTTATAATACAGAAGAGGTTTTAAAACAAAACAACTTTGTTGACTTCGTGATTTCAGGTGAGGGAGAATATCCCTTCTCCTATCTTACCGACTGCATCGAAAAAGGAACCGTTCCCGAAAATAATGGGATTTGCTACAGGAAGGGTGACGGTTATTATATTTCGGAGCCTTATGTTTCCTGCGAGGAGCCACCATCTCCCTACTGCGAAGATTATTTTTCTGCCCTCAGAGGGCGAATAGCATATATTGAAACCACAAGGGGCTGTCCTTATTCCTGTGCATTTTGTCTTTCGGGCAGATGCGGCGGTGTCCGTTTTTTCGATATAAACCGAGTTAAAAATGAGATTACAGCACTTGCAAACAGTGGAACGAAAACCGTTAAATTTATTGACCGCACATTTAATGCACACAATGAAAGGTCAAAGGACATACTGAGATTTATACTTTCAAACGTGGGTAGACAAATTCCTGTCGGCGTATGTTTTCATTTTGAAATTGCGGGTGATATTTTAGACGATGAGTTTATCTCCCTTTTAACCTCGGCGCCAAAGGGACTATTTCAGCTTGAAATCGGGATGCAGAGCTTTAACGAGCCGACACTTGCGGCAATAAACCGAAAAACCGATTGCGAAAAGCTGAAAAATAACATTAAAAGGCTTGTTGACGCACGTAATATGCATATACATATAGACCTTATTGCAGGTCTTCCTCTGGAAAACTATGAAACATTCAGAAAAAGCTTTAATACAGCTTATGAGCTTAATGCCGATATGCTTCAGCTTGGTTTTTTAAAGCTGCTGCACGGTGCTGATATGAGGGAATATCCCGACAAATATCCCTGCAAGTTCTCATCATCACCGCCTTATGAGGTAATAAGCACACCTTATATTACGAAGGAAGAATTGTCGCTGCTTCGCGGAGTTGAGGATGCTTTAGAGCGCACCTACAACAGCGGAAGATTCAGAGAAACGCTTAGATATATCGAAGCTCTCGGCTTTATACCCTTTGATATTTTTGAAAGGATAGCAAAAAGGCTTAACGGTAGCAAAGAAGCATCTCTTGACGAATACACAGCGTTTTTGTACGGTATTTTGTGTGATTTTGAGGGAGTTGACAAGGCCGTTTTGAGGGACATAATGCTCTGTGACCGAATCGCTACGGTTGCTGACGGAAAAATACCGAAATGCTTTCGTACTTACGACCCGTTTTTAAAGACGACAAAGCATTCTTTAGAGAAAAACGCCGACACGAAAAGGCGTGACGGCGTTAAAAGGACGGTTGCGCTACTTTATAGTGAAAAGAATGTTGTATGGTGCGATTATACCGATAGTGACCCCATAACAGGCAGATATGAGCTTTTTAAGCTTCCATTTGATGATATAAAAAGGTATGACGACTGATATAGTGGTTTTGTGCAGGACTGAGGCTGAATGGTGAGCATATAAACTCTTCCATCTGTCATTCTGAGCATCTGTGATGCGAAGAATCGCAAATTTGCATAAAACATAACGGGAGGCGAAACGCCTCCCCTACAACACCTCATCCGTCAAAACCTGTGGTTTTGCCACCTTCCCCTTAAGGGGAAGGCTAACGGCAGCCGTAGGGCGCACCCTACAATATGTCAAAAAAACGGAGACGACTTCTTTACGAAGTGTCTCCGTTTTGTTAGTTTACAGGCTTAAACTGCACTAAGGGTGAGGTTTCATCAAGCACCTTAAAGGTGTATCCGTTCTCAAGACAGTGTTCTATTATTGCGGGGACTGCTTCTACGGTATAATTCTTTATATCGTGCATAAGCACTACCGCATTTGTTTTGTTGGAAAGCTGACTTATGGTGCTTGTGATAACACTCTGAGTGTCTTTATAACGGGAGTCGTTACAGTCGACATTCCAGTCAAAATAGATGTAGCCCTGTTCGGTCATAATGCGCGAAAGCTCGGTCATAATACCCTTGCAGTGGCTTTTGCTTATGGCGTTGTTTGTGCCGCCGGGGAAACGGAAAATATTGGTTTCGACCCCTGTTTGCTCAAATATAATATTGCGCATAGCATTAAAATCTGCCATATAGTTGTCTACACTGTCATAAACAGACCACTGGTGAGTAAGGGTATGTACAGCAGGCTTATGTCCTCTGGCGTGTATATCCTTTATGACATACTGATAACGGGGAAACTGACCCGTTAAAAAGAAGGTTGCCTTTACGCCGTACTGATCGAGATAGCCGAGAAGCTTTTCGGTATAAGCTCCCGGTCCGTCATCAAAGGTGAGATAGACCGTTTTGCCCGAAGCCTGTACATTTTTATAGTCCTCTGCGGTTTTATTGCCGTAAACGACTACCTTTCGGGTAATCTTAGCGGTATTACCTGCAGCATCGGAAACCGAATACTGACGATAATAAACATTAGGGTCGGTGCTGTCGGCATACTCGGTAACGGTAACTGCCGCTGTAATATCTCCGTCGAGATTATCCTTTGCGGAATAGCCCGATTCTATATAGCTGTTTCCTGCCATAACGAAGGCGGTAGAGGGCCCCGAAAGAACAATGGAGGGGTTTACACCGTCGTTCCACACGATATTTATATCCTTTTCGGCAGTGTTTCCCGAAGAATCACTTACGGTAATGCGACATATTCTGCCATCAACGGTTTTTACGGCGGTATTAGTAATATCTCCGTCATAATTGTCGGTAACGGTAAAGGCTGTGGTTATCTGCTCGGGTGTTGGGGGCACACCTGTATAATCGATCACAAAATCGGGATGGTCGAGCTTTATAACGGGAGCCTCGGTATCAACAACCGTTATCTTAGTTTGGGCGGTGGCGGTTTTGCTGAGGAATTTTGCGGTATAGGTAAGCTTATACTCGCCAAGTGTATTCGCATCCACCTCGCCTGAGGCTGTGGCTTTAAGACCAAGGTTAAGTCCGAACACCTTGAGCTCGGCTTTGACCTCGGGCTCTTCATAGCGCGAAAAAACAGGTACTGTAACAGCCTCTTTGCTGACAGTTACAGTAGGCTGTGCAGAAATAAGAGCTGCCGTAACGACAGCACCCAGAACAAGCACAACCGAAGCAATTATTATAAGTATTACAAGTTTGTGTCTTTTAGAAAGCAATTTTATCACCTAAAAGTATGATACCACACTGTATATACCTTTTTCAACAAATTTCGATTACAAAATAAAAACAAATATTAACAAAAAATTATCGGCCCTATGTCAGCCGATAATTTTTTTGATTTTTTGCTTTATTTTTTGTCTGAGCGAGAACTGCTTAAGGTACAGTTTTCGGCAATATGTTGATTTTGCCCAGAATGATGCATATTTTTTATATGAAGGGCTTTGGCAGGAAATATATCGCTCTGCCCTGTAAATCGCATCTGTTTTTGCGATTATCTGCTCGGGCTTTATACCCTCTTCAGGCTGGGTCTGTCCGTCGCCCATAAAGACAAAGCTACCGTCCTGTGCTTTTCCTACAATGCGGTGCAAAACATACTGTCCGTTTTGTCTTCTATACATTACGGCATCACCGACAGAGCAGTCTTCCCCTCTGCAGGAGGAAAGAACTACTCTATCCTTAAGATTTCGTATGAGGGGCAGCATACTGTTGCCCTTTGCTCTGATAATTACCTTTTTTCCCTGCCCTAAAAACTCGCATATAACGGGAGCCAGCTCCTGCATAGAGTAGGAATTAAGCTTGTTTTCCTTCTTCATTATAATATGAGCAAATCCTTTCCGCCCAGATAGGTCAGAAACGCTTTTACATCCTTTTCGGCTTTATCGCGGGTGATATCGTAGCTGTCCAAAAGCAGCTTGACAAGCTTTTCCTCATCGGTATCCTGCGCGAGTGCCTCAAATAAAAGCTGTGATGTGGAATTGAGCACCATTGCCGACGTGAGGTCGACCGTATCCGTATCCACACGAATGGCAACGGTGTCGTTTCCGATTTTTCTTATAACTATTTTATCTGTAAGCCTCATATATAATTCCTATTTTACTGCGGGCGCGATTTTAAAGCTGAAGCCGATCTTTTTTTCGCTCAGACGGTACTCTTCCTCTAAAGCGGGGCCGCAGGAGTTTGAACCCATACCCGAATCTTTATAATCTATGCGAAGATGTACAAATCCGTCGGTCTTCAGCTCGTCGGTATGTTCTGCCGCATCCAGCATATATGCGTCGTAGTTTGAAACATTTGCCTCAAAGGCTTCTCCGCTGAAAACAAGATTTCCTATTGAGAGTTCTTTTACACTAAAATGATTGCCGTGCTCCTGAGGACGGACATAGTTCACATATTCGCTGTCGGCATCCGACTCATAAATACCCATAAGGGATGCGTGATGGGCATCACAATAGCTCTCGTAGGGACCAAAACCAAAATATGAGAACTGCTTATGCTCTGAGGGGAGCACAAACTCAAAGCCGAGACGGGGCAACCAATGAACATTTTCTCTCACCTTTCCGCCGAGAGCGAATATTACAACACCCTTTGCATCTACTGATACACCAAGGTCGTATTTAAAGTAGGGCAGACGGGAAACACCCGAAAGTGCGCCCTTTACAAGAATTGTGTTGCCCGAAAGCTCACAACTGTAGACCTTGGAGAGGTTGCGGTTGAGGTTTTCTCCCTGCCAAATATTATAATCTCCCCAAAACACCTTGACACTTCTCTCGTTATCGGTGGGAGCACGCCAAGTGGTAAGTTTGCCTACACCTGCAAGGTTTTCTACCCCGTTTACCTTCATAGAAGAGAAATTTCCGTAGTGCTTCGAGAAAATATACTCGAAATTTGCACCCTTTATGATTATATCCTGCTGAGTTTCGATAAACTCGGGTGCGTCGGTGCAAGCAGGCTCATTTATCTTCTTGCATTTAAGCTCGTGCTGGGTGCGTGCAACCTCCTTGCCGTCTTTAAACAGCTTACAGGTTACATAAGCACCGAGTCTGCAATTTGTTTCGGGAATATCAAGGGTAATTTCGCCGCTTTCGTGAGGAGCAACCTCAAGATTTAAGGTTTTTTCATCTATAACCTTTCCGTCAACCTCGATAAAATATGTGAAATCATACTCACAAAGGCAGGTAAAATCCAGACGATTTTTAACGGTAAGAATATTTCCGTTGAGCTCGGTTCTCATAGGCTGATATGCGGCTTTGACCTCCAGCGAGCCTGCCTTTAATGAACGGTCGGAGAAGACCATTCCGTCACAGCAGAAATTTCCGTCGTGGGTAAGCTCACCCTCAAAGTCTCCGCCGTATTTCTGTACGCCGTCAACAATAACCGTGTGGTCTGCCCATTCCCATACACAGCCGCCTATTAGCTTATCGTAAGAATCGAACATCTCGTTATAGTAATAAACATCTCCCGGTCCGTTACCCATTGCGTGGGCATACTCGCAGAGGAAGACAGGCATATCGATTTTACCGTCCTTGGCAAAGTCTTCTAAATTTGAAAGAGAGGGATACATACGGGAATAAACATCTGCACTGTGTATCTCGCCCTTACGGGAAGCATCCTCGCAGTGTACAAGACGACCGTCACCGAGACCGCGGATATAGTCCACCATAGCTTTATGGTTGGGACCGTGACCCGATTCGTTTCCTGTGGACCACATAATTATTGAGGCGTGGTTACGGTCGCGTTTTACGGCACGCTCCATACGCTCTAAATGTTCTTTGAGCCAGACGGGATTGGTACCCGGCCAGTCGTTACTTTCTATATCAAAGTTGTAACCCACATTGGAATGTCTGCGCAGAACACCGTGGGTTTCGATATCGGTCTCGAGGATAACATAAAAGCCTATTTTATCGCAGAGATTTAAGAAATAGGGTGTGGGAGGATAATGTGAAGTGCGTATGCAGTTGATATTAAGCTCCTTCATAAGAAGAAGCTCTTTCTCAAGCTCTTCATTTGTTTCGCACCAGCCGTTTGTGGGGTGGGTGTCGTGATGATTTACACCGTGAAGCTTAACCGATACTCCGTTTATAAGAAGCTGATATGTGTGAGATATTTCGCTTGTTCTGAAGCCTGTTTCAAGCTCGATAATCTCGCCGTCTTTCTGGAGCTTTATAGTATAAAGATAGGGTTTTTCGGCATTCCAGAAAATGGGGTCCGAAACGACAATTTCGGTCTTTTCGCCCGAAGCCTCACCTATTTTATTTCCCTGCATATCGTAGAGAGCAATATCTGCAGATTTATCGGCTGTAACAGTGACCTTACCGTCCTTTGCCTCTGCATATACATCGGTAATATGATCTTCGGGACGCTGAAGGAGATATGTATCGCGGAAAATTCCGCTCAATCTGAAAAAGTCCTGATCCTCAAGATAACTGCCCACACACCATTTAAGCACCTTAACGCGAAGGGTGTTTTTACCTTCTGTAACATAGGGGGTAATATCAAATTCTGCCTGAAGATGGCTGCCCTGAGTGAAGCCTACATACTCGCCGTTTACATAAACGAAGGCGCAGGAGGACACACCCTCTAAGACATAGTAGACCTTGCCCCAGAGTTTATCTATCTCGAAATCTTTTTCGTAAACTCCGCAGGGGTTATCGTCTGCTACATAGGGTGGGTCGTAGGAATAAGGGTAGTTTATATTTGTGTAGTTTGGATTTTCGTAGCCTAAGGTCTGCCAACAGGAGGGTACGGGGATGGTATCCCAATTTTCGATAACCTCAGGCACATCTATATCTCTGTTATAAAAACTGAACCGCCAATCGCCGTTTAATAGCTTGTACTCACTTTTTCCCTTTGGAATATAGTAAGCACGCTGAGGCAGACGGTTTTCGCTCGTTTTTAAAACGTTTTCGTAAATTCGCATAAGATTCTCCTATAAAAGGGCTATATTCTATGCGTACATTATACAATACGCTTCTTATTTTAGCAAGATAAAAAATAATATAAAATTGGGTCTTCTATTTTGTGTAAATATTTGGTATAATAATTTTATATTACACTTAGGATGGTGCAGAATGTTTATTTCCGTTGACGGACTTAATATAAATTACACCGACGAGGGAGAGGGCACTCCTGTACTCCTGCTTCACGGATGGGGCTCTTCAAATGAGGTTTACAGAGGCTTTATAAACACCCTTAAAGGGCGTTGCAGACTTGTGGCTCCCGATTTCCCTGGCTGCGGCGGCTCAGACACGATGAAAAATCCTTGGACACTTCAGGACTACTGTGATTTCGTGCTTAAGTTTATGGATGCGGTAGGTCTTCAAGACCCTATTATGATGGGGCATTCCCACGGAGGACGCGTAACACTTTATATGACCGCTATGGGTATGGTAAAGCCTCCAAAAATAGTTTTACTTGATGCCGCGGGTCTCATTCCTAAAAAAAGCTTTAAGCAAAAGCTTCGGGCAAAAAGCTTTAAAGCCGTAAAATGGGTGCTGACCCTTCCTGTTATTAAAAGCTTTTCAGGCGGTCTTCTCGACAGGGCAAGAAAACACTTTGGCAGTGCCGATTATAACGCTGCTCCCGAGGTGCTTAGAAAAACGCTGGTATCCCTTGTCAATACCGATATAAGAGATGTTCTGCCGAACATAAAATGTCCCAGTCTTCTTATCTGGGGTGAAAATGATACGGCTACTCCCCTGTCAGATGCAAAAATAATGGAAAAGCTCATCCCCGACGCAGGTCTTTGCGTAATAAAGGGCACGGGACATTTCAGCTTCTGCGAAAGACCGTATGAGGCAAACGCCATCATCAATAGTTTTATATAGAGGATAGTTTATGTTTATTTTAAGTTTAGCTGTCGGCTTGGTTGCCACAATGCTTTCTCTTGTACGTCAGTATCAGATGCTACAGCAGAATTCTTACTTTGCTTCCCGTTATTTCGGCTGGATAAAAAGTGACTTTTCTCCCCTGCCCTATATTCTAAAGGCGGTACTGCTTATACTTGCCGTATGGGCGGCAGTATTGGGAAATGAAATGCTTCTTGACAGTATGCTGCTTTTTTCGGCAGGTGCTCTCTACTTTGGATGGAGAGGGTTTGTTAAGAATTCTGCTTCGATAAAGAAGCTTGTCTACACCGCCCGTATTAAAAGAATGTTCCTTTTCTCGGGACTTTTTGTTGCGGCACTGGGTATCGGATGTTATTTTGCAGACGGAATAATCAAAACAGTGCTGATGCTCACTTTTATTCTCTTTAGCATTTGCACAGAGCTTTTGTGCTTTATTTCCCTTTTCTGCCTGAAGCCCTGCGAAAAACTGATTTCACAGTACTATGTAAACGATGCCAAAAAGATACTGCGTTCGGCAAAGGGTCTAAAGGTTGTGGGCATTACGGGCTCATACGGAAAAACAGGCACCAAATACATTCTTACCCGTATTTTAAGCGAAAAATACAACGCCCTGTGTACCCCTGCAAGTTTTAACACACCCATGGGTGTCGTTCGCACCGTTCGTGAAAATATGCGTGGAGATACCGAAATATTCGTTTGCGAAATGGGTGCTAAAAATGTAGGAGATATTAAGGAGATATGCGACATCGTTAACCCCGATTTCGGACTTATCACCTCGGTAGGTCCTCAGCATCTCGAAACCTTTAAAAGCACCGATAATGTATTTAAAACAAAGTTTGAACTTTATGATGCTGTACGCGCCAAAGACGGAACTGTTTTTGCAAACGGTGACAACGACAATATCAGAAACGGGGCTAAAAAAGATGTTGTTCTTTACGGAAGCGACCCTTCGTATAAATTCCGCGCCGAAAACATCAGTGCTTCGAGATACGGTGCCTCCTTTGACCTTGTTTTAAATGAGGAAAAGGTTTCGGTAACCACTAAGCTATTGGGAAAACATAATGTGCAAAACATTATTGGTGCAGCAGGTATCGCCTACAGTCTGGGTGTTTCTGCTAAGGATATTGCCTTTGCTATCTCCCGTCTTGCTCCGACAGAGCACAGACTTGAAATGAAGACTTCACTCGGCGGTTCTCTGCTTATTGATGATGCGTATAATGCAAATCCCGAAGGCTGTATGGAAGCGGTTAATGTGCTTTCTTCCTTTGAGGGAATGAAAAAGGTTATAATAACCCCAGGTCTTGTAGAGCTGGGCGATAAGGAATACGAATATAATAAGGCTTTAGGAAAAGCCGCCGCTCTGGTTTGCGACAAGATAATCTTTGTGGGACAAAAACGCAGTGAGCCCTTAGCAGACGGAGTCAGGGAGACCAATTTTGACAAATCGGATATGTATATTGCCGCTTCCTTTAAAGAGGCAATGGAAATATATTCGGGCTTTGCAGACAGTAATACAGTTGTACTGCTCGAAAACGACCTTCCCGATAATTATTTGAAATAAGGTGAGTCTATGAAAACTACAGTTGCTTTTATTTTCGGATGCCGCTCGGTAGAGCACGAGGTATCTATCATTTCTGCCGTTCAGGCTATGCGGGCGGTAGACAGAGAAAAATATGATGTTATTCCCGTATATGTTACCAAAACGGGAGAAATGTACACATCCGATAAGATGCTTGAAATAGAGCCTTTCCGCGATATGAAGGCTCTTATAGCCGAGTCGGAGCCTGTTACAATGCTAAAACGTGGCAGCAATGTTGTGCTTCATTTTTTAAATCAGAAGCTGTTTAAAAAGAAGGATGATATTATACTGAATGTGGCATTCCCTGTGGTGCACGGCACCAACTGTGAGGACGGAACACTTCAGGGATACCTTGAGTTCTTAGGTCTTCCCTATGTTGGCTGTGATGTGCTTTCGAGTGCGGTTGGTATGGATAAGGCGGTATTTAAGTATGTTATGAAGGCAGCCGATATTCCTGTGCTCGACTGTATTACCTTCTATGCCCGCGAATACGCAGAGGATAGAGATGCTATTACCGAAAAGGCCGAGAAGGAAATCGGCTATCCGATGATAGTAAAGCCTATAAATTTAGGCTCATCTGTGGGTATTTCCAAGGCAAACGACAAAACCGCGCTTATAGATGCCATTGATCTTGCGGTTTCCTTTGCCGACAAGGTGCTTATTGAACACGCAGTGACTGCTATCAGGGAAATCAACTGCTCGGTAGTTGGTGATGCAGATTCCTGTGAGGCTTCTGTCTGTGAAGAGCCCTTTATGAACGACGAAATACTCTCCTACGAGGACAAATATATGGGAGGCGGGAAAAATTCCAGCGGCAGTAAGGGAATGGCATCCCTTGCCCGTAAAATACCTGCCGATATAAGTCAGGATAAAAGTGACGAAATAAGAGAACTTGCAAAAAGAGTATTTAAGGCACTTGGCGGCGCGGGTGTTGTCCGTATAGACTTTATTATTGATACCGCAACCGACAAGGTTTATGTAAATGAGATAAACACCATCCCCGGTTCTCTCTCATTCTACTTATGGGAGGCTACAGACACCCCCTATCCCGTACTTATCGACAAGCTTATCTCCCTTGCATTCAGAAGAAACCGCAACCGCGAAAACCTCACCTTTACCATTGATACCAATATTCTTTCGGGCGTTTCTTTCGGTAGTAAGGGTGCTAAAGGGAGCAAGATATAATGACGCGGTTTCTCATTAAACTTTTTATTAAAGACGGTGAGAAGATCAAAGACGGCAATACCAGAAAAGAATACGGCACCCTCGCGGGTGTCGTTGGTATTTTGTGCAATCTTCTGCTGTTTATATTTAAGCTTGTTGCAGGAATTATAACCTCCTCAATCTCCATTATGACTGATGCGTTCAACAACCTTTCGGATATGGGGTCTTCCCTTGTGACCCTATTCGGCTTTAAGCTGGCAAGCAAGCCTGCCGACCCCGACCACCCCTACGGTCACGGCAGATTTGAACACATAGCCGCCTTTATAGTTTCGGGACTTATTATGGTAATGGGATTTGAGCTGCTTAAGAGCTCTGTTGAAAAAATAATTTCTCCCGTTCCGCTTGAACTCAGACTACTCCCCATTATAATTCTTGTTTTGTCTGTCTTTGTAAAATTATGGATGTTTGTGTTTAACCGAAAGCTTGGCAAACTGATAAATTCCTCTACCCTTATGGCTACAGCCAAGGACAGCCGTAACGATGCTCTCACAACCCTTGCAATACTTGTTTCTGTAATTGTAATAAAGCTCACCGACATAAATATAGACGCTTTTATTGGTGCGGCAATGTCGCTATTTATACTATGGTCAGGCTTTAAGACCGCAAAAGAAACCTTGGATCCCCTGCTTGGTGAACCTATTGAGGAAGAAACCGCTGCAAGGCTTGAAAAAGAAATCATGGCTTTTGACGGTTTTTTAGGAATTCACGACCTTCTTGCCCACAACTACGGTCCCGGACGCTGCTTTGCCTCTGTTCATGTTGAGGTTCCCGCCAACATTGACATTGTTAAATGCCACGAACAGATAGACCTATGCGAAAAGCTTGTCTTTGAACGCACGGGGGTTATGCTGACCGTTCATATGGACCCTGTGGAGACCGACAACGAAAAGCTCAACACAGCCAGAGCGGTAATCGCTGAGAAAATAAGGGTCATCCATCCTGCTCTTACCATTCATGATTTCAGAATGACACCTAAAAGTGATGAGCGCACAAATCTTATTTTCGATGTAGTGCTGCCTATAGGGCTTGAAAAAGAAAAACAGGACATTAGACGGCAGATTGAGGATATTGCCCGAAGCATAGACTCCACCTACCGCTGTGTGATAACCTTTGATTTTGATTTTACAGGTAAATAAACCATATTTTTAACTTTTGCCTTCACAAACGGAAACAAAATGCAGACTTTAGAATAAAATATACTGTAATTTTGTATTTCGGAGTGAAAATGCTATGAAATGTTTTTTGGCGGCAAATTCTGCAGAGGGCTTTGTATCTGAGTTTGGCGGTTGCTATGACCCCGCAGACGGATGGCGGACATACATAATAAAGGGAGGCCCCGGCACGGGAAAATCCTCCTTTATGAGAAAAGCTTTAAGATATGCTGAGGAAAGAGGGCTTAAGTCTGTTGAGGTTTATTGCGCCAGTGACCCGAATTCTCTTGACGGCGTAATCTTCCCCTCACTTAAAACAGTTATTATGGACGGAACATCTCCCCACATTGTTGAGCCTACGATGCCTGGGGTATGCGACAGCATACTCGATTTTGGCAGATTCTGGGACGAAAAGAGATTATCCCTTAAGCGCAGTGAGATAATCTCCGCCTCAAGGGAAAACAAACGCCTTCATCGCAGTGCGTCGCGCTATATCACCGCAGCGGGTCAGCTTTTTTATGAGTTTTTAGAGCTATCCTTCAACAATACCGACACAAAAACAGCCTTAAAACGGGGAGAATACATCATAAACAGATATATTCCCGAAAACATCGGTAAAGGGCGGGTATGGAATGCGTTTTTGGGCGGTGTTACCCCAAGAGGAATAATATATTTTGAGGAAGATGTTAAGGCGGAGCGTACAGTGGTTATAGACGATTCCTTTGGCGCTTCATCCGAAATAATTCTTGATACGATAAGAGATACTACGGTTAAAAGAGGGTATGAAACGGTAGTATTCAAAAATACAATTCTGCCAACCCGTCTTACCGACGGCTTGTTTATACCTGAGCTTTCCCTTTTCATTTATAAAAAGCACCGACTTATAGATGACCCGATTGCTGATGAACTTTTAAAGCGTGCCTCTGAGAAGATACAAAAAGCGAAACTAATACACGACGGGCTCGAAAGCCATTATATTGCGGCAATGGATTTTGAGGCATTAAGCTCCTTTGGAGAAACAGTTTTAAAAGAAATTTTCTAATAAAAATGGAAGTATGTATCGTAGCCGAACATACTTCCATTTTCCTTTGTATAACTTTTTGGTCTGTGTGTGGGCGGTGAATCCCAGCACCAATAATGCACTTTTCCTACATTTCACCGCAACGGTTTTTTTTATTATAAAATTTTATGGGTGTGAAATGATTCTCATAAACATTTATTTCGGGGAAGGCTTTTTTAAGCTCGTTTGCAAGAATAGAAACGATTATATCTTCCGTTCCGAAATGACCTGCATCAAAAAGAGCAATTCCCATAGAATGTGCGTCCATAAAGACATCGTGCTTTATATCGGCAGTGAGGTAGGCATCTATTCCCTGCTCTGCCACCTCATACAGCATACTGCCGCCGCTTCCCGAGCAGACAGCAACCCTTTTAATATGGGTGTTTGTGCCGACATATTTTACAGGATAGTCGAGTGCTTTCAAGACCTGATTTGCAAACTCGTCGGCGGTCATAGGCTCGGGGAGTTCTCCTATTCTATATAGGAAGCCCTCGCTGTCGGCAACCTTTTCCACATTTTCGAGACCTGCGACGGCACAGAGGGTGTCGTTTACTCCTCCGTCAGCCTGATCAAGGTTAGTGTGGACAGAAATTACAGAAATTCCTGCACGTATAAGGCGGTAAACTATGCTTTCATCGGTAACAGCTTTAAGACCGTCAAAAATTACGGGGTGGTGAGAAACAATGAGGTTTGCACCTTCTTCTATTGCCTGTGTTACTGCTTCTTCTGTGCAATCAAGACAGATGACGATGCCTTTTACATCATCATTTGCTGAGCCCACAAGGTGCCCCGAATTGTCATAGAAACAAGCGGACGAAAAGTTATACTTTTCGTTCAGCATAGTGTAAATATCAGATACTTTCATAAAATCATCCCTTTTTGAAGGAGTCTTTAAGTGCTACGGTGCGGTTGAAGATAAGATTATCCTCAGCAGAGTCTTTATCAAGGCAGAAATAACCCTGACGCATAAACTGGAAGCCGTCGCCAACCTTGGCACTACTAAGAGAAGCCTCTAGCTTACAGCCCTCAAGTACGGTGAGTGATTCGGGGTTAAGATTCTCGGTAAAGGAGCCTACATTCTCCTCATCCGAGGGGTTTTCTACATTGAAAAGTCGGTCGTAAAGACGGACTGTAGCATCAACACTGTGGGATGCGCTTACCCAGTGGATAGTGCCCTTGACCTTTCTGCCGTCGGGAGATTCTCCGCCGTAGGAAGCGGGGTCGTAGGTTACGTGAACACAGGTGATATTACCCTCGCTGTCCTCTTCGTGGGAGGCATATTTTACGAAATACGCACCCTTAAGACGAACCTCCTTTTCGGGGCAGAGACGGAAATATTTTCCGGGGGGATTAAGCATAAAGTCATCCTCCTCTATGAATATTTCGCGGGAGAAGGTAACGGTTTTATTGCCAAGCTCGGGTTTATTGGGGTTAATTTCTACCGAAATTTCCTCGGTCTTATCCTCGGGATAGTTGTCGATAACCACCTTAAGGGGACGGAGAACCGCCATTGCACGGTCGGCATTAAGATTAAGGTCATCACGCACGCAGGATTCGAGCAGGGCATAGTCGATAACACTGTATGCCTTGCTTACACCGATTTTTTCAACGAAGGCGCGAATTGCGGCTGCGGGATAGCCACGTCTTCTCATACCGCAAAGGGTAGCCATACGGGGGTCGTCCCAGCCCGAAACGAGACCGTCGTTTACAAGCTTTAAGCACTTTCTCTTTGAGGTTAAGGTGTAGTTTACATTCATTCTTGCAAACTCTATCTGACGAGAGGGCTGTGCAAGTTCGAGCTTTTCTAGGAACCAATTATAAAGGGGTCTGTGGTTTTCAAACTCTAATGAACAAAGAGAATGTGTAACCCCCTCCTTAGTATCGGAAAGGGGATGCGCAAAGTCGTACATAGGATAAACGCACCACTTGTCCCCTGTTCTGTGATGGGTAGCCTTCATAATACGGTAGATAACGGGGTCGCGCATATTGATATTGGAAGAAGCCATATCGATTTTTGCACGAAGCACCATAGCGCCGTTCTCGAACTCTCCTGCGGTCATGCGGGCAAAGAGAGCTTTGGACTCCTCTATAGGTCTGTCGCGATAGGGACTGTTTTTGCCTGCCTCGGTTAAAGTTCCGCGCATCTCTCTTATCTCGTCGGGAGTAGACTCGTCTACATAGGCAAGACCTTTGTCGATAAGCTTTATAGCACATTCGTAGATAAAATCGAAATAATCGGAAGCAAAATAAACATTGTCCCAGTTAAAGCCCAGCCATTTGATGTCTTCCATTATTGCATCGACATATTCCACATCTTCCTTGGTGGGGTTAGTGTCGTCAAGGCGAAGATTACATTTTCCACCGTATTTTTCGGCAGTACCAAAGTCTATGCAGATAGCCTTGGCGTGGCCTATATGGAGATAGCCGTTGGGTTCGGGAGGAAAACGGGTCTGCACACGGGAGTAAACTCCCTCGGCAAGGTCCTCGTCAATAAAATCGTAAATAAAGTTTGAGGGGGTAGCAGCTACCTCTTCGTTTAATATTTTTTCTTCTGCCATAGTCTTCTCCTAAATGTTAGAGATTGCGTCGTTTAAACGCTTTATACATTCGTCACGACCCAAAACCTGCATTATACTGCAAAGGTCGGGGGTGTTTCTTCTGCCTGTAACGGCAATTCGAAGGATTGTGGAAAGGTCGCCTGCGCTTCCCTTATAGGCTTCTTTATTTGCCTTATACTCTTTGGTTTCGGCAGCAAAGCCTAAATCGGGAGCGATTGCCTTAATGCGGGCAAACCACTCTTCCTTAGTGTCTTTGGAGCAGTAAACCTCGGAATATTTAGTGAGGAAGGCTTTTACATCCTCGGTCTGAATATTCTCGGGGAACTCGTAAGAGGGGGTGTAAAGCTCGTCGAAGAAATAGGCGCAGTATTCCTTTGCCTCGTTCCATTTGGCAATATCCTTACGGGGTTTTGGACAGTCGCGGTCGATAGCGAATACGGACTTAGTGTAAAAAATATCCTTGGTTAAAATATCATAGAATTCGGGGTCGAATTCCTTCGCCCATTCGGTGAGCTTTTCTACAACCGTTTCGCTGTTCATCGTGGAAACAATGTTTTTGGAAACATCATTTAACTTGTCACCGTCGAAAAGCGCACCCGACACAGACATCTTTTTAAGGTTGAATTTGAATTTCTCGCGGGGCTCGTTTGGGTTGGCGCGACGCCAATCCTCGAATTCACTGGAGGCGACGGTCATAAGATATTCGATAACGCTCTTAGCATCGTAGCCCTCTTCCGCAAAGTAATGCACTGCAGCCTCGGGGTCCTTGCGCTTGGAAATTTTACGCTTTGCTCCGTTATCCAGCTTCATAATAGGAGCAACGTGACAGAACTTAGGCGGCTTAAAGCCTAAAAGCTTGAAGAGCTGAATATGCTTGGGAACTGAGGACAGCCACTCATCACCGCGGATGACATGAGTAGTACGCATAAGATGGTCGTCTACCGCGTGGGCAAAGTGGTAGGTGGGAATTCCGTCGGATTTAAGGAGAACGAAATCTTCATCATTTTCGGGAAGCTCAACCTTACCCTTTATTCCGTCATCCACAAAAACTCTGTTCTCTTCGTTTCCGGTAGATTTAAGACGGATAACATAGGGCTTACCCTCTTTTATAAGGGCCTCTGCCTCTTCTACTGTGATATTTCTGTGAACGGCATATTCACCATGATAGCCTGTGCGTATTTTATTTGCTTCCTGCTTTTCGCGTACTGCCGAAAGCTCTTCCGCTGTGCAGAAGCAGGGATAAGCCAGACCCTCGCTGACAAGCTTTTTAGCAAAGCACTGATAAATTTCGGCGCGCTCACTTTGCTTATAGGGAGCATAGGCTCCCTTTTGCTCGGTTGGGGTTACAAAGCCCTCGTCGATATTTATTCCAAAACGGATAAGTCCGTTTATTATATCGTCAATTCCGCCCTCTACCTCACGCTTTTTATCGGTATCTTCAATTCGGGTATAGAAGATTCCTCCTGTTGAGTCGGCAGTGATGCGGTTTACAAGTGCCATAAAGAGGGTGCCTAAGTGCAGGTAGCCTGTGGGGCTGGGAGCAATTCTTACCACCCTTGCTCCCTCGGGAAGGTCGCGGGCGGGGTAAAGATTCTCGTAGTAGTCGGGGTTTTTATCAATATGTCCGAGAAGCAGCTCGGCCATTCTTTCAAAATCGTTCATAGGGGCTCCTTAAAATGGGAATTTTTAGTTGTGGAGGAGCTTATTAAGCTCGTCCATAAAGGTGTTGATGTCGCGGAACTGACGGTAGACCGAGGCAAAACGAACGTAGGCAACCTCGTCTATCTCCTTAAGCTTGTCCATAACAAGCTCTCCGATTTTCTCAGAAGATACCTCGCGGTCTAAGGTGTTTTGAATTTCTGACTCGATATCGTCTATAGCCTTTTCGATAGTATCAAGGGAGACGGGACGCTTTTCACAAGCGCGGACCATACCGTTAAGTATTTTTTCGCGGGAGAAGGACTGACGGGTTTTATCCTTCTTGATTACGATGATGGGAAGACTTTCGATAATTTCGTAGGTAGTAAATCTGCGGGCGCAATTTAGGCACTCGCGGCGGCGTCTTATACGCTCACCCTCGTCGGTAGGACGTGAGTCGATAACCTTGCTTTCTTCATAACCGCAAAAAGGACACTTCATAAAATGTTCCACCTTTACTTATTATTTTAATATTTTATATATATTACCATAAAACTTTCGTAAAAACAACACTTTTTAACGCAAATCGGTTGGGCTATAGCGTTTTTTGCTTAAAATACTATAAAAATGACTCAAAATGTTAAAACTGACTCAATCTACTCTCGAAAACCGTCATATCGGTTTTCGAGAGTAGATTGATACCTTGTAGAAGACCGCAATTGATGTTTAATATCTTCATAATGCCTCAAGAGATAGATAAGTTCACCTGCACAATTGCTCTGCAACCGCAACAAATTTTCCTTGATTAAATGCAGGTTTGCTGATAGAATAGATAAAAAAGTTTTAAGGAGTTTTAAAAATGAGTATTCAGACATCGGCACCCGTAAAGGGCGATTTAGTTGCTGTTATGCACACAAATATGGGAGATATCAAGATAAAGTTATTCCCAAATGAAGTTCCCAAGACGGTTAAGAACTTTGTTGAGCTTTCTAAGAAAGGCTACTATAACGGTATTATTTTCCACCGCGTTATTAAGGATTTTATGATTCAGGGCGGTGACCCCACAGGTACAGGTATGGGTGGAGAAAGTATTTACGGTGAAAAGTTCGAGGATGAATTCGACATAGCTCTTCACAATATCCGCGGTGCTCTTTCTATGGCAAATGCAGGGCCAAACACTAACGGAAGTCAGTTCTTTATTGTGCAGGCAGACACCGTGCCCGACGGTATGCTCGACCAGATGCGCGGACTTACCGACAGAGGCTTTCCCGAAGAGACTATTGCCGACTATGAGGCTTTAGGCGGCACACCATGGCTTGATTTTAAGCACAGTGTATTCGGTCAGGTATATGAAGGAATGAATGTGGTTGACGACATTGCAAACGTTCGTTGCGGTGCAAACGACAAGCCTATGTATGATGTTATTATTGAAGGCATAGACATAGAAGAAATTTAACAGTTTAAAAAGCATCACCTCGGTCAAAAATATGACCGAGGTGATTTTCTTTGAATAAATTTATTTCTGTTTTGGTTCTGTTTTCCGCTATAACTTATTTCTCTTTTCTTACTCTTCTGTCTGTGCTTTTGTTTCTTTTTGTTTTTTAGCCTTCTTCTTTATAACAGTTATTATTACAACAACCGCGCCAACAAGCAATAATCCTCCCGCTGAGATACCTGTTATGGTTAAGATTTTTGTTGTTTTTGCCTTGCGCTGAGCCGACAACGAGGGTATTGCTTCTCCCATATCGAGTCTTTTGCGGCAGTCCTTACAGTAGGTGTAGCCCGTAAAGCCCTCTTCGGTTTCTGTAGGTGGTTTAAAAGCACTTACCTCGGTATCACCGTGAGGACCGAAATCTCCGTAAGAATATCCGCAGACCTCACATATAGCCTTCATCTTACAGGATTTAGACGCTTTGCCTGTGTGCTTTGCTTCCTCAAAAATCTCGCTGCAACCCACTGCATCGCACTTCTTATAGTGAGTTTCTCCGTTAGCCGACCATTTCTCGTTTGGTTCGTGGAGATTTGAAAGCTCAGTATTCTGCCAGACAAAGGGTGATGCGCAATAGCCTGCCCCATTATAAACATTTATAATAGGTGAATTGCTGTAACCCATACGCACACCGAGTATTTTACTAACTCCCTCAGCAGAAACTATTACCTTATCTCCCTCTATAACGGCGTCGGCAGTTCTCCAGTTGCCACCGCCCGTTTGAACCTCAAACTCTCCTATTTCTGCTTCCTTCATAAGCTTGGTAAGTCCACCGCCTATATGAGTGAAGGTTATTTCAGCCTTGCCGTCCTTTACTGTTATATCCTTATAAAGAGGACCGCAGTATTCGGGGGTTTTATTATAGTCGCCGAGAGGGTTGTAGTATTCGGTAAGTGCCGCATTAGCAAGAGCCTGTGCCACGGGTAATTTATCGGTTGGGTGAATGTTCATATTTCCGTTAGGAAGACAGGTATCCTCATGAGATAGCATAGAACACATTGTCACGTTTTTGAGCGTTCTTGCCGCTTCGCCCTGAGCAATACGGATGTTATATTCGTCCACTGCATTTCCGTTTTTGTCCTTTGAGTTGTTTGAAGAGTAGAGCATTATCTGCACGGTATAAAAGGGCAGTTCCTCATCCTTCCAGGCATTTCTCCAACAGTCGAGCATATTCTTGAACATATCAAGATAGTAAAGGGCTTCACCCTCACCTCGGTTGCTTTCGCCCTGATACCAGAGCACACCCGCTATAGGAAACGAAGTTATAGGCTTTATATATTTTTTATAAAGGTCGTGATGACCCTGATCGTAATAGGTATAATCGCTGTGAGGATTCTGACAGTATTTATCGCAAACGCAGTACTCCTCACTCGTCCAGTCGTCAATTCTGGAGGCTCCCTTTGATGCTGAAATTATGCCTATGGGTATTTTCCCGTTCAGCTTTTCTTCTAACTCCTGAGCGAAAAGAACACCGATAGCCGTCATACTCTGCACACCCTCTTTTGTAAAGGGTTGCCATCCGTTTCCCTTGGTGAAACGAAGAATAGGGCTATCCTTGGCGGCGGTTTCGCTCTGCTCGGTTTTGCCGAGGGTGTACTCCATATTCGACTGTCCCGATGCCACATAAACATCGCCTATTAAAACGTTTGAAAGGCTTCCCTTTCTACCGCCGAAATCATAGGTGAAATTTACGGGCTGAACAGATGCCTTCATAGGCTCAAAATAAACCTTCCACTCGTCTCCCGTAGAATTTATCTCTTTGGTGACATTTCCTATGGTTACAGTTCCTGTGCCGCTTCCGCTTCCGTAAACGCATATCTGCTTATTACGCTGCAGCACCATATCACTGGAAAATATACTGTCAAGTTTGAGAATTCCTGCCGCCTGAACGGTTGAAGTCGGCAATAAAATCGAAGTCAACATAACGGTCAGCGCGGTTAAAACTAAAAATATCTTTTTAAACATATTTTACTCTCCTTGTAAAAATCTCTCAAATATAGCTATTGCGTCTTCACTCTGTGCCTGAGTGAGCTCTTCTTCTGAAGTTATTATCCAGACCACGGGCTGAAGCTTCCATAGTTTTATACATATCCTGTTGAAAATATTATTTGTA
Organism: Acutalibacteraceae bacterium; assembly: GCA_045596085.1. Classification (GTDB taxonomy): domain Bacteria; phylum Bacillota; class Clostridia; order Oscillospirales; family Acutalibacteraceae; genus SFWF01. The sequence continues at coordinate 96,687 of JAZOBS010000021.1, read as the reverse complement.
TGAGAAAAGTTATAGGCAATAAAATCAGGTTTCGCAAGGAAATTCAGCACCAGAGAGGTAAGCACAAGTCTCAGAGGGAGTTTCAGTCCCGAAGGCTCTTTTATAAAATTCTGCGAAAGCTGAGTTTTGCCCGTACCGTCAATCTTAATCTTAAATAAGCCTTGCGGAGGAGAGGAGGTATAGTATATCCATTCTCCAACCACATTTATTGCATTGGCGGGTTGATTGACTATAAGCTGTTTTTCACATCAGGTATTTTACTATAGGCTTATTCAACAGGCTCCCCCCCTTATCGTTATAATGATTGTTGCATGTTGAAACGATGAAATAGCTTCAACTAACTATGACCGTTTTAAATAATTATACTTGCAAATTCTATATCCGTCAAGAAGTATGCTTTAAAACGGTCTGGTTAAAAAATAATAAGGATAACTGATACAATCAGTATTACAATTCCGTCTATGAACTCTACTAATCCAACTCATTTGGCGTAGGTTTCGGTTATTCGTCCGAGTTTAAATGCTTCATCAAATCCGTTAATAAGAGAATACTTTTTCCTGAAAAAGATGAAATATCCAAACAAGGTAAATGCAAGACCTAAGATAACCAAAACAATTTTTAAAAACAACATAATGTACCTCTGAAAACTTTGTTTTGTCGGTTAGATTGTACCATAAACTATATTTAAAATCAACGCTTTGTAAAGCACCGAAACCTATTATTTGCCCAAAATCGACGGTAGAGGATAGTTAAAAGTGAAGAGTGAATAGGTAAAAAGTAAAATCGACAAACCTCTGTCGAGATTTGTCGATTTTGGCAGGGGCGGAAGGAGTCGAACCCTCTTTGATGGTTTTGGAGACCACTGTTAAACCGTTTAACTACGCCCCTAAAATAAATTTGGGATGGTGGGCCATCAGGGACTCGAACCCCGGACCGACCGGTTATGAGCCGGTTGCTCTAACCAACTGAGCTAATGGCCCAAATTTATTGCAGCTTGATTATTATAACATATTATTTTTGTTTGTCAATATTTTTTTGAGAAACTTAATAAATTTCTTGACTTTATCCATCTTTATCACTATAATTATATAACACAACTACATACGGAGACGTATCGAAGTGGTCATAACGGGGCTGACTCGAAATCAGTTAGGGAGCAATCCCCCGCGAGTTCGAATCTCGCCGTCTCCGCCAAAATTAAGGAATCATACCTTTGGTGTGGTTCCTTAATTTTTTGTGGTGGTGCGAGGTCGAACGTAGTTCGTCGAAGCAGGCGCAAAGGCGCGTTAGCCTTTGCGGACTGTGGAATCTCGAGCGCGACTGATTTTTTCGGGCACCGCTCGGAGCGGTCGGCATAAACCAAGAGCGCACCGTATCTCCTTATGCCGCCAAGGACTCCTTGAAGGTTTTATCCTTGGCGCATCTGTTTCCTCCGTTAAATAATTCTATACTTAGATTATTATACCATAAAAAAATCCTGCCTCTCAATCAAGGCAGGAGTGAAATATTAACCAAATTTTTATGGCAAATATTGAGCAATAGTATCAAATTAAAGGGAAAATGTGTCTATAAAGAAGATGGGCATAATCATTGCAGCAATTCCCAGTGCAAGAAAAACTATCTGCAATACTACTGATATTACCGAGCAGATTATTCCCGCGGTAAAATGATATTTTTTCGATACCACTTTGCCGTCACTTGCTCTGAAGACGATTGCCATAATTATACTTACCAGTGCACAGGGTATCCCCACACCCGTCCAGCAAAGAACAAGGGATGCAATACCTGCCACCAACGGTATGTACATAAAAATATCCGAAGAATCAGAGCTTTTTGTGCTTTTTAAAGGCTCCAGCTTTGCTCCGCATTTTACACAGATTACTGCCTTTTCGTCTACCTGATTTCCGCAACTTGGACAAAACATAAGATCATCTCCTTTTATGTATTTTATCACAAAAACCGATTTATGTAAAGTTTTTGTCGAAATAAGTGATGTTCTGTGGTATGATATTAAAAAACTTTCTAAGGGGTATTTATGGCAAAAATCATTTCAAGACCCAGTGCTCTGAGGCAGGAATACATAGGGCTTATAAAACGAATTAAAAGGGCTTTACTGTTTGCCGCTTTCTTTGTGATTACGGCAACCATCGGCAGTATTATTATGAATACCGAAAGGCTGTTTTCACTAGGCATTATACTGCTGGGCATATCTATAGTTGGCTTTATTCTCAGCATTATCTTTGCCGCACTGCGCCACACAGACGCTACGGTTATAAAGGCGGGTATTGAGGGTGAAAACGCTACGGCAGATATAATAGCCACTCTGCCTGACGGATATTTTGGTTTTCTTAACACGGTGGTAACCTGTGACGGCAAAAAGAGTGAGCTTGATGCGGTGGTAGTAGGTCCTTCGGGGATTTTTATAATAGAGACTAAAAACCGCAAAGGCTATATACGCGGCAGTCACACTGCTGACAAATGGACCCAGATAAAAATCGGTCGGGGCGGCAGTGAATATGTGAATGAATTTTACAGTCCCGTAAAGCAGGTAGGTACCCACATATTCAGACTTGCCCATTTTCTGCGGAGAAACGGAGTTCCTGTGCATATATCGGGTATAGTATATTTTTCGGGTGCAGATAAGGTTGAATTGTCGGGAAAAGAGGGCGGTATTCCTGTTATTACAAACGAAAAACAGCTTAAAAAATATATTCTCAAAGGGAATGAAGACTTAAAGCCCACCCTTATTTCAAAAATATGCAGTTTACTGAGTCAATAATACCAAAGAAAAACTCCTTTGCCACTGTGTAAAGGTGTTTTTTCATTTATTTACCATAATAGGCGTTTAAATACATCTGCTTAATTTCGCTCATAAGGGGATAGCGGGGATTTGCACCTGTACACACTGGTCGTCAGATGCCTTTTCAACCATAACGTCAAGACGGCTTAGGAAATCAGCCTCATCAATGCCGTAATCCTTAATAGATTCCTTAATACCAACTTTAGCTTTAAGTTGATTGATAGCTTTGATAAAGTTTTCAAGCTTATCCTCACCGATTTTGAGCTTGACCTTTCCAAGATGAGTGACGAGGACAAGGAGGCTTCTAAGGAGCTGATAAAGACCTACAAGCAGTACGGTGTGGTCTTTCACAAGGGTGATTTCTATAAACTGGCATCCTTCTTCAAGGGAAAGCACAGCGAATTCCAGTTTGTATCTGAAGATAAGAGTCCTGTTGTCGTAATGATGTATAACATTCAAGGCAAGGAGATGCTTTTATGAACCTTGGTATCTTCCAGAACTATGACCACGACTAGATAAGCGAAATGAGAGTCTTCAAAAAGATTTAACTAAATGCAACAAAAAACGGGAGAATGTGATTTAAAAGGTCACATTCTCCCGCTTATTTTTGTCTGTTTTCAAAATCCACCTTTTTAAAATCATGTTCGAATATCTCGCTCTACCCTAGTTCTTACGGATTGACTTTCAGGATTAGTGGTTTTATAATAGAACTGAGGTGGTGTGCTGTGAAGACTTATTCTTTACTTTCAAAGTGTTTACAGATAATCTGCGCAATTACCGTAGGAATTGTTTTCGTATTTAATTTTGTTTTTAATACGACTGTAAGCTATGACTTAGCCGAAAAGGTTAGAGTAGAAAATCACATTGCTAAAAGCATATTATTTTTGACTATTATCGCTATAACTCTTTTTGCGATTTCCTTTCTGAAAAAGTATATCGAAAAAATCAAAACAAAATATCTGTTTTTGGTTTTTTCGGCAGTATATATTCTGATGGCTGTATATTTGATATGTAATGTTGATCATTCCTTAAGATTTGATCCGTATGAAGTAGCTCAAGCAGCCAAAAACTTTTTGGAGGGAACTGCTTTTTCCTTCCATAAAGGAGACTATATTTATCAGTATCCCCATCAGATAGGTTTAATGCTTTTTGACGCGTTTTTATTTTTGTTTTCTAAAAACACTGTCATAATTTTTATTGCCAACATCACTCTTGTTTTGGGAATAAATTTTATGATTTATAAAATTTCCGATCTGATTTTTGAAAACCAATTAACGAATAATATTTCGGTCATTCTGTCCTTCGCTTTTTTGCCGCAGTTTTTCTTTATTCTGTTTGCCTATGGCACCATTCCGGGACTTTTCTTTTTACTTTTTGCCCTTTACCATGCGCTCCGCTTTTGCAAAACCCACAGTTATGTAAATTTAATATTAACTGTTATCGGAGGATGCGTTGCGGTAATGCTCAGAAAAAACCTTTTGATCGGCATTGTGGCAATTGCAATATTTATATGTTTAGACCTCTTAAAAAAGTTTTCTATCAAGCATCTCATTTTAATTGCTCTTATTTTCATCAGTTTAATTTTGCCCCTTAAAATTCTTCCCTGCGCCTTTGTGGGAAGCGGAAACGGAGCACCTTCAGTATTATGGATTGCTATGGGAACCGATATTGATAACACTCATCGCGGTCCCGGTTGGTATGACGGTACCAGTGATTATATTTTCAGCTCATCCGACTATAACGCCGAGGTTTCGGCAGAAAGAGGAAAAGAAAAACTAATTTATAATATTCAAAGAATAAAGGAAGAACCCCTTAAAGCAGGTAAGTTTTTTACTAAAAAAGTAATATCTCAATGGTGTGATCCGCTTTACCAGTCGCTTTGGAGCGGACCTTTAGAAGATTACAATCAACACACTAAAACACCGCTTTTAAAGTCCCTTTATACCGGTGGATTTGCCGAAAACCTTTTGTCAAACGGAATGAAGCTGTATACGATGGTCTTTTTTGGATTTTCTTTGGTTTTCGTTATAAAATATCATAAAAAATACTATGGTTGGCAGCTATTCTTTCTCATATTCATAGGCGGTTTTATTTTTCATATTTTCTGGGAAGCCAAAAGCCAATATGTCTATCCGTATTTTTTCGCTTTAATTCCTTTTACGGCATTCCCCTTGTCTAAAACACTTGTGAAAATTGAATCGTTAATCCAAGGGGCTAAACATAAAAAGCCTTAAGAAGAAATAATATTTTGAAATTCGAAGAATTTCTCCTGTAAAAAAGTCTTGCAAAAGAATTCATCTTCTGCAAGACTTAAATTTTTTGGTTTGTGCTTAATTACACAGTCAGTTATTCCTGTGATTTATTTTTTATCTCCTTATACCTTGTCATATACATAGTGGAAAAGCAGGCTATACCGCCGATTATGTTGGATATCGGCTCTGCAAGAAAGACCCCCTTTGCGCCAAAGCCTACAAGGGGTAAAAGCAGGGTGAGAGGAACGACAATAAAGGCTTTTCTAAGCAGGGAGAAGAAGATGGCGTGCTTGGCGTCCCCCAGTGCCTGAAAGGTAGACTGACCTGCGAACTGAAGTGCCATAAAAACAAATCCGAAGAAATAAACCTTAAGCATTTCTACACCTATTTCCAGTGCCTTTGTATCTGAGGAAAATATGCCAAACCACAATTTTGGGAAAAGAAGCACAAGCAGCCATGCAACCATGGTGTAAACGGTGCCGACCAGTGTATTAAACCGTATTCCCGACAGTACCCGTTTATATTTTTGTGCGCCGTAATTAAAGCTTATTACAGGCTGTGCGCCGTTGACTATTCCGTTAATAGGCAGGACAAATATATCACGCACCGAGTTTGTTACCGTCATAATTCCCACATAGAGGTCTCCGCCGAAGCTCTGGAGCGTGGCATTGCAGGCAACCTGTACAAGACAGTTAGTACCGTGAAGAATGAAATTTGCCATTCCAAGCCTGAATATACTACCCGTAGTTTCCCTGCTTAGACGAATATCCCTGAATTTAAGCGGTATAATCGCCCTTTTGCCGAAAAGAAAGCTAAGCACCCAAACAGCCGACAGCATCTGGCTTATAACGGTAGCCAGTGCAGCACCCGAAACCCCCATATCAAAAGCGAAGATAAATACAGGGTCTAGAATGATATTTAACAGCGCACCCAACAGGACAGATAGCATTCCTACCTTTGGAAAGCCCTGAGCGTTTATATAGCCGTTCATTCCTGTGGAAAGCATAGAAAAAACAGTGCCTGCAAGATAAATATTCAGATACTGCTCTGCATACACATAGGACGCTTCACTTGCGCCGAAAGCAAAAAGAATCGGACGACGGAAAATATATCCCACCGCCGTTAAAATTACGGCACTTATAAGAACAAGGGCAAAGGAGTTGCCCATAATTCTACCTGCTTTTTCGTCGTTACCTGCTCCCCTTGCCATTGCAAACAGAGGTGCACCGCCAAGACCGAAAAGGGCGGAAAATGCCATTATGAGGGTGACTATAGGAAAGGTCAGTCCCACACCTGTGAGCGCAAGGTTGTCACCGCCGTTCATATGACCTATATATATGCGGTCAACAACATTATAAAGAAGCTGTACAAGCTGTGCTATTGTAAGAGGCACCGCCTGAGCAACTATACACTTCCAGACAGGACCCTTTGAAAAATCAATTTTTGAGTCCTTTTTCATATTTCCCGTCACCTCCATACCCTTGATATCGGGTAAATTTTATCATACTGAGCACAAAAAGGCAAGTTTAAGGTAGCATAAATTTTGTGCAGTATTTCGCTTTACAATTAGATACTGTTGATATATAATTTATAATCATAGAGAGGAGCCCCACTATTATGAAAAGCAATATAATTTTCAAATTAGTTTTATCTGCACTTTTTGCCGCCCTTACCGCAGTAGTTACCTATTTTCCTGTTCCTGTGCCTATCGCCCACGGATACGTAAACCTCGGCGACTGCTTTGTTATTCTTTCGGGAATTATTTTAGGTCCTGCCTACGGTTTTCTTGCGGCAGGTATCGGCTCGGCATTTGCTGATATACTAGTAGGCTTTGTAAGCTATGCTCCCGCCACATTTATTATAAAAGGTCTTATGGCGGTTGCGGTATACTATATAATCGGCAAAAAAGCAGGCAGGTTTTCTGTGCTTAAAACAGGTGTTGCCGTTCTTTCGGCAGAGCTTATTATGGTTGCAGGATATTTTGCTTTTGAGCTTATGCTCTACGGCGGCGGTGCTGTAGCTTCAATACCCGGAAACTGTATTCAGGGTATGTGCTGCGCTGTTATCGGCGGTATTCTCATAGAAATTGCGTCAAAATCGGGTCTTGCAGACCGAATTAAAAACGGAAAAGCTCTTTGACAGAGCTTTTTATAATTTATCCCCAAAAATACTGTTTTTGTTTATAATTTTTTCTTTACATATAATGTATTTTGCAGTAAAATATAGTATAAAATATTTTTAAGACTTTAAAATTTGGAGGAATTTATATGAACAATGTCCGTCCCGAAACAATGCAGCGTATAACTACTCCCGAACTTGCAACAAAATTTATTGATGAGCAGGTAAAGGAGATACGCGCTCAGGTTGGAGACAAAAAGGTACTTTTAGCCCTTTCAGGCGGCGTAGACAGCTCTGTCGTTGCTGCTCTGCTTATCAAGGCTATCGACAAACAGCTTGTATGCGTTCACGTAAACCACGGTCTGATGCGTAAAGACGAGTCGGAAAATGTTGTTAAGGTTTTCAGCGGAGAGCTTGATGCTAACCTTATCTATGTTGACGCTACCGACCGCTTCTTAGACCTTTTAGCAGGTGTTTCTGAGCCCGAAAAGAAGAGAAAGATAATCGGTGCGGAATTTATTAACGTATTTGCTGACGAGGCAAGAAAGCTCGAAGGCGTTGACTTCCTCGCTCAGGGAACGATTTATCCCGACATTTTAGAGAGTATCAAGGCTGCTGAGGGCAAAAAGGCAGTTAAGTCTCACCATAACGTAGGCGGTCTGCCCGAAGACCTTAAGTTTGAGCTTGTTGAGCCCATTAAGCTCCTCTTCAAGGACGAGGTCCGTGTTGTAGGCGAGGCTTTAGGACTTCCCCACGCAATGGTTTACCGTCAACCCTTCCCCGGCCCAGGTCTGGGTGTTCGCTGTCTCGGTGCCATCACAAGAGACCGTCTCCACGCACTCCGCGAGGCTGACGCTATTCTCCGCGAGGAGTTTGATAACTACGGTCTTGCAGAGAAGGTTTGGCAGTATTTCATTGCCGTTCCCGACATTAAGAGCGTTGGCGTTAAGGATGAAAGCCGCTACGAGGGTTGGCCCGCCATCATCCGTGCAGTAAACACCAAGGACGCTATGACCGCTACTATTGAAGAGATTCCCTACGATATTCTCCACAAGATTACCTACCGCATAACCCACGAGGTAGAGGGCATTAACCGCGTTCTCTTAGACCTCACACCCAAGCCGATAGGAACTATTGAGTGGGAATAATCCTACACCTCTGAAAACCACTGATTTCAAGGGATTTTACAGTTCTTGTTTTGCTATTGACAGCAATATGACAGCAAAAAATATTGAAGATGCTCTGTCTAATACGGCAGAGCATCTTTTTTGCGGAACTTTATATGTAGAATTACTCTGCAACTTCGCCAAATAACTCTTCATATATTTCCGCACTATAATAATTTTCAACCCACTCTTTTGCAAAAACATAAGCCCACAGATACAATTTGCAAATTGGCGAGAACGGAAAAATGTGAAATCGACTTCGAATATTGTCGGAAAAATGTGTAAACATACTATTGAATTCTGCGGAATTTTGTGATACACTATATTTACATTAAATTAAGGTAGGTGTCATTATGGAAAGACTTGCTCGAAAAATAGACGATTATCTTATAGAGTGGAAAGAAAGCACTGAAAAGTTTCCACTTATTGTAAAAGGTGCTCGACAGATTGGTAAAACCGAAGCAATTAAGCATTTTGCAAAGCATAACTATAAATCGGTTGTAGAAATTAATTTTGCTCTTCAAAAGCAATATAAAGGTATTTTTGATGATGGGTTCGAAGTGGACACCATTCTTAAAAACATTTCGCTACTCAACCCTGATTTTGAATTCATCGAGAGAGACACTCTTATTTTCTTTGATGAAATTCAAGACTGCATCAACTGTGCTACAAGTCTTAAATCATTTAAGATGGACGGACGGTATGATGTTATTTGTTCTGGTTCACTTATGGGCATCAATTATAATGAAATCGAATCAAATAGTGTTGGATATAAAGAAGATTATGAAATGTATTCTCTTGATTTTGAAGAATATCTTTGGGCAAAAGGATATAAAGAAAGTCAGATTGAGGAACTTTATAATAAACTTCTGAATACCATCCCGCTATCCAATATCGAATATGATGTTATGCTGGATAATTTTAGAGAATATATGGTGCTTGGCGGAATGCCTGCCGTTGTATTTACATTCGTTACTCAAAAGAATTACAGTGGAACACTCAAATTACAAAAGCAACTGCTTCTTGATTACGAAGAGGATATAACCAAATATGCTCATGGTCTTGATAAGGGTAAGATACTTGATATTTATAGAAAAATACCCGTATTTCTTGGTAAGGATAATAAGAAGTTCCAAATTTCCAAAGTTAAGTCGGGTGCTAGAAACAGAGATTATGTGGGAACGGTAGAATGGCTGAATAATGCAGGCATTATAAATGTTTGCTACTGTATGTCTTTACCCGAACTGCCGCTTAAAGGCAACTACAACCCAGATAATTATAAAATCTATTTTAGTGATACGGGACTGCTTGTGGGTTTTCTTGATGAGGAGGTGCAACAGGACCTTCGCAACAACAAAAATTTTAATACCTATAAAGGTGCTCTTTATGAAAATATAGTGGCAGAGATGTTGGTTAAGCAAGGATACAACCTATACTTCTATCGCAACGAAAAGGGAACTCTCGAAATGGACTTCTTTGTTCGTGATGCAAATTCTCTTATCCCTGTTGAAGTAAAAGCGAACGATGCTTCAACACCATCACTCAACTCACTAATTGAAAAAGAAACCTACGAGGATGTTAAGTACGGTATTAAACTCGCAAACAAAAACATCGGTTTTAACGGCAAATTTTATACCATTCCGTACTTTCTGACATTTATGCTCAAAAGGTTCTTGAGCGAAAAGGATAGTTTAGAAAACCAAATATTGTAATAAAGTTTGTTTTGTGATATAATAAATATACATTAAATTAGCCCACTAAATGATTTTGCAAAGCCAAATTCATAACTCTAAACTGATAACTAATCCACTCAATGCAAAACGAGTTATAAGTTAAAAACGGCAAAATTAAAAGCTGTCAGATGAAACGCCCGCGTTTCATCTGACAGCTTTTTTATTTAATCTTCTTCAAGCAGTTTTGAAGGTGGTATATTCAAAACCTGTGCAATTTTAAACAGGGTTTCGAGCGAAACACCTCGAACAGTTCCTGTGCCTTCAACTTGTCCCACGAAACTTACACTTTTTCCAATAAGTTCGGCGAAATATTCTTGTGTGTAACCCGCTTTTCTGCGATAATATGCTATTTTTAAACCTAAAGTAATATATTTTTCTGAAAATTCTGTTTGCATCATTCCGCCTTCTTTCTAAACATATTTTAACTAAAAAGCGGAACAATTATTATAATATTCTATTGCATATTTATTTACTTTTAGTTAATAATCATTTATAATAAATAAAAAAACATTCACTTTGGAGCAAGAATATGCAAGAGAAAACCTGCTGTTTTATTGGGCATAGAGAAATTAACGAGACCGAAGAATTAAAGCAACAGCTATATAATAACATTGAGAGCCTTATTTTAAAAGAAGGGGTCGATACCTTTCTTTTCGGCAGTAAGAGCCGCTTCAACAGTCTGTGCTACGAGCAGGTAACCGAGTTAAAGAAAGAATACCCCTATATAAAAAGAGTTTATGTGAGAGCGGAGTTTCAGAAGATTGACGAAATCTATAAAGCCTACCTGCTTGAGCACTACGAATCCTCCTATTATCCCAAAAAAATTGTGGGCGCGGGAAGGGCTTCTTAACCAAACCCTTTAAACCCGAACCAGCCTTAAAGGGTGGATTTTAGGTATCTTTTGGCTTATCGTCATTCATAGGCGTCAGCCTTATGAACTTCTCTTCACCAAAAGCTACTCAAAAATCCACTCCTTTAAGGTCGAAGAGTTTTGTAAACAACGTTATTTTTTGATATACGAGGAAAAAACACAGTAAATCCTGTCGGATTTGCGAGTATTTTGACGAAGTATAGCGAAAAATTTGTCTTCCAAAACCTGATTCGAGTTTGAATGGTTTGGTTATGTTGAACGAAACATAGATATGATAGATAAGAGCTATTTTTGTGTAATCTATTGTCAAGATGATTATTCACCGAAAGGTCGAAAAAGCGGAACAAAACTGGCATTTAATTATGCAACCGAGAAAAAGAAAAAAATAATAAAATTACCTTTAAGCCCGAATAAACCTTAGGGGGCTGAAATCAGGGATAAATTTAGACGATATGCAAATTAGCAATTTCTCACGGCGGCACCAAGGCACCGCCCTACGCTCGCCGTTAAAATTTATGAAAAACAAAGGCTCCCTTGTGTAAAGGGAGCTGGCTGCGAAGCAGACTGAGGGATTGGTTTTGAACCATAAATTTGCGCCAATCCCTCCACCATCTTCGATGGTCCCCCTTTGAGTCCCCTTTTGTCCTACGGACATTTCCCCCCGCGGGGGAATAACTTCCTCGAAGGGAGGCTATGTCACTACGGCTGCCGTTTGGTTTGCGTAAATTTGCAAGAACTATTGACAAAAAGCTATACTTCGTGATATGATGTATTACACAACAGGAGGTATTCTATGGATATTCAGTTGAAACGAGGTCTTTTGGATGTATGCGTATTGGCTGCTATTAAAAGCGAAGATTCATACGGCTATAAAATCATAAAGGATTTGAAGCCGTATATAGAGCTGTCCGAATCGACCTTATATACCATTTTAAAACGCTTGGAGACGGCAAATATGCTGACGGTGCGAACTGCAGAGCACGGCGGCAGACTTAGAAAATATTATCATATTACTGATATAGGTTTAAAGCGTATTGAAGATTTTAAGGATGAATGGAAGGAAATTGTGTCTATATATCGGTTTGTAGCCAAGGAGGATGAGGGTAATGAATAAACAAGAGTTTCTGGCCGAGCTGCGTAAAGGTTTGTCGGTTTTACCGCAAGGAGACATAGAAGAACGCCTGAATTTTTACAGCGAGATGATTGACGACCGTATGGAAGAAGGGCTATCGGAGACAGAGGCTGTAAGCGAGATTGGGTCGGTCGATGCTACTATTACACAAATTCTGGCAGATACTCCGCCTACAAGAACTCGTAAAAATAAGGTTAAGCCAAACAGAGTGCTTAAGGCTTGGGAAATTGTGCTTATTATATTGGGTGCTCCTATATGGATTTCCCTTTTAATTGCCGCAGTTGCTGTAGCTGTTTCGATTTATATATCACTATGGTGTGTGATAATTTCTCTGTGGGCTGTTTTCGGCTCACTTATCGGCTGTGCGTTTGGCGGCGCTATAGCAGGGATTTTGTTTGCCACTGGCGGTAAAAGTCTTTCGGGAATTGCTATACTTAGTGCAGGAATCGTTTGTGCAGGGCTTTCAATTTTTATGTTCTACGGCTGCAAGGCGGCAACAAAAGGAATTTTATTGCTGACTGAAAAAATGGTGTTAGGTATTAAAATCCTGTTTGTGGTAAAGGAGGCAGCACAATGAGTAAAGGTGCAAAAATATGGCTTATTATAGCATTTTCTCTCGTATTGCTTGGATGTATTATTTTTGGAAGTGTGATGACTATGTTTAAATGGGATTTTACGAAATTATCAACCGTTAAGTATGAAACTAACAATTATGATATCAACGAAAACTACAAAGACATATCGATTGAAACCGACACTGCCGATATTGTGTTTATGCCTACTGAAGGTTTAAAAACTTCGGTTGCCTGCCGCGAACAGAAAAATATGAAGCACTCGGTTGCGGTTAAGGACGATACTCTTGTTATAGAGGTTGTTGATACGAGAAAATGGTATGAATATATCGGTATAAATTTCGGCGCGACGGAAATAACAGTATATATTCCGCAGGGAGAATACGGCAGACTTTCGGTGAATGGGAGCACAGGTAATATTAGCGTTGAGCACATATCCGCAGATGTGCTTGACCTTTCTGTTTCAACAGGCAGGATTACTGTTTCGGATGCAAACTGCCGTGGTGATGTAAAAATCAATGTTTCCACCGGAAAAACAAATTTAACCGATGTTAAGTGTAAAAACCTTACATCAAGCGGAAGCACAGGAGATATATCCCTAAAAAATGTGATTGCCGCCGAAACCTTCTCTATTGAGAGGAGCACAGGTGACATAAAGCTTGATGGGTGTGATGCCGCCGAGATTTTTATCGAAACCAATACCGGCGATGTCAGAGGCACACTGCTTTCTGAAAAGGTGTTTATAACAGACACTGACACAGGCAGCATAAAGGTTCCGAATTCGGTTACAGGTGGCAGATGCGAGATCACCACCGATACGGGAAACATAAAAATTGATGTTATTGCAAACTGATTTCTTGTAAAAAAGTTGAATTTTTTGATAAAAAACTGAAAAATCCCCCTGCGTAGGGTATTGCTTGTTACCCTGCGTAATGGTTTAAAATGTGGCTTGTAAGGAGGTGAAAGCTATGTCAAAATACACAACAGGAGAAGTTGCAAAGCTCTGCGGAGTCTCGGTTCGGACGGTACAGTATTACGATTCGAGAAATATTCTTGTCCCCAGCGAGCTGAGTGAGGGCGGCAGAAGACTTTATTCCGACGACGACCTTAAACAGATGAAAATAATCTGTTTTCTGCGCGAACTCGGTCTGCCTATCAACACGATTGCTCAGCTTTTATCGGAAGAACATCCCGAAAACGTTATTGAACTGCTTCTTTCACAGCAAAAAAGCTATCTCACAGAGGAGATAAGCGAAAGACAGGAAAAGCTTGAAAAACTGAACTCTCTGCAGCGTGAGCTTAAAACAATAGAGCATTTCTCGGTTGAAACTATCGGCGACATAGCCTATATTATGGAAAACAAAAAGAAGTTGAAAAAAGTCAGGTGGATAATGCTTGGCGTTCTTATCCCCTTGGAGGTCATTGAATGGGCAACCCTCATCTATGGAATAACCTCAGGAATCTGGTGGCCGTTTATAATCGGACTTGTGCTTATTGTTGTGGGCTCTGTGTGGGCAAGCGCTTACTACTATAAAAGCGTAAAATACATCTGCCCTAAATGTCACTCGGTATTTAAACCCGCCTTTGGTAAGATGTTCTGGGCGGCTCATACCCCCAACACACGCAAACTCACCTGCCCCGATTGCGGACACAAGGGCTTCTGTGTTGAAACCTACGGACGGGAAAACTAATAGTCTGAATAATTCTGAAAAGCTGTTTCACTCAAGACAAAGTGAAACAGCTTTTTTCTTAATCAATTCTTAAGTATTTTGCATCTTTAAAATTCATAAAAAAGCATTTATAATGTAGTCATAAGATAGGAGGACCGCAGCAATGTACAACATTCTTATTTGCGATGATGACAAGGATATTATAAATGCACTTAAAATATATCTTTCAAACCCTGAATACTGTCTGATAGAAGCATTCAGCGGTAAAGAGGCTTTAGAGATTGCAGAAAAAAGAGACATTCAACTTATACTTATGGATATTATGATGCCCGAAATGGATGGCATTACCGCTATGATGAGGATAAGAGAAAAAAGCAATGTACCTGTAATTCTACTCACAGCAAAAAGTGAGGATTCCGACAAAATTTTAGGACTTAATGTGGGTGCTGACGATTATATAACCAAGCCCTTTAATCCCATTGAGGTAGCGGCGAGGGTACGCTCACAGCTCAGGCGATACACACAGCTTGGAGCAGACAGTCCTAAAGAGCAGGTGCTTACGGTAGGCGGAATAGAGCTTAACGACAAATCTAAAACCGTTACCTGTGACGGTAATCCCGTTGCCCTTACCCCTACTGAATATGAAATACTGAAGCTTCTTCTGTCAAATGTAGGCAAGGTATTTTCCCCAAAAGAGATATACAGACAGATATGGCGGGAAAATCCCCTATATGCCGACAATACCATTGCGGTACACATTCGTCACATAAGAGAAAAGATAGAAATAAACCCTGCAGAGCCCCGCTATCTTAAGGCTGTATGGGGTCACGGGTATGTTATAGAAGGAGACAGACGATGAAAAATTTTATTAGAAGCTTTCCATCTAAAATAGGCTGTTTTATTCTGTGTATATTATCCCTGTGTATTGCTGCAGGCTGTGTTATAGGGGCTTTCGCCCTTGTTTCATTTGATTTTTACGGCAGCTCCGAGGGTTATTTACAGGAGAATTTCGCTTATGAACAGATTTACTCTGACAGCTATGATATAACCCACAAAGCACTGAATCTTAATGAATATTATGTGAAAAACCACGATAAGCTTTATGCTCGGGAGAACACAAACCTCCGTTATGCCATATATTCCGCTTCGGGAGATGTGGTAAACTGTAACACAAGCTCTGCTATAAAGCACGAAAATGAGATTTGGAGGTACACTATAGATTTCGGCGTTGAAAAAAACGGTCAGCAGGATAATCTTTTCTACAAAGGTAACTATTCCACCGACGATGCCCAGCACTACACCTTTAAGGCATATCTTGAAGAGGAGCTTCCCGTAAAAGACAAATACCGCTTTATAAGTAATATAGTACACATAGGCCATTCTCTGCGCTATCTTATATATGTTATCGGTTTTCTATGCGTAGTGCTGAGCATAGTATGTTTTTCTGCTCTGATGTGCATTTCTGCCCGCAGACCTTATACCGAGGAGCTTTGCCCAGGTCCTTTAAACCGAGTTCCCTTTGATATACTCATTGCAGGGTGCTTTTGCATATTCCTATTTGCCGCATTTGTTATAGACTCCCTCACAACAGGCAATATAGTAGATATGATACTGTGGATAGCATTTATTATTGCCTGTGTCTGCTGTCTTATCGGTCTTAGTGTAAGCCTTGCGGCAAGGATAAAGCAAAAAAATCTTATAAAAGGCAGTTTTATATATCTTGTTTTAAGGATAACCTTTAGAATTCTAAGATTTATCGGCAAGGGTATACTTGCTTTTTGCAGACTGACCGTAAAATTCATAAGAAGCATACCTCTTATATGGCGGACATTGGCGTTTATATGCGGTATAGGATTTATTGATTTTTGGGTGTTTGTTGCACTGCTTAACTATTCTCCCTTCCCTGCTGTGATATTTACGCTGTTAAAATATGCCCTGCTCTTTATTACTGCCGTAGGTGCCGCACTCTTTATGCGTAGACTTAAAAAGGGCGGTGAGGCTCTCGCACAGGGAGACCTTAGCTACAAGATAGAAACCGACAAAATGTTCTGGGATTTTAAAAAACACGGTGAAAACCTAAACAGTATTGCAAAAGGAATGTCAATTGCGGTTGAGGAGCGTCTTCAGAGTGAGAGAATGAAGGCCGAGCTTATAAGCAATGTTTCCCACGATATTAAGACCCCTCTCACCTCGATTATAAACTATGCAGGGCTCATAGCAGAGAAGGAATGCAGCGAGCCTGCACACAAGGAATACTCCGAGGTGCTTACTCGAAAATCTGAGCATTTAAAGAGACTGCTTGATGACCTTGTAGAAATATCGAAAGCCAACACAGGTAGCTTAGAGGTTGACCTTATTCCCTGTGACGCAGGTGTGCTGCTGAGTCAGGTAACGGGAGAATTTGCTGAACGCTGTCAGTCGGCAGGACTTGAGCTTATTACCACAGCACCCGAAAAAGAGCTTCGCATTATGGCAGACAGTCGCCGCATCTGGCGTGTTTTTGAAAACCTGATGAGTAATGTGTGCAAATATTCCCTCGTCGGCTCGAGAGTGTATTTAAGCCTTGAAGAAAGAGGCAATGAGGTGCGGTTTATATTCCGCAACACCTCAAAGGCGGCTCTTAACATTTCCCCTCTTGAGCTTATGGAAAGGTTTGTGCGTGGTGATTCCTCCCGTTCTACCGAAGGCAACGGACTGGGACTTTCCATAGCCAAGAGCCTTACCGAGCTTCAACAGGGTAAAATGGATATCTCAATAGACGGCGATTTGTTCAAGGTTACCCTAAGTTTCCCTACTATATAAACCGTTAAAACACCCGACGCTAAAGACTTCTCCCACAAGTCTTTAGCGTCGGGTGTTTAATGGTTGAGGTAAAGGACGAAACGCTTGTAATAAAGGCTGTATTGCACTATTGATTTTATATTATTTTTAGGTTATAATTTAAAAAAACTTTGAGGTGAAATAATGAAAAACAGACCTTCTCC
This sequence comes from Acutalibacteraceae bacterium, assembly GCA_045596085.1. Lineage (GTDB taxonomy): Bacteria > Bacillota > Clostridia > Oscillospirales > Acutalibacteraceae > SFWF01. The sequence continues at coordinate 79,389 of JAZOBS010000021.1, read as the reverse complement.
TTTAACCCTTATAACAACTGTTGCGGTAATTGTATTTGCCGTAAGTCTGATACCGATTTTTTATGCCGCCTTTTATGCTCACCCTGTGCTTGATGACTTTGGCTATTCGTCCTATGCAAAAACAGCCATTACAGAGGGTGGAAGCATTTTTGATGCTCTGTCTGGGGCTTTTAAGCAGGTAAAGGAATCCTATTATTCCTGGCAGGGCACCTTTTCAGCAATACTGCTTTTTTCTCTTCAGCCTGCCACCTTCGGTGACGGTCTGTATTTTCTGACCACCTTTATAATGGTGGGTGCCCTTTGCGGCTCTACCTGGTTTTTCTTTGATACGGTTTTTGTAAAATGGTTCGGCTCAAAAAAGGCCTATGCAATTCTTACCGCCACCCTTACCCTCTTTTGCAGTATACAGTTTATGCCCAGTATTGCCGAAGGTCTTTACTGGTTTAACGGCAGCAGCTATTACACCGTTTTTTACAGCCTTTCTCTTGTATATTTTTCCCTACTTATACGGCTCCACCTTTCAAAAAGCAGGGTCGGTCGCTGTCTTTCTCTGGCTTTCTGCCTTTTACTGGCGGTATTTATCGGTGGCGGAAACTATACTACCGCCCTGCTTACCACCTGCATCACAGTTTTAGTGTCGGTGGCGGCGACAGTGAAAAAAGTCCCCAGATTTTACCTTTATTACATTATCCTCGGTTTTCTGCTGATAGCCTTGGGAATCAGTATGCTCGCCCCAGGCAACAGCATCAGAGGCAGCTCTGCCTCGGGTCTTGGTCCTGTAACCGCTGTTTGGAAATCTATTACCGAGGCGGCAGGCTATATCGGACGCTGGACCTCCCTGCCCCAGATTGCCCTTTTCGCCTTTCTTACTCCCATACTTGTAAGGACAGCAAAACAAACCTCCTTTAAATTTCCTCTGCCATTTGTCGCTTTTATACTCTCCTTTTTGTGTTATGCCACCCAGTTTACCCCCGCTCTTTTTGCAATGAATAATGTGGGCGCAGGCCGGCAGGTAAACATCTATTATTATGCCTACTACATATTCGTACTCTTTAATATTTTCTACATCGGCGGCTGGCTGGCACGCAAAAAAATCACACTGCCCGAGGTCAAGGCTACACCCGTCACAGCCATTTCTGTCTTGTTGGCTATTGTCCTGCTCTTTACTGCGGGCTGTCTGGGCAGCGGCATAAACAATATGACCTCGATAGTTACCTTTGATACGGTGATCAGCGGAGACGCCTATTCCTATGAGGAGGATTACAAGGCTATAATCCAAAAAATCAAAAACGGTGAAGATAATGTTGGAAATATAACCCACCAGACAAGGATATACCATAATTTTTACTTCGACACCGACCCCGATTTCTGGACAAATGTACAGGCAGCCAATTACTTTGGTGTTAAGCGGTTTTCGGCAGGTTAACCAAGCCCTTACTTCCCTTATGCTTGTACTTGCTATTGATGCGGAAAAATGTTCTCGAAAGGACTAAAGTATATCAACAAAATAGGATGGTTAAAAAATGAAAAAACTATTAGCATTTATTCTTACATTATGTATTATCTGCCTAGGTCTTGCAGGCTGTACAAACAGTAAAACCGTAAGCGAGGGCGACGGAGAGTTTGTTGGCACCGTAACAGTAGCCCTTGACCGCGAGGCGGCACCTATTACGGTGGAAAACTTTGTTAAGCTTTCTAAAGAGGGCTTTTACGACGGGCTGACCTTTCACAGAATTATGGACGGTTTTATGATGCAGGGCGGCGACCCCGACGGTGACGGTACAGGCGGCTCAAAAGACACAATTAAGGGTGAGTTTTCGGCAAACGGAGTTAAAAATCAGCTTTCTCATGTGCGAGGCGTCATCTCAATGGCACGAAGCGACAAATTTGACAGTGCATCAAGTCAGTTCTTTATCGTGCATAAGGACAGCACCTTTTTAGACGGACAGTATGCTGCATTCGGTTATGTTTCGGAGGGTATGAGCATAGTAGACAAGATTTGCAAAAACGCCGAAAATACCGACTCTAACGGCTCTGTACCTGAGGACAAGCGTCCTATAATTAAATCTATAACCATCCGCGAGGCTGAGGTTTCGGGAATGACCTATGCCGATATTGAAATTGATTATTCGGCAGTTATGAAATAAGTTAAAAGGGTTGACTCTCTTAGAAGAGTCAACCCTTTTGCGGTTGTATAGGTCTTGCGGTATTTAGTAAGTATTTTCATTATAATGGATGTTTGTCAACATCAAAATCCGTTATAAACGCGGTTATTTCATCTTGCGATTTTGCTGTGAGTTTTCCTTGCGCACAGTTTGGCTTTCCGCCGCCCTTACCTGAGAATTTGTCATTCAGTTCTTTAACAATATTTCTCACATCGCCGTTTTTGGTGCTTATGAGGTAGTTATAAAAATTGTCTTCGGTTTTAGAGAAGAGAGCTATATACTGGGCATCATCTAAAAGGCCGTTTGCGATATTGCGAAGGACATTAAAGTCTGCGTTTGGGGTGAAGCCGATTATTGCCTTTTCGGTTTTCTCGGTTTTAAGGGATGCTGTTGCCAGTTTTTCTGACAAAATCTTGCTTTCTGCTCTGGCGGCAATCAGGTCTTCGCCGAGTTTGTTTACCGCATCTGCTATCTCCTCACGCTTAGCTGATAACTGCTTCATTATGGTCTTTGCGGCGGTGTGAAGATATGAATAATCGGCAAGAGCAAGTGAGCCTGCCACCATTTCTATTCTGGTGCCGCCCTTGTTGGGGAAAAAATTAACGATTTTTATAAGCCCTATCTCCCCTGCCCTCATTGGATGAGGCGCACAGCAGGCGCAGGTATCAAAGCCCTCAACAGTTATAAGTCTTACACCCGCGGTAAGCTCTATTTTACTGCGGCAGTCGATTTTTTCGAAATCCTCGACGGTGGGATAGGAAACGGTAATCTCTGCGTTTTCAAAAACGGCACGGTTACCCTCTTTTTCTATTTTTTCTATATCCTCTGCGGTAAGAGGACCGTCCACATCAAAGGTTATTAGGGAATCGTTCATATGAAAGCCAACATTATTGTAGCCATAAAGCCTATGGATAACCCCTGAGAGAATATGCTCGGCACAGTGGTTTTGCATACGGGAAAATCGAAGAGTCCAATCTATAAAGCAGGACACTTCTTGTCCCACGGACAAAGGCATTTCGGTTGTATGTACCACCTCGTCGCCCTTTTCCCTCACATCAAGCACTGAAACACCGTTTATACTACCCTTGTCGGGAGCCTGTCCGCCTCCCTCGGGGAAAAATGCGGTCTTATCGAGGGTGATAAAATATTTACCCTCTTTTTCTTCGCAGGAGGTAACGGTGGCAGTAAATTCTTTTACATAAGAATCTTTTTCAAAAAGTTTTAAAGTCATAATATTATCCTTTTTTAAAAAGAGGTCGAAATTTGCTTTCGACCTCTTTTTATTAACCTAATTTCTGCTCTAACAAAGCCTTGATAACGGCGGGGTCGCCAATACCCTTGAGTTCTTTCATACAGGAACCGAAAAGTGCCATAAGAGCCTTATCCTTACCGCCCTTATAGTCGGCAACTGCCTGAGGATTAGCCTCAATAACGCGGTCAACGGTAGCCTCAATAACAGAGCTGTCTACCTTGGCGTTAAGTCCCTGCTCGTCGCAGTATTTATCTACGTCAACATCACTTTCGAATACGGCGGCAAGTACCTTTTTACCTGCAGCGCGGGTGATTTCTCCGCTGTCCACAAGCTCTATAATACGGGAAAGCTTTGCGGGTGCAATACTCAGTGTTTCGATACCGAGATAGCGCATACGGCTCATACATTCGGTTAGTATCCACGATGTCACGCTCTTGGGCTCACGTCCCATAGCAACAACCTCATCAAATACGGCACAGAGCTTAGCATCAGATGCAAGAACTGCGGCTTCCTTAGCGGCAATTCCCATATCTACATATTTCTGACCCTTTTCCTCAGCAGTTGCGGGCATACTTGCCTTGATTTCATTAAGCCATTCGTCATCAATAATGATGGGCATAAGGTTGGGGTCGGGGAAATAGCGGTAGTCTGCGGCGGTTTCCTTATTACGCATTGGGAAAGTACGACGTTTAACCTCGTCCCAACGGCGGGTCTCCTGAACGAGCATTTCGGTATGACGCTCGATAGCGTCAACGTGACGCACCTTTTCAAACTCGATAGCATCCTTGATTTCGGCAAAGGAGCTCATATTCTTTATCTCACTGCGGACACCAAGCTGGTCGGAGCCTTCGGGACGAACCGAGATATTTACGTCGCAACGCATTGCGCCCTCTTCACACTCGGAAATTCCTGCAAACTGAAGAGCTGCTTTAAGCTTTTTAAGGTAGGAGATAACCTCATCCGAGCTGCGGAAATCGGGACGAGAAACTATCTCAATAAGGGGAACGCTGGTGCGGTTGTAGTCAACAAGAGAGGTGTTGGTAGCATCGTCGTGAACGAGCTTACCTGCGTCCTCCTCAATGTGTATCTGCTTAATACCTATCTCGCGTTCACCCACCTGAACCTTACCGTCAACACAAACGGGGTTAAACCACTGTGTTATCTGATAAGCACAGGGCAGGTCGGGATAGTAGTAGCTTTTCTTATCAAAGGTTGTGTACTGATTGATTTTGCAGTTCAGCATTAAACCTGCTTTAACAGCAAGTTCTATTGCGTGTTTATTTGTAACGGGAAGCATACCCGGCATACCCGAACAAGCAGGACAAACGCAATCGTTAGGCTCATTTGCGGCAGCGTGGCCTCCGCAAGAGCAGAACAGCTTAGAATCGGTTGCAAGTTCAACATGGGTCTCAAGACCTATAACAAGCTCGTACTTCATACTATGCTTCCTCCTTTTCTAAAACTGCGGCAAGGCTTAAAAGCTTACCGTCACAGTAGGCATCACCAACAAGCTGAACACCTGCAGATACCACTGCAGGAAGTCCTGTGATAGACGCTGTTGCGGTGAAAAGACTTGCATCAAAGACCTTCTCGAAGGCTTCTTCTGCGGGATAGTCGGTAAATTCGTCACTGCCGTATGCAGGGGTCAGCACTGCGTCATATTTTGCGAAAATTTCTTCCATAGCCTCGGCTGCAAGACGGCGAATTCTGAGTGATTTATCGTAGCACTCCTCATATCTGCCCTTGGAAAGAACATCAGAGCCGTAGATTATTGTAGCCTTTGTAAGGAAGCCTAAGCCTTCGGTACGGCTGTTTACATAAAGCTCGTCGATATTTTTATACTTTTCGGTGCGGTAGCCGTACTTAACACCATCAAAACGGGAAAGGTTGTTGGTGGTCTCGGCCGACATAAGGATGGTCCAAGCGGTCTGAGCTGCTTTTACAATGGGGAGAGATATTTCCTCTACCTCTACGCCCTTAGCCTTGTACATAGCAGCAGCGGCATCGATTTTTGCCTTTACAACACTATCGGTGGCATCATAAAGCTCTTTTACAAGGGCTATTTTCATACCCTTTGCCGAAATATCGGTTTTATATTCGTATTTTTCGGTTTTAATGCTGGTTCCGTCCTTAGGGTCGTATCCTGCGATAGCTGTGAGCACCTCTGCTGCGTCCTTAGCTGTTTTTGCGGTAATACCTATCTGCTCACCCGAAGCGGCACAGGAGATTATTCCATAGCGGGAAACCGTTCCGTAGGTGGGCTTTATAAAGGTAACATCTGTAAGAGCGGCAGCTCTGCGGGGGGCACCGTTTAAATCGACGCTGAGTGCGGCTTTAACACTGCCCTCTGCCACAAGCTTTGCTGCGGCAGCAACTTCTCCGCCTGTTTCGCCGTAAAGGTCAAGTCCAAACTCGCCTACTGCGGTTTTTCCTGAAAGGGTGTAACCTGCGGCAACAAGTCTTTCTACTGCATCGGCAGAGAAAAGGGGTTTGAAATTCTCGAGCATTTTGGAGCCTGCAGAGGCAGGAACATCCTTAATAAGAATAGTATCGTCAACGGCGATATTTCCGTTTTTGCTTATTTCGTTTATATATTTAGCCAATTTACACACCTCTCTTTACTTTACAAGTCGGGGAACCTGCCAGCTGTCTTCGGTGCTTTGAGGTGCACCTGAAAGCAGGTCGGTACGGCTGAAGGGTTGTTTTCTTTCGTCGGTACGCAGTACATTGGTCATAGGTCTTACATGAACCATTGCCTCGGTATTTTCGGTATCTATCTCTTTAAGCTCGGCTTCTTTTACTGCCATAGCCTTAAAGATTTTTTCCATAGTCTTTTTCTCGTCGGCAGAAAACTTAAGCTCGTTTACCTGCTCGAGAGCATCAAGCTTGGCTTTGCCCGAGGTAACTCCTGCCTTGGAGGCAGATACTGCATTTGCAAAGTTAGAGCCGTCTCCCGCAGTACCAAAGGTATCTGCGCCCTCTTTTCCGCGGATAGAGACGTTTGCTTCGAAGAGCTGAAGCTCGGTAACCTCACTGGGGGCGCCTAAAAGCTGATCCTGTGCGGCACCGTCTAAGGGGAATGCGATAACGTCACGAATGGTTTCGGTATCGGCAAGAAGCATAACTATACGGTCAACACCCGGTGCCATACCTGCATGGGGAGGTGCACCGAACTGGAATGCGTTATAAAGAGCCGAGAAGCGCTTTTCAACCTCGCTCTCCTCATATCCGGCGATTTCAAAAGCCTTTCTCATAATTTCGGGGCTATGATTACGGACAGCACCCGATGCCAGTTCTATACCGTTGCATACAAGGTCGTACTGATATGCAAGTATAGTACAGGGGTCCTGATTTTCGAGTGCGTCAAGACCGCCCTGAGGCATTGAGAAGGGGTTGTGGGTGAAGATAATGCTGTCGGTAGTTTCGTCCAGCTCATACATGGGGAAATCTACAACGAAGCAGAACTCGAAAGAGTCTTTGTTTATAAGACCCAGCTCGTTACCAAGCCAAGTGCGGATAACACCTGCGTTTTTATCGGCAGTAGAGGAAACGGTATCACAAATAAAGAAGATGGTTTCTCCCTCTTTAACACCTGTAAGCTCTACAATCTCCTTTTTCTGCTCGTCTGAAAGCACCCTGGAGATGGGGTCGTCCTTAAAGGTATAGGTAGCGGCATCAAGGAGGGTAATATGAGCAAGACCTGCCATTTTTGCCTGCTTTTGCGCAAACTCTAAGGACTTATCGAAGAACCAACGCTCTGCCTTGCAGGGGGCAACAATACCGCGCACAGGCTTATTCATAAAGGGCTTAAAGGGGGCGCGGGTGAAGAAATCGGTAAGGTCGCAGATGATAAGGGGGTTTCGAAGGTCGGGCTTATCCGAGCCGTATTTTGCCATTGCCTCTGCAAAAGGAATTCTTCTGAAAGGAGTATCGGTTATCTTTTTATTCGAGAAGGTGCGGAAAACATCACTTACCACCGATTCGCAAACCTCTAAAACCTCGTCCTGAGTAGCAAATGCCATTTCAAAGTCGAGCTGATAGAATTCACCGGGGGAGCGGTCTGCACGGGCATCCTCATCTCTGAAGCAGGGGGCTATCTGGAAATATCTGTCAAATCCCGATACCATAAGCAGCTGCTTAAACTGCTGAGGTGCCTGAGGAAGGGCGTAGAACTTTCCGGGGTGCTTACGGGAGGGCACAAGGAAGTCACGCGCACCCTCGGGTGAAGATGCGGTGAGGATAGGGGTCTGAATATCTAAGAAGCCTCTCTCCTCCATAAGGCGACGCATATGACCGATAACCTTGGAGCGGAGAATGATATTATTGTGGAGCTTTGTAGAACGCAGGTCGAGAAAACGGTGCTTTAATCGGATATTCTCGTTAGTGTTTACGGCACCAACCTCAAAGGGCAGGTCGCGTGTGCAGGCACCGAGAACGGTAACGCCGTCGGCAACAAGCTCTACATCACCTGTGGCGATTTTGGGATTTTCTGTTCCCTCATCGCGAAGTGTAACCGTACCCTTTGCCGAGATTACGGTCTCCTTTGCTATGCCTTTTAGCAGATTTTCGTCGTGAACTACTACCTGAGTAACTCCTGTTTCGTCACGAAGGTCGACAAAGAGCACTCCGCCGTGGTCGCGTATTACCTCGACCCAGCCTGCAAGCTCTACAGTCTGCCCTATGTGTTCCTTTCTTATTTCATTGCAACGATGGGTTCTGTACATTTAAAATGCCTCCGTTTGCTTTTTTATTGTATTATACTGAAAAATAAAAAATCCCGAGAATACCAAAAAGTATTCTCGGGACGAATAAATAAAATTATCCGCGGTGCCACCCGTTTTGATGCATTACGCATCCGCTTTTATATTAAGTTGTGGACGCCATTGAAGTGTTCCCATACTTACTACTCATCTGAAACGCGCTTTCAGTCGGTGACGCGTAATCCCTGACAGACTTTCCAAAAAAGCAGAGTCTTCGCTTATTATTATAACCGAAATCTTTCATTTGTCAATAATTTTTGATTTCCAAATTATCCAAAATTTGTTTTCGTCCTAATTATATTTTATGCACATTTAAAAAAGTCTTGCAAAAGAATTCATCTTCTGCAAGACTTAAAATTTTGTGCCTTAATTACATTTTTTGGATATTGTAATTATACTCCCGAATAAGCGGCGAAGCCTGCGTCTACGGGGAGGACAACACCTGTAATTGCAGAAGCAGAGCGGTCGTCGCAGAGGAAGAGGGTTGCGCCGATAAGCTCATCTGCATCAACAAAGCGATGGGTGGGAGTACCGTTTAAAATTTTGGCACTTCTGGCTGTGGGAGTTCCGTCCTCATTAAAGAGGAGAGCCTTGTTCTGAGCAGATACGAGGAAGCCGGGGGCTATTGCGTTACAGCGAATTCCTGTTCCTGCAAAGTGGGTTGCAAGCCACTGTGTAAAGTTAGAGATAGCAGCCTTTGCAGCAGAATATGCGGGGATTTTGGTAAGGGGGGTATAGGAGTTCATCGAAGAGATATTAAGGATGCAGCCTGCCTTCTTTTCTACCATATCCTTAGCAAATGCCTGAGTGGGAAGAAGTGTTCCCTGAAAATTGAGCTTGAAGACAAAGTCAACACCGTCGGGGATAAGGTCAAAGAAGGATTTTCCGCCTTCTTTAGCCTCGTGATGATATTCGTTATCGGTGGTAGCTCTGGGATTGTTTCCACCTGCGCCGTTAACAAGAATATCGCAGGGACCAAGGTCTGCATTAACCTGTGCGCGAACAGCCTCTAATGCCTCGGGATCAAGAACATTTGCCTTGTAGCCCTCGCAGATATAGCCTTCTGCCTTAAGCTCGTCGGCAAGAGACTTTACTGCGTCTTCGTTAAGGTCGAGTGCGGCAACCTTTGCACCGCTCTGAGCAAATGCACGAGCCATTGCGCCACAGATAAGTCCGCCTGCGCCTGTAACTACAACTACCTTTCCGGTATAATCTACATTAAGGGGTAAATTCATTTTATATTCCTCCTACTTAATAATTAGTCTTCTATAACGCCGCCGTTGGCTTCGATAAGGCCGTTAATGTAAGCCGAACCTAAAGCGCGGTCGTAAAGTCCGTAACCGGGTTTTCCTGTTTCGCCCCAGATCATACGTCCGTGGTCGGGACGGAAATATCCGTTAAAGCCTGTTTTAACAAGTGCCTTTATGATAGCGTTCATATCGAGGCTGCCCTTCTGGGTGAGGTGTCCTGATTCCTCAAAGCTGGTGTCTTCGAGAATTTTTACATTGCGAAGGTGCATAAAGCCTATTCTGTTCATAGCAGAATATTTTTCTACCATAGAGGGCATATCGTTCTTAGGAGAGCAGCCGAGAGAGCCTGTGCAGAAGCAGAGGGTATTTGCAGGGCTGTCAACTATCTTGAGGAAACGGTCGAGATTAGCCTCGTCGGTAATGATACGGGGAATTCCGAAAATGGGATAGGGCGGGTCGTCGGGATGGATAGACATTACAACGCCACATTCCTCTGCAACGGGGATGACTGCTTTAAGGAAGTATTCGAGATTCTCCCAAAGTCCTTCCTCGCCAAGCTCACCGTAAGCCGAGATAAGTGCGCGAACCTCATCCTGAGAGTAGCTGGAGTCCCAACCGGGGAGATGTATATCATCCTTTAAGGGGTCGAGGCCCTTCATCTGTTCCCAGTACATTACAAGACTGGTAGAGCCGTCCTCGCCCATCTTATCAAGCTGGGTACGGGTCCAGTCGAAAACGGGCATAAAGTTATAGGTAACACACTTTACACCGTATTTTGCGCAACGACGGATATTTTCGCAGTAATTTGCAATATGACGGTCACGCTCGGGTCTGCCGAGTTTTATCTCCTCTGTAACGGGAATAGATTCCACCACATCGAAAACAAGGCCGTTTTCCTTACATCTGTCGGCAATGTGCCTGATGCTCTCCTCAGGCCAGACTTCACCCGGCTTTACATCGTAGACTGCAGATACGATAGAGCGCATACCCGGAATCTGACGGATGTACTCCAGAGTTACGGGATCGCTGTCGCCATACCAGCGGAATGAACTTTTCATAAATTATACCTCCGTTATGTTTTGTTAATTATATTTTAATGAATATCTGCACAAAAGTAAAGTATTCATTTTTTATTATAACAAAATAAAGCCTTATGTCCATTGCTTTTCTGCCGTAATATATTGCAAAAACGCGCAACTGTTACAGTCCTGTGCTTCTGTACTCCTTGGGGGTTTTACCCGTATGTCTTTTAAAAAGCTTAGAAAAATACTGAACATCCATAATACCGCAATGAAGGGCTATAGTCTGTATCTGCAGACGGGTGGTTGAAAGCAGACGCATAGCAAGCTGCATACGCTCCCCTATTATATATTCGGTAAGGGTTTTTCCTGTTTCCTTTTTAAATACCGAGGAAAGATAACCCGCGCTTATATTCTGACTTTTCGCCAGAGACTGAAGGGTAAGGTTTGCTGACAGGTCTGAGTTTATCAGTGTTATGACCTTTTGCACCGCAGAAGAATAATTTTTCATTGAGTGCTTACGCACCAGCCTACAATAGCTTTTGAACATATATGCCATAAGCTCCGATACTGCAGCAACCGAAGACAGCTGCTCTATTCTTACGGCAAAATCCGAAGAAACATCGTGTATATAAAGCGGATGTACCCCTCCTTTTTCCGCCGCTTTTCTAAGCAGAGTATTCATTATAATAGCGTAGTTTTTAAGATTGCGCACAGGGTCGGTAATACGGCGTTCAAAAGCAAAATCAGAAAATTTCTCGGTAAGCTGAGCCACCTTGTGCACCTGTCCGAGTGATACCGCACGAATAAGCTCGTTTTCATAATCGTACCGTTTTTTCATCAGCTCCATATTCACCATAAGGCTTTCTACGTCCTCATTGCTGCGATCTTTGGAGAGAACGGTATTATCCTCCACCATTTCACGGTTTATGTCTATAATAGTAAAACCGCTGCTACCTCCCCATATATGCTCACCGAAGGTCTCAAGCATTGTAAAAATGCTGTCGTTATCCGAAACCGTTGGGATATTTGCATAATAATCCTGCAGAAGCTTTTGCTTAGAGGGAGATATTCCGTATTTTTCACCTGCTTCAAGTATATATTTTGTTTCTACCTCTTCAGACAAATAGGGACCTATTATCATAATCTGTTCGGAGCTGACAGCCGGAAGCAGAAAGAATACATAACAAAGCCTGAGGGCAGAAAATTTATACATAGTGTACGGTTTTATATTATCGGCAAATTCATCCACCGAAAAATGGTTTTTAAGGTTTTCGCCGAAGAGAATAATAAAGGCTTCGTCGAACATATTATTAAATATAGACTTCTTTACTGCAAATGAGGTTTTTATCCTGCGCTTTTTAAGTGTGTTGCATAGAAAACGCAATTCATTTTCGTACAGCACCGTTCCCTCCTCCTGCGTTTTTGTGAAATTTAATAATATTTATCCACTTATATTTAATATTTTATTACACAATTGATGCAATTTCAATAGAAACTTGCACAAAAATATGAAAAAAATACAAAAATAAATGAAAATTTTACTCACAATATTCTTGCGATATGCTTTATAATATACAAAGCAACCCCCTTATTATCTTAATGGAGGCTTTTTTATGTCAAACGAAAAGAAACTACGACCCTTTGGCATGAGGGACAAGTTCGGTTATCTCTTCGGAGATTTCGGTAACGACTTTACCTTCATACTCTCTACAATGTTGCTTATGAAGTTCTACACCGACGTTATGGGTGTAAGTGCAGCAGTTGTAGGTACAATTATGATGATCGCCCGTTTCGTTGACGCCGTTACAGATGTTACAATGGGACGTATCGTTGACCGTGCAAAAGGTACAAAAGCAGGAAAATTCAAGCCCTGGCTGCTCCGTATGTGCGGACCTGTTGCTTTAGCATCCTTCCTTATGTATCAGAGCTCCCTTGCAGGCGCAAGTATGACTGTTAAAATCATTTATCTCTTTGTAACATACATTCTCTGGGGCTCGATCTTCTACACCTCTATCAATATCCCCTACGGCTCTATGGCTTCTGCCATTTCAGGTGACCCAGGTGACCGTCAGTCCCTCTCAACCTTCCGTACCATGGGCGCTACCCTTGCAGGTATGGTTGTAGGTATTGCTCTTCCCATCTTTGCATATGAGAAGAAGGATATTGTCAACGAGCTTGGGGAAACCGTTCAGGCTGATGTTCTTGTTGGCGGTAAGGTAACCGTTATTGCAGGTGTGTTCTCTGTTCTTGCTATTATCTGCTATCTCCTCTGCTACACTATGGTAACCGAGCGTGTTCGTCCCGAAGTATCTGAGGACGAGTTCAAGAAGAACTCTGTGGGCAAAATGCTTATTAACGCCCTTGGCAACCGCGCCCTTCTTTCAATAATCGTAGCATCTATCGTTATGCTGCTCGCCCAGCTCACAATGCAGAATATGGCAGCTTATGTATTCCCCGACTATTATAACGACGCTACTGCTCAGTCTATTTCTACCGCATTTATGATGGTTGGTATGGTACTTGCAGCAATCCTTTCAAAACCCCTTGCCAAAAAGTTCGGCAAAGCAGAGGTCAGCATTGTATCCAACCTCTTTGCCGCAGTTGTTTGCATTCTCCTCTTCATTGTTCGTCCCGACAACGTTTGGGTATATGTTGCACTTCAGGCACTCTGCTGGTTAGGTCTTGGTATCTTCTCTATGGTATCTTGGGCTCTTATCACCGACGTTATAGACTATTCCGAGCTTAGAAACGGCATCCGCGAGGATGGTTCTGTTTACGCCCTCTACTCCTTTGCCCGTAAGCTCGGTCAGGCAGTTGCTGCAGGACTTTCGGGTTGGCTCCTTACAGGTATCGGCTACAACACCGACGCTGCTGCTAACGGAATCAAACAGACCCAGTCGGTTCTTGACGGCATCTTCAATATCTCTACTATCGTACCCGCAATCGGTTTTGCCGCACTTGCGCTTGTGCTTTGGTTCTGGTATCCCCTCCACAAAAAGCAGGTTGATGCCAATGTAGCCGCCCTTAAGGAAAAGCACGGCGAAAGCGAAGCTGAATAATAAGTTTATCCATCGGCGTCCGACCTAACTGCCGGACGCCTTTTTAAAAATTCAACGGAGGTAAATATTTTGAGAAACGTTATTAACTTTAATGCAAAATGGGCTTTTACCAAAATGCTCGACACGGTGCCCACCGAAATATCAAGCAAATGGGATTTTGTGAATCTCCCCCACTGCTGGAACGCTATCGACGGTCAGGACGGCGATAACGACTATTACCGTGGTACAGGCTATTATGCTAAGAAATTCAGCAAGAGCGACCTGCCTGAAGCTGACAAATACTATCTCGAGATTCGCGGCGCAAACTCTTCTGCCGATGTTTATTTAAACGGCAAAAATCTTGCTCACCACGACGGAGGCTATTCCACCTGGCGTGTTGATATGACCGAATCTCTAGATATTGTGAATTTGCTTGTTATCGCGGTAGATAACTCTGCAAACGACAGAGTATATCCCCAGATGGCAGACTTCACCTTCTACGGCGGTCTTTACAGAGATGTAAATATTATTTGTGTAAACGAGTCACACTTTGATCTTGACTATTACGGCGGTCCCGCAATTAAGGTTACTCCCAAAATTTTGGAATCGGACGCTAAGGTTACTGTTGAGACCTATCTTACCAATGCTAAAATGGGTCAGACCGTTCGCTACACGGTATACGACAAGGACGAAAACATTATTGCACAGACCGAAACTGCTGAAACCAGTGTAGAATTTACCATTGAAAACGTACACCTGTGGCAGGGTCGCAAGGACCCCTACCTCTACTGCTGTGAAGCTGAGCTTATGGAGGATGGAAAGATTCTCGATAACGTTTGCACCCGTTTCGGTTGCAGAAGCTTTAAAATAGACCCCGAAAACGGATTTAACCACAACGGTGAGGAATATCCTCTTCGCGGAGTATCCCGTCATCAGGACCGTTGGGGTGTTGGAAACGCTCTTCTTCCTGAGCATCACGCAGAGGATATTGAACTTATATGCGAGGTAGGGGCTACCACCATCCGACTTGCTCACTATCAGCACGACCAGTATTTCTATGACCTTTGTGACGAAAAGGGTCTTATTATCTGGGCAGAAATCCCCTATATTTCCAAGCATATGCCTACGGGCCGTGAGAACACTGTCTCCCAGATGAAGGAGCTTATCACACAGAACTACAACCATCCCTCTATCGTAGTATGGGGGCTTTCCAACGAGATCGGCATCGGCGGCTCTGATGACGATCTGCTTGAAAACCACAGAATTCTTAACGATATGTGTCACGAAATGGATAAAACCCGTCTTACCACCGTTGCAGCAGTTTCTATGTGCAGTATGGATGACCCTTATCTCCAGATACCCGATGTAGTTTCCTACAACCACTATTTCGGTTGGTACGGCGGAGAGACCGATATGAACGGTCCTTGGTTCGACAAGTTCCACAAAAAGCACCCGAATATTCCTATCGGATGCTCTGAATACGGCTGTGAGGCACTTAACTGGCACACCTCTACTCCTATGCAGGGTGACTATACTGAGGAATATCAGGCATATTATCACGAAGAGCTTATTAAGCAGTTCTTTACCCGCAAATATATGTGGGCTACCCATGTATGGAATATGTTCGACTTCGGCGCAGACGCAAGAAACGAAGGCGGCGAAAACGGACAGAACCACAAGGGGCTTGTTACCATTGACCGTAAGTATAAAAAGGATGCCTTCTATGCATACAAGGCATGGCTCTCTGACGAGCCCTTTGTACATCTTTGCGGCAAACGTTATATTGACCGCGTTGAGGATGTTACCAAGGTAACCGTATACTCTAATCTCCCCGAGGTTGAGCTTTTTGCAAACGGCGAGTCTTTAGGCAAGGTTTCTGCTCCCGACCACTTCTTCTATTTTGAAGTACCCAACAAGGGAGAGACCAAGCTCACCGCCGTTGCGGAAGAATTTAAGGACGAGAGTATTATCCGCAAGGTAGAGACCTTTAACGAGGAATACAGACTTAAGGAAAAAGGTGCTATTCTCAACTGGTTTGATATTGATGCTCCCGAGGGATACCTCTCCTTAAACGATAAAATGAGTGATGTTATTGCCACTGTTCAGGGTAAACTCCTCTTTATGAGCCTTATGGGCAAGTTTATGTGTGGCAAGGACGGTAAAATCAAGGCTGCCGGCTTTGAGGTGGGTCCCGAAATGATGTCTATGATGGGCGGATTTACCGTACTTCGTCTCTTCACCCTTATGGGCGGAATGATGGATATGAAGTTCACAAAGGAACAGCTTCTCGACCTTAATGCCAAGCTCAACAAGATAAAAAGGCCCAAGAAGAAGGATAAATAATTCCTGAACAAAAATATAAAACTTAGGCATAAAAAACGCCCCCAAGAGTGTTTCTCTTGAGGGCATTATTTATGCTTATTTAAGGTCAAGATACTGGGAGAGATGCTCGTAGCTCTTTCTCATACAGTAATCGACAGAATCAAAGCCTAAAGGCCAGGTATCCTGCTCTACACAAAGGTGCTTAACACCTGTAGCTTCTGCAACCTTGATAACCTCTTTAAAGTTAATGTTTCCGCTTCCGCATTCGGTGATATAGCCGTTATTTTCGCCCGAGGCAACAGCATAATCCTTAAGGTGAAGAATATCGCAACGGCCTGCAAGCTTTTCGAGCCATTCGATAATGTTTACGCCACCCTTCTGAAGCCAATGGGTATCGAGAACGAAGGATGTGGTTTCGGGGTTAAGTCCGTCAACAAGGATATCCATAATCTTATCATTTCCGAGCTTTGCAAACTCGTAAGCGTGGTGATGATAGGTGAATTTCATACCATAGGGCTTGAGGTTTTCGCCGAGGGTGTTGGCTCTTTCGATAAAGGCGCGGAGCTTATCCATTTCCCTGACCTGACCGCCGCCTCCACCGACACCTGCGTTGGTGGTGCCGAGAATCTGATGCATCTTTACATAATCCTCGATATCGTTTACATCCGCGGGGAAGCCGTAATGGGTTCCTACAACCGTAAAGCCGTTATCGTGAGCTGCGGCAGCATACTCCTCTACAGTACAGGGAAATGCACCTGCAGTCTGCACCTCGCTGTAACCGATTGCGGCAAGACGCTCGAAGGTTTTTCTGACACCTTCAGCATCGGTCATATAGTTTCTTACAGAATAAATCTGAAGTCCAAGCTTATTAAACATTTATAAATCTCCCTTATTCAAGTGACATAAGATAGTCTATGCACTCTTTTGCCTCAATCATCTGACGTTCAGCGGTGGGTTCGTTTTCAACAACCATATCTACACCGTTAGCCTTTGCCCACTTAACAACCTCGTAGATAGGTGCGGTTCCCTGTCCGAGAGGCTTACCCTGAGCCATATTGCCGTCCTTTAAGTGGATAACATCGATTCTGTCCTTTAATGTTTCGAGAACATAGATAGGGTTAAGAAGTCCGCGGTATGCCCAATATACATCTATCTGGAACTTAATGTTAGTACGTCTCTGCAATTCAATATGAGGGATAATTCCGTCACTGTTGGGAACAAACTCCTGCCAGTGATTGTGGAACATTAAATCTAAGCCTTCCTTTTCGAGCATAGGCTGATATTTATTGAACTTTTCGATGGTTTGATCAAGATCCGCCTTAGTAGAGGTTGCTGCGCCCGGAATAATGAAACGCTTGCAGCCGATTGTCTTAAGATATTTGACTATTCCGTCAAAATCGTTATCAAGAACACCAAAACGTGTGTGGGTGGAGTTAACTACCACGCCTGCATCATCGCAGTATTTCTTGAATTCCTCTGCGGGAACATCAAAAAAACCTGCAGGCTCTACCACCTTGTAGCCCATTGCGCCGATTTGAGCGATAGCGTCTTTCACATTTTCGGCCATAAAGTCTTTTACCGAATAAAGCTGAATTCCGTAGTTCATAATCTTTCTCCATTCTGCAAAAATGCAAATATTTTAGGAAAATATTCCTTTCAAGATAATTTTAACATACAAAAAAACGATGTCAAGTAAAAAATGACCAAAACAAAGCCGTTTTGGTCATTTTTTAAAACAAAGTTCTTATACAGATGCAAATGTCTTCAAAAAAGTTGAATTTTTTAAGATATTCTAAATTATAACGCATCTTTTCGGGCAAAATACTATGAATATATGCCTCGTCCACAGTTTTTCCTTTTGCAGTCAGTTCAGCCATAATTTTATCCTCATCCCGATATGCCAAGCTGGCTCTTGAGGTTATTCCTGCGGGGAGAAGGAGGGTTGCCATCATCTCATTGGTGTACATATCCACATATTTACGCACTTCGGGTCTGGTTCCCACAAAGCTCATCTGTCCTGCGAGGACATTGAAAAGCTGAGGCAGTTCATCAAGACGGGTTCTGCGTATTTTTGTCCCTACCCACGTAATTCGGCTGTCTCCCGAAACAGTTACAAGTGCACCTTTTTTGTCGGCATCCTGCACCATTGTACGGAATTTAAGAATCTGAAAATCCTTATCGTATGCGGTAACGCGTATGCTTTTATA
Source organism: Acutalibacteraceae bacterium (assembly GCA_045596085.1). Taxonomy (GTDB): domain Bacteria; phylum Bacillota; class Clostridia; order Oscillospirales; family Acutalibacteraceae; genus SFWF01. Next base: position 61,373 of record JAZOBS010000021.1, on the reverse strand, counting down.
TAAAACGGGACCTTTGGAATCCAGCTTAATCCAGACAGCTACACCAAGCATAACGGGAGAAAGGATAATAATAAGCAAAAGGGATGCAAAAATATCGAAAAAACGTTTTAAAAATCTTGAAAAAGCCTTGCTTTTAAGAATATCGTAATAAGGCTTTACCTCGTCGAGCTTTAAGCTGTCGGGCAGGTCGTTCCAACGTTTCATCGACATTCTCCCACGATGCGTATAAAAGCCTCTATTACACAGTCAACCTGCTCGTCGGTAAGGCGGCTGTAAAGGGGTAGAGTTATCTCATTTTTGTAGTGGGAATAGGCTACGGGGTAGTCTTTAATATCAAATCCGAGGTTTTTATAGGCAGTCAGCATAGGCAAAGGTTTATAATGCACATTGCAAGCAATCTGCTCTTCTGCCATTTTTCCGATTATGCGGTTACGTGTGCGAATACCGATTCCGTTTATCTTTACAAGATAGAGATGACCGCTTGAGGTATGTGTATCATCCTTATGATTAAGGAGGGTAACGTCAAGCTTCTCAAAAGCTCTATTGTATTTTTCTATGATTTGGTGGCGACGGCAGAGCATTTCCTCATAGCGGGCAAACTGAGCAATACCGATAGTAGCGGCAATATCGGTCATATTACACTTGTAACAAGGTGCTATAATATCGTACTCCCAGGAGCCGGGTTTATTCTTGCTTAAGGTGGATTTAGTCTGTCCGTGGAGGGACATCATACGGTAATCCTGATAGAGCAGGTCGTTATCTATTCCCTCAATATTTTTCCAGGTGACGGCACCGCCCTCTGCGGTAGTGAGATTTTTAACCGCATGGAAACTAAAGCAGGTGAAATCGGCATGACAGCCTGCTTTTATGCCGTTTCTTTCGGCGCCGAAGCCGTGAGCACAGTCGGCAATTACGACAACACGGTTAAAGACCGTCTGCATTCCGGGGTTAGGGCGGAAAAGATTCTTTTTATTTTCGATAGCCTTGTAAACACGGTCGTAATCGCAGATCACACCGCCAAGATCCACCGGAATTATAGCCTTGGTCTTTTCAGTTATTGCAGCCTCCATAAGGTCATAATCCATCTCATAGGAATTTTTCTGAGAATCGATCATAACAGGAGTTGCGCCCACATGACAGATAACACTGCAGGAAGCAGTATAAGTGTATGCAGGAACAATGACCTCGTCACCCGCGCCGACACCCATAAGCCTTAGTGTAAGCTCTAAGGCGGCGGTCGCAGAGTTAAGGCAGCAGGTTTTATTTGTGCCGCAATAATTCGATATTATATTTTCAAACTCCACCGCTTTAGGACCTGTGGTTATCCATCCTGAAAGGAGAGTTTCTTTTACGAGCTCAGCCTCATACTCGGTCATATCAGGCGGAGAAAAGGGTATATACATTTTTAAAGCCTCCCTATAAAACAAAGGCAAACTTGCACTGTGTTAGGATAAGCACAACTGCTTCTCTAATTAAAGCGTATGCTAATACGAGTATATTATAACACATTTCCTGTTTTTTTCAACAATTATTCTAAGTCCTTTACATATTGTTGACTTTTTCAGCAAATTATGATAGACTTCTTTTGAAAAAAATATCTGCCACCGGGTAGAGAGATGCTTAGCATCCGCCAGCACACCGTTAGGTCTTTGAAGGTGTGCCGACGGGTGTTTTTTGTTGAGGTGTTTTATGACAAATAATCCTTTTAAAAAACTGTCTGCATTTGAGTGGGCACTTTGGGGAATATCCGTTTTAGTAATACTTATCTCTTCCCTTTTTACGGGTTTTGAGGGTTTTCTTTCAGGTATTGCTTCCCTTATAGGGGTTACCGCTCTTATATTTGTTGCAAAGGGAATGGTGACAGGTCAGGTGCTTTGCATTATATTTGCTCTTATGTACGGAACAATATCCATATTTTTCCGTTATTACGGCGAGACCGCGACATACATTGGAATGAGTCTGCCCATGGCGGTGGCATCTTTAATATCTTGGCTGCGACATCCTTTTAAAGAATCCGACGAGGTGAAAATTGAATATCTTTCCCCAAAAAAGATAGTTATTGTGATTCTTTCCTCCTTGGGGGCAACCGTAATTTTCTTTTTTATCCTTAAGTGGCTGAAGACCGCAAACCTGATATTCAGCACCCTTTCTATCACTACAAGTTGGGCCGCCTGCGCCCTCACCTTTCTTCGAAGCCCATACTATGCTTTAGCCTACGCGGCAAACGACATTGTGCTTATCGTACTTTGGGTGTCGGCAGCCTTTACAGACATTTCCTGCCTTTCAATGGTTTTCTGCTTTATTATGTTTTTAGCCAATGACATATACGGGTTTTATAACTGGAAAAGAATGCAGAAAAGACAGTTGACAGTGAACAGTTGACAGTGAAACAGAAAGACCCCCTTTGGATAATTCCAAAGGGGGTTATTTTTTATTTATTCTGCCTTGCTTTCGGCGATTATTTTTTGTGCAATAGCGTTGGGAACCTCTTCATAACGGGCAAATTCGGTATAGAAGGAGCCGACGCCACGGGTTACGGAACGGAGAACTGTGGGGAAATCTGCCAGTTCGCTTTCGGGAACCTCGGCGGTGATTATCATAAGCTTTCCGTCAGGGTCCATACCGAGAACTCTGCCGCGACGCTTGGTGATGTCACCCATAATATCGCCCGAATTGTCGGAGGGGATGGTTGCAACCAGAGTTACCACAGGCTCTAAGAGCACAGGGTTTGCCTCGGGAATACCTGCCTTAAAGGCAAGGGATGCTGCGGTTTTGAATGCAAGCTCAGAGGAGTCGACGGGGTGGTAAGAACCGTCGGTCAGGGTTGCTTTAACACCTACCATAGGATAGCCTGCGAGAACACCGCACATAGAAGACTCCTGAAGTCCCTTTTCAACTGCGGGGAAGTAGTTTTTGGGGACTGCTCCGCCGAATACGGTCTCGGCAAACTCCAAGCCCTCGCAGTCCCACGGCTCGAATTCGATCCAGACATCACCGAACTGACCGTGTCCGCCCGACTGTTTCTTATGTCTGCCCTGAGCCTTTGCCTTTTTGCGGATGGTCTCGCGGTAGGCAACCTTAGGTGCATTGTAAACTACCTCAACACCGAACTTAGCCTTAAGCTTACTTGCAACAGTGTCGAGATGCTGTTCACCAAGACCTGCAAGTACAAGCTCACCTGTAGCGTCGTTATTCTTGAGTGTGATAGTGGGATCTTCTTCAGCAAGACGCATAAGTCCTGCGGCAAGCTTTTCTTCCTCACCCTTGTTTTTGGGTTTAACTGCCATTTTATAGTTAGGCAGGTCATAGCTTATCTCGGGAAGTCTTACGGGACGTGCGGGAGAGCAAAGGGTATCACCTGTGCCTGTTGCATTAAGCTTTGCAACGGCACCGATGTCTCCTGCCGAAACACAGTTGGTTTCCACCTGCTTTTTACCGCAAACAAAGTACAGCTTACCTATACGCTCGTTAGCGCCTGTACGCATATTAAGAAGAGTCATATCAGAGGTAACCTTACCGCTTACAACCTTAAAGTAAACAAGCTTTCCTACAAATGGGTCAACAACCGTTTTGAACACGATAGCAGCGGTCTGTGCATCTTCATTGACGGTGAGCTGAATTTCGTTACCGTCATTGTCAACGCCTGTTTCGCCTGCAACGGTCTCTGCCCACGGAGCAAGCCAGATAAGACCGTTTAATAGCTGGTCGATAGCCTGAAGGTTTGTAGCACTTCCGCAGAATACGGGAGCAATTTCACCGCGGCGAACACCTGTTGCAAGACCCATTATAAGCTCGTCGGGAGTGAATTCTTCGCCCGAGAAATATTTTTCCATAAGTTCTTCACTGGTTTCGGCAACCGCCTCATTGATTGCGGTGCGAAGTCCCTCTAAGCGGTGACCCATATCGGGCATAGGAACTACTGTTGCCTTGCCGTCTTTATAGGAATATGCGCGGAAGTCGATAAGATTTATGTAACACTCTACCTTATGGTCAACAATATAGGGTACCACGATAGGACATACCATAGGACCGAAGGTGGACTTAAGGTCTTCAAACACCTTATAGAAATCGGCATGCTCGTGATCTATCTTATTGATGAAGAAAAGCTTTGCGATTCCCTTTTTGGTAGCGGCGTCAAACGCCTTCTGTGCGCCTACCGAAACACCGCTTTTGCCCGAAATTACGATTACCGAGCTACCTGCGGCACGGAAGCCCTCGCTAACTGAAGCCGAAAAGTCGAACTGACCTGGAGTATCTATAATATTAAGCTTAACATCCTTCCACTCGCAAGGAATAACAGATGCCGAAACGCTGGATTTTCTGCGAATCTCTTCAGGGTCAAAGTCGGAAACGGTGTTGCCCTCTGCAACAGTGCCGAGACGGTCCGACTTACCTGTGAGGTAATATGCTGCCTCCACAAGAGATGTTTTGCCTGCCGAAGCGTGGCCTGCAAAAACAACGTTTCGTATGTTTTTAGCTTTGTAGTCTTTCAAAAGAAGCGCCCCTTTCGTATATAAAAAGCCCGCTTTAATCCTGTAACCGCTTCTTGTTACAAGATTTTACACGGTTTTTTCGACAAAATGCACAAAACATATTCCTTAGTTTTGCGATTTATATTGTAATATTACCACAAGTTATTATACTTTTCAATAGTAAAGTTTGAAAATTTATTATAAAATTTTTTGAAGAGAGCTTTTAAGAAGATAATATCCTGCTTTCACGCAGACCGAGGTTTTTATAAGGCAGGTAAAAACACTGAGGGCATAAAGGAATCCATCCATTCGGGAGAATATATGACTGAGGGTTGCGGTGCTTACCGCTTCGGAATAAGGGTAAGAAAGGGTGGATGCAAGTTCACTGCCGAAAAGAGCAATTACATTTACAGTTATCGCGGAAAGCAGAATAAAAGCAATGAGAAATACACCCGAAAAAGCCTTTCCCGATTGCTTTTTGCATAAAACCATAAGTGGCAGTGCCGAGAGGGTAATGGCAGAAAACAGCGGAAAAAAGCTCTTTGCAAGCTCGACGGTCGGGTATTTATACGGAATAAGGTATTTAAGGCTCATAAAGGGGAGAGAAAAGCCGAATATCAAAAGGATTATGATAACCGCTACGGGGAAAAGGAGCAATGCGGTTTTAAAAAGCTGTTTTTTACCCCTAGCATACAAAAGTGCTATAAGCGAAAAACTTACAAAGGGCAGTAGCATATTGCCGACAGAAAGCATTACCTGAGCAGCATAACGGGAAAACTCATAAACCGTAAACAACGCCACGGTGAAAAAAAGCAGTGCGAAAAAGAGTGATACCGCGATGCTCAAAGGTCTTTTATACTTAAAGTTTTTCCTTGCCCATACGCTTATAAGTTTTCGGGTGAGAAATACGACACAAGCCGCGAGTAAAAAAGCCAAAAAAACACCCAAAATATCGTTTGCTGTGTTAGTGGAAAAGGACAGGGTCAGCACCGTCTCGCCAAGCAGGGTTAGTGTGCCGAGGCAGATAAATTTTATGCTGTCTGTTTTTATCAATTTTTCTCCCCCTCGAAGGTGTTTTTCTCCTTTGCGTAATCTATGCTCTCCTCAGCAGACAGTCTTTCGGCGGGAAGGGTGTTCTCATATCTGAGCAGACCCTCTACCTTTAAATTTTCCTTTTTGAAGGTGAGCACAGGCAGGGCAAAACCACCCTTTGCCGTCATAATGGCGGTTTCAATTTCAAAAACTGCCGTATGAGCACCGTAACCGAAATATCGGCTGTTTTGCTTAATAAGAGCAGAAATATCGGCGCCCGAAGCAATTTTTTTGCTTTCAAGCACTGCCGATATATCCTCAGTATAGGCTATACCCGTTCTGAGAGAAATCCCTGCCTCGCGGCAGAGGGAGAGCATATTTTCAAAGCTCTCACCCTCTACCCTGTCGGTGACAAGAATAAGCTGACAGTGGGCAAAGGAGGGCTTTTTTGACAGTTGACTCCTTATATCCTCCAAAGCCGTTTTAAAGTCTTCCCCCTCCCCCTTTACCAGAAAGGTGGTGGGATCTCCGTTTTTTTCGCCGTCTACGGTATTTATTGCCTGCAGATAGACCGTTTTATTGTCCTTTTGGTCAAAGCCGAGTGCCGTAACGGTATATTTAGAATCGGGCTCTGCATAGGCACAACCGCAAAGCAGTATAAAAATCAGTGCTGCCGCAAATATTTTAAGTCTCATTTTTTCTTCCTTATTCTGTCTTTTGTCTGAATTTCGGGGCGGGTGAGCATATTTTTCCAATTTGTTCTTACAAAAACGTCCTTAAAGCTCTGAACGGAGGGTGTGTTAAGAGACATAGTAGCATCTACCCCCAGAGAATCCATACTCAGGATATAGTGTAGGAGCAACAGTGCAGTGACAATGATTCCGTAAAGCCCGAAAAGTGCTGCGACAAATATAAACGCAAACCTGAGATAGAAGACCGCAGTTTTAAGTCGGGGTACCATAAGTCCGCATATTCCCGACAGGGCTACCGCAATAAGCATAGGCGCGCTGACTATTTTTGCCTCTACCGCCGACTGTCCTACCACAAGACCGCCCACTATACTAAGGGCGTGTCCTACCGACTGGGGCATACGCATACCCGTTTCCCTGAGTATCTCGAAAATAAGAGTAAGCAGCAGTGCCTCTAAAACGGTTGGAAAGGGTACCCCTGCCCTTGATACCGAAACGGTGAGGGCAAAGGCAGGCGGTAAAAACTCAAAATGATGGGTTGTGAGTGCAACATAAAAGGAGGGAACCAAAATGGCAAGAACAAAACAGAGCAGCCTCATAAGTCGGCCTGCAGATGCCAGTTTATTATTTATATAATAGTCTTCATCTACCTGAAAGTTTTCGGAAAAAAGGTAGGGCAGGGTTATAACAACGGGAGTGGCATCCACAACAAGGGCAATTCTGCCCTCTAAAAGCCTTGCCGCAACTATATCGGGACGCTCGGTAGCGCCTACCCTTTTAAAGAGACCTCCTCCCTGCCCTATCTGCTCGGTAACATAGTTGGAGTCCAGCACAGAATCGGTATCAATACGGCTGAGCCTGAGTTTCAGCTCACGGAGTGTCTGTCGGTTTACAAGGGAATCGAGATAGCATATAAAGGCTATGGTATTTGTTCTTCTGCCAAGCTTTATAAGCTCGGTTTTAAAATCGGTGGTCTGCAGTCTTCGGCGGAGCATTGCTACATTAAAGAGTGCTGCCTCATCAAAGCCCTCGCGGGGACCCTGCAGAACCCGTTCGTTTTCGGGCTCGGATATACCTCTTGTGCGCCACCCCTTGGTATTTACGGTTATTGCAATATGGCTGTTTTCAAGCAGTAAAAGGGTGTCTCCGTAAAGCATTGCCGATACAGCGTCACCCACCTTGGAGGTCTGTTTTATCTCACTTGCATAAAGCAGCTTTTCACCTACTTCAGCAGAGATGTTATCGGTGCTAAAAACCTCGCTCGACCGTACAAGGGGTTTTATTATCGACTCGTTTATCAGCTCCACATTCACCATACCGTCAAAATAAAAAAGACAGGCACTGACCCCCGAAAAAGAAAGCTCTCTCTTTCGAAGAATTATGTCTGACTCGAATATTTTTTGTATGAGCTTAATATTATCCGACAGTTTTTTGCCGAAGCTTCCCAGTTCTTCCATCAAAAATATCACCTGCGTTTAGTGTTAACAAATCAAAGTGAACTATTCGGGAATTTTTGCATATAAATGTACTAAATGCTTTTTAAGGAGAGAAAATATGGACAAATCTATGTTTGAAAAATACATACAGGAAATGAGGGCTCTTAAAACCTTAGCCACCCCCTCTGCCGAGGCAATCAGAGCCGTGGTAAGCAGACCTGAGGTGCCAAAGGTGGATTCTATGCCCAACAGTGACCAAATGAGCGGAATTGGAAAGCTTATTGTAAACGTTACCTCGGTACGGGGACTTTATCCTGTTGAGGGAGCGAGGGTGACAGTATTTACGGGTGACGAGGAAAGCAGAGCCGTACTCGCTCAGCTTGTTACCGACCGCAGCGGTAAAACGCCTGTAATAGAGCTTCCCGCACCATCGTCGGTATTTGCCGAAGCCCCCGACCCCTCCGAGCGTCCCTACGCCTACTATAACATAAAAACGGTTGCCGACGGCTTTGTGGATACCTACAATTATAATGTAGCGGTATTTGATACCGTAACCTCACTGCAGAATGTGAGCCTTCAGCCTATGACAACAGGCGTAGAGGGTAACCGCCCCATTGTAATAAACGAATTTGATAACTATACCCTTTAAAGAGGTGAGACTATGCCAGACGAAATTGTTCAGTCTATTCCCGAAACCATAACGGTGCATCTGGGTGCACCCGATGCAGCGGCAGAAAATGTTACGGTGCTCTTTGCCGATTATGTTAAAAATGTTGCATCAAGTGAGATTTATCCAAACTGGCCCGAAAATGCGCTGAGAGCCAATATTTACGCAATAACAACATACGCATTAAACAGAATATATAACGAATGGTATCCCTCCAGAGGATATGATTTCGACATAACAAACACCACAAGATTTGATCAGGCATTTGTTCCCGACCGCGATATTTTTGAGAACATAAGCGTTCTTGTGGATGAGCTTTTTAATGATTATGTGGTGCGGCAGGGGACGGTCAATCCCCTGTTCACACAGTTCTGCAACGGCACCACCTCCACCTGTGACGGACTTAGTCAGTGGGGCACTGTCGACCTTGCTGAACAGGGGCTTACCCCTTATCAGATTCTGCAAAGGTACTATGGGGACGACATTAACATAATAAACGACGCGCCCGTAGAGGATATTCCCGAATCCTACCCAGGGACACCCCTTCGTATAGGAGACGCCTCAAACGCTGTAGAGACCCTACAGGATGAGCTTAACCGAATTTCGCAGAATTATCCTGCTATACCGAAAATTCCCGACCCGAACGGGGTTTTTGACACCGCTACCGAGGCTGCGGTGAGGAGCTTTCAGGAGATATTTGACCTGCCCGTTACCGGAGAGGTCGACAAAGCTACCTGGTACAGGATAAAACGGTACTATACGGGGGTGAAAAGTCTTTCGGAGCTTATAAGCGAGGGGGTTAGCCTACAGGAGGCTGAGGTGCCCTATGAAGACCTGCTCACCATCGGCTCTACGGGAACACCCGTGCGGCTTATACAATATTATCTTGCCGTTATTGCCTATTTTAACGGTAATTTTAACATTATACCCATAAGCGGAACCTACGACCAGACAACCGCCGATGCAGTAAGGGCTTTTCAGCAGTTTTACGGTCTTACTGCCGACGGAATTGTAGGACGGGAGACCTGGAACAAGCTGCAAGAGGTCTACCGAAACACAATAGGCAGTATTCCGCCCACCTTTTACGCAAACAGAGCAAAGCTATACCCAGGATATTTTTTAAGCGAGGGTATGCGGGGACAGGATGTTACCGACCTGCAGACCTATTTAAGCTTTATTGCTGACTATTATAACGATATCCCAAAAATCCCCGTTACGGGATATTTCGGAGAACAGACAAAAGCGGCTGTTCAGGAGTTTCAGCGGCTTTTCGGCATTGAGCCCACGGGGGCGGTAGGAGCAGTTGCCTGGAACGAGATAGCAACGCAATATGATTTTTTAGTCGAAACCGAGCTGTAAAAAAAGCAGAGAAAGGAAGCCTTGGGCTTCCTTTCTCTGTTTTGAGGTAAAATATAGATTATGAAAGATTTCCGTTTGTATCGCAGGTGAGAATTAAACTACATTCTCTTGTTTCCGCCGTAATAAACAAAACTTTTCTAACGAATTTCGCTTGTCCTTTTGCTTTGTTTGCCGTCTTAGATGTAGATGCTGAATCTAACGACCAGTTATCATTTACAATTCCGTGGCTATACCAAGAAGATGTGCAGACAGAACTTATGCCTGTCGTAATATCAAACTGTCCATACAGTTTAAACCAAACCAATTGGTCGCCATTATCATTTTTCAAAGTATATGTTTTCGAACCTGTTTTTGTATATGTATCAGATAACGGCATTACAGAATTGACTTGCTCTGCTACCACTACTTCTAAAACATATCCATCACCCAAATCCTGTATTACGGTGCTTACTATAGTTTCGTTAAGATCTCTGGATTTAATCTCTGTCTGTGCTTTAACAGAAAATGTTGCCACGCAAATCATAATAAGTGTTAAAAATACCGAAATCGCTTTTTTCATAACTTATTACTCTCCTATTCTTCATTAATTTCAGTTTCATAATAATCGCCCGAACTGTTAATTGAATCGATTACGATAAATGTAACTCCCACAGCAACAAGCAGCATTACTACCGCAATGCCTATAGCAACTATCCGCTTGACAAAATGCGATTTAGATAAATACTTCACCTGTTCGTCACCGTCGAGGGATGCTATGTACTCCGCTGTGTACTGTTCAGGTGTACCGAAGCAAACAGCAAGCTCGTCCTCGTCTGCTTCGGGATTTTCCGTCAAATACTCAAGTAAAGAGTCATAAAGGTCTTCTTTAAGCTTTTTGCGAAAGACTAAAGGACAGTGTTTGAGCGAATTTTTCAGATATTTTGATATTATTCTGTTACTCATTTGCCATTTCCTCCTGACTCTTTATGCCCAGAATCTCTAAAACACCCAAAGTGAGGGAAAGCCACTCTTTCCTTGCGGCAGCAAGATATTCTGCGCCCTTGGACTCAAGATGATAATAAACCCTTATCCTGCGCTTTCCCACCTTCTCATGACGGTCGGAAATAAAGCCCTTATCCAACATTCTGTAAAGGGTGGGATACATAGAGCTTTCGAGCAGAGAATACCTGCCATTGCTTCGTTTTTCAATCTCCTGTGCCAGCTGATATCCGTACATATCACCATCTTTTAAAATGGTGAGTATGACAACATCCAAGCTGCCACGCTTGACATTATCTGATACAGCCATATCTATTTCTCTCCTATAGGTTTGATTTAAATATACCACAAATATATTCCGCCGTCAATACTATTCACAAAAATATATTGTTGACAGGTGGATGTTTTTATGATATGATAGAATCAGAATAACAAAGGGGTGAGTCCGATGGGTCATATATCGCAATTGAAATATTTAAAAAATATAAATATTATAAAGGAGAAAAGTTATGAAGAAAATTATAATAGCTATTGCAATTTTAAGTATTTTTGTAGCCTGTTTTTGCATTAATATTTATGCGGCAGATGCTTCTGCAAGCAGATCATTCAGCCTAAGCGAAACAAATCTAACCGCGAGCGGACTTAACTATAACTACACATCAGGCGACGCAACGGTTAAAACCTATGTGCAACACTGGAAAGGCAACGCCGCCCACGCTGATACCGCGCGCACCCAGATTGTTTCACATAACAATCTATCCTCTAAGCGTTGTGAGGTCTACATTTATGTCAACGGCAATTTAAACACTTCAAACATTAACTCAGACGTAGCAGAAACCGCCACAGGTCTGTGGAAAACCGTACAAAGAACATATCATAAAATCACTACTACCAGTAATAACGGACAAACCTATCTATACGAAGCTAACGGAGTGCAGTAAAGCCATAAAAAACAAGCAGTATGCGGTGTTCTGCACCGTATACTGCTTAACTTTTAGGAGGCATTTATGTTTAAACTACTCATTAAAATATTAAAAGAATTTGTATTTAACCACAAATTTATTACAAGTATTATTTTACTGCTGCTCTCCGTTTCTCTACTGACCGTGTTTCTAATATTCTCCATTTCCGCAGGCACAGTCGAGCAAGAGGTTGCCACTAACAGAAATTTTAGAAGATTCACCCTCTCATATGCGGACGGCTCATCGGAATTCAGTTCAAAGGATATTGCCTCATTATCAGAAAAATTAGACAGCGCCGCTAAGGAAATTTCGAAATACTCATCCCTCAAGGCCATCAACATTATAAGCAACTCAGATGAAAGCAATCTAGATATCGACGCCTATTCTATAAGTTATTTGCTCGACCCTTACATCGTTTACTTAGGACAGGGATTCCGTACAGAAGAATTCGAAAACGAAAAACGTGACATCGTTATAAGCAACCTAAGAAGAGATGATGTGATGATAGGTGACACATATACCATCGGAGAATATGTTTACACTGTCATAGGGGTCTCCTTTGAAACCGAGCATCAGATAATCTATACTCCCGAAATTCTGCAAGAGCTTCCTGTGCACAAAATCGTTTTCGAATTTGATAAGGCGCCTGATATGACAGATAAAAGCAGCATAAAAAACGTTTTACAGGACACGTTTCCCTCTCTTTTGGTCTCACAGCCGCGCAACCTTTCGGTTTTGCAGGGTTATGACCCTCTTTTAGCTTTTTTATACTTTGCACTGTTTATACTCACACTTGTAAACATCATATTTACATACAGCTTTATTTTGAACAAGCATAAACAGACAATAGTAATTATGAAGATCTGCGGATGCACAAATTCCAAGTGCATTGCCTTACTGATAACGGAGATTATCATCGTGTCGTTAGTTGCGTTTATTCCCACAACTGCTTTTGCATTTTGGTTCGTACCGAAGCTTACAAGCTTTGCTACCAGCGAAACCTTTATTTATTATATCACACTTTCGGATTCTTTGTTTATCTTCGCTGTTTACATCATATCTATCGTATCAGCATTCATACCTTTCCTCGACAAAACCGTAAGAAAAATCAGTTTGACAACACACGACTATTAGCTCTGCAAATAGGAGGTTATAACTATGACTAATTTAAAATACGCTTATCATATTTTGTGCAAACACTTTCTAATGAGCGTACTTGTTATTATACAACTTTCTATTTCCTTTCTACTATTACACGGGATGCTGACTTATTCATCTTATAAGTATTCAACGGTTATTGCCTTTGAGCCTCTGTCCGATGTTAACGGTCTGCACTTTTCTACAGAACTTGCCTCCCTTCCGAGAAAAACGCTTGAAGAGTTAGGCACGGCTGCCCACGCAGATATTATCTCGGGCGTTACTTATTTTGATACTCACGCAAACATTGTATACTACAATCCGGAGTTTACGAAATATTATAAGCCTAACATAATCTCGGGAAGTCGGCTGTCCGACTGCAGACCCTCTTCTACTAAAAATATACCTGTAATAGCGTTTGGAAATCACAAAGTAGGAGATATTATGCGCTCCGACCTTTTGGACATAAACTATGAAGTGATAGGTGTTTCTGACGATAAACACTACTTTTCTTTCGACAGCTACGGAGCGCAAACCGGCACACAGATGGTAATGCAGCCCACCAATAACAAGCTGTTCTTATCCCTTATAAACGATACGGTTTCGGAATATTTGGATATATACGATAAAAAAGTGACCCTTTTCTGCGCCGACCCCGACTGTTCCTTAGAGGAGTTGCACGAAAATTTGCTTCAATACGGATATGTTAACAGCTTTGATGATATCAACGAACACGGAAAAGAGAGTGCCTTTGAGGTTCTTCGTGTTTTTATTCCTTTTTTCGGTTTTATGCTTGTGATCTCTATTGTCGGGGTGATAGGATGTGCAAATCTGAACGTATTAAAACACATTAAAATGTTCTCCGTGTTTTTATTGATAGGATGTACGACAAAGAAATGTGTTTCTATCGTTTTTATTTATGTTGTTTTAATGATAGCTGTTTCGTTGTTAATTTTCGGAATCGTACAAGCCTTTATTTTTTCTCCTCTTTCGGCACCATTCGCAACCATTTCAGCTTTTCTGGTGTTCCTTGAATGCTTAATAACACTTTCATTCTCGACAATTCCGTTTTTTATTATTAAAAATCATAAACCCATCGTTGCACTGAAAAGACAGTAAATAGACAGAGGTGATTTATATGATCGTTTTAAAAAATGTTGGTAAAACATACAATCCAAAAAGCGAAAACAAATTTACAGCTCTTGATAATATAAACCTAACCATAAAAGACGGAGAACTTGTGGCCATTATAGGAAGCTCCGGCGCAGGCAAATCCACCCTTCTTCATTTAGTTGCAGGTATAGACACCGTTTCTTCCGGTGAGATAATCGTAGATAACACCCCCATAAACTCCCTAAATGCGAAAAAACTCGCCGTTTTCCGCAATTCCATTTCTTCCATTATTTTGCAGGATTTTGCCTTGTTAGACGATTTTACTGTATTCGATAATGTGCTTCTACCCTTACAGTTTTCAAAAAGCAATACTCGAGGCCGCAAACAAAAGGTTAAGTCTATACTTGAAGCCTTACATATATCCGATCTATCCAAAAAGTATATTCACCAGCTTTCCGGCGGACAAAAACAACGTGTGGCCATTGCCCGTGCCTTGGTCACATCACCAAGATACATTTTTGCCGACGAACCCACAGGCTCGCTGGACTCAAAGACCTCTGAGGATATCCTTAATATTTTATTAGAACTAAACAAACGCGACAATATAACCGTTGTAATCGTAACTCACGACATAAGCGTAGCAAATAAATGCAACAGAATAATAACCATCAACGACGGCCAAATAATCGAGGATACGCATTCCGTGTGATTGTATGTAATCGGCACAAGTGAGGTGCAAAAAATGAAGAGGTGCTTGATAGTATTCTTGATGCTCGTGCTTGCAATTTTCTCCGGATGCACTGATACGGAGGATGGAACATGGCAAGCGGATACGGACGAATTACATATTTACAATCTCAATAACGAGATAATCGGAAAATTCGAAACGAGCGGAGGCATCCGACATATTGACGGTGGCTTTGTATATAAACAGACATACCTTAGCGAAAGCGGACGGCTAAAGGAGGAGTTTTACAGATATGAGTTTTCGACTTCCGAAAGCACTTACTTAGGAACAATCAATGATGTACAGTATGCAGCGCAGGATTTTGTTTATCTTGATAACTGCGTATATCTTCTTGAATTTATCGGAGACATAACCGAAAGCAGCTATCCTACTTTAGAGGTTTGGAAAATCGATTTAAGCTCAAACTCGATGATGAGAATTATTAAAGAAAAAAATGTTTCTCCCCACAGCTTGATGGTTGCAGAAAACAACAAATTGTTAATGTACTGGGTCAAAAGGGACGGAAGTGAGTTGGTTGAATACAATATCACAGACAAAAAACAAAAGATTCTTAAAAGATTTGTGTTTGATAATGCAGCCGGTAAAGGTATGGCAATCAGGAAGATGACTGTCGATGAAACAACGATATCGTTTTTAGTGATAGATTGCCGCTCGGAAGAGGATTTTGACCTTCGGGTTGATGTGTATGACCACGATATGAATTTCATCAGAATGATTGATATGCAAAAAATATCTGAAATAAATACCGAAAAAAGGCAAACCGTGAGAAAGCTTCAAGTAATGGGTGATTACATCTATTATGAAAATAACAGTAGCACAAAGTTTTTGGGTAAAATACAGGACGGTAGCGCTACAGCAAACAATACAACCAAGGAAAAACTCACAAAAGCCTTCGAACATTCTACCGAAAACAATCATCTGTTTTACAAACTGAACGAGAAAGGCGAATTGAATCTATACTTATTTGACAGTTTAAGCGGAAACTTTAAATTCAATGCGTTAGAGTGTTGTGGCGAAGGTAACTCGATAGCATCAGTGTTTAGAGATAATGAGGATAACCTCATAATATCGGTATCCTCGCAAAATCAAACCACCCGTAAATGGACAGATAAACTGTATTACACAAACCTATCAAAACTTGTTTTCGAATAATCAATATATTTATGAATAGGTGGGCGGAGTCAATAATGGCTTAGGCTTATTGCCAATATTCAATATATCTAAAAGAGGTAATAAAGTCATTGATGAACAATTTTCTTAAAAGCAGATGGTTTACAATATGTATTATTCTGTTGTGCATTGTTTCTCTTGTAAGCTTAGGACTGCAAATTAATGTCATAATGCCGCTGAAGGGATTAAATTTACAAGAGGTTATTAGGGTTGGCTTTCTCGGTGGAGAAATGGGAGATGAAATTTTTTACGAATTTCCCAAGGATTGTGCTCAGGACTTTGCCGAGACTGTAAAACATTCTGAACTAAAAGGATTTCCCGTAAAATACTTTGGCGAAATTAAAGGCGGAGCACCGCAGTTTGTCACGAGAATAGTTACTAATAGGCAAAAAATTTTTGATATTTCTTATCAGCGGACCCAAAACAAAACATTTCTTTTGATAAATGGTATTGGTTATGAGTGCAACGAGCAGACCATAGATAAAATAAGTGAAATGATAAATCAACAGAAGAATATTGTTTACAAGCAAAACTAAAAGCAACCGTAATATTAACTACACTCATCGCAACCAAAGACCATCTGATAACGCTATAATTAAAAACATAAACAATAACTACCCTTTATAATGGATCCTGCATTTGGGAGTGCTATGACCACTTATGACTCAAGTGTGAGAACGCACATATATACTAGCGGGTATTCGGGAAGTGTGCATACTTTTGAATCTGCTACATAACGATATTGGTCTTAAAACTACAAAGGAGACTTGATATGCGTAAAAAAATACTTGTCCTCATTACTGTCTGCGTTGCGGTTATTGTCGCAGCCACAGCAACAGTTTCACTTGCTCACCCTCTTCGTCCTGTGGCAACCCTAAAAGCAGATGACATTAAGAATATTAGTGTTATTTACGGCGAATTTGAGTTTAACTGCTCTGATTACGATACTAAACGGATAACAGAAGAGTTGACCGCTTCTGATTTTGCCTTTTTCGGCAAAAAAACAGAGCTTGTGGGCAATTACGCTCATATCCGCATAACAACAGGGAGCAATAAGTTTATAGACATCTCTGCCGCGAAGAATTACGGAATCTGCCTTAAGGATAAATACTACAAATGCTCGGACGAGCTGACAAAGGTAATAGAAGAGGTGTGCCACAAGTACATTCTGTCAGAACAAGCCTTTAACACAGATTAGGTAAGTATATTAAAATAACCCGATCGCAAAAAAGCACTGCTTCAGGAAAATTCCGTAAAGCAGTGCTTTTCCTTAGCATTTGTGCTTCTTTTTTACGATGATTAGAAAAAGCACGCAAACCGTCAAAACACCTACTGCCATCGGCAATATAAGCTTTAAACCCTTGGAGTAAATCTTATTCTCGGAATACTCTTTGTTACCGAAAACAATGTCTGCTTTTTTCAGACTTTCGTTTCCTGTTTGGGCAATAAGTATTTTCTCCCAAGCCTGATGAGTGCCCTCATAGTAAATTTCTATGTTTCCCGAATTGTATTTACTGAAATTATACTCTTTTATCTCGTTAATACTCAGAGGCAAGCATATTTGTTCCAGAGATTCGCATCCGCTAAAAACCCCTTGTTCTATAACCTCCACTCCCTCAGGCACCGTCATAACGCCCGTAAAAGATCGGCAACCTGTGAACGCATTTTTACCTATGCTCCTGACACTGCTTGGAATTTCTATTGAAGTCAGATTATCGCAACTTGAAAATAGCCCAACAGGTATTCGGGTAAGACCATTCGGTATGTTAGAAATCGACAAGCTACTGTTTTCTGCAAAAAGGTACTCGCCTAAATGCTCTACACTATCAGGGAAAATCACCTTTTTAAGAGTTTCACAGCCTACGAAGGCACTGTCGCCTACATATTTGAGCCCTTCCGGAAGAATTATTTCGGTAATATCGTCTCTATGACCGAAGGCATAGTCAGAAACCGACACAGTTCCTTCTTTTACTTTAAAAACTCCGTTTTCATATCCGTCCTCTCCTGCTCTCACTAAATGATTGCCCACATATACCGTTTGATGGTTATATGATGCTCTAATCATACTCAGCGTACCCGAAAAGGCACTTTGGGGGATATAATTAACACCGTCGGGAATGTCAATCTCCGTAATGCCCGATTGATAAAAAGCTCTTTCGCCTATTTCTTCTAAGCCTTCGGGAAGAATGATATTATAGTTGCTTTTCATGGCAAAAGCGCTGTTTCCTATCCGTTTAATTCCCTGCTCATTCGATATATCTATTTTACCCATTCGAGCACAGGTAATTGTTATAAGGATATCGTTTTCCACATCTATGAGAAGGTCATTTCTAAGTACGTATTTTTTGTTACGTTTGTCTACGTCTATGTATTTAAGATTTACCGCACCAAAAAAAGCTCCCTCCTCAATATGCTCTACCTTTGCGGGAATATTGATCCTTTCAAGCTGTTCGCTGTTATTAAAGGCAGGATAAATTATTTTAACACTTTTGGGGAGAATTACTTCCTTGATTTGTGACTTATATGGAAACACGTTTTCACCAATGATCTCGGTTCCATCCTTAACCTTGAAGATTCCCGTTGCATCTTCAGTCACCTTGTAAAGTATTCTGCCAAGATAAATCGGCTGTGTACTGTTATCAACGAAACTTGTTGATACAAAAGCATCCTGCGCAATATACTGTATGTTCTTAGACATTTTTACCTGTTTAAGATTGTGACAATAACCAAACGCTTCTTCTTCAATGTGAGTAACACTGTCGGGTATTACTATTTCAGTTATATTATAACCTCTGAAAGCTCCGGAACCTATAGTTTTAATTGTATCGGGCAGGGTTATGGAGGTGATCTTTTCACGATCGGTATCAAAATACGAGAAGTTTCCACCTATAGCAGTGATAGGACACCCGTTCACCGCTTCAGGTATAACAAGCTCCTCTAAATTCTCTTTATCGTACCCCTCGTAAACAGCTTCTCCGTTTTCAATAGTAAAGCGGAGACCGTTAACGTTAACGGTGTCATCATAGTATAATGCCTGTGGCTTTATTTCATACATAGAGACAAGCAAAAACACTGACACAAACAGCAGTACAAAGATTCTCTTCATATATGTCCCCCCTTTCCTCTGATTTGATTGTATTGCTACAGTATGGTACGTGTCAAGCAACAATGTTGTAATACAACAAAAAATCCGACAGCTGAATCCTCGAAACAAGTTCGAGGATTTTTTTGGTGGAGATAGTGGGGATCGACCGTGTGCTCGGTTTGCGAAATCTTGCAGTACCCTTTGTATGGCGCGTCCGTCTCAGCGCGCCGTGGGATGTTCAAGTCTTGTGCAATTTTTTCGCAACCTCGCATACTTATGGCTCGTCGACCGTTGCCTTTGGCAACAGTACCCGACTTCGCCGCTCTGCGGAGAAAACTTGCCACAGGCAACTTTTCTCCGCAGACCCTCTCGGGTTCGATCTGCTATATTGTATATAACACAAAAAGCACCGACCAATGTCAGTGCTTTTGTTTTGGTGGAGATAGTGGGGATCGAACCCATGACCTCTTGAATGCCATTCAAGCGCTCTCCCAGCTGAGCTATACCCCCATGCCGTTACCGATAATATAACATACCTTTAAAGCAAAATCAAGAAAAATTTTAAATTTGCTTAAAAACTTCTTGACATTACGAAAAATTGGTATATAATAATATCGTTGCATTGGGGAATTGTGTAACGGTAGCACGACAGACTCTGACTCTGTTTGTTGGGGTTCGAATCCCTATTCCCCAGCCAAACATAAAAAGCACTGACTTTGATGGTTGGTGCTTTTTGTTATATATAACATAACAAATCGAACCCGAGAGGGTTTGCGGAAAAAATTGCACAAGACTTGAACATCCCACGGGGGCACCAAGGCACCGCCCTACGGTTGCAGTCAATTCATTATGTATGTCATTCTGAGGAGTGGACGCGACGAAGAATCTCTCGGGATGATGCGACTAAACGGTTGTTTTTCATCAAATTTACGATATCTCACGGCGGGAGCAAGCCCCCGCCCTACGGTATGGATTTAATTTTCATCAAATTTGCGATTCTTCGCATCGCAGATGCTCAGAATGACAGACGGTAGAGTTTCCACGGCTGCCGTTTTAATATTCGTGCCGCAAGGCACACCTTTCCCTTAGCCCTTAGCCCTTGGCACTCTCTCCAATATTCCCAGTAAATACTCATCATATCTTTTACTTTACATTGATGCAAAAGATGTGGTATATTTAATTTACAATATTACTTTGGAGGCGTTATTATGTCGAAAACTGTTAAAAAAATAATCATATTCTCGGTTGTTGCGGTTTTAGCCATAACTGTTCTGGCAAACTGCTTTACGGTAGTCGGTGCGGGACACACGGGTGTTGTCGTTACACTGGGTAAGGTCAATGAGGGTGTTTTGCAGGAGGGAATGCACTTTAAGGCTCCCTTTATTCAGCAGATTGTTAAAATAGATAACCGAATCGTCAAACTTGAGGTTGACACCGAAGCCTTTTCTAAAGACCTGCAGACGGTTGAGACCACACTTGCCATAAACTATCGTGTAGATACTTCCAAATCCTACAGCATTTACAAAAACATCGGTGCGGCTTATGAATCGGTACTTGTGGTTCCTGCCGTAAACGAGGTTTTAAAGGCAATAACCGCTCAGTATACTGCCGAAGAAAGCGTTACCAACCGTTCCCTTATTTCTGACGGACTGATACAAGGTCTTAACGACAAGCTGAACTCTATTGGTCTTTATGTTACAGACGTTAATATCATCAATTTTGATTTCTCTGATGCCTTTATTACCGCTATTGAGGAAAAACAGGTTGCTCAGCAACAGCTTCTTAAGGCTGAAACCGAAAAGCAGACCGCTATCACCAACGCTCAGGCAGAGGCTGAGACCATAAGAATAAAAGCTGAGGCCGAAGCCGATGCCAACAATAAGATAAGAGAATCTTTAAGCGAGGAGATAATCCGTTCGAAATTCTACGACAAATGGAACGGTCAACTTCCTCAGGCAATGGGCAGTGATTCGGTCATCACCAGTATCGACGGTGGCTCTGCCGAATAAACATAACAAACCATTTAAAGGGGTTTTAAAAATGAAAACTAATAAAGCGGTAATGTCTTTAGCTGTAAAGACTGCCGATAAAGAAAAAGCCCAATGCGCAGCAGAATAGCCATCCAAGGAGACCCTGATAAATTTTTCTAAAAAGTTAAATATACTAGGTATAAGCGCCTTCGTTTTTGGATTTTTATGCGTTATGACAGCATATTTTTTCAGATTTTCCGGACGAAGCCTTATAATGTATGTCGGACTCGCTCTTATTGCTGTTTCCTTGCTCACGGGAATATTCAAAAGAATACGTAGCATCTACAGACGCAAAAACAAGGCAAAAAGAGAAAACGAAAAAACACCGCAAATAAATTAAAAGGACTTGCAGTCTAAAATGTTTCTGCAAGTCCTTATTTATATTCCTTATCTTTTTCCAAGCTGCCAGAAGGCAACCGCTCCTGCGGCAGCAACATTAAGAGAATCTACCCCATGGGACATAGGAATTTTTACCGTATAATCACAATCGGCAACGGTATTTTCTTTAAGTCCGTCACCCTCGGTGCCGAGAACTATGGCAAGTTTTTTCTCCTCTGAAAGTCTCTCGTCGTCGATGGAGATGCTGTTATCGGTCAGCGCCATTGCCGCAGTTTTGAAGCCGAAGTTTTTAAGCTGCTCTATCCAGTTTTCACCAAGGTGGGTCCAAGGCACCTGAAAGACTGTGCCCATACTGACACGCGCCGACCTGCGGTAAAGAGGGTTGCTGCAGCCTTTTGTCAGCAGCACCGCTTCCATACCAAGGGCTGCGGCAGAACGGAATATGGCACCAAGGTTTGTAGGATTCATAACATCCTCCAAAACCACTACTCTTTCATATTTCTCGAGCAGTTCTTCAGGTGCGGGGAGGGGTTTTCGCTTCATTGCACAAAGCATACCTCTGGTAAGCATATAACCCGTAAGGTTTGTAAGTAGGTCAAACTCTGCCGTATATACGGGTATGTCTCCGCATTTTTCTATAACCTCCAGAGTCTCCCCTGTCATATTTGCCTTTTCACAGAGGAATGATACAGGCTCGTACCCATCCTCTAAAGCTCTCATAATAACCTTGGGGCTTTCGGCAATAAACATTCCCTCTTTTTGCATATGGTGATTTAAAAGCTGTGCCTCGGTAAGTCGGGCATAGACATCCAACTCTTTTGCAGAAAAATCTTCAATTTCGATAATATTCATATAAATCCTCTTTAATATTTAGTAACCTAATAATACCAAAATTTGCTCATATTTGCAATATAACTGAGTAATTTTAACAATTGAATTTTCCTTTTTGCGGTGTTATAATAGCAGCAGAAACCTATAGGGGGTATATTATGAAAACTGCATACGAATTTAACAAAGAACTAATACAGAAGGTAACACCGTCTATGTCCTACGATGGCGGAGATATTAAGGCGTGGCAAACAGATGCCCGTAAAAAGCTTACAGAGCTTATAGGTCTTGACAGATTTGAAAAGTGCGACCCCAACCTTAAAATAGAATACACCGAAAAGATAGAGGGTGCTACCGAGATACGCTTTACCTTTCAGAGTGAAGAGGGCTACCGCGTACCCTGTCATCTGCTTCTGCCCGACGGCAAGGAAAATCCGCCCGTTATCATCACACTGCAGGGTCATTCCAAGGGTATGCACATATCCCTCGGCCGCCCAAAATTCGCAGGAGATGAAAACTCCATAAACGGTGGAGACCGAGATTTTTGCGTACGCGCTGTTAAGGAAGGCTTCGCGGCTGTTGCCTTGGAGCAGAGAAACTTTGGCGAATGTGGCGGCACCGAAACAGGTCCCAAATGCTTTGAATCGGCAATGACCTCGCTGCTTTTCGGAAGAACTACGGTTGCAGAGCGTGTATGGGATACTATGCGACTTATCGACCTGCTTGTCACCGAATTTGCGGACAGAATTGATAAAAACTGCATTTGCCTTATGGGAAATTCGGGTGGAGGCACTGCTACCGTTTACACTGCTGCACTTGAAGACCGACTTGCTCTTTCTATGCCCTCCTGCGCAGTCTGCACATACAAAGACTCTATAGGTGCTATGAACCATTGTGCCTGCAACTATGTCCCCCACATTGCTGAGTATTTTGATATGGGAGACCTTATTTGTATGTCGGCACCTACCTGCTATATTCAGGTAAACGGAAAAGAGGATACCATTTTCCCCATCGAGGGTGCAAAAGCGATGTTTACTCAGGGCAAAAAGGCATTTGACGCACTGGGTGCAGGTGATAGGACGGCCCACATTATAGGAGACGGCGGTCACCGTTTCTACGCCGACGATTCCTGGCCGACTGTTCATAAATTTACGGGCAGATAATAAAATAAAATAACAACGCCTCTTCCATATCACCGTGGAAAAGGCGTTGCTTTTTTATTCCATAATATTTATTATTTTAAGTCCGTTTTTACGGGCATAATTTACGGTATAGGCGGTGCCGCCCTGAGTTTTTTCGAGACAGCAGACACAAATGCTGCTTCGGTCTACGAGTGCTCGGTTCCTAAGCTGCATACAGTATCTTGTATAGCACTCACACAAATATTCGATGCTGTCTGCCCTTTTAAGTATGTCGTTATAAGTTTCGCGGTGGATGTAAGACCATTTTTCCGCCTGCTCCTTACAGGGAAGCACAAGATGAAGCTTTATATCGGGGAACCTTTCCTTTGCTTCCAGCACAGTCTGTGCGGCAACAGTATCAAAGCCCAGTGCTCCGCCTGTGCAAAAATCGGTAATACCTGCTGAAATAAGCTCATCTATTACGCAGATGAGCCTATGCTTTACATATATATACTTTGCAGGGTCTATTTCACGGTGACCCGTAAAACAGCAGGTGTGTTCCCGCATACTATCGCTCCTAAATGATGATAGTACGATTATACATCCTTTTACTCGATTTTGCAACCCGAATAATAATGAAGAAGTATTTCCTCGTAATTTTTTCCTTGCATAGCCATATAATGCGCACCGTACTGACTCATTCCTATTGAGTGTCCGTAGCCGTAGGTGGTAAAGGTATATCTACCCTCCGAAAAGGAAACTTCAAAATTTGCTGAGCGGAGACCGAGTGCGGAACGAAGCTGACTTCCCGTAAGGCTTTTTCCTGCAACCTCTATCGTTTTTACTCCCCCTGCGGCAGTTCTTGTGATATTTCCAATGCAGTTTACGGAAGTATCGGATATTTCGGCAAGGGAGGACAATGCAGTCTTAATTTCTTCAGCGGTAAAGACTGTATCGACCAGATATTTATCACTCAGCTTATCCCAACTGCTGTCTACCGAGACGAGGTAGGGGTAATCCCCTCCCCAGACCTCAGAGGCAGGCTCGGTCACTCCGTAGGATATGGCGTGATATACCGTAGATGCCGCACTGCCGTTATAGGTGACCTTTTTATAAAGCACCGAACGCACCGCCGAAAGAATTCGGTTTTCGTACTCATCGGCACCGTCACCCCATTTTTCCCTTGCCTTTTCTTTTGTTATAAAAGCCTGATCTATGGCAAAATTATCGGTAATGTCGTAATCCTTATCACCGTTTTCTGGCTTTTGAACCAAAAAATATGTGTAAGCGGCAACTGCCTGTGCTTTTAGGGCCTCAGTTTCATAAAGTGCAGGCATTTCGGCAGCTACAACGCCGAATATATAATCCTCCAAGGAGAGCGTGATTGTTTCCTGTGTTTCGGTAAGCCGAACCTTAACATTTTCGCGCTTTTGCTCTGCGGTATCATCCTTTATCTCTCCCGACGGTTTTGCCGCTACGGAAATATCCGTATCGGAGATGCCTGAGCAAATGGGCAATATCAGCATAAACACCCAAGTGACAATCATAACAGTTATATATACGTTTTTCATTCTCTACCATCCTTTTTTGTTGACTTTTAAGCCCACTGCCTATAAAATATACATTGTATATAACATCTTATGTTGCTTTTTTAATTTTAATGCCTTGGAGGTTTATAGATGACTGTTAAACTCAACTGCCTTATATATGGGCTATGCATAATTACGGGCACTGCTATCCGCTCGATAATGCTCCTTTATACCATAGACCCCGTAAGCGGTTTTATTAAAAACGAATATGCCCTCTACTCTGCCCTTATGATAGTATTTCTGGTTGCCGCCGCTGTTATCGTGTTTTTATCTGCCAACCTTTTAAAAATTAACAACGAGCTTACACCTCGGATAAACGGTGTTCCCTTCTCGATTGTTTGCATAATTATGGTAGCCGCCATTATATATGAGACCTTCTTTTCTCAGCTTCTCGACAGCGCTTCCCTCTTCCAGACACTGCTTCAGTATCTCTTTGCCGCTGCTTCGGCAGTTTCTTTGCTGTTTATTGCTTTTTGCAAACTTACAAAGCGCGATTTCAGTCCCATATTCAGTGTTGCACCCGTAATCTTCTGGATAATGCGACTGATAATCATATTTACCGAGTTTTCTACAATTTCCACCATTTCCGACACGGTAATCGAGACTGCAGGAATGTGTCTGGCACTGCTGACCTTTCTTTTCTACTCTAAAATTGAGTGTGAAATGCAGAGCAAATACCACCGTTTGTTCCTCGCAACCGCAATGCTGAGCGGATATGTTTCGGCTGTAAGCTCAGTGCCGAGAATAGTTGCAGATGTTATGTCAGTAGGTCAGGCAGTACACCTTAACACCGTACCTACCTTTACCGCCCTTGCTACTGCAGTATTCTCCACCGTATTTGCCTACACACTGTTTGTAAGTGTAAAAAAATAGGTTATTTTCAAACCCCGTTGCCTTTGGCGACGGGGTTTGCTTTTATAGATTTTTTATATATTTTTTAAACTGAGGTAGCATTCCGATTTTATCGGGAACGTGGGGAGGCATCTGCAAAATATCGTGACCCGGAAAGGGGTTTCCCTCAATAAGCACGGGACCGTTTTTGGTTGCAGCCACATCCCAACCCACATAGCCTACCTGAGGTATTACAGTTGCGGCTTTAAGCACCATATCCACCGCTTCTTGCCAGAAGGGTAGCTGCCAACCCTTTATGGGACAATTTGTGTACGGGTGGTTTTCATAGTACTTGCTGTCCTTATCGAACGCGGGATGCTGAATTATACCCGTTTCGATATCGACAGGTGCCGCCATTCCGCCTGCGTTTATATTATCCACATATCTGCCACCGTTTCCTATGCGGATAAAGGCATATACGATATGGGGTGTTCCCTCGGTGAGCACTGTAACTATGCGATATGTATTTACCGACAACGGATAGAGTGCCGACACATCCTTATGCTGTACCACACACTCCTCACAGAGTCCTGAGTCTATATACTTCAGATATTCAAATATCTGTTCAGCAGAGTCGAAGTCTGAAATGCTGAGTTTTTCTATCCCCCTGCCGCAGGCCTCGGCGGTAGGCTTTGAAATTATAACCTCCAGCCCGTCTAAGAAACCCTTAAACTCCTCTAAGGTGGGGCTGCTTTGCATATCTATCCACTTTCTGCCGAGAAAGTCGCCAAAGGTATTATTAAACTCGATCTTATTATCAAGGATATGATAATACTCCTTGTCATTGAGCAGGGTTACGATGCGGTTATTGATGCCGCGGGTGACATAGGTTGCCCTCTGTTCATCACTGAGGTTATACCACTCGCAGAGCTGATAATCCTTATAGCCTGCGCCGTATTTAAGACCGCATTTTACAATATCAAAAAACAGCTTTATTCTGCTGATTCCTGTCTTTTTATGTACCACTTTCACCGTAGCAAAAAGACCGCGGTAATCCATTTTTAATATTCTTTTAACAAGATATACTATTCTTCTCATATTACTGTCCCTTAAATATATCCTCAATATAATCTGCAGCGGCGTTCATATATTCGGCACTGAAATACTCAAATCTGCCCTCGTCGGCAAGTTCTGCCAAACGGACATCAATAGGAACCTGAGCTAAAAGCTCTACACCAAGCTCGTCCGCAACAGTTTCGGTCTTACCTTCACCGAAGATGCGGAACTCTGCTCCACAGTCGGGACAGCAGACATAGGACATATTCTCGACAATGCCGAGAACAGGCACGTCCATAGCCTGAGCCATATTATATGCTTTTTTGACTATCATAGAAACCAGATCCTGCGGAGAGGTAACGATTACTATTCCGTCTACGGGAAGAGACTGGAATACGGTGAGGGGAACGTCCCCAGTTCCCGGAGGCATATCCACAAACATATAGTCAACCTCTCCCCAATTAACATCAGACCAGAACTGGGTTACGGCACCTGCGATAACGGGACCGCGCCACACTACGGGAGCGTCCTCACTTTCCAGCAGGAGGTTTACCGACATAATTTTAAGACCCGACATAGTTGTAGCAGGGATTATGCCCTTTTCGTCTGCCTCGGCACGGGTATGTATTCCGAACATTTTAGGAATAGAGGGACCCGTTATATCGGCATCTAAAACTGCGGTTTTATAGCCTTTTCTCGCCATAAGTACCGAAAGCATAGAGGTGACAAGAGATTTTCCTACACCGCCTTTGCCCGATACAACACCGATTACCTTTTTAACGCTGCTTCCCTCGCAAAGTGCTGCCTTTTGGGGCTTTGATGAGCCTGCCTTTGAACAGGAGCCGCAATTGCCGTCACAGCTCGTTTCGTTGCATTTTCTTGTTTCTGACATAAAAATCACTCCAATAAGAGGTAAATAATTGTTTTTCTTATTATACCTCTTATTGGAGTTTTTTTCAATGAGTTCTTAAAAAATAGTTTGAGTAATTTTAGAGGAGCTTTCGGGAGAATAAACGAAGCTGTCGATATGGTCGGCACCGTAGAAATATTCACAGGGAATAATGTTCTCACTTTCAAAGCTGTCTATAATTATCAGTTTTACCTTCATTTTTTCAGGGATTACGCTCTTTATGTATACACTGCAGCACTGCCCTACCGTAACCCCGTCCTTTGGTTCGGCAAGACCTGCAAGGTTTGGGGCAAGTTCTACGAAAATTCCGTAGCTTTCCACGCTTCGAACTATCCCCGACACGGTCTGACCCTGAGAAAAGCGGTCGGCGTTCTCCTGCCATGTACCAAGAAGCTCCTTATGGGAGAGGGTTATTCTGCCTGAGGAATCTTTGCTCTTTATAATTACCCTTATATCGTCTCCCGCAGAAAAACGGTCTGAGGGGTGGGTTATACGGGAGACCGAAATAGAATCTATAGGCAGCAGCGCAATATTTCCGCAGCCTATATCACAGAACGCACCGAAGCTTTCTAAATGGGTTACCTTTGCATCTATTATATCCCCCGAACTCAGATGACAGAGCTTTTCCTCTCTGCAACGCTTTTGTGCATTTCTTCTTGAAAGAAGTGCATAGGGTTTGCCCTCCCCGTCTGAGGATATTTCCTCTACGGTGAAACAGACCGTCTTTCCTACGCGGGAAATAAGGGCAATATCTCTTGTATAGCCCTCCTGAATACCAATAGCACCCTCTACCCTTGGTATTATCCCCCTCATACAGCCGAGATTTACAAGCAGATTGTGGTCGCTGTCACACATATATGCGGTAGCCTCCAGTATATCGCGATCTGCCTGCGCCTCTTTCAGTTCTGACAGTTTATAGACTCTGCTTCTGCTGTCACCTAAGCCTTCCATAAAGCCTTCGGGATAAAAGCCCTTCATATTATCAACCTTTCGTTTTAATAAGCTTAATTTATATATATGCGAAAAAGTTTTATAATATTTGTTGCTAACTTTAAAAAAACGGGGTAAAATATAATAGAAATTTTACTTAGGAGTTTTTTGATGACAGTTTTTATTATTATCGTAGCGATTGTTATCTTTTTGCTTATTGTTGCCACAGCCATAAGTATGGATATTGCCATTGTCCGCCGCAAAAAGCCCGTAAATGTGAGAGGCAAGGCGGGTGAAGAGAATGATGTTGACACGGTATTCAGACAGGATATTGAAGAGGGCACAAAATGGATAAAGAGTATGCCCTATACCGAGCAAAACATCATTTCTACCGACAAAACAAAGCTTTTCGGCAGATTTTATCGAAACGGCGACTCGAAAATCACCATTTTAATGATGCACGGCTTCAGAAGTAACCCTATACACGATTTTTCCTGCGCCTTTAAGTTTTATTTTGACAAGGGCTTTAATCTTTGCGTTCCCGACCAGAGAGCCCACGGAAAAAGCGGCGGCAGGTTCATAACCTACGGTGTTAAAGAGCGTGAAGACGCAAAATGTTGGACCGAACACATCAATACCCTTGTTCCTGATGGTGAAATATACATCACAGGTGTATCTATGGGGGCAACCACCGTTCTGATGGCGGCAGAGCTTCCCCTCCCCGAAAACGTTAAGGGTATTATTGCTGATTGCGGATTTACAAGCCCAGGTGAGATAATAAAAAAGGTTATGAAGGAGGATATGAAGGTTCCTCTCTTCCCTCTCTATTACACTACGCGGGCTATGGCAAAAATAGTTGCAGGCTTTGATTTTGAGGAGTGCAGTGCCGTAACCGCTGTAAAAGGCTGCAGGATACCTATTCTGTTTCTTCATGGCAAAAGCGACAGCTTTGTTCCCTTTTCTATGGGAGAGGAGATATATAGTGCTACCACAGGCGAAAAAGATGCGGTGTGGGTGGAAGGTGCTGAACACGGATGCTCATTTCTTGTCGACCGTAATGCCTGTGCCAACGCGCTGAGCGGATTTTTGGGGATATAAACAAAAGCGACGGAAACTTAATGTTTCTATCGCTTTTTTACATTTTCTCGGCCCTTGGCCCTATGGGCTATTTTAAAGCATTGTTTTGCGGAGCTCTTCAGCAGATTTGGGTGAAAGATATGCGGGGGGGATATCGAAGATAGTCTTACAGCCAGCCACACCCTCATTTTTCATTCGAACTGCGGCACGCGCACAGGCAACGATAACGCTTGCGGTGAATTCGGGGTTAGAGTCGAGCTTTAAGCTATACTCGATTATGTGGGTATTCTCCCCCTCCCAGCCTGTTTTTCCTGAACGGATAACGAAACCGCCATGGGGAATTCCGCTATGGTCACGCTTTAGTTCTTCCATAGTGATGAAATGAACTATTGTATCATAGTCGGCAAAATAGTTTGGCATTGTTTTTATTTCGTTTTCGATTTTTTCCTTGTCGGCATCCTCGGCGGCAACCACAAAGCACTCGCGAAGATGCTTTTCGCGGGTCGAAAGCTCGGGTGCCCCTCCGCTTCTTACCGCCTCCAAAGCGGCATCTATGGGAATGGTGTACTGCTTAGCGTCAAGCACACCCTCAATACGGCGGATAGCGTCGGAATGACCCTGACTTACACCCTTGCCCCAGAAGGTATAATCCTTGCCCTCGGGTAGGATACATGATGCATACAGACGGTTTAAAGAGAACATACCGGGGTCCCAACCGCAGGAGATTACTGCAATATTGCCGTTTTCCTTTGCTACATTGTCAACATTTTCAAAATGCTCGGGGATTTTTGCGTGGGTGTCGAAGGAATCGACCACATTGAAATATTTTGCGTATTCCGGGGTCTGAACAGGCAGGTCGGTAGCCGAGCCGCCGCATAGGATAAGGACATCTATTTCGTCCTTATGCTCTAAGATATTATCGATATGATAAACGGGAATATTTTCGCTTAAAATCTTAACCGTTTCGGGGGGACGGCGGGTGAAAACCGCTTTGAGCTCCATATCGATGTTTTGCTTTATGGCACACTCTATTCCTCTGCCTAAGTTTCCGTAACCTAAAATTCCTACATTTATACTCATATATAAGACTCCTTGATGGGAAATATAGATATATTTATGATATGTTATTTTACTGCCATTTAACCGCTAAGTCAAGAAAAAGTCGAGAGTCTCGGCAACCAGAGGTTTAGTTTTAACAGTGGACAGTGGACAATAGTAGGGCCGAGAGCTGAGGGCCAAGGGCTAAGGGAAATGTGTGCCTTGCGGCACGAATATAAAAACAGCAGCCGTTGAAATTCACCTAACTGTCATTCTGAGGAGCGTAAGCGACGAAGAATCTCTCGGGAAGATGCGACTATACGGGCATTTTTATCAAATTTGCGATATTGCTCGGCGCGTCGGAGGTCTCACTGCGGCTCGGTCCCTCGTCGGCTCTGACGACGCACTGTGTCGTCATTCACTACCGACTCGCACGCTGCGCTTTCGTCGCGCCCTACGGTTGCCGAAAAAATTGTACTACTAAATACTATTTTTCTTTTTAAGTGAATTGGCTTTGACAGCTACAAACGCGATAAACTTCTCTACAGAAGGTTCTTTTCCATCTGGAGAAAGTTCATCCCATAAAGCCCGTGCCTCCGGAGTATCGTTACGTCTACTCATAGCATCTCTTATCATTTCACTTATGTCTTTTCTCACCTGTTCAGGCGTTACGCCGTTTCTTTTGGCAACCTGTTTGATTATACCGTCCATAATTTACCTCCAAACAAAACTATTTGTGTCTAAATGTAACCGACGGTTATATTTTAGCATATATGACTTGTCGAAATCCATCGAACTTTGGAGGCAAATTAAAAAAGTTCGCTAAAAAAAGCGAACTTCGTAGTTTGTTATCGTGGAATACGTTTAGAATGTTTTATCATCGTATCGATGACATCATAAATTTTTATTCTATCTGATTCTTCAACGGTCATTAGCTTTTCGTTAAGCAACGAATTCTTTACTTCATAACCTCCGCTTTGTATCAGTTCAGACAAAAGCATATCAGCAGTTACCTCTAATGCATTTACTACCGCAATAAACGCTTCGAGCGAAAGAGTTTTTTCTCCTCGCTCCACCATACCGATATATGTTGTAGATAAGTCAACCTTTTCGCCAAGGGCTTGCTGGCTGAGTTTCTTCGCAATACGGTATTTTCTTATGTTCTTTCCAATCACATCATAATTCATACGAATCCTCCATACAGTTTGCTACTGCAACTATTAGTATAGATTAATTGCGAGTTTATATACAGCAACTAATAGGAAGATACGCTATCGCGTAGTTATGATTTTGCCGTTGGCAAAAGTTATGATATGATTGCTTGACGAAATCAGTGTTGCCGTAAGGCAACTCATAACTCGGCGCAAGCCGTTTATAACTCATAGCTTGCCGCAAGGCAATCATAGTTGTTCTCCAAGAGATAATAAAAAATGCCCTGCGTAGCGAGACTTCTCATAAGAAAGTCTCGCAGTTTTTTTCGCCTTGCAGCGAGTTCTATTGCTTCGCAGTGATATTTGTCTTGCGACAAGTGTTATTGCCTTCGGCAGTTTAGGGCGAATAAAATAACACTGAAACCGTGAGGTTTCAATATCACTATTGCCATAAAGCAATAATATCACTCCGACAAAGTCAGAATATGACTTGAAAGACCATTGTTTCTTATGTATAATAATTTTAGAGGTGATAACTGTGGCTGGTAGTGCTTTAAGAAACAAAGCAAAAGAGTTACATAATGAATATATAAAGTTAAGGGAGAAACTGTAATGAGTGTATTTGATTTTTTTCGAACAAAAAAGACGGGGCATTTAGATAAAAGAATGGCGAAGAACAGTTTAAACGACTTGAGAAATCCATCAATTTTTTTCGCACATCTTGGCTCTACTATGAATGAATTATGGCAAAATATTGTTGAAGGTGAAAATGAAGCTGTAGATATTTTTCACGAATATAAACAGTTTTGCAATTCACTTTTAAGGCAATATTCGAATATAAATTTTCAGCGTCAAATAGGAAATGTTACTATAGGCGAACTGATGTATTTGTATTGCTTGGATTTAAAGAAAGATATTTATATATCAAAATCATACGATTTGACTGATGTTGTTCTGTTGAGCCGCTATGAATACAAAGAATTATTTCTGAAATTGAGCGATTGTGAACGAACATATATAACAGAATTAAAAAATTATATAGATAAGAATATCAAACGATTGTGTTCATCTGTGTCAATCAGAAGATTTGATGTTGATTTTGTAAAAACAACATTACCTGTGAATACTTTAGAATGCGTTAAATACCACCAATTTCTCGCAGATGTCGATATGAACGGGACTTATAACCAAGGAGAAAAATGGAACCGAATATCTAACGCCCCTGTAATAGGATATTTTGAAGAAATTACGAAACAAGATAACCCTTTGATTTTAATTAGTATTGAGCATATTGACGCTTTAGTACTGGATTATATTTGTTATGCCACAATTACACTTCCTACATTAGATATGGACAAAGTGTTAGCATATAGAAATCCAAATACAAATAAAAATGTTCTTATAACAATAGATGAAACTTTGGGTGAAGGAGCAAGTGTGTTCGCAGATAGAGCAATAACCGATATGAATAGTGCCGCATTTAGACAATGGGTGCGGATTGGAATGAAGACCAAATAATTTGCACCAAGTTTGCACCAAAGCAGGTTTTTGAGCAAAAGTAAAACCCCGAAAACCAAAGATGGTTTCGGGGAAATGTTAGTGATGTTCTGTGCTTTGCACAGAGTGATATTATGCCTTGCGGCATAGTGATATTTCTGCATACGCAGAAGTGGTATTTTATTCGCCTTTAAAACTCGCGTAGCGAATATCACTCGGCTTTAGCCGAATATAACTGCGTAGCAATACAACTCGCCGAAAGGCGAATAAAACTGTTCTCAAAGAGAAAAAAACTCCCACAAAATTGTGGGAGTAATTTTTTATCTCTTTGAGAACTGGGGAGCACGACGTGCGCCTTTGAGTCCGTATTTCTTTCTTTCCTTCATTCTGGGGTCGCGGGTGAGGAATCCTGCCTTCTTGAGTGCAGCGCGAAGCTCTGCATCATACTGGAGAAGGGCACGGGAGAGACCGTGACGGATTGCGCCTGCCTGACCTGTTACGCCACCGCCTGCAACACGGCAAACGATGTCGAACTTGCCCTCAGTCTCGGTGAGTGCGAGGGGCTGACGAACGATGAGCTTTAAGGTTTCGAGGCCGAAATAATCGTCGATCTCGCGATCGTTGATGATTATTTTACCTGTTCCGTTGTAAACACGAACGCGGGCAACAGAGCTCTTTCTTCTGCCGGTTCCGTAAAAATAAGGCTTTCCTTCTATCATTACTCTGTGCTCCTTTCTTAATCGATTACTTCGGGCTTCTGAGCAGCGTGGAGATGCTCAGCACCCTTATAAATGCGAAGTCTGGTAAGTGCTGCGCGGCCGATAGTAGTATCGGGAACCATTCCCTTAACTGCAAGCTCCATAGCCTTTTCGGGCTTAGTTGCCATAAGGGTTGCATACTTAACTTCCTTGAGGCTACCAATGTAGCCGGTGTGATGACGATAGTACTTTTTCTCGAGCTTTTTGCCGGTGAGAACAGCCTTTTCAGCGTTGATTACGATAACGTGATCGCCACAGTCAACGTGAGGTGTGAACTCGGGCTTACCCTTGCCGCGGAGAAGATCTGCAACCTTGGTAGCAGTGCGTCCGAGGGGCTTGCCGGCAGCGTCGATTACATACCACTTGCGCTGAATTTCAGCAGGTTTTGCCATAAAAGTGGACATAACTTTTTACCTCCAATAAGATTCTTTTTGTAAGTGCCTTGCTATTATACCAAGGCGTGAACCTTTTGTCAACCACTTTTTTGATAAATTTTAAAATAACATTTGCGTTCTCTTTTTATCTCGTTTTTCCTCATTTTTTCTCCCGTTTTCTAATTTATTATTTTTAAATTTTTTCGCAAAAAAATCCGTCACCCAAGGGTGACAGATTTTATTAAGTGAATATCCAGAAATATCCGAGGACGATAAGTCCCAGTACAATTCGGTAGTAGCCGAAGGCTTTGAAGTCTTTTTTCTTGATATATCCCAGCAGGAACTTAATGGCAAGTATTGACACGACGAATGCCGAAAGCATACCCACAGCGAGTATAGCAAACTCTGCCCCAGTAAAGCCGAAGCCGAATTTAAGGAGCTTTAGGAGACTTGCACCGAACATTACGGGAACTGCCAGAAAGAAGCTGAACTCTGCCGCAATGGTACGGGAAACGCCAAGTATCATAGCACCAAGTATGGTTGCGCCCGAACGGGAGGTTCCAGGGATAAGAGAAAGCACCTGAAAGGCTCCTATAAGAAGTGCTGTTGTGTAGGACATATTTTTCATTGAAATGACCTTGGGTTTGCGCTTGGCGTTAATACTTTCTATTATTATAAAAAGTATACCGTAGAATATAAGCATCGCGGCAACTACCCAAGGGTTGTAAAGATGGTCGTTAAGCCAATCGTCAAACAAAAAACCTATAACGGCAGCAGGAAGCACTGCCACAATGACCTTTGACCAGATCATCATACTTTTGCGCTTTACGAAGCCCTTTTCTTTAGAGGTAAAGGGCCAGAGCTTATTCCAGAAAAGCACTACTACTGCCATTATGGCACCAAGCTGAATGACCACATCGAACATTTCCTTAAAGGCATCACTGGCACCCAGATTTATAAACTCGTCTGCAAGGATAAGGTGTCCTGTACTGCTTATGGGAAGCCATTCGGTAATGCCTTCCACAAATCCCAGTATCAGAGACTTTATAATATCTAACATAAAATTCACCTGATTTCGGTATTATGGGGTCAGCCTGAGGCTGACCCCAAGATTATACTACGAAAGAAGCTGTTTGTAAAGTTTAATATACTCTCCCGCCGAAACATTCCATCCGTTGTCTATAGACAGTGCCTTGTCTCTGAGTGCAGTCCAGCCCTGCTTATCGTTATCATACATACCGATAGCACGCCAAACCGTTTCAAGCATAAGATGAGCATTGTACTCATCAAAGACAAAGCCGTTACCGTCCTCACCGCCGATATCCTTAATAGTATCGTTAAGTCCACCTGTTTTACGCACTATTGGGATAGTGCCGTAGCGGAGGGCTATCATCTGAGCGAGTCCGCAGGGCTCACTCTTAGAAGGCATAAGGAATATATCTGCACCTGCATAAATCTTGCGGGCTAAATCGGGAATGAAGCCCAGCTTAAAGGCAACCTTATCGCCATACTTCTGTCCCATCTGATAGAAGAAGGTTTCATACTCCCACTCGCCTGAGCCGAGAATTACAACCTGAACATTCGCCTTTAAGATATCCTCAAAAACGCATTTAACAAGATCAAATCCCTTGTGTCCCACAAGACGGGACACTATACCGATAACAGGGACGTCGGATTTTTCGGGAAGACCCATATACTTTTGAAGCTCCGCCTTATTTACAGCCTTGTTTGCAGGGTCGTCTGCAGAGTAGTTAGCAAAGACTGCACCGTCTGTCTCGGGGTCGTAAACTGCGGTATCTATTCCGTTTACTATTCCGAAAAGCTTTTGTTTATTGCGCTCTAATATGGGACTAAGCCCGTGAGAATACTCCTCAGTAAGTATTTCCTTTGCATAGGTGGGAGAAACGGTGGTTACCATATGGGCACATTCTATTGCCGCCTTCATAAGATTTATACAGCCGTTATACTCCATCAGTCCTGCAGACTCATCAGGCAGACCCAGAACATCACCCAAAAGCTCGTACCCGAAATTGCCCTGATACTGAATATTATGAATGGTATATACGGTTTTTATATTTGTGTAACGGGGGTCGTGGCAATAAAAACGATCGAGATAAACAGGCACCATTGCGGTCTGCCAGTCGTTACAGTGGATTATGTCGGGGGTATAATCAATATAGGGAATTATCTCCAGCACTGCGCGGGAGAAAAAGGCAAAACGCTCGGCATCGTCGTAGTGACCGTAGAGACCGTCACGCTTAAAATAGTACTGATTGTCTATAAAATAGTAGACAACTCCGTTATAACGCGCCTCAAAAATACCGCAATACTGCCTTCTCCAGGCAACGGGTACCGTAATAGAGGTGATAAACTTCATTTCTGCCCTTAACTCTTCCGAAATACCTGCATAAAGAGGCATTACCACACGGCAACCCACAAGTCTGCGGCGAAGTGCTTTGGGAAGTGCTCCTGCAACGTCGGCAAGTCCGCCCGACATAGCAAAAGGATAAGCTTCACCTGATGCGTAAAGTATTTTCATTTATGTCCTCCGTTATATGACTGAATTCTTTTCTATGTAGGGGGTATCCTTCTTTCCGTCGACCTGCTGATTGTCGGTAATCTTTACAAATCGGTCGGTTATAACATTTTTAAGGATACTGTTACGTCCTACTACTGTGCCCTCCATAAGCACACAGTTCTCAATAATAGCGCCCTTGCCTATCTTGACGCCACGGAAAAGCACACTGTTTTTAACGGTACCCTCTATTATACATCCGTCGGCTATCATAACATTTTTGGTTTTTGCCGAAATACCGTATTTGGCAGGCATATCGTCGCGGGTCTTTGTATAGACAGGATTTTCCTTGCTGAACACACTGCTTCTGACCTCTTCCTTTAAGAGGGCAAGGTTTGCACTATAGTAGCTTTCCATACTGTCCATAACTGCGGCAAAGCCTTCGTGCTTAAAGCCGTATATCTTATACTTATTGTAGCCCTTTGTGAAAATTCCGTGGGAAAGGCTTACTCTACCTGCGTTTATCTCGCTTACAACCACATCGATAAGCATCTGACGGTCAATAACCATAACATCAAGACTGAAATCGCAATCTTTTGCCTCTTCGTAGTTTACGGCAATAATTCTACCGTCAGAATCGAATTTATAGTCCATCATATCGTTTTGACCCTCGGGCTTATTACCGTGGGCATAAACAACCGTAACATCTGCGTCCTTTTCTTTATGGTAGGCAAGAAGTTTTTTAATGTTTATATTTGCGACTACATCACTGTCGCAGAGAACAACGTTTTCTTCCTCCGACTCTAAAAGATACTCTAAAATACCGTAAATTGCTTCGAGTCTTCCCTTATATACCTGTGCATCGGGAGAGGCATAGGGGGGAAGAATGGAAAGTCCGCCGTTTTTACGGTCGAGATCCCAAGGCTTACCGTTTCCAAGATGGGTCATAAGTGAATAATAGTTTGCCTTGGTAATAACGCCCACCTTATCTATACCTGCATTTGAAAGATTCGAAAGTGCAAAATCAATAAGACGGTATCTGCCGCCGAAGGGCAGAGAGCCCATAGAACGCTGTTTGGTAAGCTTACCCAGCAGGGCATCGTGTGAGTTTGCAAAAACTATTCCTAAAGTGTTATTTGTAATCATATAGCTTCACCGTCCGCAACATCATTCGTAATCATTTTGCCTGCAGAGATCTTAGCACCCTTGCCGACACGGAGTCCGTCACCGATAACGGCGATGCCCCAATCATCAATATTGCCCACCGTTTCGGGACTTTCGCCCACTTCTGCATTTTCTTCCACAACGGTATTTTCGGCAACGATTGCATAACGCACTACGGCACCCTTCTTTATTACCGAGCCGGGCATAACAAGAGAATATTCTACCCTTGCACCCTCTTCTACCGTAACATTCTCAAAAAGCACCGAGAAGTCAAGCTTACCGTAAACATTACAGCCGACGGTAACAAGAGAATTTTCTATATCGGCAGTGTCTGCTATGTACTGGGGAGGAAGTCCCTGAGTGCCCGAATATATCTTCCAGTTGGGGTCGGACAGGTTTAAATCTATCTTAGGATTTAACAGGTCGAGATTGGCATCCCACAAGGACTCGATTGTGCCGACATCCTTCCAATAATCGTTAAAGCGGTAAACACACATCTTGTTTCCGTCACTGAGCATTTTGGGGAGAACATCCTTGCCGAAGTCGTTAGAGGAGCTTTCGTTTGCCTCGTCCTCGGTGAGATATTTCTTAAGCTTATCCCAATTAAATACATATATACCCATAGACGCAAGATTGCTCTTAGGTGCCTTAGGCTTCTCTTCAAACTCGTAGATTGAGCCGTCCTCATTGCAGTTGATTATACCGAAGCGGGAAGCCTCCTCCATAGGAACCTCAATAACCGAGATGGTACAGTCGGCACCCGTCTCCTTGTGCTGTGCAATCATCTTGGCGTAGTCCATTTTGTAGATATGGTCGCCCGATAGGATGAGCACATATTCAGGGTCATAGCGCTCAATAAAATTGAGGTTCTGATAAATGGCATTGGCTGTGCCCTTATACCAGTTTGCACCGCTTATCTGCTGATAGGGCGGAAGCACGTGCACACCTCCTGCCTGACGGTCGAGGTCCCAGTGCTTACCCGAAGCTACATAATCGGCAAGCTCAAGCGGCTGATACTGGGTGAGAATTCCCACCGTATTTATGCCCGAATTTGCACAGTTAGACAGCGGGAAATCGATGATTCTGTACTTGCCGCCGTAGGGTACCGCAGGTTTTGCGATTTTTTGAGTGAGGACGCCCAGTCGGCTGCCCTGACCTCCTGCCAAAAGCATTGCTACACATTCTGTTTTTTTCAATGAACTCATCTCCTGATGAAATTATATTATTTTTTAGGACGTGTTATTACGTCAAAGTCTTTTTAACCTTGGAATGCTTCTTGTAAATAGTAACCGACATAGGCGGAATTCTGAGTTCTATCGAATTCATTTCCCCGTGCATAGGTATTTTTTCACTTTTTACACCCTTGGCAGTCTTCTCAGTATTACCGCCGAACTCTGTCCAATCGGAACAGAAGACGGTTTTATAGCTACCCGCCTCGGGTACGCCTATGCGGTAATTTTCTCTGGCGACGGGAACAAAATTACACAGCACAATAAGCTCACTTCCGTCCTTAGCCTTTCGACGGAAGGAAATTATGCTTTGCTGATAGTCCTCACCCGATATCCACTGAAAGCCCGCGTCGGTAAAATCCTGCTCATAAAGCTCTGGGCTTTTAAGGTAGAACTTATTGAGTGCCTTTGTGAAATCTTTAGTTTGGCGGTGCTTATCATAGGAAAGAAGGAACCAATCAAGCTCTTTTTTGTAATCCCACTCAATAAACTGGGCAAATTCATTTCCCATAAACATAAGCTTTTTACCCGGATGTGCCATCATATAGGTAACATAAGCACGGAAATTATCAAACTTCTGGTCATACTCTCCCGGCATTTTGTTTATGAGTGAGCCTTTACCGTGCACCACCTCATCATGAGAGATGGGCAAAATGAAGTTTTCTGCAAAAGAATAGGTGAAGGGGAATGTTATAAGATTGTGCTCAAACTTCCGATAAATGGGATCTAAAGCCTGATAACGAAGGGTATCATTCATCCAACCCATATTCCACTTGAAGTTAAAGCCCAAGCCTCCCCAGTCGGCAGGCTTTGTGACCATAGGCCAAGCGGTGGATTCCTCTGCTATCATCATAACATTGGGATTTGCAGCAAAGCAGGCTTCATTAAGACGGCGCAGAAACTCAATAGCTTCGATATGCTGATGTCCGCCATACTGATTTATTGCCCATTCTCCGTCATTTCTGCCGTAGTCGAGATAAAGCATTGATGCCACAGCATCGACGCGAAGACCGTCGATATGAAACTCTTTTATAAACATACAGGCACTGGAAAGGAGGAAGTTCATAACCTCTACCTTGCCGTAGTTGAATACGCAGGTGCCCCACTCCTTATGCTCTCCCCTTCTAGGGTCGTCATACTCATAGCAGCAGGTTCCGTCAAAACGGTAAAGTCCGTGCTGGTCTTTGGGGAAGTGGGCGGGTACCCAGTCGAGAATAACACCTATACCTGCTCTATGAAAGATGTCTACCATCTTCTTGAAATCGTCGGGTGTGCCGTAACGGGAGGTAGGAGCAAAATATCCCGTAACCTGATAACCCCATGAGCCTGAGAAGGGGTATTCGGTCATAGGCATAAATTCAACATGGGTGTAACCCATATCCTTAACATACTCCGAAAGCTCCTCTGCAAGCTTTACATAGTCAAAATTAGAGCCGTCGGCATATTTGCGCCAAGACTCGCAATGCACCTCATAAATATTTATAGGCGCCGAATAAATGTCTGTTTGTTTCTGTTTTTTCTGCCATGCTGTGTCGCCCCACTTATAGTCGGTTTCTTCATATATGCGGGAGGCATTATCGGGTGCTGTCTGGAAGTGACGGGCATACGGGTCGGATTTCATTACGGTATTGCCCGCAAAATCGGTTACGGCATACTTGTATATATCATAATTTTTAAGTCCGCCGATTTTTGTTTCCCATATTCCCGAGGTAACCTTGAACATCTGATTTGCCGAGGTGTCCCAGCCATTAAAGTCACCCACCACGCTGACACCCGAAGCGTTAGGTGCCCAGACTCTGAAGACAATGCCGTCGGATACAAAATGGGGACCTAAAATCTCGTAGGTATCGGCGCAGAGCTGATTGTGAAACAAATGAAGTCTTTCTTCTATACTTTTGCCGGTATGAAACATAAATCACCTCAAAGGAAAGTAGACGATGGGATAGCTCCCTCGCCCTGATAGAATACAATGATTCTTTATATATTATATATATTACCAAATTTTTTCGGTTTTTGCAAGGGGAAAATTGTGAAAACTATAATGTGTCAAACAATTTTATTATCCATATTTTGTGCATTTTTTACAAAAAATCTGCATTTTATGATATATACAACCGTATTTCTACCTTTTTCGATATTATTTATAAAAACAAAGAGGAAAATTGACAAGCAGACCGCATTGTGATATTCTTGTGGATATGAAAATATCCGTGCAAGGAGGGATAACAGTGAATAAGGTCATATCCTTTATAAAAAAAGACGCCGTACTTTTCATTTCTATTATTCTTGCTGTTATTTCCTGCTTTTTTGTTGTGCCCGATGCGCAGTATTTATCATATATTGATTTAAGGACCTTGGCTCTGCTTTTTTGCCTTATGGTGGCAGTTGCCGGCTTTACCGACGCAGGGCTTTTCAGCCTTTGTGCCAACCGTTTGCTGAAAATGTCCCATACCTGCCGCGGTGTAGTAGCCGCACTGACCCTTTTATGCTTTTTCTTTTCCCCTTTTATCACTAATGACGTTGCCCTTATCACCTTTGTTCCCTTTGCAATAACCGTACTGACCTTAGCCCACCGCTCTGAGCTTATTCCCATAACGGTTGTGCTACAGACGGTTGCCGCCAATATGGGAAGCTGTCTTACGCCTATCGGCAACCCGCAAAACATATACATATACAGCATTTCCGACTTAAGCTTCGGGGAATTTTTCTTGAGTTTACTTCCCTTTGGAGCCGTTACCCTCATTTTTTTACTTGTATGCTTACTTTTTATAAAAAGAGAGTCACTTGAGCAGAGCAATACCGCAGCTGCTAAACTCAACTGCAAAAAAACGGTTTTCTATGCCTTTTTGTTTGTTATAAGCCTTTTAAGCGTTCTGAAGGTCGTAGACTACCGCATTTGTTTTGTTCTTATAGCTATAGCCTTGCTGATATTTGACCGCAGTATTTTTTTAAAAGTGGATTACAGTTTGCTTATTACCTTTGTAGGCTTCTTTGTTTTTGTTGGAAATATGGGACGCCTCCCCTTTTTCCGAGAACAGATAGAGCTGCTTTTGCAGTCGAAAGAGGTTTTCTCCTCCGCCCTTATAAGTCAGGTCATAAGCAATGTACCTGCCGCACTTTTGCTTTCGGGCTTTACCGAAAACCTTACGGCTTTACTTATAGGCGTAAACATTGGAGGACTCGGCACTCTTATTGCTTCGATGGCTAGTCTTATTTCGTATAAATTTGTTGCTTCCTCGCTCCCATCTAAAAAAGGCTATTATTTTCTGCTTTTCTCGGTGGTAAATTTCGTCCTATTGGCTGTTATGTTGTTGCTGAACCTTATTATAAACGGTGGTTTTTGACTTTGATTTGCAATATTCACAGATTTGTGTTATAATAAACGCTATGTAAAATTATATTGAGGAGTTAGGTGTATGAACAGTTTTATAGAATTTATCACCAATCCGTATTTTATAACCGCTGTTTCCTCCTGGGCAATAGCGCAGGTGATAAAAACTATACTTTACTGGATAGTGAATAAAAAGCTTGATTTGTGGAGGCTTGTAGGAGACGGCGGTATGCCCAGCGGACACTCGGCAACCGTTGCATCCTTTGCTACCGTATGCGCCCTTATCCACGGCTTCGCTTCCTTTGAGTTTGCAATAAGTG
This sequence comes from Acutalibacteraceae bacterium, assembly GCA_045596085.1. GTDB lineage: Bacteria > Bacillota > Clostridia > Oscillospirales > Acutalibacteraceae > SFWF01. The sequence continues at coordinate 18,437 of JAZOBS010000021.1, read as the reverse complement.
CCGTTCTTGCCATTATAGTCTGTCACGATGCGACAGGGGTCCGTCAGGAAACAGGAAAACAGGCTATTGTGCTCAATCAGCTCTTGGATCTTATCGAAAAAATATCCGACCACAAGCTCTCCGACGAAGTAAAACTTAAGGAGTTTGTAGGACACACCTACACGCAGGTTCTGGCAGGTATTATTTTAGGTATAGCAAATGCTGCCGTACTCTATTACCTTGTATTTTAAATTTAAAAACACCCGAGATTTTAAAGTTTTTAAAATCTCGGGTGTTTTTGTTATTTAGAACTAATATATTCGTCGATAGCTTTTGCTGCGGTTTTTCCTGCGCCCATTGCAAGGATAACGGTAGCGGCACCTGTAACGGCATCTCCGCCTGCAAAGACCCCTTCGCGGGAGGTAAGGCCTGTTTCTTCCTGAACAACAATTCCGCCTCTGCGGTTGACCTCAAGTCCTTCGGTAGTGTCCTTTATAAGAGGATTCGGTGATGTGCCGATAGCCATAATAACGCTGTCCACATCGAGAGTAAACTCACTTCCCTCTATCTCGATAGGACTTCTTCTACCTGAAGCGTCAGGCTCTCCAAGCTCCATTCTTACACACTGCATACCTGTGACAAATCCGTTTTTAGGATCGCGCTTGTCTTCGGGATTGCGGTAGCCGAGTATCTTTACGGGGTTGTTGAGGAGCTTAAACTCTATACCCTCCTCCACCGCGTGTTCTACCTCTTCTTTTCTGGCAGGTAGCTCGTCGAGGGAACGGCGGTAGACTATATATACCTTTTCGGCACCCAGACGAAGGGCTGTACGGGCGGCATCCATTGCCACGTTTCCTCCCCCTACTACAGCCACCTTCTGCGCATGCATAATTGGGGTTGCAGAACCGTCTTTATATGCCTTCATCAGATTGCTTCGGGTAAGGAATTCGTTTGCAGAATATACTCCCTTAAGGCTTTCGCCCTCGATACCCATAAAACGGGGCAGACCTGCGCCCGAACCTATAAATACTGCCTCATAGCCCATTTCAAAAAGCTCGTCCACAGTGAGGGTCTTACCTATTATCATATTGGTCTCGATATCGACTCCCAAGACTTTAAGTGTATCTACTTCTTTTTGTACAATAGCCTTGGGCAGACGAAACTCGGGAATACCGTAAACCAGCACCCCTCCTGCAAGGTGCAGTGCTTCAAAAACAGTTACCTTATAGCCTTTTTTAGCAAGGTCTCCCGCGCAGGTAAGTCCTGCGGGACCTGAGCCGACTACGGCAACCTTATGACCGTTTAGTTCGGGCTTTTTTATGTTTTCTGACAAGTGACTGTTATGCCAATCGGCAACAAAGCGCTCAAGTCTGCCTATAGCAACAGGCTCTCCCTTAATGCCGCGGACACATTTCGACTCGCACTGGCTTTCCTGCGGACAGACCCTGCCGCAAACAGCAGGAAGTGATGAAGATTCGGCAATTATCTCATAAGCCGCCTCAAAATCTCCCTCTCTTACCTTTTCGATAAAGGCGGGGATATGGATATTAACGGGACAACCGTTTACGCAGGGCATATTCTTACAGCCAAGGCAACGGGCAGCCTCGTCCAGAGCCATTTCCTCGGTATAGCCTGTTGCAACCTCAGAAAAATTGTGGGCACGTACCTTGGGGTCCTGTGAAGGCATAGGATTCTTTTTAAGGCTCATATTAGGCATTTTCCTCTACCTCCTTGTTTAAGAGATTGCAGGCTTCGTCGTAGCGGTGATGTTCAAAATCCGAATACATCGACGCTCTCTCGATAGCCTCATCAAAATCTACCTCGTAGCCGTCGAAATCGGGGCCGTCTACGCAGGCAAACCTCATTTTACCGCCGACGGTAAGACGACAGCCTCCGCACATTCCCGTTCCGTCTATCATAATCGGATTCATAGAAACGGTGGTCTTTACACCGAAGGGCTTTGCGGTAGCTACAACAAATTTCATCATTACGAGGGGACCTATAGCAATAACCTCGTCAAAATCCCCCTCTTTTTCGAGCATTTCCTTCAGCGGCTGTGTAACAAGACCCTGTCTGCCCTTCGAGCCGTCGTCGGTCATAAGGGTGAGGGTTTTGGAGGCTGCTTTGAACTCCTCCTCTAAAATTACAAGATCTTTCGTCCTAAAGCCGATTACAGAATGGACCTCTGCTCCCTGAGCGTGAAGCTTTTCGGCAATTGGAAGGGCAATAGCACAGCCGACGCCGCCGCCTACTACGGCAACCTTGCGTCTGCCCTCGGTCTCGGTGGCTTTACCCAAGGGACCTGCAAAATCAGAGATATAGTCGCCTACATTTTTTGCATTTAAAAGCTTTGTGGTAGCGCCTACTATCTGAAAAATTATTTTTACCGTTCCTGCATCTCGGTCAAAGCCTGCAATGGTAAGAGGCGTTCTCTCCCCATCCTCATCAACTCGAAGGATGATAAACTGGCCTGCCTGTGCCTTTTTAGCGACAAAGGGGGCCTCTATCTCCATCATCGTAACGGTTGGATTAAGTTCTTTCTTAGAAACTATTCTGTACATTTTTCCTTAATACTCCTTTAGTGGACTGAACTATATTTTATCACACTTTCATCTTTTCTTCAAGACGAATAGTTTTGTTTTTTGCATAAAATTGTTTCTTTTGCAAACATTATTTTTATGAAAAAGAAACTTATTACCATATTTTTAGGAACTCTTATAGGTGTTATAAACGGACTCCTTGGGGCGGGAGGCGGAATGCTTGCAGTACCCTGCCTTAAAAAACTGGGCTTTGACCAGAAGGACGCTCACCGCAATGCTGTGGCTGTAATTCTGCCCATCGCTGTTTTTTCCGCAATACTGTATGTTGTAAACGGACGGGTGGAAATTTCCGAAAGTCTTGTGTATATCCCTTGGGGCCTTGCAGGGGCTGTCTTGGGCACACTTTGTCTTAAAAAAATATCTGCCAAATGGCTGGGTGTCCTCTTCGGCGGATTTATGATATATGCGGGAATGAGGCTTCTTATAAAATGATACAGATAATTGCAGGTCTTCTTTCGGGAATTATTGGTGCTATGGGGCTTGGCGGCGGTGCGGTGCTGCTTATTTACCTCACCCTTTTTGAGGATATGAAACAGCTTACCGCACAGGGAATAAATTTACTGTTTTTTATCCCCATAGGACTGCTCAGTGTGATAATCTATGCCTTTAAAAAGCAGATAAAATGGAAAACCGCACTACTGCTTTCACTATCGGGTCTGGCAGGTGCGGCAGGCGGTGTATGGCTTTCGGGATATGTTGGCGGAGAGATTCTCGGAAAGGTTTTCGGCGGTCTTTTGGTTGTTATGGGCATTTTTCAGATAATAACAGCAATAAAAAAACCGAAGACGGACTCTTCGGCTTCTTAATATCCTTTACATTTTAATTTTACCGAGAGGAGCATCCTGCATAAGCTTGTTTTCCTGCTCGGTTTTAATATGCTTTAAATCCACCACCGCTTTAAGGGTTATGAAAAAGGAAATACCTGTGCTTACAAGCACCGCAACCACCGCGATAGGTTCGGTTAAGATTTCACGCAGAAAATATATTGCTATATCCGCAACTATGTTATATGCAAAGAAAAACAGCCATACCTTGAGGTATTCCTTTGAAAACTGCTTTTTCAGTTCCTTTTGTTTTGCTTCGTATTTTTCATAATTAGTCACTTAAATCACTCCTTTGCCAAAAATTATATACCATTCTAAAAAATATGTCAATACTCTTGCATAACACGAACATTTGTGCTATACTTAAAAAAGAATATTTGTTCGATTGGAGGAGTCTTAGCTTGTCAAGACCTACACTGACCGAAAAACAGCTTTCTGTTTATAATTTTCTTGTAAAGGCACTGGGTAACGGAATTCCACCATCCGTGAGAGAAATATGCAAGGAAACAGGGATAAAATCCACCTCTACCGTTCACGGAATACTCAGTACACTGGAGGAAAACGGATACATCGAAAGAGATGCAAGAAATTCCCGTTCCATACGCATCGCAGGTACCGTAGCTACTGCGCAAGTACCCGTTATTGGCAGAGTAACAGCAGGTCAGCCCATACTTGCTGTTGAGGAAATAGAGGACTATATCCCCTATGCTGCAGGCTATTCCGAAGGGTTGTTTGCTCTTAGAGTAGTAGGCTACAGTATGAAGGATGTGGGAATTCTTGACGGGGACCTCGTTATTGCCGACAAGGATGCCGCATACCGCAGCGGAGACATCGTTATCGGTATGGACGGTGACGAGGCTACTGTTAAGAGATTGCTTATCCAAAACGGACAGGTCATCTTTATGCCCGAAAACCCAGATTTTGACCCCATCTATCCCGAAAATCCCTCGGTACTGGGAAAGGTCATTGGAAGCTACAGAAGGTACTGATAATATGGCAAAATTTATTGAGATATTCACCGACGGAGCCTGTTCGGGCAATCCCGGTCCCGGTGGCTGGGGCGCAGTTCTGCGCTATGCAGGAAAAGAAAAGGAGCTTTGCGGTGGCGAAAACGATACCACCAACAACCGTATGGAGCTTACTGCTGTTATAGAAGCATTATCCGCCCTTAAAGAGCCCTGCAATGTGCGACTTACCACCGACTCGAAATACGTTTGCGATGCCGTTACGAAGGGTTGGGTATATTCATGGCAGAAAAACGGTTGGCGCAAAGCCGACAAAAAGCCTGCTCTTAACGTCGACCTTTGGGAGAAGCTTTTGCCTCTTTTAAGTCTTCATAAAGTAGACTTCTGTTGGGTCAAGGGTCACGCAGGTCACCCCGAAAACGAAAGATGCGATGCGCTGGCTGTTGCTTTTTATAAAAATCTTTAGCAACAGTCTGCATTGACATTAAAAATTTGTTTTGTTATAATGTGCTTAGCAACCATTATTTCCTAAATATTGGGGGACATACATATGAAAAAAATCTTAATCGCCATACTTTGCCTTGCTTTGGCACTTTGCGGTCTTGCAGGCTGCAGAGACAACAAGGATATCGATTCGTCAAGTGAACCTTCTGCTCTCTTAGAGGTTTCGGATTTTGTTGGCAAAGCCGAGAAAGACGTTACCGAAAGTGCCGAGTACAAGGAAAATTACACCTTTGAGGTTGTCAGAGATTACAGCTCTACCGTTGAAGCAGGTAAGATAATCTCACAGCTCCCCGTTGCAGGTGAAACCTTCAGAGAAAAGCCCCTTGTCACCCTTACCGTAAGCCTCGGACCTAAAATCGTTGAGGTTCCCGACGTTATCGATAAGACAGAAGAAGATGCAAGGAAAGAGCTTGAAGAAATCGGATTCTCAGTTATTGTGTACAGAGAAAATCATGATACCGCTCCTGAAGGCAAGGTTTACGCAATTGACCCTGTTATAGGCGAAGATGTAAATCACGACTCTTCCGTTTCTATTTATGTTAGCGCAGGTCCCGCTTTTTCTGAGTATGCAATACTTCCTGACCTCACCGGTCTGGACCAGATAGAAGCCGACAGACAGATTGCTGAAGCCGACCTCATACTTGGTAATGTAACTTATGAATATTCATCCATTCCGTCAGGCTGCGTTGTTTCAACCAATCCTGAGGCAGGAGAGGTTTCCTTTGGTACTATTGTAGATATAGTTTTAAGTCTTGGTCCTGACCCTGAACTTGAATATTAACAAAAATAAAAAATTGGGTGTGTGGTAATTTGCCACACACCCGCTTTTTACTAGTTCCAATAATCCACCTTGTCGGGAAGGTCAATATCCGTAGCGTGTAAAACGGGCGTTTTGCCCTCTTTACGCTGTTTTTCGTAATCCTTTAAGGCTCTTACAACATACTTGCCAAGCAGTGCTATTACGGGAATGTTAACAAGGGCCATAGCACCCATAGTAATATCGGCTATATTCCAGAGAAGTCCTGCACTGAGACCTGCTCCTAACAAGATGACCAGAGATGCTATGATATAATATATCGTGCGAAATCCTTTTCCCGGTTTTTTTCCAAGAAGATGATAAATACACTGATCTACATAGTAGAGGTTTCCTATAAGGGTGGTAAATGCAAAAAGCATCATAGCAATGGTGATGAACAACGGACCAAAGCCGCCCAGCGTTGCCGAAAGTGCTGCCTGAACATAGGGTGCACCCGAAAGCTCTGCCGTAGGCTCTACACCCGAGCACACACACATAAATGCGGTGGCGGAGCAAACCAGCAGAGTATCTATAAATACCGACAGCACCTGTACCAGACCCTGCTTTACGGGGTGCTGAACATCGGCAGATGCCGATGCATTAGGTGCTGAGCCTACACCAGCCTCGTTGCTGAAAAGTCCGCGTTTAATTCCGTACATTACGCAGGAGCCCGAAAAACCGCCGAAAATCGCCTCGATGTCAAAAGCGTCGGTAAAAATGCGCACAAATACATCGGGCAGAGCGGTAATATTTATAACAACAATAATCAGTGCAACAAGAATATATGCAACACCCATAACAGGTACCAAAAAGCTTGTAACCTTAATAATTCTCTTGCCACCGCCAAAAAGACAAAAGCCTACGATAACTGCAAGTATTACACCAATTATCCAAGGGGTGGTGTGAGGATTATAAAAGCTGTAGCCCGAAAAGGTTGACTGCAGGTTGTAAGAAGCAAGCATATTAAAGCCAAAGCCGTAGGTTATTATGAGAAGAACCGAAAAAACTACCGCCAGTGCTCTGTTTTTTAAGCCGCCCTCGATATAATATGCGGGTCCGCCGTAGCTTCTGCCGTCTTCTCCCCTTTTCTTATATATCTGCGCCAGTGTGCTCTCGGCAAATGCCGAAGCACTGCCGATTATAGCGATTACCCACATCCAGAAGATTGAGCCGAAGCCACCGAGACATAAAGCCGTTGAAACACCGATAATATTACCTGTGCCTACACGGGATGCGGTGGATACCATCAGAGCCTGAAATGAGGAAACTCCTTTGCCGTCCTTTGGCTTTTCTGTAACGGCGCGGAACTGCTCACCCAGAAGTCTGAACTGAACAAATTTTGTGCGTATAGTAAAATAAATACCTCCGACAACCAGCAGTATTATAAGAATATAGCCGTAAAGCGCATCGTTTACCGCTGTGGTAATGCTGTTTGCAGCATCTGACAAGGAATTTATAATTTTTTCCATAAGCAGATATCCTTTCCGTTATAAAGGCTTTGGTTACATTATACACCAAATCCTCTGATTACGGTATTGCATTTTTGCGCATCTTTTCTTGCAAAAATAACGTAAATTTGCAAAAAGGGTTGTTTTTAAGAGCATTTTACCGTATTATAGATATAGCAATTTTCGGGAGGTTTTGTCAACTGATGAATTCGCAGCTAAAGGCAAAGGTTTTGGAATCACTTGCCGCAGTTTTGCCTATCAGCGCCATCGTTTTAATCATAAGCATATTCCTTATTCCCCTTGATGTAGGCACCTTTATAATGTTCCTTTTGGGAGCAGTTCTGCTTATTCTCGGAATGGGTATGTTTCAGCTTGGCGCCGAAATGGCAATGAATCCTTTGGGCGAGGGTATCGGTATTAAGATTTCCTCCTCCAAAAAGCTTCCTGTAATAATTTTTATAAGCTTTGTTCTGGGCGTACTCATTACCGTAGCGGAGCCTGACCTTCAGGTTCTTGCCCAGCAGGTCCCCTCCATCCCCAATATGACCCTTATACTTACTGTCGGTGTGGGGGTAGGCATATTTTTAAGCCTTGCTGTACTGCGTATACTCTTTAAAATAAGCCTTTCCACATTGCTGATGATTCTCTACGCGGCAGTAATTGTTTTTGCTTTTTTAGTGCCTAAAAGCTTTATTGCCGTTGCCTTTGACTCAGGCGGAGTTACAACAGGACCTATCACAGTGCCCTTTATAATGGCACTCGGTGTCGGTCTCTCCTCGGTACGCGGTGATAAAGACGCCTCAAGTGACAGCTTCGGTCTTGTTGCACTTTCCAGTGTAGGTCCAATTCTCGCTGTACTTATACTGGGTTGTTTTTTCAGACCCGACGGTGCCGTTTACGACTCTGATGTACTCGGCAGTTTCGATACCGTAAGACAGGTGGTTTTTGAATTTGCGGGTAACATTCCCCACTATCTTAAAGAGGTCTTCATCTCCCTTGTTCCGCTTGTTGCGGTTTACGCTGTTTTCCAGCTTATAAGCCGACGATACAAAAAACGCCAACGGCTTAAAATTTCGGTAGGCTTTATTTATACCTTTATGGGTCTTGTGCTTTTCCTTTGCGGAGTTAATGTGGGCTTTGCGCCTGTAGGTACGGTAATCGGCAAGGAGCTTGCCGCAACCCAGTACAAGTGGCTTCTTGTTCCACTGGGTATGCTAATCGGCTACTTTATCGTTAAGGCAGAGCCTGCCATACAGATACTCAACAAGCAGGTTCAGTCGGTCACTGAGGGCTCCATTTCGGCAAAAGCTATGAATCGCTGTTTGTCTATAGGTGTTTCGATAAGTCTTGGCCTTGCGATGCTGAGAATACTAACGGGAATATCTGTTATGTGGATAATTATCCCAGGGTATGTAATAGCACTTGTTATGTCCCGCTTCGTACCTAAGATATTTGTGGGTATCGCATTCGACTCGGGCGGAGTTGCAAGCGGTCCTATGACCTCCACCTTCCTGCTTCCCCTTTGTATCGGAGCTTGTGAGGCACTGGGCGGAAACATTATGACCGACGCTTTCGGCGCGGTGGCTCTTGTTGCACTTACCCCGCTTGTCGCAATTCAGATAATGGGTATCAGTTACAAATTCAAGCTTAACAGCAAGGCAAAAATGCCTGTTATCATCACCGATGATAACGACGAAATTATTGAACTTTAGGAGGTTATTAGCTTATGAACGAAAACAAAACTGTTCCTTCTCTCCGTCTTCTTATGCTTATAACCCACAAAAAGTTTGCCGACAAGGCATCTAAAATGTTTGCGAAATCTGAAATGGCGATGCACTACAAGCTTAACGCCGTAGGCACCGCCTCCAGTGAGATGATGGATATTTTAGGTCTCGGCAGCTCTGAAAAAAGCGTACTTGTCAGCATTATACCAAAAAATCTTGCCGACGACAGCCTTAAAAAGCTTCACAAGGAGTTTAAGCTCGGCTCGGTCAACAGCGGAATTGCTTTTACCGCCAAGCTTTCGGGCATCAGTAATCTTATAATTAAAATGTACTCGGGCAATCTTGAATATGAAAGCAGAGAGGATGAAGACTCTATGAGCGAAAACAATTACAGTATGATAGCCGCTGTTGTTAACCCAGGCTACAGCGAAGATGTTATGAATGCAGCAAGAGCTGCAGGTGCGGGCGGAGGCTCGGTAATCCATAGCCGACGCATTTCCGACGACAAGACGGTTTCCTCCTGGGGGCTTGATATTCAGGAGGAAAAGGAAATTGTTATAATCGTTACAGACAGCGAACACAAGCTGCCCATTATGCAGGCAATAGGAAAGACCTGTGGTGTTCACAGTGATGCAAAGGGCTTTGTCCTTTCCCTGCCTATCGAAACGGTTATAGGTCTGAGTGATTAAAAAAATCTCGTTGAAGATTCGTCTTCAACGAGATTTTTTATGTTTATTTGTTTTTGAGCTCTGATAAAATCTGCTTTAAAAGGTCTTCGGTGGTGGGGTTAGCCTCGCGTTCGAGACGGGCTTTTTCCTCTTCCTCAGCCTTGATTCTTTCAGCCTCGAGAGCCTTTGCCTTGAAGTAAGCCTCAACAGCCTCTTTATCCTTAAGGCTTATTCCCTGCTTTTTCATAGCCTTTTTATCTTCACCGCTGATAACATTTTCCATAAGCTTTGCGGTCATAGCCTTCTGCTTATCGGTAAGGGCATTGATTCCCTTAACAACGCAGAAAAGAACAAATGCGATTACAAGGAAGTTGATAACAGCATTGATGAATGCGCCCCAGTCGATATAGATGGAGTTTGCAAGGTCTACAGTGCCGTCTTCAAGAAGTGCAGGCTTTCCTAAAAAGGTGAAGCACTCACTGAGAGTTTCGGCACCGATGATTACAGAAATGAGCCAGTTGATAAAGGGCTTGATTATGTTGGTCGAAATTGCGGTAACGATTGCGGTGAAGGCACTACCGACGGTAACACCGACAGCCATATCAATGACATTTCCGCGGGTTATAAAGGTTTTAAATTCTGCAAAAAACTTTTTCATAAAAAATTCCCCCGTATATTATTTTTTTATATTATACTATTTCTGTCTTTTCTTGTCAATCAATAAACTTTTTCGCAGCAAATAATTATGAATGTATCGATATAGCAGAAGTGGATATAAAATATAGTTGATTTAAAAAAATATTTGATTTATAATAAAGAAAAAACTATGGAGGTATTTATATGAAAGACTGTAATTGCGGATACTGTATGGGCGGAGAAATTCTCGCAGGGTTCGGTATTCCGATTTGCGACCTGTCGGTAAGTCAACTTATTCTGTTTAAGGAGCAATCAAAGCCCGGCAGAGTTATCGTTGCATACAAGGACCACGTAAGTGAGATAGTAAACATCAGCGAGGAAGAGCGCAATATGTTTATGGCTGACGTTTGCAAGGCTTCAAACGCACTACACAAGGCATTCAGCCCTAACAAGGTGAACTACGGTGCCTACGGTGACACAGGCTGCCATCTTCATATGCATCTCGTTCCCAAATACGAGTGCGGTGACGAATGGGGCGGAGTTTTCCAGATGAATCCCCAAAAAACCTATCTCACTGACGAGCAGTATAACGAAATGATTGCAAAAATCAAAGAAAATCTGTAAATTTTAGCGACTATGAGCCTAAATGGGTCATAGTCGCTAAAATTTATCCGTCCTTAAGGTCCTTTACTGTTCTTGTCTTGTGAGGTCCCTCGAGATAGGCAAATATTTCATCTATATCGTGGGTAACCATATAAAGCTCTAAACAGTTTTCCCTCACAAAGCCTTTTTCTACTGCTTGTGCCATCATTACGCTCAGTTCTTTATAGTAGTCCTTGATGTTATAAAGCACTATCGGCTTGTTGTGGCGGCAAAGCTGTTTTGAGGTAAGTATTTCGAAAAACTCCTCGAAGGTACCTATTCCGCCAGGGACTACGATAAAGGCATCTGCGTTATCCTCCATTATACGCTTACGCTCACGCATGGTTTCAGGTTGGATAAGTTCATCACAAAAATCGCATATTGCCTCAATCTGTTCATCGGCGAAAAATGTAGGTATAACGCCTAAAATATGTCCTCCGCCGTGACGCACTCCTCTAGCCGCGGCACCCATAAGTCCGTTTGCACCGCCTCCGAAGACAAGGGAATGTCCCCTCTTCACCATTTCGCGTCCAAGCATCTCGACCTTTCTTATATACTCAGGGTCAATAGTGGGGGATGCTGCCCCGTATACACATATTTTCATAAAAACACTCCTTCAGATCAGTCTTTCCATTTATTTATAAGTTCCCTTATCTGTGAAGTCAGACGGGCATTATCCTTATTGGTCCTTCCTCTGCGGGTTTTTACCAGCTTTAAGAGTCTCTCTGCCTCTGAAACAAGTTCTCTAAACAGCATATCCGCACGTGCATTGCCCTTATACAGGCTTACCCTGTCTATCGGTTTTCCTTCGGTGAAGACCGTCATATTGCCGTTTGCAAGGTCAAACTCGGTGCCGCTATACGGAGCAAATGCCCGATATCCCATATCAGAAATAGTTGTTTTAAAATCCTCGCAGGATGCATCATCTCCGTGATTCACAAAGACGGTTGAGGGCTTTTTCTTAAAGCCACTTATCCAGTTAAGCAGTCCCTCCTTGTCGGCGTGTCCGCTGGTTCCGTGAAGGGAGCATATCTCAGCATTTACTGTTATCTCCTCGCCGAAGAGAGTAACAGTTTTTTCGCCGTTTAAAAGCCGACGCCCCAGAGAACCCTCTGCTTGATATCCCACAAAAAGGATGATATTATTATCCTTCCAGAGATTATGTTTTAAATGATGGCGTATTCTACCAGCCTCACACATTCCACTTGCCGAAAGAATTATCTTTGGGTTGGGGTCGAAGTTTATCATTTTCGACTCGTCAGAGGTGATAGTCATTCGAATATCATCAAACCAAATAGGATTTATTCCCTGTTTTATAAGAGCTACCGTCTTATCGTCAAAGCAGATCGGGTCGCACTGCATAAATATTGCCGTTGCTTCTGCCGCTAAGGGACTATCGACATAAACAGGAAAACGGTCGTGTCCCTTAACCATACCCTTTTGCTTTATTTCCCGAAGAATATAAAGCATTTCCTGCGTTCGTCCGACGGCGAAGGAAGGAATTATAACGCTTCCTCCCCTATCCATTGCTTTTTGTATATAACCTGCAAGCTCTGCCACAACATCCCGACGAACCTTTTCGTGAAGCCGATTACCATAGGTCGATTCTATTACCAGATAGTCGGTCTCCTCAACAAACTGGGGATCGTTTATTATTCCCTGATTGGTATTACCCACATCTCCGCTGAAGACTATCTTTTTAACAGTCTTACCCTCGGTAAGGGTGAGTTCTATACAGGCAGAGCCAAGCAGATGACCGATATCGGTAAACCTAAGCTCAATACCTTCGGCAGGGTATACCTTTTCAAGATAACGGCATCTTCTGAAAAGCGAGATTGCCCCTACCGCATCCTGAGTATTATAGACCGGCTCTATAGTCTCTCCTCCTGAGCGGAGAGCTTTTTTAGAGCGCCACTGCGCTTCAAATTCCTGAATATGGGCAGAATCTCTCAGCATTATATTACACAGATCGCAGGTAACCTCGGTTGCGTATATGGTGCCGCGAAATCCGTCTTTATAAAGCTTTGGCAACATTCCCGAATGATCAATATGCGCATGGGTGAGAAATACAGCATCAATATCCTTTGCGGCTACAGGCAGATCAATATTCTGAAAAACATCAATTCCCTGTTCCATTCCGCAATCTACAAGATAATATCTGCCGCCTACCGTAAGCAATGTACAGCTTCCCGTTACCTCGTGGGTTGCACCGATAAACTGAATCCTCATAAGTGCGCCTCCAATTCCGCTGTTTTCTATATTATTATTATATATCAAGTTTTATTCATTTTTCAATAGGTTACGGCACAATTTTTTCGAGATGTTCAAAAACCTCACAACTTCCGTTAAAAATGGCGTTGTGAGGTTTTATATTTTAGTGATTTTCCAGCAGAGTTTTATAAAATTCTGCATAGTCGGTACGCTCGTCACTTGTAAACTCGATAGCCTCCTTGGGGTGACGGTTTAAAAGGCCTGTGAACATATACTGAAGGTCATATCCCCAGTGCACCCCCTGAGCGCGGAGGGAGGGCATATGCTTTTCGATGAATTTAAGCAGATGGTAGATGTTGTACTTAGGATTTTTGAGAAAGCCGACAAGCAGCTCTATAGAGCAGTTTCCCGCACCTCTGCCTATGCCCTGCATAGTGGCATCCATAAAGGAAAGTCCGTAGGACATTGTCTCTATGGTGTTTGCAAAGGCAAGATTCTGATTGTTGTGGGCGTGGAAGCCTATCTGCTTACCTGTACCCTCAACAGCGGAAATATATTTCTTTGCAAGTTCAGACGCGTTTTCGGGATAGAGAGAGCCGTAGCTGTCTACAAGATAGATAACATCCACATTTGTGGTGGCAAGCATATCAAGAGCCTGCATAAGCTGGTCGGAATTTGCCTGAGATACCGCCATAATATTGCAGGCGGTCTCGTAGCCTAGGTCGTGAAAATGCTCTACCATTTCGATAGCGGTGGGTATCTGATGAAGATAGCAGGCAACGCGCACCATATCTATTACACTTTCGCTTTTCTTTACAAAGTCGGTTTTATAGTCGCATCTGCCTACATCCGCCATAACCGATATCTTCATATCCGAAATGTTGTCACCCACTATTGCGCGGATGTCCTCTTCGTCACAGAATTTCCACTTTCCGTACTTTTCAGGGTCAAACATTGACTTGCTGGACTTATATCCAAATTCCATATAGTCGATTCCCGACTTTACGTTTGCTCTGTACAGGTCGGAAACGAATTCATCTGTAAATTCAAAATTATTACAAAGTCCGCCGTCGCGGATGGTGGCGTCAAGCACCTTGATGTCTTCGCGGACACCCATTAAATTACCTTTTCTCGGCATCATAGCTTAAGTTCTCCTGTTTTGCTGTTCGCTTTAATAGTTTAAAGCGGTGAATGGATTATAACATAATAAAATCTGTTTGTCAAATACTATTTTGTACTAGAATTTATTTTCGGGCGCAATATATCCCCTACCGTCAAGAGTTTTTTGGATGCGGTCAAGAATTTCCTCCGAGTCGGCTCGGACAGTGTGGTAATGATACCCACCCGTAATATTCATAAGCTCGGTAGATTTTCCCGTTCTGACACCCTCGATAAACTGTCGCACCTGAAGGCGGGAGAATATATTAAGGGGTGCCGCCACTCTGCCGTAGACCTTGTGCCACACAAACACATCTGCAACGGTTCCGCCCAAGTCAACAATAAGATTAAGCTCATCCTCGGTCTGCTCTGTGGTGTGATATACCTTAAAAACCCGTTCTTTATGTGGGGATTTTTGAAGAATATATCCGTTATGTGTTGAGAGAACATCATAGCCCGAGCCCTTTATTACAGCCATATCCTGAACAATTATCTGTCTTGATACGCCAAACTCTGCCGCAAGAGCACCGCCCGATATTGCCTCATTTGCCGATAACAGGAGATTTACTATTGCTTTTCTTCTGTCATTTGCTTTCATACACTATCTCCTCTATATTGCGTGAAGATTTTTAAGAGAAAGGTCCAATATAGGCGCAGAATGGGTAAGTGCACCGCTTGATATATAGTCTACGCCGATATGAACAAGCTTTTCAACATTTTCTTTTGTAACATTTCCGCTACATTCGGTTTCGGCTTTTCCCGCGGTAAGCAGTACAGCCTCTTTCATTTCCTCAACGCTCATATTATCAAGCATTATAATATCTGCACCTGCTTCAAGGGCATCTCTGAGCATATCAAGATTTTCAACCTCGACCTCAATTTTGCGCACAAAGGGAGCATACTCCTTTGCCATTCTTACGGCTTCCTTCACGCCGCCTGCCGCACCGATATGGTTGTCCTTAAGGAGGATACCGTCGCTGAGGTTGTAGCGGTGATTGTATCCGCCTCCTACCTTAACGGCATATTTTTCGAAAATGCGCATACCAGGTGTGGTTTTGCGGGTATCAAGAAGCTTTGTTTTGCTGCCTTTGAGCATATCGGCAATGGTGCGGGTATAGGTTGCGATACCGCTCATACGCTGAAGATAATTAAGGGCTGTTCTTTCGCCCGAAAGCAGAACACGGATGTCTCCGCGGACAAGTCCAAGCTTCTGACCGAACTTTACGGTATCTCCGTCCTTGCAGGTGAAAAACACCTCTGTTTTTTCGTCTAGAAGCTCAAAAACTCTCTTGAAAACCTCAAGACCTGCGATAACACCATCCTCCTTGCATATAAGCTCTACCTCACCCAGCTGATAATGGGGCATTACCGAATTTGTTGTAATATCCTCGCTGGTAATATCCTCTTTAAGGGCTCCTAAAATAAGGTCATCTACGCTGAGCTTCATTGTAATGTTATTCATGGCTTTTCTTCTCCTTTTCGATAGCTTCTAAAACTGATTTTTTATATTTTTGGGTATAACCGTCATAATTGGACGGGTCAACGGTAATCTCGCTATTAAGCGTTATTTCTTCATAGTTTTTAGTTATATCTAAAGCGGCACGTCCTGCAAAAACAAGACTTTCCAGCAGCGAGTTACTTGCTAATCGGTTTCGTCCGTGGACACCGTTACAGGCGGTCTCACCGACGGCATAAAGCCGCTCCATAGAGGTTTTACTGTTGCTGTCGACATCAATACCGCCCATAAAATAATGCTGGGACGGCACTACGGGAATAGGCTCCTTGGTTACATCATACCCCTCTTCAAGACAGCGCTTACAGATGTTGGGAAAATGGGTTTTAATCTCTCGTTCGGGAATCGGCTCCATCGACAGCCGCACATACTCGCTGTTCTCCTTTTTCATTTCCTCAAATATGGCATTTGCAACAACATCTCTCGGCAGAAGCTCGTCCACAAACCTTTCACCCTTGGAGTTGAGCAGAATTGCACCCTCTCCGCGCACCGATTCTGAAATGAGAAACTCCCGTCCCTCTTTTTCTGTGTACAGGGTAGTGGGATGAATCTGAATATAGTCTATATTGCGCAGTTTTATACCGTATTTAAGGGCGAGAGCCAAGCTGTCACCCGTTAAATGTCGGTAGTTTGTGGAATGTCTGAACAGTCCGCCTATACCGCCCGTTGCAAGAACGGTATAATCTGCTGATATGCTTATAAACTCACCGTCGGAGCTTTGTCCTACAATGCCGTTGCAGAAATTCTCCTTGCAGATAAGATCCACCATAGTGAAGTTTTCGATAAGCGTAATATTAGGTCGGCTTTTGACCCTGCTTAAAAGCTTTGAGGTTATCTCCTTGCCTGTTTCGTCCTTGTGAAAAAGAATTCTCGGTCTTGAGTGGGCTCCCTCTCGGGTATACGCAAAGCCTTCCCCCTCCTTTTCGAACCATACACCGAAAGAAACAAGGTCGTCTATCACCTTTCTTGAGGAGCGTATCATAATGTCCACCGAATCGGGATTATTTTCATAATGTCCTGCCCTCATAGTATCCTCAAAAAAGGATTCATAATCCTCCTCATCACGAAGAACGCAAATTCCACCCTGAGCAAGAAAGGAGTCGCTTTTTTCGGCAGCGCTTTTGGTAATAACGGTTATATTTTTGTCTTCGGGTAGACTAAGGGCACAATATAGCCCCGAAACACCGCAACCTACAATTAAAATATCTGTATTCATCTCTATTTTGCCAGCTCCAACATTCTCTCCAACGGAAGAATGGCACGACGGCGCACTTCCTCTTCTACAGTGACTTCCCCGCTTTCATTTTCGAGGGCAGACAAAACCCTTTCAAGGGTATTAAGCTTCATATCCGCGCAACAGGGATGGGGGGCAGGATAATAAAAGCGTTTATGGGGACTATCTGAGACAAGCTTATAGTCAACACCGTCCTCGGTGCAAACGATATACTTTAGAGCGTTGTCGGCTTTAGCATAAGCGATAATTTCGGCAGTGCTTCCCACATAATCCGACAGAGAAAGCACCGCTTCATCACACTCGGGATGAGAAAGCACCTTTGCCTCGGGATAACACTCTTTCTCGCGCATTACCTGTTGTGCTGTGATTTTTGCGTGTATCGGACAACATCCGTCGTTGAGTATAATGTTCTTTTCGGGCACCTGCTCGGCAACAAATCTGCCGAGATTTCGGTCGGGGATAAAGAAAATATTCTTGTTTTTGAGTGCCCTTACGATTTTAACGGCATTTGAGGATGTGACACAGACATCGCTCTGACATTTAAGCTCTGCCGTGGAATTTATGTAACAGACAACAGCAAGGTCGTCATATTTTGCCCTCATCTCATAAGTTTTGCCCGACGCTACCATATGCGCCATCGGGCAATCTGCGCTGGGATCTGGCATAAGCACCTTTTTGTCAGGGCAAAGAATCTTTGCGCTTTCACCCATAAAGCCGACTCCGCAGAAAAGGATAATTTCTGCCTCGCTTTGTCTGGCTATTTTTGCAAGATAAAAAGAGTCGCCAACATGGTCGGCTATTTCCTGAACCTCGGCAGGAGCATAATAATGAGCGAGAATGACGGCATTCTTCGCTCTCTTTATCTCTTGAATTCGATTTTTCATATCTACCTTTCCTTATATGAGCTTTGGATTTTTGAAAACGATTTTTGCATTTCGACAAACAACAGTTATTGTAGCACAAACCTTTACATCTGTCAACTTATCTGTAAAGTTTTAAGCAAAAACCTACATCTGTAAAGTTTTAAATAAAAACCTTGTAGGTTTAAATAAAAACCTAATGCTCCTTCTCCGCCAAAACGAAAAACCACCCAAAAGGACACACTCCATAGGGCAATGCTGCTCTATGGAGTGTGTCCTTTTGGGTGGTAAGATATGTGCTCACTTTATTTTTTCGCTTGGCTAAGCTTTACGGGGTACTCTCCGTCGGCATTTTTTCGAACACTGCGAGTGTTACCGAAAAAATTTGCCTTACTCGAGACTTTGGCAGACCATAGCGGCTATCGCGCCGCTATGACTGCGTCGCCGAACATTTTTGCCTTGCGGCAAAAATAGTTCTTATCTAATACTCCTTCTCCGCCAAATAAATAAGGACTTGCTTTCGCAAGTCCTTATTTATTTGGAAGGGTCGCATAAAATCGAACCTCCAGCCGTATATGACTGAACGCACGAGCATTTTTCCATCTCCTTACTCCATCCTTACTGTCTTTTCGATACCGCCCTTGAAGATGACGAGCAGTTCGTTTTTGGACACCA